>CAZJQP010000064.1:0-30458 GCA_964548225.1 uncultured Blastocatellaceae bacterium | reverse complement strand
TATTTTCAACGGTCGTGTTTCGCCTGACTTACAGGCGAAACACGAGAGCAAGCGCGGATTATTTTTCAAGCCCGAAGCGTAACCGTCGTCCCCTCCGCTTTTTTTAGCTTGCTTTACGCCCCACATAATATAAAGACCGACACATTTCAAAAAAGTCACAAAAAATTTTGGTTATTTATTTTTTTTTGAAGACTCATTTTTCGGCGCATCGTCGGCTGGAGAATTAGGCGAACGAACAATTGTTTCGAGAAGCAATTCATTAGGAAAGACAGCCGAATCTTTATCGGTTTCAATCAGCGTATTGACACCGCCGAAGCCGCCGATTTTGCCGGTAATTTGATCAATAGTAACGGATTGTCCGGTTTTAAATCTTTTTTTGATGTAATAGCCTGCCAAAATATGCTGAACAATTCGTTTTGCGCCCAAACCGAAGGCTAAACCGAACGCCAAACCAAACGCCGCTATCATAATTGTTACGGAAGTTACCAGCAAAGCCGTGTCTAATCCCATAATTCCGAGAGAAATTATCACGACAAAGAGAACAATCAAAAATTGAACGAGTTTTCCAAGTCGCGGCGCGTTGTTGATGCCGCTTCCGATTGCCAAAGCGGTTACGGTGTTCCCGATAAATTGGGCGACGAGTCCGCCGATTAGAAAAAATATGAGTGCGGCAATTAGCGTCGGCACAAATTCCAGTAAACGCTCGAAAAGTTTAGCGACCGGCTCTAGTCCCATAATCCGCGAAGAGGTAATTGCAAATGAAAGCAGAAGTAAAATGAAAACCGTGTAAGAAAGAATTTTTGAAAGCGGCGTTGAAATGCCGAGCATCTTGAAACTTCCGGTTATTCCGGTTTTTTCAAGCAAAGTGTCAAATTTTATCTGCCGCAAAACGAAATCTAAAATCCATCGAACTAAAATCGAAACCAGATACCCGATGAAAAGAATAATCAAACCGTTAATCAAATTCGGTATGAAATTAATTATGTCGGTATAAATTTTGGTTAAAGAATCTATAACAATTTGGAAGTTCATAATTCAAAAAAAAATTCTACGCGGCATTAAACTGCCGATATTTCTGTATCTCGTGCATCGGGGAAAAAGCTGAACAGAGCATTTATCAATTCGACAAGTGTGCGACCAAATCCCGTTAAATAAATTTCCAGCAAATTAAGCAGAGTTTCATCATTGCCTACTCGTGCCATCAATTTTGCTTCAAAATCAGCCGGAACTTCGATTTCGGCTTCTTTGAGTTTTATCATCAAAAGCCGCACGCGACGTGAAATTTCTACTTCGCGGCTGGCGCGTTCAATGTCTTCGGCGGAATTAATTCTTGTGGCAAGCACATTCTTTAAATCTTCGCCTTCTAATTCCTCACCCGCCAAATCAACCAACCAATCGGCATAAACTGATAAATTATCTTTTTGCGTCATAAACCCTTTTGATTTGTCGGGGAAAACAAATATTTAAAAAACTTATCGAATGGAACTTGCCCTCCACGAACCGGGACAAATTTTTTCGATTAAATCACGAACAGCAAGCCGCGCCCGATGAATCCGCATTTTTACGGCACTCAGCCCAAGTTTCAAAGATGCGGCAATTTCTTCGTAAGACATTTCTTCAATATCTCTTAAAACAATTGCGTTGCGTCCCGCCGGTTCGAGTTCTGCCAGAGCTTTTTCCAAACAATTACGGATTTCACCGGCTTCAAAAGTTTTTTCCGTATTTGATTGTGAAGCAATGTCAAATCCTTGTTTTTCCTCATCAGCATCAAGATGAATTTTTATAGCCGGAGTTCTTTTTCGCTTTTCGAGAGCATTTAAACAAGTATTGACGGTTATGCGATGCAACCACGCCTCAAAAGTCGCCGGCTCGCTCAAAGTATTGATGTTGCGGTAAATTTTTAAAAATACTTCTTGAGAATAATCTTCGGCTTCTTCACGATTGTCCAACAAACGGTAAGTTGTTTGAAACACTCTTTTTTTATACCGCGCAACAATCTCTTCAAACGCCCGCGTGTCTTCTGGAAGTGTTTGCTGACACAACCGCACTAAATCCTCAGGAGACAGAGTTTTCATGCTGTTATAGTTTTACAAAAAATAAATTATTTAAAATTAACATTTCGATTTCAGCAGGACTCACAATTTTTGTCAAACATTTTAAGCCTAAAACCCAAAACCATAATTCAACCAAAACTTGCTGAACTCAAACGAAATTTTGAAGTCTTTCGTTTTGTTTCACTAATGGAATAGACAATGCAAACCAAAAAAAGTCACATAAATTCTTGATTCACATTAAAGGCAAAGTAATAAAAAATGTTGTGCCGCCTGCATCATTTGCCGAAATCTCAATTTTACCGCCGTGCGCGGTGATGATTCCGTAGCAAACCGCGAGTCCTAAACCTGTTCCTTTTCCGGCAGGTTTGGTTGTGAAAAACGGGTCGAAAATCTTTTTTGAATCATTTTCGTCAATGCCCGTGCCGGTGTCGGCGATTTCGATTTGCAAATCTTTTTCGATTTGAGCAGTTTTGATTGAAAGTTTTCCGCCGTCCGGCATTGCATCGCGGGCATTTAGAAAAAGATTGAGAAAAACTTGTTGAAGTTGGTCGCCGTCGGCATAAAATTCGGGCAGGTTTTCGGCAAAAGTTTTTTCGATTTCGAGTTTTTGGAAAGATTTATCGAAACTCGCCAAACGAAGCGAAGTTTCGATAATTTTGTTGATAGAAACTTCGCCTTTTGCGGCTTGACGAACACGAGCGAAATCCATCATATCTTTGGTAACTCGTGTTATTCGAGCGATTTGCGTTGAGATTAATTTTAAGTTTTCGATGGTTTTTTCATCGAGATTATGTTTGGCTTGCATCATTTGTATAAGCGAAGAAATTGCCGCTAACGGATTGTTGACTTCGTGCGCGACTCCGGCGGCGAGCGTTCCCATTGCGGCGAGTTTTTCCGTGCGGATGAGTTGTTCATTGAGATGTTGCAGTTTTTCAATGTCCGATGCCATTTTTCGACTCATTTCATTGAACGATTGCGCCAGAAGTCCGATTTCATCGTTGCTTTTTCGCAAATCAACTTCGTTTCCGTAATCGCCTTCGGTAACTTTGACCGCCGCCAAAGTTATGCGCTGAAGCGGACGCGAAATCGTGCGGACAATCAACAAAACGAGCAAAAGATTTGGCACAAGTGCGGAAATTACGCTGAAAACCAAATATTTGCGCCACGCTTCAAAATTTGTGCCGTCTTGAAACGCCCAATAAACAATCGGAATTTGAAAAAAGATAAAACTCAAAATCGCAACGGTGGCAATGCTCAGCGCAATTTTGTAGGCAATCGGGAAAAGCCGAAATTGGTCGAGGGCATTTTCGAGCGAAAAAAGTTTGAAATTTGAAATTGCATATGCATAAATCAAAACGCCCGGAAGCACGAAAATCGAACTGAACGGCAGCAAATAGTAAAGATTAAAAAATGGAAAAACGATATTTGCCAGCGTTTTTAAGATTCCCGTAATCGCCAAAGCCCAAATAATTGCGCCTACTTGTTGACCTTTTTGCGTGCCAAGATATTTGCGGTATTTGCCGAAAAGAATAAATGCGCCGAAACCGAAAACGAAATAAACATAAACGACAAAAGCATACGCCAGCGGCGCGAGTTTTATCTCAAAAATGCCGTTTTGAAAACCAACTTTATTCCACAGCAAACCGAAAATCGCGGTAGGAATCAAAACTAAACCCGGCGCAAACAAAATCGCGGCTTTTTTGCGCGGTGTGCGGGAATTTTCAGGAAACACCCAAGCAAAAACAACCAACGCACACTGCATCAAAAGCGCAATAATAAAACTCGAAGAAGCCCACCAGCCTGCACTGAAATTTTCCTGATGAAAATTCCAAAATATCAAATCCTTTGTTGTCCAAAGCGCGAGAAATGCAATAAACGCCGCAAAGGTTTGATTTGCCCGCGAGCGCGGATTTGCTACGAAAACATAAAATCCGAGCAAAACAAGCAGAAAAAGCGCGAAAAGATGTAGCAGAACAAGCATTATTTCTATTGTAATCGGTAATTGATAATAAGTAATCGGTTTCGCGCATATTACCAATTACCGGTTACATTCCTATTCAATTCGGAATTTGAAATTAACACCGAAACCATTGACGATTTTAGGGTTACTGCGGTCATTGACCAGCAAATAATAAAATTCGGCGGTAAGATTTTTGTTGAATTTTTTGGAAAAGCCGGCAAAGAGTTCGTTGTGAGAGAATTTTTTTATCGAAAAATCGTAAAACGGTTCGACGGAAACAAAAGGTGTGATAATTTCTTTTTTTTTATTCAAAATCGGATAATTGAAACGTAAGCGATTTCTGTAACGAAACGAATTCGGGCGTGAATTTCGGATGCGATATTCAATCATATTGCGGTCGGCGATTGAAAATCGTTTCCATTTATTTTCAAAAACTGCCGAAAAACGAACGCGGCTTTCAAAATCGCGTCTGCCGCGAACCGGCTGATTGGCGCGATAAAAATATTCGGGAATAAAACTGACATTTTTATTCAGACGATATGTTAAACCTGCACCAAGACGTTCATCCGCAGAACGCGAGGCATTATCGAAAAAACGAAGCGTCCCTGTAACATTAAAAGTCAGACGGTCAAACTCTTTACCTTCTTTATCCTTTGCTTTAATGAGCGGAAATATCAAATTAACATCGCTTCTGATGTGAACGTCTTCACGCGGCGCGGTTTGGGCGAAATTGCTGAGTGAAAATACAAAAATTGCGAAAATAAATACTGGAAATTTCATCGGACGGATTATCTTTGATGTTACAAGTTAATGAACTTTATGTTACAAAACAAGATAATCCGTTTCCGTAAAAATTACAAACCTATGATAAAAGCCGAAACGATAAGCGATATTCCAACGGCAAGAGGCAAAAAATGTTTTCGCTCGATTTGGTCGCCTTTTTTGAGAAGACGGTGAAAAACCGTAAAGACCGGAAGCGCGAAACCTCCGACCATTCCGCCAAGAAATGCACCGAAAATTGCTCCGATAAGAAAAATTACTGCGCCGCCTGCACCGCCAGCCATAATTCCCCAAAGAATTCCAACAAGCGGGAGCGCAATAATCATTGCAAACCACGAGTTTTGTTCTAAACTGCGAACCATTCTGGCAATCAATCTGCCGGAAAAATATCCGACAACGCTGGAAACGATATTAACAATGGCGAAAATGCCGATAAGCCACGCTTCATTGTTTATTTTTCCCGGCGTATCGAGCGCGAATTTGGTTAAAAATGCCAGCGGCGGAAGTGCGCCGAGAAGTGCGCCAAAATATGAAAATGCTTTTTCGCTCGAAATCGGATGTTCCATCAATTCGGCTTCGATCCGTTCCTTCTCGTCCGCGAACATTGATTTTTCGCGTTCTGTTTCGGCGTTTATTTCCAAAAGCGTGTTTAATCTTTGGATTGTAAGTTCATCGTTGCCGGACTGAGTTTCAAACGCGCCGAAGCGGTTTGGCTGATAGTTTGCGGTTTGTGTGTTGCGGATTTCCATAAATCATTCTCCGTTTTTTTGACGCTTTCTTTGGTTGCAGTTTGCACTAATTTTTCGATTGCGGCTTGAGCTTCCGAATCCTTTAAAAGTTTAACAAACTCAAGGGTTTGGCGGAAGAGTTTTTTATTATTCGTTATACCGATGAGATTCAAAAAATCGCGCCGTGCTTCGGTTTGATGAAAGAAAAGGCGTTGACGGTTGCGTCTGGCTGAACAAATTTCGGCAAGACGTGGAGTTTTATGGTTTGAAATTTTGTAAAAATCGTTGCCGGAACGCAAAAAATTGTATTCATTTTGAAGTGAGAGAGTTAAACCTGTGTATCGTTCAAGAATTTCGCGGATTTCAAAAATTGTCGGTGAAGGAATATTTTCGTCTCTTTGCGGAATTAGGGAGATGATAGTCGTTTCTAAGTTTTTGCGAAGCGGCAGGAGATTTTTTTCAATTTTAGAATCCAAATCGCCTTGTTTATCGAAGATATTTTTTAGGTTTCTGTTTTCAAGAAAAAGACGAATCGCAAAAGGAAGCCAAAATAAGAAAATAAGAACGGTTTTCAGCCAAATTGATTTAGGTTTCAGAGCGCGGCGGTTTTGAAAAAAATAATACACACCGAATGGTGCGCCGCAAGCAAGATAAATAATGAGCCAATCATAGATGTTCATCGTTCATCAAAAACGGCAAAGTTTGTGCCAATTTAAGAAGATTGTTAAATTTCTCTTAAATCTTCGGCAGAAGTTAAACTTTAGCGGAACAAACCGCATCATATAATCGTTATTCAATTTAGCAAAGCGCGAAAAGTCTTACATAAATTTTGCATTTTGCGAAATAAAAAAATAATTCGCAAAAAAATCTTTAAGGTGCGTTCTTAATTGTGGCATCGAAATTGCAAATGGGAGAAATTGAGAAAATTAAGTATCAAAATTATACAGATAACAAAATGGGGGAACTTATGACAATGAAAGGAAAAATTAAAGTAATCAAAAAAGGCGAACCTTCAAAAATGACGGCAGTTGCCGAAAAAACCGCAATTAGTGAAAAAACATCAACACAAGCGGCGCGTGAAATGGTTTCAAACGTAACGAATTGGGTTACAGAATTTCAACAACGCCGCCGCGAAGAAACCAAGCAAGCCTTTGAAAAATTTCTTGCGCCGCGTCCGCAAACGTCAGGCGTGTAGCTTTTTTGGACAACAACTGTAGAATCTTTGGACAAAACCTCGCAAACGAGAAAACTTACAATCTCTTTCCTATTTGAAGAAAAAAGAAAAAAGTAAAAAGTTTGGAAACGGACTTTTTATTTTTTACTTTTTTTTATGCTTTACATTTTCGAGTTCGGCTTTTATCCTAAATTCACAAACCGAATTTTTAAAAGGTTATGAAGGACAAAGTAGCAATCATCACAGGTGCAAGTAGCGGAATCGGTCGGGCAACTGCTTTGCTGTTTGCGAAAAAAGGCTCGAAAGTAATCGCAGTCGGCAGAAATGAAAAGGAATTAAATGCTTTGCGCGATGAAGTTGAGTTAAAAGTTCAGCTTGCCGACGTGCGGGAGATAAAGCAAGTCGAAAAATTGGTAACGGACACGGCGGATTTTTTTGGTAAAATTGATGTTTTAGTGAACGCGGCAGGAATTATTTTGAACGGTTCGATTGAAAATACAAACCTCGATGATTGGGACAAAATGATGAACGTAAATTTGCGTTCGGTGTTTTATTTGATGCAAAAATGTGTTCCGCATCTTGAAAAAACAAAGGGAAATATCGTTAATGTTTCAAGCGTTGCCGGAACTCGTGCTTTTCCGAATGTTTTGGCTTATTGCGTTTCGAAAGCCGGCATTGATCAATTGACAAAATGTGCCGCTCTCGATCTTGCGCCGAAAAACATTCGCGTTAATGCCGTAAATCCGGGAGTTGTGGTTACAAATTTGCACAAACGCGGCGGAATGGAAGACGAGAAATATAAAGAATTTTTAGAGAATTCAAAGAAAACTCATCCGATTGGACGAGTTGGCGAAGCATCGGAAATCGCTGAACTTATTTATTATTTGGCATCAAAAAAAGCCGCGTGGATTACCGGCGCAACCTACGCGATTGACGGCGGACGCGCCGAAACTTGCGCGAGATAGATTTTTGATTTTGGTCTTTGATTTTTCAAGTCAAAGTTCAAAGTTCAAAGTTCAAAAATGAAATTCCAACTTTTACCAAGCACATTTGAAGAAAACGGACAAGCATCGCGGCTTCAGCATTTGGCGTGTTTTGTGATTGATGATTGTGTTTCGATTGATGCCGGAAGTCTTGCAATGTCAACAACATCTGCACAAAAAAAACAAATCCGAGATGTTATTTTAACACACGCACATCTTGACCACATTGCCGGTTTGCCGCTTTATATTGATGATTTGTTTGCTACGATTCGCCGTCCGATACAAATTTTTGCAACTCAAGAAATTATCGAAATTCTCGAAAGAGATATTTTTAATTGGGCGATTTACCCACGTTTTTCCGAACTCGAAAACGAAAACGGCAAGGTGATGAATTATCGCCCGTTCAAAGCCGGCGAGGAATTTACGGTTAAACATCTGCACATAAAAGCGGTTGCCGTAAATCATAAAGTTCCGTGCTTCGGTTTGATTGTGTCGGACGGAAAAACGAAATTTGCTTTTACAGGCGACACCGCGGCAATGAGCGAATTTTGGGATGTGTTGAATGAAGAAGAAAATATTTCAACAGTTTTTGTCGAATGCGCTTTTCCGAATGAATTAGGTGAATTAGCGGAAATTTCTTTTCATCTTACACCGCAAAAACTTAAAAACGAATTAGCTAAAATCAAGATTCCGAATTGTTTGATTTATGTTGTTAACATCAAGCCGATGTATCGGGAAGCAATCGTGAAAGAAATCAGCGAATTAGGGTTGGACAATTTACAAATTCTCGAAGTCGGGCAAATTTACGAATTGTAGTTAGAAATACGAAATAAAATTTGCATAAAACTTATTTCTTAGAGTTTTCACGTTTGAAGTTAATCGGTTCAAACGAACTTTGACGATGTTCGTCAGGAAAATTATAAAGTTTGACGCGCCCATTTTGAAACACTTCCTTAATACGAAAGGTTCGTTCTTCGCGGCTTTTGCCGGGCATAATTTCGGCACGGAAAGTTATTTCCATCTCCGGTCGCGCCCAAACGCTCGGTTGAGGCATAATCTTGTTGAAAATATTTTTTAAGAAACCCATATTAATCGTCTAAATCTTCTTTTTTCTTATGTTTGGCTTTTCGGCGCGTCGGATGAATTTTTTCTTCCGGCTTATCGCCACCGAATTTTTGCGAAGGCGGTGCAGTCGGTTTGCGAATCGAATCGAAAACGGGACGCTCATTTGGTTTTTTCTTTTTCTTACCTTCCGCCACGAAGAAATTATAACAAAATTGACGAATTTCTGCTTGAAAAGAAATTTTATTTACCCGAAAAAATGAGAAATACTTGAAAAAAAGTCAACTGTAATTTTTATTTGTTTGGTTTGTTTCGCGGGCAAAAAATTAACTTTAAAGTTTTTCAATATTGACAATTTAATGAGAAACTTTCAATATAAATGCGGGTTTCAGGCAATAAATGACTGGGCGAAATATTCGAGGGGAAAATTATCGAAAACGCGGCAGCGTTGGTGCATATTCAAAATATCGCCGACCTTTTTGGCTTCCTGCGTCGAATTTTTATATTTTGTCATTTGCCGTGGCGGTGGCATTCTTTTTTCTCGTTTGGGGACTTTTGCACGAAGACTCGGACGATATGGCTTACGTTCCGGCAGGAATCGGCGCGAGTTTGCTTCTTATCGGGGCTGTATTTTTGCGCGAAGTCGTTTTGCGAAAAGCGCGAAACCGTTATCTTACGGCGGAGCGGCAACTCGATTATAATTTGAATAATCTTGCGTTGCATCGTTCGCCGAATCAAAATCCGAATAAGCTGACTTTGGAAAAAAACGCCGCAATTATCGGGCAAATCCGAAAAAAGTCGGAAGCGGCACAGGTTTTAGGAAAACTTTCGGACGGTCATTGGGAAGTTTTCGAGATGTGTAACGAATATCTCAGTTTGAATGAAAAGGAAATTCGCACAGTCGGAGTCGGCTCGCCGCGCCTTGCGGCTTTACGGCGCGGAAAAGAGATTGTCGGTGAACTTCATAGATTTCATTTATTGGCTTGGGCGGAAATAGAATCGCGTGCATTGACGCAAGAAGCGAAAAATAATGTTACAATTTCCGATAAACTTAAAACGGCGCAAAAAGCGTTGACAGTTTTAGAATCGGCATTGCAGTTTTATCCGAATGAAGTTAAATTATTGGAATCTGAAACCGCTCTGCGTGAGTTTGCCGCTTCGATAAAAATTTCACATCGGCTTGAACAGGCAGAAAGAGCAGCTTTTCAAGGAAACAACAAGCGGGCAATCAGTCATTACCGAGACGCACTTTTCTTTTTGGCGAGAGAAAATGTGAGGGAAGAAGAAAAAGAAATAATTGCTGAAAAAATCAATACGGAAATCGCCAAACTCCGCGAAATTTCAGTAAAGTTGAAGGATTAATACTCAAAATAAACACAAGGGGAAGCAAGAATGATTAGTCAAAAATGTCCAAGATGCGGAAGCAAAAGAATTCGTCGCGGCTACCGTCCGACTTCATTTTTTTCAAAATTGATTTTTCGCTATAATTTGCTTTGCGACAGTTGTAACTGGGAATTTAAAGGATTTGCTGTTCCCGGCACGGTTTCGGCAAAACCGACCAAGAAAAATAAAAAGTAAAAAAAACGGAAACATAGATTTGTTAGGTAGTGTTTGAAGAATGAAAATCACAAAGCGGTATTGGTTCTCATATATTTTTTTCTCTTTTTTATTCTTGCAACTTTCGGTTTTAGCGCAAACTCCTTCGCCGATTCCAACACCTCAAAATTCCGAAATTTCGACTACTGTTTCTGAAGAAAATCTTATACATTTGGGCGATTTGATCGAGATTGATGTTGTTGGCAGTTTTGAGTTTGACTGGCGCGGCACGGTTTCGCCTGAAGGTTTTTTAAGCGGCATTAATTTTGTCGAAGAACCGATTTTCGCGCTTTGCCGCAGCGAAGAAGAAATTGCTGCGGACGTAACAAAAGCATTTGCAAAATTTTTGCGCGAACCGCAAATCGTCGTAAAAATTCTCGACCGCTCGAAGCGTTCAATAACTTTAATGCTCGGCGCAGTGAAAAATCCACAAAGATTTCAAATCAAACGTCCGGTTTATCTCAATGAACTGCTTATAATTTCCGGTGGTTTGACCGATAAAACAAGCGGCGAAATACAGATTTTTCGACCACAAAATCTGTCCTGTGCAACAAAATCGAAAATAAATGAAACCGGCGACGGTCAAAGTCGTGAAAGGTTTGTGAATTCGAGCCAAGACAACGGTTCGGAATATATAAACATCAGAATAATTGATCTTTTAGCCGGTAAAAAAGAAGCAAACCCGAAAATCTTGAGCGGCGATATTATAACCGTTTTTGAAGCGCAAAGGGTTTATGTCATCGGTGGAGTGGCAAATCCGAAACAGATTTCGTTTCGTTCACAAATAACTTTATCCAGAGCGATTGACAGCGCAGGCGGGTTGGCAAAAAACGCCGATGGAAGCAAAATTACGATTTTTCGGCGCGAAAAAGGCGAAACTAAAATAATCGAAGCCGATTTGGAAAAAATAAGGGCGAATCAATCCCAAGATATTATTTTACAGCCATTTGACATAGTCGAAGTTTCGCAACAAGGCAGCGAACGACGAAAAGTTCCGCCGATTGTTGGTGAAGCGAATTTGGAAGCGGAAAATTCTTCAAAATTACCGCTTCGAGTAATTGATTAGAAATCATCACAAAAATTTTCCCAAAATTTTTAAAGTTCAAATTTGTCTGAAAGATTAAACTATGAACGATTGACAAATATTTTGGTGAGAGCTTCAAGAAAAAAATGCGCCTTTTTATTGTCGAATCACGACAATTAGCATAAGATAATTAATTACCTTCGATTAGGAAAGGGAATTTATTGAATTTATGGCACAAAATAGTTTAAGTCGCCGAACACAAGCACTTCTTTGGTGCATTGGAATTGGCATTGTTATTGGAATTTTAATTAAATATGAACTGATTCAGGTTCTTTATGTTATTGCAACACTGGCATTGGTTGCTTTGTTGTTTATCGTGAGTTTTGCAGATTTGGAAAAAATCGGCGCGAATACTGGGAGTTTTTCGACAAAAGAGGAATAATTTTTGTTAGGTAAATCGTTAAAATTTGTGTTTGGATTGCTTTTGCTGTTCACGGTTTCGGCGGCTGGTTTTACACCGCAATTTGCCGATGAAAGCAAAAATGTGCGGTTGCGTTGGAAAAATCCGACAATTCGCATTGCGCTTTCCACATCACTAACCGCACAATCATTCAACTTTAAGTCCGATAGTGATGTCCGCGGGGCAATAGAACGCAGTTTGAAAACTTGGGAAAATGTCGCAAATATCAAGTTTGAAACAACTTGGACTGAAAAACAATCCATTTCCAGAGCAGGAAATGCGGGCGATGGAATAAGTTTGATAACAATCGGACAAACTGCTGACAATTTATCACTTTTCTTTGGCGATAAAAATGAAATTTCCGCACAAACTCGGACTTTCTTCAATTCCAAAGGCTTAATCACCGAAGCCGATATTGTTTTAAATCCTTATCAGCAATTTTCGACTGATGGAGCATTCGGTTATTTTGATCTGGAAGCTACTCTGACGCACGAAATTGGACATTTGCTCGGACTTGAACATTCGTTCGTGTTAGGTGCGACAATGTATTTGCACCAAGGCAGAAACGGCGTGTATGATTTGCCCGCTTTCAGCCCTCGAACGCTTTCAGAAGACGATATTACAGGCATCCGCACACTTTACGGTGCAAAATCAGATGACCAAGAGTGTTGTGGTGCCATAAGCGGAAAACTTATTTTAGCAAATGGAAAACCCGCAAAAAACACACAGGTTTGGATTGAAGAATCCGAGTCGGGACGAGTCGTTTCCGGTGTTTTATCTAATTCTCAAGGAGATTATTTTTTTGAAGGTTTGAACCCCGGCGAATACCGAATTTACGCTCAGCGAAAATCAGAAGAAATTTCATACATTGCCGAGCAAATCGGCTCGGTCGAAGTCGAAAAAGACGAAACCGCGGAAATTATAAAAAAGCTCCAATCGTCTAAAACTTCTTTTAATCTGCAATTTACCGGATTTAATGGTCAAATTTCCGCGCTTGCCGTTCCGGTTAATGGCGGAAAATCCTATACAATTTATATCGGTGGAAGGAATCTTGATTCGAACGAAATCGAAATGAGTTTTAATTCGCCAAATATTTCTGTTGTTCCGAACAGCCGCCAAATATATGATTACGGCGATGAGATTTCAGTTACGAGTTTTGAAGTTAGTATTGCTAAAAATACTCCTTTAGGTGAATACGGAATTTTTGTCGGCACGATCTCCGAACGAACTACTTGCCTTGCCGGTAGTTTGACCGTGGAAAACTTTGAAAATAATGGTTATAAGAATTTGTTAGACAAATAGGCAATTTTTTACATTCAGAAATTGTATAAAAAGAAGTAATCCGGCTACCAAATGCGGGATTACTTTTTTTTATACAATTTGTTAAAAAATAAATTCTGCACGATTTCAAGACACAATTTGATTGAAATAAGTTTCAGCAAATTTGCAAATCGTGAAATCTTGTGCATAATCAATAATTGTTCACCTCCCCGGTGAACATTTGGTCACGAGGGGTGAGGACTTGTGACCTAGGGGCGACGGTGTGGGAGACGTTGCCCTTTTACTTTTAAATCAAAGAAAATAAAAGCAGATAGTCGGTTTTTGAAATTCTTCTAATGCTCAAATCGTTTGACGGTTTTAGTCAAACAAACTATGATTTAAAATGTAATTTTGAATTTGATAAAAATGCAATAACAAGGATTATTTCGCGTAATGTTTTGCGCGTTTCGCCTTCTTTGGTTAAGTGAAATGGAGTGCAAAAGCCATTCAGCTTAAAAAAACAGTTTCGCAAGCCACAGATGCTCATTTTTAGCGTCGGTGGTTTTTTTTATTTGGCGACATAAATTTATGGCAAAAGACACAAAATCCGTTCGTAGCAGTTGGTTTCGCCGTTGGCTTTACAAAGGTGTAAAGGAGATGGAAGGTCCACACGAGAGGGAAGGCGCACATCAACAGCATCCGTGGTGGAAAGTTATGTGTCTGACCGGAGTTGATTATTTTTCGACACTCGGCTATCAACCGGGCATTGCATTTCTCGCCGCTGGTGCATTGTCGCCGCTGGCAACTTTAGTTTTGGTTTTGTTGACGCTTTTCGGCGCATTGCCGATGTATCGGCGGGTAGCGGAAGAAAGCCCACATGGAGACGGTTCGATCTCGATGCTCGAAAATTTGCTTTCGCGCTGGAAAGGCAAAATGTTCGTGCTTGCTTTGCTCGGATTTGTGGCGACAAGTTTTATCATAACCATCACGCTTTCGGCGGCAGACGCGACGGCGCACATTATCGAAAATCCATATGTCGAACATAATTTGCACTTCCTGAATCATAAAATCATTGTAACTCTGGTTTTAATTGCATTTCTCGGCGCAGTTTTTTTGAAAGGGTTTAATGAGGCAATCGGCATCGCCGTTGTCATTGTCGTCGTCTTTCTCGGACTGACAACAGTAATTATTGTTACAGGATTTTATGAAATTTTCGTGGTTCACCCTGAAGCATTTCCAAATTGGAAAGATATGCTTTGGCGGCATCCCGACGTGCGTGGAAGCGCATTGATGATGGCGGCGGCGGCACTTTTTTTGTTTCCTAAACTTGCGCTCGGTCTTTCGGGTTTTGAAACGGGCGTAGTCGTGATGCCGCTCGTCAAAGGTAACGGGGAATTGACAAAAGAAGATGTTAGATCATTTCACGATTCACAAATGCCCGATGGAAAACTTACGCCCCACGCCGAAGAAAATTTAGCCGGAAGAATCGCAGGTGGCAAAAAACTTCTCACGGGCGCGGCTGTGATAATGAGTTTTATGCTTATCGGCAGCAGTGTTATTACTACAATGCTGATTCCGGCAGAAAAATTTCAGGTCGGCGGCGAAGCAAACGGGCGTGCGATTTCTTATTTGGCACATACGCTTTTAGGAGAAGTTTTCGGAACGATTTACGACGTTTCAACAATTGCAATTTTATGGTTTGCCGGTGCATCGGCAATGGCGGGTCTTTTGAATATTGTGCCGCGTTATCTGCCACGTTACGGAATGGCTCCCGATTGGGCGCGAGCAACTCGTCCTTTGACTTTGGTTTTTACGTTGATTTGTTTTGTTGTTACGATTTTCTTTGAAGCTGAGGTTGACGCGCAAGGCGGAGCATATGCGACCGGAGTTTTAATGTTAATGACATCGGCGGCGGTTGCAGTTACAATTTCGGCGTGGCGCAACTCCGAAAAAAAATGGCTTGCCTTTATGGTCATTACTATTGTTTTTGTTTATACGACTGTTGTCAATATGATTGAACAGCCAAGCGGCATAAAAATCGCTTCGTTGTTTATTCTCGGTATTGTCATCGCTTCGTTTGTGTCGCGTGCTTTGCGCTCCACCGAAATCAGAATTGACGAGATTGAATTAGACGACAAGGCAAAAGAATTTATTTCAGAAATGTCGGAAGGGGAAATCCGCATCGTTACAAATCGCCGCGAAAAAGGCGATATGGCGGAATATCGTTTCAATGAACACGAAAAACGGACAGACAATCACATCCCATCGTCAGATCCGATTGTTTTTTACGAAATTGATTTGAGTGATGCTTCCGAGTTCAAAGGCAAACTGAAAATTCGCGGCGTGGAAATCGCCGGATACAAAGTTATGCGAACCGAATCTCCATCAGTTCCAAACGCAATTGCGGCATTTTTGCTGTATTTGCGCGATTCAACCGGCAAAATTCCGCACGTTTATTTCGGTTGGAGCGAAGGTAATCCAATAATGTATTTGTTAAGATTCGTCCTGTTTGGCGAAGGCGACACCGCACCGGTAACTAGAGAAATTTTACGAAAAGCCGAAGACGATCCCGAACGCCGTCCGAGTGTTCACGTCGGCGGATAGTTTTTTCTTGGACATTAGTAATTCCGCTATTTCACATCTGAAAACGGCGATTCTTCAATGGTTTTGCCGTTTTCTCCGATCACGACAACGCGCCATTTCAATTGTTTTGAGGTAGCAAGTTGGCAAATGAAAGACGGTAATTGATATTGTTTATTCGGTGGCAGAACAACGGCGGAAAAGACCGTATTTTTTTCGTCGTCTTGAATTTCAAGCCGGTAAAGTTTGGTGCGTTCCGTTTCTTTCCAACGCAAAATAATCGGTAAAATTTCGGTTGTTTCGGCTTCGTTAGTTTTTGTTATCGGCTGAATTTGGGTATTGCTTGAATTTCCGACGTAATACCGCAGAGTTGGCATCGAAAAACCAGCAACAGCACCGGTTGGAACCGTGTCGCCACCAATATTTGAAGCCGAATTCGGCGCGTCAGATGCTTCGACGCGGAACAAAATCACATACATTCCTTCGACACTTTTATTAATCCGCCAATTTTCCGGTCCGGGCAAGATATATTTTCCGCCCGGTGGCAGATTGACGTTGAAACGACTGAGCAAAGTATAGCGTTTCTGCGTTCCGCGTTCTTCAACGGGAAGCGCGGCTTCGCTCAACAAATCGCGCTGGCTCGGCAATTCTTCACCCGGTTTGACGATTTCCCAGCGACCTTTCAAACGTCCTGTTCCGGTGTAGCGGATTTCCGCCGAAATTTTCGGTAACTTTTCATTTGGTTTGATAAACGGCACGACCTTTTCACCGTTTTCCCACAATAATTTAACCGTCGTCAGCGAAAACGGAACGCCCGCGCCATTGCCGCTCAGACGAATCGTAACAGGAACGAATTGGTCAAATCCGCCATTTGTCGAAACAAAATGTTTGACGTAAAAAAAACGCGAATCATTGCCACCGACGGCATCGGTGTAAGCGCGGCGGGCGACTGTTGGCGTGATGGACATAATATCGGTGTAGCGCGTGCCGACGAGTTGCGATTGGTTGTAGCGATTGGGCAAAACGCCGAAAATCGTCGCCGGATTACACCGAAAACCGATGTCGGGTGCGGCGGAAATTATTTCACCGCACCAAGTCGCTTCCGCCGGTTGCAGATTGACGACATTGCTAAAGGTCAAATAGGCACTCGTCGCGCCTTGCGAATAAGCCGTGATATTGTCGGGCGAAACCGTAACTTGCGCGAAAAGCGAAACCGAAAAAGCTGAAATAAAAATTGCGATTGTAATAATTTTTTTCATAAAAACTCCACAATAGTTCTGAGTCCCGTCTTTAGACGGCTTCAACCGCCAGCGAAGCGGGGCGGTTGCCGCGTGAACGCGGGACTCAAAACTTAAAAGACATTAAAAGTAATTCCTGCCGTGATAATTTTCGTTTGTGTGCGCTCATTCAAATCGTTTGGAAAATCGCGCCGACGGGCGAAAGTATCGGCAAAACGGACGAAGGCTTGCATCCCGAATTTTTTGAATCGGCTTCTTTCAAGACTGAAACTATAAGAAAACTGCAAATCGTAATTGATGTTGCGGTTGCGATTTGTCCGCGCCAAGTCGCCTGCCAAGGCTTGCGAGAAATTTCCCGCAAAAGTTGCGCCTTTGAACGGTGTCCAATTTGTCCCAAAAGTCAGAGTTTTGGTCTGATTTGTTTGATTCGATTCAAAATTCCGCTGGCTGTCAAAGTTAAAACCGACGTTAAAAGTCAAAATTTCCAAAGGATTAACGCCAACCGTCAAGCCGTGAACCCAGCCGAGTTGGTCATTTCTTTCGACTCCGGTTTGGCGATTGTCGGCAAATGAGCGGTTGTAAGTGTATTCGAGGTTGAATTTTTTGAATTGCCACGCCGAACTGAAAGTTTGATTTATGTTGACTAGATTCGGAATGGTCGTGATGTCAATTTCAAAACCGCCGTTCACCGGAACTCCTAAACCGAAATTATTCGTGCGGTCAAAACTGTAACCGAGTCGCGGCAAAAACGGCGAAGGTTTTTCCGCGTTGCCGAAAAATGAGGCAAGCGGAAAGGCAATCGAAAACCTGTTCGAGCGCGTCAAGGATTTCAAAATCGAAGGCACGTTTCGCAGATTATCGTTGGCGCGTGCTTGTCCGAATTGAAAAGTCAATTCGCCGATTGAGCCGTCGAACAAAAAATCTTTCGTAAATTTATCCGCCGAAGGCGAAGCTCCCAAAGATTTGTAAAGCGGCTCGACAAATTCGTATTTGAAACCAACCGTTAAATTTAAGTTTTTGGTTTTCGTGATTTTTACATTTTTCAAAACTTGATAGCTCACCTCAGCATAATGCGCCGAGCGCAACACGGCGGGAAGCGGAACGGCATTTCCGTCCGGGTCGAGTGTCGTGTCTTGCGGATTGAAAAATCGGCTCAGCGCATAGCCGAATTCGAGTTTGAATCTTTCGGATTTATCGCTCGTCAGAAACCGCAAACCGAATCCACGGCTTCTTTCGGCATCAACGATGCGACCTTCGGAAACATTGTTCAAGGCTTGCAGATAGCCGTTAAAACCCGTGATTTCGAGCCGCATTGCGTTTTGTCTTTTCGGGAAAAATTCGATGCCGAGCGTTGCACTTTGAATCTGATGACGGATTTTTCCGACACCGAAAAAATTTCCCACGCCAAGCAAACTCGTGCCGTTCAAGATTCCGGCGGAAACGTCGAAGTATTTATTTATCGGCATTTGAAACGACAATCCGCGACTCGAAAAACTGCTCACAAGTTGGCGATTGTTGCCGTAAGATGTATGTCCGAGCGAGAATTTCGCCTTGCCGATTTGGAAATTCATCAAATAGCTCGAAAGGTCAACGTCAGGTGCTTTTTCGCCCAATTTGCCGAATTGCAAAGTTTCCTGCTTGAACGATGCGCCGACAAAATCGAAGTTTGCTTCGCTACTGAAATTTTTCGCTTTGGCTTCGGTTTTGACAGTGCCGTTAAATGTCCAATCATTAAATGTGGCGCGTTCGGTCGGTTGGTTTGAAACCGGAAAATTTGACTGAAACGGCTGTGATTTCATCCCGATTGTGAACGAAGGAAGAAATTTGAAGAAACTCTGTTTTTCGGTTTCTTCGGTCTTTGTATTTTGGTCTTCGGTCTTTGTTTGTTCGGTTGTTTCCGTCTTTTCGGAAACGGGAGTTGTGTTTTCTTCAGTCGTTTTTTCAGACGCTTTGACCGTCAAGGAAAAACGCGAAATTTCTTTCCAATTTCCGTTCGGCTCAATCAGAAAAATCGTCAAACTCGAATTTCCAATCGGCAGAGGCAAAAGCCCGGAGTTATAGACCAAACGATTTTCGGTTTGTGTGAAAAGCCCCGTAACATCTGTTTTTTCAATCGTTACGCCGATTTTTTCGGTTGATTTCAGGTTTCGGCTCAACGAAATTTCAATCGCCGTTTCGGGCGTGATGGATTCATCGGCTTTGAAATTAACCGTTGCGGTCAATTCTTCATTTTCGCCCCAAACGGCTGGCGAAAGCCTTTCGGCGAAAGTTACCAACAGCAATAAAATCAGTATTGAAATTAAATTTTTCGATGTTCGTTTCATAGCTTTTCACCTCTTTTAACCGGAGCGCAATCGGCTTGATTGCTTCGCATAAATTCAAATTGAATTTTTATTCAGACAGTTAAGCCGCTGGAAAACGCGGCTTTGCAATCGAGCCGATTGCGCTTCGGTCGTTTGAATTAAGTTGCCGTTGACGCACCTGCGCCACAGCCTTTATCGAAGAAGCCGTCAAGATTTTCGGCGGTTTTCTTGGCTTTTAAGAGTTCCGCGCCGAAAATAGCAACTCCCAAAACAGCGCATTTGAAGGTGAGTTTTCTACCGGAATTTTTTGAAGCGAAAGACGTTCTGATAAAAATTCCGTCCGAATCCAGACTGCTTCTCGGCTTACCGGCATTTTTGATAATCGTATCAACATCATTGCTCAGTCCGTTGATTGCCGTGTCCGCATCGGTCAAAATCTTTCTGCCGCCGTGCCTTTGAAAAAATCCTCTGATTTTGCGTGTGCCGAAAAGGTCGTTGATTTCCGTGTCGAGACTGTCGTCCCAACGGTTTTGATTTTTCAGCAACGTAACCAAATTTTTTAGATTGTTTCGCAGATTGCTCGTCCCGTCTTTGACTTTTTTGCCGAGCGACTCCAATTTTCTAAGGTCTGCGGGCGTAGTGGCGTTTTCCTGCTCGATATAATTGGCGAATGTCAAAAATTCGCTTAAATCATCGGCAAATGTAGCAATTCCTCTGGCTTCCGAACCGTTTCTGATTTCGCTTAGATAGCGTTGCGCGTTTGTAGTTTGGACGTTTGTCAGCAACAAAGCGAAAGCGATTGAAAATAATGCGATAAGTTTTGAACTAAAATATTGATTTTTCATTTTTTTTTCTCCTTAATTGATTTGGTCTTTGATTTTTGATCGTTGGCTTGTTGGCAAAGACCAAAAGCCAACGATCAAAAACCGAAATAATTTATTTAGTGGTAGTTAATGTATATTTGAATTTCTTCGCAATACCGCCAAAGCTAGCGATGTCAACACGGACGATTTTGCCTTTAACGCCGCTAACTGTTGCTGTTTTCTCGCCGGTTTCGTTGTTGTCAGCAAAATTTATTGTGCCAACGCGCGTCATCGCTCCGTTTTCATCAACCGAACAGATTTTAATCAAAGCACCGTTGCCGCCGTCAGTTTTGTTGACTTTTACGGTCAAAGTATCCGAATCAAGCGGCGCAACCGTTTGAAATCCGCGATTTGCTCCGGCGAGCAAGTTACCGTTTTGCGATGTTCCGACGAGCAAAATGCGGTCGCCCGGTCCGAAACGGTTATCCGCCGCCAAGCCTTTCATTACGGGCAGAATTTTGTTGTAAATATTTGAAGTGAAACAACCTTTTTTCTGGTCTTCACCGGCGGCAAGCTGTTTTTTACATTCGGCATCGAAAGACTCGAAAGCCTTTTTAATGCCCGGCAAATTGTCTGATTCACATTCGGCACAGAACGCTTTTTCTTCCGCCGGAATAAATCCGAATCCGAATCCGATGGCTAACGCCAACACGAAAATTGATGTAATTGCTAATTTTTTCATTTTTTTGTCCTCTCTTATTAATTGTTTTTTATTTTCTTTGCCCTCAGGCAGTTTTTATTGGCTTGGCAATCACCACCGCTTTTAAGTTTTTGATAGATGCGGGTGCGTTGCGATTTGAAAAACTTACACTCGGAACTTCGATTTTGAGCGAGACCGATTCTTCATCGGCGTGCCGCGTAATATTGGTTTTTGTTCCATCAGCGTAAGTTACGGAAAGCAAAATTTTGAATGAACGCACGTTTGAAGCAAGAGCCGGATTGATTTGCCAACGAACCTCAATCACGGATTTTGTTTCGTCCTTGTCGGAAAGACCGATTTCTTTTATTTCGAGAACTTCAACCGGTTCGTCCGTTGTGCTTTCGGCTTTGGCGGAAACTGCAAATACCGCAAGCAAGCAAATGATTTGGCTCAAAATAATCAAAGTGCGTTTTTTCATCATCTTTGTTTTTCCTTTCAATTTTGCGATTGGCGGTTTTGCCAAGCCGCAATTTTTTGTTATCAAGCACGAACAGTTTCGCGCACTTTGAAAACCGATTGCGTGTGATTTTGTGAATTCCGAAAATGCCACGCTGAAATTTCTATTTAAAGGTAGAATTTATGTGATATAAGAACGGTGTATCTTGATGACGCAAGCAATTTACAAAGATGAGTGGTTAAATAAAGCGTTTCGGCTTGCCTTTTTTATTCACGGCGAAAGAGAAACCGCGAAACGCATTGCGGTAAGCGCGATGAATAAATTGGAAATTGCTTCAAACGCGCAATTTAAGCGTTATTATTACACGCCGAATGCCACGCGAAGCCGCGTTTCGTTCAATGATTTACAGCTTTTGCAAAGATTGGTTTTGGTCGAATCGGAAATTTTTGAACGCGAAAAAGAACAAGCCAAAGCAACGGACGAAAAATCGCTTTTGAAATATTTCATCAAACATCTCGTCCGCATTGCGCTCAAACGAAATTCGTTTTACGTTACGCTTGGCATCTCGCGGATTTTGCATAATTACGGCACGAATGACGCGATGGAAATCTACAACGTCATCGTTCAAAACCCCGAAAGAGTTCACGACGATTATTATTATCGTTCGCGCAAAGGCGTTTTGATGAAGGAATTAAAAGCGCGTTTCGAGGAAATGCTCGAAACGGTCAAAGTCAATCGCGGCGAAGAAAGATTTTTGTCGCAAAATGAAAATGAAAATTTATCGGAAACCGCCCGCGAATGTTTGAAATTTTTCACGCCTTGGAACAGCACTTGCGCGATTCCCGACAAATTCAATCCTTTTGACGACATCATTAAACCGTTTTATTTTGACAAAAAAGATCCCGACGAAGAGCATCGAATCGAAGTCAACCGCATTCACGCGGCACTTCATCCCGAATGTTTCAAATCTCTGACCGAAGCCTTAAAATTACCGCCGTCAGAAGAAAAAATGGAGATTCCAAAATTTATGATAAACAATCAAACCGCAAATTTTGACGATAACGATTGGCAAAATCCATCTGATTTGCAAGCGGACGAACTGGAACAAATCAAAAACATTCTCGCCGCTCAAGCCGAAAACCGTAAGGCAATGAGTGCCAATCTTTTGCGCGTCGCGGCAGATGGCGCGGACATCGCTCACCTAAATCTTGATGAGACGGACGCAATCGAGTTTGATTTGGACGAAAACGCCGAATTGATTGAAGTTTATGGTGATGGCGAAACGCTTTTGGCGACGCATCTTTTGAGTTTTGATGAATTGGCGAAAGGGAATCAAACGCAGATGATTTTGCTTGAAGGCGGACAAAAAATCACTTTCGATTTAAAGCCGACGATTGACCGATACGGCGAAATCAGCAGTTTGAATTGCACGATAAATTACGCCGAAACTGCTTGGCAAAAGCGTTTTGCGATGTTTTGGCAACGGACAAAAATTGCTTTTGCCGCACAAAATCGAATTCTCAAACCTGCTTTGACGTTTGGTTTGCTTCTTTTGGCTTTAACCTTTGGTTGGTTGATTTTGCGAAATTCCGGCAATGATAAAAATCAAATTGTCGAAAATCTGGACACGCCGAATAAAAATGCTGAAATTGTTCTGCCACAAAATTCCAAAGTGCAAGAAAAAGAGAAGATAGTTGAAAAGAAAGACAGACCGAAAACAGAAGAAGAAACAACGAAACCGATTAAAGAAAAAGAATCACCGAAGATTTTAGCAAACGTAAAAAAACCGGAAACTAAAGAAAAAATTGAACCGAAAAAACGTCAGATTGAAGCTCCGCAAAATGAATTTCAGGCGACAAATGTGCTTCCGAAAAGAAAATCAGAAACCGACGAAAACGGCATTTTGCGTCTTCCGATTCGCGGAAATAATCAATCATTCGGCAACGAAAGAAACGAAACACGCGGGAACTCAAAAATTGTTAAAGGTAAATCTCTAACGGAAATCCGCCGCATTTATATTGAAATCACCGGCGACCAAATTCTCGGTAAGCAGATTGCGGAGCAAATTTCCGCTGAAATTTCGGCAAACGGCAGATTTTCTGTTACAAACGACAAAGAATTAGCCGATGCCGCTCTGAAAATCTATGTGCGGCACGAATCGGATGTTGATGAGCCAAACGAAAAAATGATTACGGCGATTGTGCGCCTCGTCAACGCCGAAGGTTTTATTGTTTTTCCGAATCAAAAAAGAGTTTCTGCTTGGAAATATATCGGCGAAATCGGCAAATTGCCCAAGCGTATTGCAGGCGATTTGGTAAAGTAGAAAGTAAAAATTCAAAAGTAAAAAAGCCTTGATTTGACTCGAATTTCGATAAAATTTAATCGCTTAATTTTTACTTTTGAATTTCTACTTTTTTACTTGCGAAGCCTCTTCATAATTTCTTCAGAAAAAATTCAGAAAAAACTCAGAAAAATCTAAAGATTTTCAGCCAAAAGTGCAATAAATTAGACCTGTCTTCCGAAAATTTTGTCGAATAGGAGCTAATTATGGAAAAGAATTTGATAGAAGTAGTTAAAGTTTGCGGGTTGGTTTTGGTTTTATTGAGTTGGGTTACGGCGCAAAATCATCTCGTTAAAGAAACTGAAAAGAATGTCGAAATTACAAATATCGAGTTTGGGCAAACAATCGAGCGCGAAATGGTCGGCGGGCAGACGCATTCCTACAAATTGAAATTAAACGCCGGAGATTTTGTCAAAATCAGTGTTGAGCAGAGAAATTGCGATGTAATTTTGGTTTTGCGAAATGCTCAACAAACTAATATTTTTGAATATAAAGACGATAATTTTCGCAACGGGCTTGACGAACAAACTGCTGCCGCGGAGGTTTCGGGCGATTACGAATTACGTTTGGTTTCCTTTGAAAAACCTGAGCAAAAAGGAAGTTACACGCTTAAATTCCTTGAAAAAAGAATCGCAACGGACAAGGAAATCAATCAAACAAGTGGTTTTCGGATTATCAACGGCATTCAAGCAAACTTTAAATCGGGAACAACAACGACCGTCGAAATTCAGAAAATTATTGAAGATTATTTCGTAGCGCGTGAAAAATTTCGGGCGGCGGAGAATTTTCGATATGAAGCCATTACTCTTTCTTCAATCGGAACTTCTTACGGGCGGTTGGGGAATTGGAAAAAAGCCCTCGAAGTTCAGCAGGAATCTTTGGAAATCAGCCGCAAAATTGAGCGAAAAAAAGAGATGGGCTTGATTTTGACAAATATCGGAGCGACTTATACTCAACTTGGCGAACCGCAAAAAGCCCTCGAAGTTTTGACCGAGGCAGAAAAACTTGCCATCGAAACGGGAGAAAATTTTTTCGAGTTTCAGGCGTTGACGATGATTGGCGGAGTTTATGAAAAATTCGGCGACATTAACCGCGCCAAAAGTTATTACGAACGCGCTTTGGAAAAAGCCGTAAAAATTCCCGACGGTAAATCTTTAGCAGTTGCATACAATAATTTGGGCAAGACAAATTTTAATTTGGGCGCATTTGAAACAGCGGCGGAATTTTATCAAAAAGCGGTTGAAACAGCGAAAAAAGCAAATAATAAACGATTTGAAGGAGCATTCTTAGCCAATCTCGGGCAAGCCTATTTTGCGCTTGGCGATTCTGCCAAAGCTCTCAAAATGCTCGATGAAGCTCTGAACATCATTTTGCAATTGACGGACAAAACTGGCGAAGCGGCAATCCGAAAAAAGACCGGACAGATTCAATTAAGTCTTGGCGAAAACGAAAAGGCTTTGGAAAATCTGAACAAAGCCCTTGAGCTTTTCAATAGTTTTGAAGACCGCCAAAATATTGCGGAAACGCTTCTGAGTTTGGCAAAAGCGGATTTCAAAAAAGGTGATTTTGAAGCCGCGCAGTTCAAAACCGAACAAGCGATAAATTACGCCGAAACTCTTCGCAAAAATCTTCAAAACACCGATTTGCGTGATTCCTTTTCGACAAATTTGCAAGGTTTTTATTCATTTTACATTGAAATTTTAATGCAGCGGCACAAACTTGCACCGGATAAAAATTTTGCGGTGCTTGCTTTTGAAGCTAATGAACGCGCCAAAGCTCGCGGGCTTTTGAATCTTTTAGCCGAATCAAACGCCGATATTCGTCAAGGTGTTGACGTAAAATTGCTGGAAAAAGAAACCGAATTGAAAAATCTTCTGTCGGTGCGGATTGAAAATTTAACGAAAGCCCTGAGCGGTAAACCAACAGAAGAACAAACGGTCAAATTAAAAAGAGAAATCGAACAAATCCGCGTCGAATACGAACAAATTCAAGCGCAAATTCGGACGGCAAGCCCAAATTATGCCGCCTTGACGCAACCGCGAACTTTGCCTTTGGCACAAATTCAGCGTGAAGTTTTAGACAACGAAACCGTTTTGCTCGAATATGCTTTGGGCGAAACAAAAAGCTATTTGTGGGTTGTTTCAAACAAATCTATTCAAGCCTTTGAATTGCCGAAGCGCGAAATAATCGAAACTTCGGCAAGACAAGTTTATGACGCGCTGACGGCGCGAAGCAAAACGGTGAAATTTGAAACGGCGGAAGAACAAACTGCCCGCATCGAATTTTCAGACGCAGATTTCAGAATTCATTCAAACAATCTGAGTCAAATGATAATTGCGCCCGCAGGAGAGTTGTTGGCGAACAAAAAATTACTGATTGTGGCGGACGGTGCTTTGCAATTTGTGCCGTTTGCGAGCTTGAAATATCCGCCGAATGCCAATCGTTATTTGATTGAAACTAATCAAATCGTTAATCTTCCTTCGGCTTCTGTATTGGCGGTTTTGAGAAAAGAATTTAGTGGAAAAACAACTCCGACGAAAACTCTGGCAGTTTTAGCAGACCCGATTTTCACGAAAGAAGATGAACGTTTTGCTACCCTCAAAAATAAATCAAATTTTGAAATCGTGTCATTAAAAACCCAAAATAAAAGAGGTTTTCAACTTTCGCGCCTACCATTCACGCGCCGCGAAGCCAATTCGATTAGTGCGTTGGTTGCGCCAAATCAGCAAACCAAAAGATTGGATTTCCAAGCCAATCGGCAATTTGTTTTGTCATCGGAAATTGGCAATTATCGCTATTTGCATTTCGCCACGCACGGATTTATTGATGCTGAAATGCCCGAAATGAGTGGAATTGTTCTTTCACTTTTTGACGAAACCGGGGCGGAACAAGACGGATTTTTGCGCGTCGGCGACATCTTTAATCTCAAATTGAATGCGGAACTGGTTGTTCTAAGCGGTTGCCGAACAGGTTTGGGCAAAGAAATCAGAGGCGAGGGTTTGGTTGGGTTGACACGCGGATTTATGTATGCGGGCGCACGTCGCGTAGCCGTCAGCCTTTGGGATGTGAACGACGAAGCGACCTCAGAATTGATGACAAAATTTTATCGGGAAATGCTCGGCTCGAAAGAAACAACCTCTGCCGAATCGCTTCGCCAAGCACAAATTTCGATGATTCGAAGCAAAAAATGGAGCAATCCGTATTTTTGGGCATCATTCATTATGCAAGGAGAACCGAAATAATGGAAGAATGTGAAAATTTTTAATGAAAAAATAAACGCGAAATTATTGATAAAAAGAAGTGTGCGGTGAGATTAATTCTATTCGTTCATTTGGCAGAGTGTTTTTCCAAAAAACACGAACGGCACAAGACGGGACGACCTTGCGACGGATAAAAAGGAACAGTTGTATATGATTTGCACTTGGCGCAATGAACGGCAATTTCAATTCTCTGTCTGATTCCTGCTTGGCGGGCGGCAAAAACGGCGGCAATTCGTTCATTTTTTGCATTTTTGCAATCACGACAGCGTTTCGGCGGATTCGTCAATCCTTTGTCGCGGAAAAATATTTGTTCGCCGACAGCCCAAATAAACTGCGAATTGCAGTCAATACAAAGCATTTTTTTATCGAGAAGTTCTTCTTCCTTAATCGGGCTTTCACCGTTTTGTTGATGATGGTCAAACTTATTTTCCGACACCTTTTTTTATTCCTTTTGCCGAAAGTTTAACTAAAGAATATCCGAAAAAATTTGGGGTTTTCGTAAATCTAAAGCATTTTTGCTTAAAATATAAATTTCTAAAATTGAAACTGAGTCCGGCACGGGGGCAATAGCCGTCCTAAGTTATTTTGGCACTATGCCTTGAATTGCAAAAAGTGAAAACTTCGAGACTTTATCTGACAATATCGTTAAAAATTGGCGATGTCAAGTTTATGATTGGATGCACATAATCTACAATCTTAAGTTATGAAAACTCTTGTTATCGGTTCAGGTGGGCGCGAACACGCGATTTGCCGGGCGTTTCAAAAAAGCACAAAAGTTTCAAGAATCTTTTGTGCAAATGGTAATGCCGGCATTGGCGAAATAGCCGAATTAGTAGCGATCTCACCAACTGAGATCGAAAAACTTGCCGCTTTTGCCTCGGATAATAAAATTGATTTGACCTTTGTCGGCGGTGAAACTTCTTTGGCTTTGGGGATCACGGACGAGTTTGAAAAACGCGGATTAAAAATTGTCGGTGTGAGCGGAAAAACGGCACGTCTCGAAGCCTCGAAATCATTTGCTAAAGATTTTATGGCACGACATTCGATACCGACAGCGCAATATCAAACTGCCGACTCGACTTCGCAAGCTAAAGAGATTTTGCAAAACGGTTTTTTCGGCGACGAAAATTCGCCGGTTGTTGTTAAAGCGGATGGTCTTGCCGCCGGAAAAGGCGTAGTTGTCGCAAAAAATCGGTGCGAAGCCATCGAAGCAATAGATGAATTGGAATCAATCGTCGGGGCAGAAGCCACTGAAAAAATTGTTTTGGAAGAATGTTTAACAGGTAGAGAAGTTTCGCTAATTGCCTTTGCCGACGGTGAAAATTTTGCCTTAATGCCGCCCGTGCGCGACCATAAACGCATTTTCGATAATGACCAAGGCGCAAATACCGGCGGAATGGGAACTGTTTCAGACGCAAACCTTTTAACTTCGGAACAAACAGAAAGAATTGTTGAAGAAGTTATTAAACCGACGCTTGAAGGTTGTAAAGCCGAAGGTTTTCCATTTCGCGGAATTATGTTTTTGGGGTTGATGATGACTGCAACAGGCGCGAAGGTTTTGGAGTATAATGTCCGATTCGGCGATCCTGAAACACAAGTTATTTTGATTGGATTAGAAACGGATTTCGTGGAAATATGCGAAGCAATTTTGACGCAAAAACTTGATAAACTTTCGATTAAATGGCAAGAGGGAAGTGCGGCTTGCGTTATTTTGGCTGCAAAAGGTTATCCACAAAAAGCACAGACCGGTGATGTTATTTCGGGATTGGAAAATGTCCGAAATGTAGAAATTTTTCACTCCGGCACATCCAAAAACGATAGCGGAGAATTTATCACAAATGGTGGCAGAGTGTTGGGAATAACGGCGAGAGGCGGTAATCTTTCGGATGCCTTAAAAACAGCTTACGAAGCCGTTGAAAAAATAAGTTGGGACGGTATGCAATATCGAAAAGACATCGGAAAAACTTAATCCAAGTTTTGAAATCTAAACTCGGATAAATTTTTCCACGCGCCCATTGTTATCAAATACTGAGCGACCGCGTAAGTCAGCATTACTACAATATTGGCAAATTCAAAAGGTTGGTAAAAACGGTTGATTGCCAGAAACGAATCGGAAACAACAAAAAGCAAAGTTCCGGCAACGCAGATTTTTGCAAATGAATGCTTTTGAAAATCAAAGGCGTGAAAACTCGTAAGCATCATTGCGGCAAGCGTTAGCGCGTAAAACAATACAGGAATTTGCAAAGATTTCAGATTCGGTGCGAGAAGCGAAAAGAGCAAGGCAACGTAAATCAAGACAGCAATGGAAATCAAAATTTTCGGGAAAAACCTAACCCCGTTTTCTTTACGGATTTGATAAAAATATGCAATGTAACAAAAATGCGCGAGCAGAAAACTAATCAAACCGAAGATAAAAAGGTCTTCATTTTGTTTTTCAAAAAGCAGAAATAAATCGCCGAACCAAGATAGAATCAAAGCGGCGATAATCCAATATTTCAACGAACTAAATAGGCACGAATTTGTCCAAAACCAAACCACCAAAACCAGCATCAACAAAGGTTTCGTGAAAATTTGCAGATTCGGCAGCCGAAAAAACAATACGAAAAGCTCGGCAAAAAGAGCGGTCGCAAAAATTATGGATATTTTAGTTGCGGATTGTTTCATTTGAGTTAAAATCAAATTCTAACTTATTTCCATTAAAAATAACTGTGCAGAAAACAAGAGTTTATAAATATTACGATTTGATGATGGCGGCATTTGTTGCCGTTTTGCTTTGTTCCAATCTAATTGGTGTTCATAAAGTTTCTTCGGTTAATTTACCATTTTACGGCGAATATATTTACGGCGCAGGTGTTTTGTTTTTTCCGATAAGCTATCTTTTCGGCGATATTTTAACGGAAGTCTATGGTTATGCACGTTCCCGAAAGGTTATTTGGGCAGGTTTCGGTGCATTGATTTTTGCTTCGGCGATGGCTTTTGCGGTTACATCACTTCCGGCGGCTAAAACAATGTCGCTGGAACAGCAAACGGCGATAAATACAATATTTGGACAAGTTCCGCGAATTGTGTTAGCTTCGCTTTCGGCTTTTTGGGTTGGCGAATTTGTTAATTCTTTTGTCCTTGCTAAATTGAAGTTGATAAGCGCGGGAAAATTTCTTTGGGTGAGAACAATAAGTTCGACCATTTTAGGGGAAATTGCCGACAGTCTGATTTTTTACCCCGTGGCATTTTTTGGAATTTGGTCAAACGAACAACTTATCAGCGTGATGATCGGAAATTATTTCATCAAAGTTTTATGGGAAGTTATCGCCACGCCTTTTACTTATCTGATTGTAGGATTTTTGAAAAAGGCGGAAAACGAAGATTATTATGACAAAGATACCGATTTTAATCCGTTTAGTCTGGAAACTTGATAGGTCGGCATATATAAAAAACACGCTTGTCATAATTTTCGGTTTCTGCGAAAGTTTCTCAGTCCACAAGCAGATTGATTTGCGAAGGTTTTCTTCCGTAGGAGAAATTCTGAAACACTACCGAACTTACTTTTCTTGTGAACTATTTTCAAATATCTAAATTAGCTTAACAAAAAAGGCTTCATCTTATTGAGATGAAGCCTTTCGAGAGTTGAATTTGCAAGCCGAAACTAAGGAACGAAAGCATTGGGAGTCGGAGTATCGCCCGTTGTTCCGAAGGCT
>CAZJQP010000063.1:0-31089 GCA_964548225.1 uncultured Blastocatellaceae bacterium | reverse complement strand
TCCATTTTACTTGAAAAAGAGCTTTTCCATCTATTTCTTATCCCGAACTGACGTTTTCATATTTACAAATCAAATCAATTTATCAAAATCTGAATAATTCGCTTTCGCCTGATTTACAGCTACTATCGAAATTGTTTTTTTGAAATTAAGTAAATTTCTTTCTGAAAACTAAACGCCGAATTGTTTCAAGTGATGATTAAGGTGTTTGTAACCTAACCTTCCCCATTGGTCAGGTGTAAGTTTGCCGAAAATATGATGTTTGCCTTTAAAGTCTTCGACTGTTAAATTGGCAAAATTATTGATGTCGTCAATTAAAAGTTGCCGCTCGTTTTCAAAATCCTGTGGTTTTGTGCCACCTTTTTGCGGATTTATTTCAGGCGGAGCAGGCGCACCTTTCGGAATTGGAATAATATAAACGACCAGATATTTGACAAAACTGCGCGTAAAAAAATTACTCTTATCAGTCGGCGGAATCTCGCCGAGAGCCATTTTATTGCCGTCTAAACAATGACAGATCATCTCACTCACACTCATTTTGCCCCACTTAGCTTTTGACTCAGGCGTTAAAAGACGCAGACGATTGATTATTTCTTCCCGTTTTGTTGAATCAAATAAGTTCATTATTCACTGCACTTTAACGTATTTCGCCGCCGAATGGTAAACGACAACCTCTGAAGTTTCAGAAGAAGTAAGAATTCTTCTGAAACTTCGACATCAATTCTTTCAGATTGCAAAAATAACCAATCTCTCTACAACAATCTGCGAGATTTTACAGTTTCTTTGAGAGAATTATTGTTTTTTCTTAAGTTTCTCCCAATGCAAATTGGGTTCCTAAACCAAATGCTTTTTGAATGCGGCAATCGTGCGTTCCCAAGCTAATTTGGCAGCTTTTTCGTCATAGCGCGGAGTCGAATTATTATGAAAACCGTGTTGCGTTCCGGCGTAAGTGTGCATTTCGTAATTGACCTTGTTTTCTTTCAAAGCCTTTTCATAATCTTCGCGCATCGCATTTACACGCTGGTCGGTTTCAGCATAATGAACCAAAACAAAGGCTTTAATTTTGTTGACATCTTCGGTTTTCGGCGCGCTTCCGTAAAAAGGCACGGCAACTTTGAGGTCTGCGCCCATCTTAACCGCCAGATTATTGGAAACGCCGCCGCCGAAACAAAATCCCGTAACGCCGAGTTTGCCGTTTGAAAGCGAATGTTTCATTAAAAACCGCGCACCATTTTCCATATCCACCAGAATCTTCGCGCTATCCAATTTCGCCTGCATCGTGCGTCCGTCATCGTCATTTCCCGGATAACCGCCAACAACACTCAAAGCATCTGGCGCAAATGCCAAAAACCCTTCGGTCGCCAAGCGTCGCGCAACGTCTTCGATGTATGGATTCAACCCGCGATTTTCGTGAACGACCAAAACGCACGGAAACGGTCCCGTTCCTTTCGGCTGAACAAGATAACCGCGCATCTTGCCCGAATTTCCGCACGGCGAATCATACTCAACATACTGCGGCTTAATGCGTTCATCAGTAAAAGAAATCGTCTGCGCCTTGGCATAATCCGGCAAAAGCGCATTCGCCATCGCCGCCGCCGAAATCCCGCCAACCACCGACAACGCTCCCGCTTTTTTCAAAAACTCCCGCCGACTCATTCCGCTATGGCAATACTCGTCATAAAGTTCATAAACTTGTTCATCAATCTCATTCTCTTTCATAAATTTACCTCTTGGCGAAATTATACATCAATAACCGCTTTATATTACAATTTTACGGCGCAAGACATTGATTAAAGTTAAGTTTTTAATCTAACAATTTCATCAACAATATCAGGATATTTTTTCTGTAAATCCGCACCGCTAGCAGGGCTTCCGTGCATCTCGCGTTCTGCCGAATCGTAATGAATTACTTCGGGATATAATTCACCAACAGCATCTCTGATTTCAGAATCTTCTTCGTTTTCGTGATTTATCGAATATGCTTCGTCGGCAACATATAACAAACCTTCCGCCCAAGTGTCGGCAATGTCAAATCCGTATTTTCCGCTTATGAAAGCATTAAGGTCTTTTCTTATATCATCGAAAAAAGCTTTACCTTGAAGCAAAATCCAACAACGAAAGTAAATAAAGCCGTCTTCCGAAATGTAATCCTCAAAAACGATTTGACCGTCTTTATTCTCAAAATCATTCGTTAGAAGAATGTAAAACTCGGCGATTTCGGGAGCATAAAGTTTGTGCAGATTCTCTTGCAAACATTTTTCAAATTGGATGAGTTTTTGTTTACCGCTTTTAGATAATAATTCGGTCAAATTTTCCAAATGTTCGTCAATGTCATATTCGCTCCAATGAGCGTTTTTATGTTTATTCGATTTTTCGATTGAACTCCAAAAAAAGAGTTCGGCTGATTCGTTGTCAGAGAGCGGAACTTTTTCTGGAACATTTTCTTCATCAAAAATCTCCGTGTAGCCTTTCTTGAGTTTTTGAGAAATCAATTTTTCTGTTTCCTTCTGACATTCCGTTGGTGTTTCAAATTCTTTTATCGTTTTTCTGCCTTGGGTATTGATTTTCCCAAACGTGATTATCTGAGTTTTTTCCTGCGTTTCCACATTCCAAAACTTGTTGGAAACACCGTCTTGATTTATGAAGAATCTTTTCATTTTTACTCAACATTAAAATACTTCGCCGCCGGGTGATGAACGATTATCGCCGAAGTTGATTGTTCGGGGTGAAGCTGGAATTCTTCCGAGAGTTCGACATCAATGCGTTCTGGTTGCAGAAGTTCAAAAAGTTTCGTCTGGTCTTCGAGATTCGGGCAAGCCGGATAACCGAAGGAAAAGCGCGAGCCTTGATAACCTTGATGGAAAAGTTTGTTTAAATCCTGCGCGTCTTGGTCGGCGATTCCGAGTTCTTCGCGGATGCGTTTGTGCCACATTTCGGCGAGGGCTTCGGCAGATTCGACCGAAAGACCGTGAAATAAAAGATAATCGGTGTAATTGTCCGATTTGAAGAGTTTAGCGGCGTGTTCGCTGGCTTTTCTACCCATTGTAACGAGATGAAATGCGACGGTATCAATTTTTTCGGACGAAAAATAATCAGCCAAACAGAGATTTTTTCCGCCACGTTGTTCGAGCGGTTGGCGCGGGAAAGTGAAACGTAATTTTTCGGTCTTTTCGTCGTCCTCGAAGATAATTAAATCGTTTCCAGCGGATTTGCACGGAAAATAGCCGTAGACCAATTTTGCTTCCAATAATTTTTCGCGGATTGCTTGCGCTTTAATTTCAGCAAATCTCGGATAAACTTCCTGTTCGAGTAGTTTTTGATAATCTTCCTTTGAAGATTTTCCTTGTTTGTATTGCCATTGACCTTTGAAAAGCGCGGTTTCGTTGATGAATGCGAAAACTTTGTTAAGGTCTTTGATTTCAACGACTTTCGAGCCGTAAAAAGGCGCGGTCGGTATTTTTTCGGCGGGTTTGATGTCGGATTTTGTCGTGTGAGTTGAATCCAGAGCCGATTTTGTTTGATTAACCCGCGCTGCAACCATTCCTAGTTTGGCATCTTCGCCAACGAGGTCTTCGGTGTCGGAAACGGTTTCGATTGCGTCGGTTTGTTCGCGCTCCACGCTCATTGCAAGCGAGGACGCTTGCGCTCCAGTCGCTTCGCCGTTTCCGGCTGTGGCGATTTTAGCTTTCTCTGAGAACTCTGTGTTCTCTGTGGCTAAATTTTTCTGTGTCAACAAATCCATCGCGTGAAGTCCGTCAAAAGCATCGCGGGCATAAAACAATTTGCCTTGATAAAGCGGCACTAAATCATTATCAACATATTTTCGATTAAGTGCCGCGCCGCCTAAAATGACGGGAACATTGATGTTTCTTTCATTCATCAATTCGAGATTGTCGCGCATAATCAATGTTGATTTGACGAGCAAACCTGACATTCCGATTGCATCCGCTTGATGTTCGGCTTGAGCATTTAAAATGTCTTCAATCGGCTGTTTGATGCCGAGATTTACGACCGAATAACCGTTATTGGTCAGAATAATATCAACCAAATTTTTGCCGATGTCGTGAACGTCGCCTTTGACCGTTGCCAAAATCATCTTGCCTTTGGTCGAGCCTTCGGCTTTTTCCATAAACGGTTCGAGAAATTTTACCGCCGTTTTCATCGCTTCGGCTGATTGCAAAACGAACGGAAGTTGCATCTGACCTGAGCCAAACAAATCGCCGACGGTTTTCATTCCATCGAGCAAAATTTCGTTAATAATGTGCAAAGGTTCATATTTTTCAAGCGCGATTTTCAGATTGTCTTCGAGTCCGATTTTTTCGCCGTCAATGATGTGATGTTTCAATTTTTCCTCGATTGGAAGATTAGAAATGTCCGGTTTCATTGACTTTGCGGTTTTGCCCTCGAACATTTTGGTAAATTCGCCGAGCGGGTCATAAATGCAAATATCGCCGTCAAATTTTCGTTTGTCATAAATTAATTCGAGCGCGACTTCGATTTCGTGTTCGTTGAAACGATTGAGCGGCAAAATTTTTGAGGCGTTGACAATCGCCGAATTCATTCCGGCTTCGACGCATTCGTGCAGGAAGATTGAATTCAAAACAACACGCGCCGCCGGATTTAAGCCGAAAGAAATGTTTGAAACGCCCAAAATAATATTTGCAGTCGGCATTTCGGCGTGAATTTGTTTGATGGCTTCAATCGTCGCTTTCGCGTTTTCGCGGTCTTCTTCGATGCCCGTCGAAATCGGCAAAGCCAGCGGGTCAAAGAAAATATCGTGCGCCTCGATGCCGAAATTCGTCGCATCTGCAAACGCCCGACGCGCAATTTTGACTTTATTATCCGCCGTCCGCGCCATTCCTTCTTCGTCAATCAAACCGACGACCACGCCCGCGCCGTATTCTTTGGCGAGTTCCAAAACCTTAAAATATCTTTCTTCGCCGTCTTCGTAATTGGTTGAATTCAAAAGACATTTGCCACCCGCATACTGCAATCCGGCTTCCATTTTTTCCCATTCGGTTGAATCCAACATTAAAGGAATTTTGACATTCGTAACGAGCCGCGAAACCAATTCCTTCATATCCGCCACGCCGTCGCGCCCGACAAAATCCACATTGACATCCAAGATATGTGCGCCTTCTTTTTCCTGCGATTTGGCGAGATTGACGAGTCCGTCCCAATTTTCCGCTTCCAGCAAATCGCGCATTTTTTTCGAGCCGGACGCATTCACACGCTCGCCAACAATCAAAAACGAATTATCCTGAACGTAAGGCTGTTGAAAATAAATCGAAGCGGCAGACGGAATCAATTTCGCATCACGAACTTTCGGTGAAACATTTTGCATCAAATCCACGACCAATTTCAGATGTTCAAACGAAGTTCCGCAACAACCGCCAACAATGTTTGCGCCGAAATCTTTGGCGAAATGCTCGACTTGCGCGGCAAAACTTTCGGGCGTTTCGTCGTAGTGCTGTTTGCCGTCTTTGACTTCGGGAAGACCTGCGTTCGGCAAAACCGAAACCGGCATTGGCGCGTTTTCGCACAGATATTTCAGTGAATCAGCCATCTGTTTCGGTCCCGTGCCACAATTCATTCCGATAACGTCAATCGGAAACGGTTCGAGCGCGGTTAAAGCCGCCGCGATTTCCGTGCCGTTGAGCATCGTCCCGAAAGTTTCAATCGTAACCTGTGCAATCACCGGCAATTTCACGCGCTTTTCGGCGTAAAATTCAAAAATCGCCGCCAGAGCCGCTTTCGTTTGTAGTAAATCCTGACAAGTTTCGACGACAAACAAATCAACGCCGCCGTCAAATAGTCCGCGAACCTGCTGTTCGTAAGATTTTTTCAAATCGAGATAAGTGATATGCCCAAGCGTCGGCAATTTCGTTCCCGGTCCGATTGAACCCGCGACGAAACGCGGCTGATTTTTGGTTGAATAATCGTTCGCCAGACGCTTCGCAATCTGCGCCGCTTTGAGATTTACGTCGTAAGTTTTTTCGACAATCCCGAACTCCGCCAAGACGACACCGCCGCCGCCGAAACTATTCGTTTCAATCACATCGCACCCGACTTCCAAAAATCCGACGTGCGCCTTTTCAATCGTTTCCGGCTTGGTATAAAGCAAATTTTCCGAACAATTCTCAAAATTTGCTCCGCCCCAATCATCCAGACTCAAATTCTGTGATTGCAAAAAAGTCCCCATCGCGCCGTCGAAAACGACGATTTTTTCTTTAAGTAAATCTAAAAAATTATTGCTCATAAAAATTAATATGCTGTTTCGTTATCAATACCATTCATATAATTGAGTAGTTTGACATCGCCGTTTTTATAAATTTCCCAGAAATACAGAACATATCTTGGCTTCGTTCCGTCGTCCCTTTCAAATTTTGTTGCGTATTCGATTCTAACTTCAACGGTTTCGCTTTTCTGGAAAACATTTGCTCGTTTGAATTCAGACTTTTCGTGTTTTCCAAGCTCAGACTTTATTTTGCTAAATCTTAAATCCCAATACATTTGGTCGCTTTTCAGTTGAGATTTATCATCAAGCAAATTAAATAGGGCTTGCATATTTCCTTCATTGTAAATTTTTTGAAAATTATCAGAAGACTTCTTGGCAATTTCTTTATATTCTTCGCCGCCTTCAATTTTTGTTGCTTTTTCAAGAGGAATATATGTTGGCGGTTGCTTGGTTTCAATGGAACAGGCTGAAAATAAATACATTGTAAAAATCAAACAAAATAATAAATTTCTCATAATTAAAGTTCACCCAAATCAAAAAACTCTGCACCAAACAAGCGCAGAGTTTTTGTAAAATCCAAATTTGAAAACTCGTAGCTGTTTAGCGGTTTATTTAGCGTGGTCGCAAGTTGCTGTAACTCACCACGTTTGAAGATAAATTTTATATTTTCCGACCTTTGCAAGTCAAATTTATTTTTCAAACGGCGGATGTTCGCCCGTTGCGTATAAAACGCGGCGAAGATTTATTAAACCTGAGCGATTCATCTTTAATGCTTTGATTGTCGCTCATCCTTGCGGAGTCAGCCCGATAATTTGTGTAAAATCTTCGTTCCAAACAAAATGCTCTTTCCATTTCGATTTGCGCGTATTGAAAAATTTTACCATTTGACTGCTTGTTTCGTCTTCAAACTCCGTGCGCGTGGCTTTGAATGAATTACAGCCCTGACAAGCTAAAGCCAAGTTTTCCGCAGTCGTTTCGCCGCCCGAAACTTTTGGCAAAATATGTTCAAAACAAAAAGGTTGCGGCGAGTAGTTTTCAGGAATTCGGCAATATTCGCAGTATCCGTCAGCTCTTTTTCTGACCAGATTGCGAATTTCGACGGAAATATATTCACTCATAATCGGGCAAATTCAAGCCGATTTGTTTCAACGCGGTTTGAAAAGTTACGCCACGCAAATTCGCCAAATTGCTGACTGCTTTCATTCTTTCGGCGTGGAGTATTTCGAGTTTTTCAATCAATCCGGCTAATTCCTTAAACCCTTCGTTTGAAAGTTTTTCTTTATCGCGCAAGTTTTGAAGTTCTTTCATTCGCAAAAGACTTGTTTTCGGCAAAGTTTTTTGAATAACTCGCAAAAGTTTAGCTTCTTCGCCTGTGATGTGCGGAGCAACTCTTTCAGCTCTAACTGCTAAAACATTATTGACCAATTTCTCCAATTCGTCTAACGGCATTGTTTGAAGGGCGGTTATTACTTGTTGCGAAGAAATGGTTCGAGTGTTCATAAATTTTCCTCTTACAGATTTTACCACAAAAAATATTACTTCATTACTTCCGAATTAACGTAAAAATTGCGATTTACCTCAAAAGTTTTAATCTCTTCGGCAAAATCTTTAGTCTGCAAAGATTCGTTCGGAGACAATTCGATTTCTTTGCCGTTGATATTGACGCGAATCGGCATTGCAAAACCTTTGACCACTTTATCGTATTTGAACGAAAGAGTTTTGCCGTCGGTTTTGTATTGCAAAACGGGAATGTTTGTCGTCCGCAGATATTGGTCGAAGACTTTGGTTAAATCATAACCCGAATGCCAAGTGATGTAGGCTTCGATTTGCTGTGTCGTAACGGTTTTGTGCCAAAATTCTTTGTTAAGTCCTTGCAAAATCCCACGCCATTTTTCATCGTCATTGATGATGTGGCGAATCGTATGCAATAAATTTCCGCCTTTGTAATACATATCGCCTGAGCCGGAACGATTTGAGTTGTAAGTGCCGATAATTGTTGCTTCGTTGCGGATATTTTTGCGGCTTCCGATAACGTAATCTTCGCCGTCTTTTTTCCCGAAATGGTATTCGACAAAGAGATTTTCCGAGTAATTTGTAAAACCTTCGTGAATCCACATATCGGCGGCATCTTTCATTGAAATATTGTTGCCAAACCATTCGTGTCCGGCTTCGTGGACAATGATGAAATCGAATTTATAACCGATTCCGGTAAAGCTCACGTCTCGTCCGCGATAGCCGTTGCGAAACCAATTTCCATAAGTTACGGAACTTTGATGCTCCATTCCGGCGTAGGAAACCGTAACAAGTTTGAAGCTGTCTTCGTAAAAAGGATATTTGCCGAACCAATATTCAAAGGCTTTGAGCATTCGCGGAACTTCTTGGAATTGCTTCATCGCGGCTTCTTTTTGATGAGGTAAAACCCAATATTCTAAATCTAAATCGCCGCCCAAACCTTTGTATTTTTCAGTCCAATTTACATAATTTCCAATGTTCGCATTAACGCCGTAATTATTGATTGGATTTTTCACTTCCCAACGAAAAGTCTTCGTTTTTTCGGCTTTGTTTTCGTCAATTTTTTTCAAACGCCCATTTGAAACCGCGACCAGATTTTCGGGAACGGTGAGATTTATTTTCATTCCCTTGTCGGGTTCGTCCGCGCCGTGGTCTTTGTTCGCCCACCAAATTGATGCGCCGATTCCCTGACAAGTCGTTGTAATAAAATGTTCGCCCAAATCATCGCGTCCCCAAGTAATTCCGCCACTCCAAGGCGGATTGCGGCTTTCGGTCGGTCTGCCTTCCCAATAAACCGTGATGCTGTCAACAATATCTTTTGGCAATTCGTCGTCCAAATAAATGAAATATGCGTTTCCTTCACGTTTATATTTTAATTCGACGTTTTTATGTGTGGCTTTCGTAATTGCAAGCGGTTCTTGCAAATCAATCTGCATAATATATTCGGACTTCAAAGTCTTAAACGTGATGACGTTTGAACCTTTTATCGTCTTTGTTTCAGGAAAAAATTGCACCGATAAATCGTAATGCAGTAAATCCCACCATTCGCGTTCTTCGGTAATCGAACCGCGAAGTGTTTCTTGGCGCGTGATTTCCTGTGCAAAAAGCGGCGATTGGAAAAGAATTGCGATGATGAAAATGATTGTTGATTTAGACATAATTTTTATCGTTTGACATTAAGCTAATCAAAACGCAATTAGCTCTTTAAATTGCCACTAGCTTCAGCTAGTGGTTAGCTTTGCATAGCTAAAAGGCTTTAGCCGAATAGGGGAAAAATAAAATCCTTATCGCTTTAGCGCAAATTGGGCTAAAGCCAAAAGGAATTTTTATTTTCCTTACCTATTTGGCTAAAGCCTTGTGTTTTCTTCTACTTAACCACTAGCTGAAGCTAGTGGCAATTTATAAAACAGATCAAATAGCAATACTTTTAGCTGACTGCCGAAACTCGATTTTAAATTCTGACATCAAACGCGCATACGGGCTTCTTCCAAATCGAGCGTGTGTTCGTATTCGCGCAAAACTTCGTCGTCGAAAGCGTTTTCACGGCGCAGGCTGACGAGTTCATTGCGTCTCGCTTCAATAAGTTCGAGAAAGATTTTATTGAATTGTTTTCTGTTTCTGTCGCGTTCTTTGGTGCTTATTTCTTCAGCTAAAATATGTTCTTCGCGCCCGATTGTGTGATGAAGCTGTTGGTGAAAACGGTTCAGTTTCGGAATTTCGTTCACGTCTTCGGCATAATTTTCGTCCAAATATTCGAGCGAAAGTTTCGCCATTCTGAGACGAATTTCGGTTAATTGCTGTGCGGCTGGAATTTTGGTATCAATCTCTTTTACATTAAAAAATCGAATCAGCAAAGGCATCGTCAAACCTTGAAAAACGAGCGTGATAAAAATCGCCACAAACGTAATGAACAAAATCAGATTGCGTTGCGGAAAGGCTTCGCCGCTCGTCAACATCAGAGGAATTGACAACGCCGCCGCCAACGAAACTACGCCGCGCATTCCTGCCCAACCAACGATAAAAACCAGAGACGGCGGCGGAAACGGTTCGCGTTCACGAATTTTTTTGCTGAAAATTCGCGGAATGTAGGCGTTCGGGAAAACGTAAATTATCCGCACAACGATTGCCGTCAAAGTTATCAAAACGCCGTAATAAATTGCTTCGCCGATTGAATATGCGCCCAAACCGTCAACGATTGAAGGAAGTTGCAAACCAATCAAAATAAAGACTAAACCATTGAGCAAAAAAATCAGCGAACTCCAAACGCTGTGCGCTTGAATGCGCGATTGATAATTCAAAAACCGATGCGAACAAGACGATAAAAACAAACCGCCGCTGACGACTGCCAAAACGCCTGAAAAATGAAAATTTTCGGCGGCAAGATACATCACATACGGAGTCATCACGGTCAAAACCGCATCAATGCTCGGCGTAGTCGGCAGATAAGCGTGAAGTTTGTAAATGATAAATCCAATCGCCAAACCGATAGCGATGCCCATTACAGCCGCGATAAAAAACTCCAAGACCGCTTTTCTGAAAACAAACTCGCCCGTCAAAACCGCCGCCAAAGCAAACCGAAAAACAATCAAACTCGAAGCGTCGTTGAGCAAACTTTCGCCTTCGAGAATGGTTGAAATTCTTTTCGGAACGTCAATTCCCTTCAGAACCGAATTTGCCGCAACCGCATCCGGCGGCGAAATTATGCCGCCCAACAAAAATCCCAATGCCAACGAAAAATTCGGAATCAAAGCATTTGCCACAAATGCAACTGCCGTCGAAGTAACAAAAACCAAACCGAACGCCAACGAAGAAATCGCTCGTTTCCAACGCCAAAAATTATGCCAAGACGTGAACCAAGCGGCTTCATAAAGTAGCGGCGGAAGAAAAATCAAAAAAATGAGTTCGGGACTAATCGTAATGCGCGGCATCATCGGCAAAAATCCGATTGTCAAACCGCCGATAACCAGAAAAATCGGATATGACAAGCGTAATTTTTGACTCAGCATATACAGCAAAGCCATCCCGAAAATTAAAGCTAAAACCGCCAAGAGATTGTGGTGCATCAGCATATTTATTCTTAAAATTGAGGTTTATTTTATAAAAATATTTTTCTTTACAAGTTTATTTTGGCGGTTTTAGCATAAAAATCAAGGGTAGTGTTTCAGAGTTTATGCTGATGAGAAATATATTCGGAATAAGTGATAGGTGATAGGTGAGAGGTGAGAGGTTTCCGGCGCGTAAAATCTATCACTTCTCACTTCTCACCTTTCACTTATTCCGAAATGAAAAATCTCAAAAATTATTCAGCATAAAATTTGAAACACTACCAATTATTTTTGGTCAGTCGTTTTTTTGAATTGCGTTTCGAGTTGATTGATAAAACCAATGATATTCTCCCGTCCTTTGAATTTTTCTTTTGCCAGATCAAAGGCTTCCTGTCCACGCGGGTCAGCGAGGCGTATAAAGAATTGGAAACTGTCGAAAATTACTTGAAAATTGTTATTTTCCAAACCTTTTTTGAAATTATCGAACAAAAGCGGGAAAACCCGTGCATCGCCTTTGCCGTTCGAAGCCAAAACTCCAAGAGCGTTTGAACGAACAGCAACCGGATAAGATTTATCAGTATATTTAAAACCTAAATCGAGCGCACGTTTATCGCCCAAACTTGCCAAACCAAGCAATCCGGCGAGTCGAATACGGTCTTTCCAAGAATTCGTTTCGACCAATTTAAGTAATGAATCAAATGCCCGCGCATCTTTTGAACGCGCCAAAGCCATTGCCGACGATTCGATAACTCCGTAGCTCTTATCGTTTAACCCTGCAACAAACAAATCGGCGTATTTTGCATCGCGCATCCTGCCTAAACCGGAAATTGCGGCGGCGCGGACACGCGAATCGGTATCTTTTGCGGCGTTTTCAAAGGCGCGGACGGTTTGCGCGTCAAATTTCGAGACTTTTTCATTCGGATTTCCTTCGGCTTGAGTGATGATTTCAATCGTATCGCGCTTGATAGCCCAGAATTGCTCTTTGAAAATCGTCTGATTAAATGCCGCAAGGATTTTGGCTTTGTCGTCATTGGCGGCGGAAGTTTCCTGCGCTTTCCAGCGGTTTGCCAAATGTTTCATTGCCCAAACTCTGCCTAAAACGTCAATGTCATTATGGTATTGATAAATAAGTTCATCGGTTGATTTATCAAATTTCAGTTCCTTTATCCAAGTTCCTTCGTTGTCAAAATCAACTAATTGCGGTTCGTTGGCAACTTCAAACGTAAAAACATTTTCGGCTTGCGGTTTTATCCAAACTTGCTGGATTTTATGGTCGAGTTCAATGTCCATTTTACCTTGAAAAAACTCGGCTTGCGGATATTCGTTGAGCAAATCAACCTTTTGCGTCTGTTTGACATTCAAGGTTAGCTTGCCGCCGGAATAGTTTTTGGTAACTTCAAAAACGGGATGTCCCATTTTATAAAGCCACTGATCGAAAAACCAATCCATTGATTGTCCGGTGGCTTCTTCGATGGCGATTCGCAGTTCTTCGGTTTGGACGGGCGAATTGGCATTTGACTTTAAGTAATGGTTAATTGCTTTGTAAAACATCGCATCGCCCAGATGTTTGTGTAGCTGATGCAAAACCGCCGCGCCGCGTGGATAGGCGTAAGTGTCAAACAAGTCGTCAGCACTTTCATAATGTTTTGTAACAATCGGACGGCGATTTCCCTGCGCCCAAGTGTTGTAGTAGGATTGCTGATTGCTCAAAACATCATCGTAAAGAAATTCGTTCGTTCCTTTTGATTTCTGCGTCCAGAGTGCTTGAAAGTAAGTAGCAAATGATTCGTTGAGCCAGATTTCCGACCATTCGCGGCAAGTAACATAATCGCCGAACCATTGATGTGCAAGCTCGTGCGACTGTAATCCTTCGCTGTCTGTATCTAGTAATTCGCGCTCGTCGTGAATCATTGTCGGAGTCATCGTGGTTGCGGTAATATTTTCCATTCCGCCGCCGAAACCTTCCGCCATTGTTTGGGCGTATTTAATGTATGGATACTTTACGCCGGTTATTTCCGAGAAGAATTTAACCATTTCCGGCAATTTTTTAACAGATGCCGCGCCGTCTTTAGCTTCGTTCGGGAAAAGATAAGTCGAGACCGGAATGTCGAGATAGTTTCCTTTGATTTCGGCATATTCCCCAACGACGATTGAAGTCAGATAATTGGCGTAAGGGGTTTCCATTTTCCAATGAAAAGTTTCCGTGTTGTCGCCGTTGTCTTTTCTGCTCATCAATTTACCATTTGAAACGACGAACATCGGTTTCTCAACGGTGGCGGTAAGTTCCGTCGTGCGAAAATCATTTGGCGAATCGTAGGACGGAAACCAAAAACGGTTGTAATCGGTTTCGCCCTGCGACCAGATTTGCCGCCGCCGATTCGGATTGTCCGCCGTCGGTTTAATAAATTTCAAACCGCCGCCGCCGCCGAATCCCAGCGTATTCGCCACGACCAAACCTTTCGAGCGATAATCCACCGTGAAAGTCAAAACTTCCCCGACGGCATAAATTTTGTCCAGATTGATGGCGAGATTGGATTTTGTTTCGTCATATTGGAACTTCAAATCCTTGCCCGACATCTTTACGGAGTTGATAATCATCGCGCCCGCGTCCAGATTGACTTGCCGGAAATCGGTCATCAACGGCGCAAGCGTAATCGTCGCCGTGCCGAAGGTTTGCTCTTTATCCCAATCGAATTTTAAATCCAGCGCAATGTGGCGCATATCATAATCACGACTGCGAACATAATTGACACGCGGCAGTTTTTTAACTTTATCGTCCTGAATCAACGGATTTTGAAAAATCTCGTCCATCGGACGCGCAAAAAGGAACTGATTAAACATCAGCATTAACATTGCCGATAAGGCAAATAGTTTTATTTTGACAGAATTGTTTTTCATTAATTTATTAAGAAGCTGTTTTAAAATTCTAAAAAGCCGAATAATTGCAAGCGGTTTATCCATTATCCATTATCAATTATCCATTATCCATTATCCATTATCCATTATCCATTATATTTTTTTGGGGTTTTAAGTATAACACCGACAAGTTAATTGATAATTGGTAATTGATAATTGATAATGCCGTGCTTTGTTTCCTAATCATCTTGAGTTTTAAAACAGCTTCTGAAAATTATCAGCCTTTTTATCGAAGATGTTGCTCTAATGCTCATTTTTTCTTGACAAAATTAATTAACGGTTTATACTTTACTCACAACTTAAGCAAAGCAAACAGAAAGTCAGTTTGATTTCCAAAGCTGTCTGAATATTCGGAAAGCACAAATTTTGGAGCGAAATGTTTATAAAACAGATTAGCCGCCTCTCAGATTACTTTCGACTTTCTTAACTACATTTTTTTATAAACACGCCTGATTCTGTCCGGTTTGTCTTGTTCTCAGGCAACTTTCTTTGTCGTTTGCTTTACATCCGAATTTCGATAAAAAAATTTAAGAGGAGATAAAAATAAGGTATGAGAAAAGAAACAAGTTTCGTTTCGGTCGCTTGGCTAGGAAAGAACTTTCTGACGGCTTTGACTCTTTTTCTGTTGACCACAGCTTTCGGTTTTGTGAAAGTTCAGGCTCAGAATGATGTAATTACAAGCCCGGTTGAGCAAAATCTTGAGGGAACCAAAGAAATAAAGGCGTTATTCGATTTAAATTCATTGGAAGACAATGCGTCTTTTTCAGCGAATTTAATAACTGCCACAACCTACAACTATTCGTTTCTAAACGGGGTCGCACTCGAAGATATGTCGAGCGGCACAACAGCACTCGTTGGAGCAAGCGCGGATGACACAGCATCAGCCGTAACGAATATCGGCTTCGATTTTTGGTATGACGGCGTGCGTTTTACGCAATTTTCCGTCAATGTCAACGGTTTGGCGCGATTAGGCTCAACCGTTGTCGGCACTACTTTCAATAACAGCACGGACGGTTTGAATACCGTAACGAACGCTCCGAAAATTGCGCCGTATTTTGAAGACCTTTGCACCGGCTCAACAGGCGGAATTCGGTCAAAAGTAGTTGGAACTGCCCCGAATCGAAAACTTATTGTTGAGTGGTTCGGAATGGAAATTCCGCGCGAAGGTTCGTGTTCGGCAGCACCGCAAACGGGCGTTTTCCAAATGTGGCTGTTTGAATCGGCAGGCGCAACCACGCCGGGCAGAATTCAATTTGTTTATGGCGGCGGTATTGCGCCTTCAACAGCTACCGATCTCGGTGCATCAGTCGGTTTGCAATCAGGCGCGGCGACAAATTTCGCCTCAGTAACCCTTACCGACGACACGGTTTCTTACGCAACAGCAAACAATACGAACTTGTCGGGCATTACTTCAGGAAAAAGTTATATTTTCACACCTAATGTTCCGAATGCTCCAACCGGTTTGAGTTTTGCGCCGGTTACTCAAACATCAATTCAAACAAATTGGACAGATAACGCGACCAATGAATTCGGCTACGCGATTTTCCGCTCTCTTGACGGGATAAATTACAGTTTTGTAGCTGTAACGGCGGCAGACGCGACATCGTTTAACGATACCGGATTGATTCCCGGCACAACTTATTTTTATCAAGTCGCCGCAGTTTCTGAAGGAGTTATAAGTTCCAATATTTCCGGCAGTCAGGCAACAAATCCCGCCGGAACAGATACTTGTGCAGGCGCGGGCGGCAACTGGAGCGACACGGCAACTTGGGCGGACGCAAGCGTCCCGACAGCTGCAGATAACGTAACTATCGGTTCGGGTTGCACGGTTACGGTTGATACTACAGGCGCATTTGCCCTGAATGTTACGATTAACAGCGGCGGAACTCTTCAGTCGCCATCGACGGGAACAGTTACCAACAATCAATTGACAGTTGGCGGAAATGTTACCAACAACGGAACGCTCGACTTCAGCACGAATGGTGATACATCAGGCGCAATCCTGACATTTGTTGCTCCGGTTCAAAGTGTTACATTCGGCGGAACAGGCGCAACAACGGATGTCAGAGCAATTACAGTTAATAAAGGCTCTTCTGCCGGAACAGTAGAATTGACTACTTCAAACTTTACTGTTTTAGGTGTCAACACTGACACAGCGGGATTTTTGACGTTGACCAGCGGCACATTCAAAATTTCGGGTAATTTCACAATTACTAACCGAGTGTTCACAACGGCGGCTTATTCAATTCCGGCTGTCGGCGGATTGTGGCTTAACAATCCGAACTTTACGGTTGCCGGACAAAACGGTTCACCAACGAATAACGGGTTGCTTCGCATTTCAAACGGCACATTTAATGTCGGAACATCATCCGGTAATTCGATGGGTGGCGGCGTAGGCGCAACCTTTACTATCGAAGGCGGAACATCAAACTTTGCCGGACGGCTTCAAACCACAAGTCAGGTCAATTACAATCAATCCGGCGGCACGGTCAACGTCTGCACAGTAGGAAACACAGCGACAACCGCTTGTTTCGGTTTGACAGCGACAACCAACGTCTTTAATATGACGGGCGGCACAATCGTTCTCGTTCTACCGAACACGAATGCAACACCGCTTGATTACAGCGTCAGCACAACAGCGACATTCTTAGCGAGTCCCGCGGGAACAACGCTTCAACTTGGAAATATGGCAACGCCTCCGGCAACAAATTTCCGCATTACCGGCGCAACACCGAATATCACTATAAACACCGGACACACAATGTCGGTTGGCAGCGGTGCGGCTGGAGCAGCGATTTTCTTCCGAGGTGCAACTTTTACAAATAATGGCTCGGTTGTCATTCAAGGCACAGGCGCAAGTTCGCGGTTCGATTGGGCGGCAAACGGTCCGATGACTTATACTGGAACAGGCACATTCGGCACTGCCGGAACGCCTTTCGCAGGTGTCGGTATGAGCGCAAACAGCCCGAATGCCAGCAACACAACAATAAATTCGCCGATATTTGTCAATCGTGTAAATATTTTTAGTGGCGGATTTACCAACAGTAACCAAATTACACTTGGTAACGCCGGCACTTCGACAACCGTTATTCAAGTCGGTAATTCGACCACGCCAACCAATTCCGGAACATTTGATGTTTCACCTGTGTATAACAGCGGTTCGGGCGGTCATATTCTTCTGCATTTGAGAACGACTACTTTAAACCGAACAACCGGCTTCGAGGTCAATACTGCGCGGAATTTGGCTCAACTGACATTTGATAATAATGCTGTCGGCGCAACCTTGAACATTGCGGGCGGAGATTTGACCATTAGCGGCGCGGGAGCAGGTGCTTTAGCATTGACCAATGGCGTAGTTGTAGTTCCTCCGGCAAATACTTTGTTCCATAATAATATCGGAACAGTAACACGAACGACGGGTTATGTTGATGGCAACCTGAGCCGCCAGTTCACGGCGACGGGTGCATATACCTATCATGTGGGACAAAACGGGTATTCACCGCTTTTGGCAACCGTAACGGCTTTGGGAATGAATCCGTCAAATCTGGCGGTTAAGGCAGTTGACAACACTTTGCCGGGTTTAAATACAGCAATTTCGGTATCGCGTTATTGGACATTAGCCGAAACCGGAGACTTGACGACTGATTTAGCATTCACATATTTGGACGGCGACATCAATGGCTTAGAAACCGATTACCGTGTTTTCAAACTCGAAACAGGTGTTATAACCAATCAATGTATGGGCGGACCGTGTGTCAATGACGCAACGAATACGGCAACTATTACGGGCGTTTCCAGTTTCTCTGATTGGGGAATTGGCGAAAACGGTGCATCGGCTCCGGGCGTTCTTGCCTTCAGCAGTGCGACATATTCGGAAAGCGAAGGTAATGCAACGGCAACAATCACTGTTAATCGAACAGGCGGCAGCACAGGTTCGGTTACGGCTGACTACACATTGTCCAATGGAACAGCAACCGGCGGCGCGGCTTGCGGCGGCGCAGTTGATTTCGTTAATACAGGAGGAACAGTAACACTTGGCAATGGCGTAACAAGTCAGACGTTCACCGTTGGAATTTGCCCCGATACAAACGACGAACCGGATGAAACAGTCAATATGACATTGACCAACCCAACCGGCGGCGCAACTATCGGAATGCAAAACACGGCAGTTTTGACTATTCAAGATAACGATGTCGCGGGAACATTGCAGTTCAGTTCAGCGACATATTCGATTAGTGAAACCGGACCGACAGCAACAATTACTGTTACTCGAACAGGCGGAAGCGATGGTTCGGTAACGGCTGATTACGCAACTGTCGCCGGAGGAACGGCAACGGGCGGCGCGGCTTGCGGCGGCATGGTTGATTATGTAAATACAAGCGGAACCGTAACTTTCGGAAATGGCGTTACGACTTCGCAAACATTTACAATTCCGGTTTGCACCGATGCGACAGCCGAAGCGAGCGAAACCGTTAATTTAGCATTAACCAATGCGACAAACGGCGCGACACTCGGAACGCCGAATACGGCAGTTTTGACAATTACGGACGTTCCGCCGGTAGCCGGAAATGTAACCGTTAATCCGGGCGCGACGAATTATGCAACGCTTAAAGATGCGATTGATGCCATCAATGCGGGAACGCACACAGGTGCTGTAACCGTTGACATCAATGCCAACACGACTGAAACCGCTCCTTCTGTTTTGAACAGCAGCGGCGCAGGCGCGGCATCTTATACTTCAATCATCATCAGACCTTCAGTTGACGGTGTAACCGTTGCAGGTCCGACGGTAACAGGACGCGGATTAATCGAACTCAACGGTGCGGATAACGTAACCATTGACGGCGACAATCCGAATTCAGCGGGAACAAATCGCAACTTGACGATTCAAAACACCGCCGCAAATACGGTTACATTTACTTCGGTTATTCGTGTTGCTTTGAACACCACAACCGTAGCAAGTGCAGATAATAATATTTTCCGTAACTTGAACATCGTCGGAAGCGCAACAGGTAGAAATATCTCGACTGCAACTTCGGCAACAGGATCGGAAAATACTACTTTCGGTATTGTGGCTTCTTCTAATGCTTCGGGTGCAACAACTGCTCCAACAGCAATAAGTTCAGTAAGCCTAACTGTCGGAACAGGTGCTACGGCAACTAATTTGACAGTTTCAAACAACAATATCACTACTGCGGCAAGAGGCGTTGTAGCTCTTGGTTCGGCAACTACGGTATTCCCCGGATTGAAGATTCAAAACAATACAATCGGAAATCCGACTGCCGGTGCGCCCAATCAGATTTACAACCACGGAGTTTCGGCTCAAGGTTCGGCTGACGGCGTAATTTCCGGTAACACGGTTTATGTCGAAGGCTTTGTCGGAAGTTCAGGTAATGCCGCAACTGTCGGTATTGCCGTTGGTGTTAATTCTACAAATTCGACGTTCACGATTGAGAAAAACAAAATCAATCGTGTCTTAAACGAAAATCCAGAAACTTGGGCAGTTCACGGAATCAATTTGGGCGGTGGTAATAATCACGTTGTTCAAAATAACTTCGTATCTAACCTGAGAAACAATCAGGTTGCCGGAACAGGTGCGTTTAGTATTACGTTTGGTTTGTTCGGTATTCGTGTCGGTTCGGGAACGGGACATAAGGTTTATCATAACTCGGTCAACCTTTTCGGAGCGATTCCGGGAACTGTCAGCAGTAACTTAGTAGCGGCATTTGGTATTGCCGGAACAGGTTTAACCGGTTGCGATGTTAGAAACAATATTTTCGTGAACACTTTGACGGGCGGAAACCCGACAGGAACACGAAATGTTGCTGTCTTTTTACCATCGGGCGGCTCAGCGGCAATGAATTTGACATTGAATAACAATGGTTACTTTGTCGGTGCAGATGCTCAAAACCGTTTGGCACAAGTCGGCACGACCTTCGGCACAGGTGAATTCACACTTGCCAATTTCGATCCGACGATGACCACACCGGCAACGAACTTCCGTTCATACACCAGCACTTTGTCAGCGGCAGGAACCAATGATAATGCAAGTTTGAAAGTTGATCCGTTATTCGTTTCAAATACCGACCTGCATATTCAACCGACTTCCCCGATGCTTGCTTTAGGTGCTAATTTGGCGGTTGCTGATGACATTGACGGCGATGTTCGCGGTGCAACTCCCGACATCGGTGCAGATGAACTCGCCGCAGTCGCAGTTCCGGGATCATTGCAATTCAGCAATGCAACCTATTCGGGCGGCGAAGCAGGCAGTCCGTTCACCGTAACTGTAACCCGCACGGGCGGCAGTGATGGCACGGTAACAGTTGATTACGCCACATCAAATGGCACGGCAACGGGTGGAGCGGCTTGCGGCGGCGCGGTTGATTATGTTAATGCTTCAGGAACATTAACTTTCTTGAACGGTGAAACCAGCAAGACGTTTAATGTTACGATTTGTAACGACACAACTGATGAACCGGACGAAACTATCAACTATGCTTTGACGAATGCAACAGGTGGTGCAACAATCGGTTCGCCTTCAACTGCTGTTCAAACAATCGTTGATGATGATGTTCCGGCGATGAATTACAACGTCGCTATCAGCGATGCTCGAATCACGGAAGGAAATATGGGAACAGCTAATATGACATTCAACGTAACCCTGACTTCTGCGATGACTAGCAATCTGGGTAGCATCATTGCTTCGGTTCAATACGCAACGGCAAACGGAACGGCTACAAGTGGAAGTGATTACACAACTACTACCGGAACGTTGAATTTCAACTCAACCGGAACACTAACCGTCAATGTTCCCATCGCGGGCGATACAACCAAAGAGTCAAACGAATTCTTCTTTGTCAACCTGAGTATGCCTTCGATGAACACGACGATTACGGATAATCAGGGCGCGGGCATCATTGTGGACAACGACCGTCCATATGTTGCCGACTTTGACCGTGATTTGAAGGCTGATTACAGTGTCTTCCGTCCGGGAACATTAATTTGGTATGCTCTGCAATCAAGCAACGGCGTTCCGCAAATCAATGCGGCAGGTGCATTGAACGGTGTTCCTGTCCCCGGCGATTATGACGGCGACGGTAAGATTGATTCGGCTGTCTTCCAGGCAAGTTCGGGCGTTTGGTCGGTTCTTCGCAGTTCAAACAACTCGATCCAAACGACTTTCTGGGGAACAGCGGGCGATAAACCTGTTCAGGGTGATTACGACGGCGACGGCAAAACCGATTTAGCAGTCTTCCGTCCATCAACCGGAACTTGGTGGATTCTCCGCAGTTCGGACAGCAATTCGTATGCAGTTCCCTTCGGACTCAGCACCGACAAACCAATGCAAGGCGATTACGATGGCGATTTCAAGACTGATGTTGCTGTTTATCGTGATGGAACTTGGTTTGTCCTTCGCAGTTCGACTAACACGGTAAGCATCAGTAATTGGGGCAACGCCACCGATAAGCCTGTTTCGGGTGATTTCGACGGCGACGGTCGCAATGATTTAGCGATTTACCGTAATGGTGTTTGGTGGATCATCAATAGTTTGTCCGGCACATCATCTGTCATTCCGTTCGGTTTGGCAACTGACATTCCTGCTCCGGCAGACTTTGACGGCGACGGTTCAACCGACATCGCAGTATATCGAGGTGCAGGTAATTGGTTTGTTCTGCAAAGTTCAAATCAAGCCATAACCGGTGTGAATTGGGGATTAGCCGGGGACGTTCCCGTTCCGGCGGCTTATATTCCGCAATAGGCATAATGTCTTTCGAGACATTTCAGCCGGAAGAAAGTTCTGAAAATTCGGAACTTTCTTCCGCATAAAAAAAAAGGCAACTTAAATTTAAGTTGCCTTTTTTTTACTTTTTACTTGTTTTTACTTTTTACTTGTTCGTCATATATTTGAACGCCATCGAAGCAATATCGTCCATCGCCGAACCGTCGCCGTCTTGGTCGAGCATTCTTTCAAGAAATGAACCTTGCGGAGCTTGTTGAATTTGCTGTTGCTGTTGACCGAGCATTGAGGATAAACCGTCTGCGTCCAAGTTGTTTTCTTGTTTTTGTTTGCCGAGATAGCCCATCACAATCGGCGCAAGAAACATCAAAATTTGGGCAACTTGTCCAATTCCCAATCCGCTCTGATTGCTTACTTGTTGCGTAACTTGGCTTTGATTGTTACCAAAAATATGACCTAAAATGCCGCCTGCATCTGCCTGTTTAGGAACAGATTGTTGCTGACCGCCGAAAATCAAACTTCCCAAACCGCCAAGATTGTCTAAAATACCGCCGCCAGAATGGTCGCGTTCGAGTGCATTATTCAAACTTTCCGCACCTTGCGGTGTTGAAACATTGTTTGCCATCTGGTTAATAATCATCGGCAAAGCCATCTGAATCGCCGTATTTACCAAAGAAGGCTGTGCGCCGACTTGTTGACTAATTTGATCAACTGCTTGACTCCCTTGTTGTTGTCCTAATAAATCTTCTAACGAAAACATAATTTTTTATCTCCTATTCTTTTGTTAAACTTTTCTAAAATTGGGGAATTGTGTGATGATATTATCAGAATTTCCGCAAATGAAAAACTCAAAACCTAATACTTTTATCAATTTCGTAATATTTTTTTTTACAATTTTCGCGCTAATTTTCGCATTCGCCTGTAAAAAAGCCGAAAGAACACAAAAATCAGTTCCAAAAGTCAGAACTTTTGCCGGAATAAAAGAAAAATTCGGTGAACCATTCGGCACGGCAATCAGAAATAATGAGATTTTTGTTTCCGACGGCGAAAAAGGCGTGATTTGGAAAATATCTATGGACGGCACTATGCAGATTTTCGCTCAAAATCTGCACACGCCTTCTCATATTGTTTTTGATAAATCCGATAATTTGATTGTTGCCGATTCAGGAACAAACACAATCAAAAAAATCAAGCCAAACGGCGAAACCGAAACCGTTGCAGGTGTTGAAAACCAAGCCGGATTTGCCGATGGCGAAACTTCAAAAGCACTTTTTAATGCACCGATTGGCGTTGCCGTGTTTGAAAATAAAATCTTTGTTTCCGACACTTACAACGACAGAATCCGCCTTATCGAAAATGGACAGGTTTCGACAATTTCCGGCGGCGAACAAGGTTTTGCAGACGCTGAAAATGGAAATTCGGCAAAATTTGATACGCCTTGCGGACTTGCCGTAACAAAAGATGGAAATTTGCTTGTTGCCGATTCAGGAAACAGGCGTTTGCGATTAGTCGAACCAAGTGGAAAAACTACAACTTTTGCAGGAAACGGCGAACAAGATTCGGTGAACGGAACTTTAGAAAAAGCCGAATTTGTCGAACCGACGGCACTGGCAATCGGCAAGTTCGGCGAAATTTATGTTGCCGACGGAAACTCGATTCGCGTCCTTGGAAAAAGATTTTTCCCTCTTGTCGAAACAATTTCAAACACTAAACGTGGTCTTTTGGATGGTGATTCACACACCGCTAAAGTCAATCGTCCGAGTGGTTTAGCCGTTGGCGAAAAAGGAAATTTGTTTTTTGCCGATTCTGATAATCAAGTTTTGCGTGTTATCACCAATGAAGAAATCGGCAAAGAAATTTCCGCTGAAGAAATAAAATCTTTGCGCCAAACGCCGGAACAATTTCGTAATCTTTCGGCGGCGCGTTGGACATATAATCCGCCGGAAAAAAAACGAGAAATCGCCGGAACGCTGGGCGAAATTCGCGGTGAAGTAACGGACGAAAATAATCCAGTCTGGTTTCACAACGGCTTAGATATTGTTGGCGGTTACGGCGAAACCGCAACTTTTGTTCGCAATGAAAAAGTTTTGCGTCCGCTTGCCGTGCAAAATTTCGACACAACACGCGAACTGCTCAGAATGCCGACACTCGGCTATATTCACATCCGTTTAGGACGCGACAAAGATGCAAAATTTTTTGATGACAAACGGTTTCAATTCAAATTTGATGCAGAGAAAAAACCGATGAATGTGCGGGTTCCTCGCGGCACAAAATTTGAAGCCGGAGAAGCCATCGGAACGCTCAACACAATGAATCACGTTCATTTGATTGCCGGTGGAAGCGGATGGGAAATGAATGCGCTCGATGCGCTGGCTTTTCCCGACATTTCCGACAAAATTGCACCTGTCATCGAGCAAATTTCGCTATTTGACGAAAACTGGAATTCGGTCAATGAAACTAAATCTGAAAGTGCGCGTATAAAACTGAGCGGAAAAACACGCATTGTCGTTCGTGCCTACGACCGAATGGACGGAAATGCAGAACGTCGCAGACTTGGGGTTTTTGCTCTCGGTTTTCAGATTTTAAAATCCGACAAATCGCTCCAAACTGAAGAAAAAACGACAATCTCTTTTGCCGAAATGCCCGATGCGGATTTTGCCCGCCTTGTCTATGCCAAAGGAAGCAAATCCGGCGCAACGGGTGAAACGATTTTTAATTACATCGTAACCAACGAAGTTCGTGGAGATTTTGCGAAAGAAGATTTTTTCGACGCGGCAAATCTGGAAAAAGGAAACTACATTTTGCGTGTTTTTGCGGCTGATTATTTCGGAAATAAGACCTCGAAAGACATTGAATTTGAAAAATAATTCTCGGATTTTGACGGAATACAAATTATATGAGGAAGCATTGATGAATAAATTTATTACTTTTTTATTGTTAGTTACATTTTGTTTCGGCAGTTTTGCGATAAAAGCCGAAACGACCGATAAAACCAAACCGAGTCCGATTCGGATAACGCCGCCCGCACCGAAATTTACGGATGCGGAAAGACACGCGGAACTTGCGAATCGGCGCAAAAAGGTGGCGGAAAAGATGTCGCCGAACAGCGTTTTGGTGATGTGGTCGGCAGAGCCGCGAAACTATGCGGGCGATGTTGATTTTTACTATCGGCAGGAAAATAATCTCTATTACCTGACGAATTTGAAACAGCCGGATGCGACGCTTGTAATTACCAAAACGGGCGGAAACGTGCAAGAATATGTATTTTTGCCGAAACGAAATCCGCAACGCGAGGCGTGGGAAGGCAGAATGTATTCGAGCGAAGACGTAACTCGCATTTCGGGCGTAAAAACGACGGTCAACGCCGCCGAATTGACTGATTATCTGACGGCTTTGGGTAAAAAAGGTTCTTTTGCTTCAAAGGATGGAATCGGCATAAATGCTTCGGCGGAAACGGTTTATCTGCTTCTGCCGTTTGAACGATTTGACTCATCCGCCGTTGAATTTAAGCGCGAAAAGGAATTTTCAAAACAATTAAATAGCGCGAAAGTCGAAAATATGCGTCCCGTGATTGACGAAATGCGGCAGGTTAAATCTTCATATGAAATTAAGTTGATGCAACACGCGATTGACATTACTACCGAAGCGCAGATGCGTTCGATGGCTGTGGTCGGCAAAGCGAGTTGGGAATATGAAGTTCACGCGGAAGTCGAATATACTTTCCGCCGCCGGAACGCCGATTATTGGGGTTATCCGTCAATCGTCGGATGCGGTGCAAACGCGACGACTCTGCACTATGTCGAATCGCAAAGCCCGATAAAAAAAGGTGAATTATTGCTGATGGATGTCGGCGCGGAATATGACCATTACACGGCTGATGTTACGCGAACATATCCCGTGAACGGCAAATTTTCAAAGGAACAAGCCGAAATTTATCAAATCGTTTATGACGCGCAGGAAGCCGTCGGACGCGCCACGAAACCGGGCGTTTTGTTCAACGACTTGGACGCTAAATCGGACGAAGTAATTATGCAAGGCTTGGCGAAATTAGGTTTGATTACTGCGCCCGATGCGACTTTTCAAATGAAAAATCCGCAAAACGGCGCAATTATTGAAATTCCGCAATATCGGCTGTGGAACATTCACGGTCTCGGTCATTGGCTCGGAATGAATGTTCACGATGTCGGCAGTTATCAAAACACACTCAAAGCCGGATTTATTTTCACCAACGAACCCGGAATTTATATCCGTGAAGACGCGCTCGACTATCTGGCGGACACGCCCGCAAACAAAGAAATGATTTCAAAAATCCGTCCGGCGTTTGAAAAATACAAAAACATCGGCGTTCGCATCGAAGACGATTTGCTCGTAACGGAAACGGGCGTTGAATGGATGACGAAAAATCTGCCGCGCAAGATGTCGGACATCGAAGCGTTTATGGCGCGTGCCTCGAAAGAGTTTCAGTTCAGCAGTTTGCCGCGTGGAGAAATGCCACAATTTGCTTTGGTCAATTTCGATTCGGGAAGTTATTTCGACAATAATTTCAGCGAAATTCCAAATGGCAAAACAATGCGTCAAGGTTGGATTTGGTCGGGCAAAAACACTACGCTTTCGGGCTTGAACCACGTTGGACATTCACACGGCGAATGATTTGTTTGATTTACGATGAATTGCCGTCTGCTTTAGCTGACGGACAGCAAATCACAATTCATTAAGGCTTTAGCCGAATTTCTGAAAAAAAATAAATCCGCTTGGCTTTAGCCGACTTTAGGCTGAAGCCAAAAGGAAAATCATTTTTATAAATTCGGCTAAAGCCTGAGTTTTCAGCCATTGATTCCGTCAGCTAAAGCAAACGGCAATTCATTTCACAGCAAATGTCAACACAATTTAGTAAGTATTGATTAGAGATTATTCTTAGTCAACACTAACCAGCCCACTAACGCAGACTGTTTTGACTTTGACTTAATCCTCAAAAAAAGTTAAACCAATAATACATTTCTAAGTTTCCGAAAATGACAAATAATTCTCAAAACGGCGCGGATTTACCGCTTGTAATCGTTAATCCGAAATCGGCGGGCGGCGCGACCAAAGGCGATTGGGCGGCAAAGGCTTCGGATTTGCGGGCGCATTTCGGCGCGTTTCAGGTTGCGTTCACAAAAAAACACGGCGACGGAAATCTTTTGGCAAAACGCGCCGCCGAACAAGGCAGAAAATTGGTCATCGCTTGCGGCGGCGACGGCACAATCAATGAAGTTGCCAACGGAATTTTGGAATCGGGCGCAGATATTGAACTCGGAATTTTACCTTCGGGAACAGGCGGAGATTTTCGTCGAACGCTCGGATTTTCAAACGAAACACGCGAAGCCGCGAAACAATTAAGAACCGGCGAAACGAAACTGATTGATGTCGGCAAAGTTACTTTTTTTAATCACGAAAACGAGCAAACATCGCGTTATTTCTTAAATGTTGCGTCGTTCGGTCTTTCGGCTTCGATAATTGAAAACGTCAAAACAACGACATCGTTGAATTGGTTGCCGAATAATCTCTTTCGGGGCAAAGCGAGTTTTGCGCTCTCGACTTTGCAGGAAGTTATTGATTTGGACACAAAAATCGTGCGCGTCAGAATGGACGACGCGGAAGAAAAATCTTTAAATACAATCAATTTTTGCGTCTGCAATTCGCGCTTTTTCGGCGGCGGAATGAAAATCGCGCCCGATGCTCGCATTAACGACGGCTTTTTTGATGTGGTCAATATCGGCGACATCAAAACCGCAAAGATTTTGTTAAATGCTTACACGCTTTATCGCGGTTCGCATCTGAGTTTGCCGGAAGTAAAAGCGACTTTGGCGAAGAAAATCGAAGTCAAAACGATAAATAATCAAGAAGTTCATCTCGAAATTGACGGCGAACTGCCGGGCAAACTTCCGGCGACTTTCGAGATTGTGCCGAATGCTTTGAAAGTTCGCGTTCCAAGAAATTAATTTTAACGCAAAGACGCAAAGGCGCAAAGACGCAAAGATTTTGATAATATATAAAAAAACTTTGCGTCTTTGCGCCTTTGCGTTAAAAAAATTATGACCAAATCTTTCTGCCAACGCTTTATTGAAGCATCCGAGAAACACGCCGAAAACACGGCGATGCGAATTGTCGGCGACGACGCGGAAGTTTATACATATAGTGAAATGCTTCGGCAGATTCGTGCGGTTGCATACAGGCTGAAAGAGGAAAATATCGAGTTTGGCGATAGAGTTGCGCTGATTGGCGAAAATCATCCGTGTTGGGCGATTGCTTATCTCGGAACGCTTTATCACGGCGCGGTTTGTGTGCCGCTTGACCCGAATGGCGAGATTGAAACGATTACAAATTTCCTCGAAAACTCAGAGGCAAAACTTGCTTTTCTTTCGGCAGATTTGAAAGAAAAATTCGGGCATATTCAAGAAAAGCTCGGCAGACATATTCCGTCCGTTGTTTGGCGCGGCGACACTTCAAAAAACGGTTTCCAAAAGTTTGAAGATTGGACGAAAACCGAATTCCCTGCCGCGTTTGCCGAAGAAATTCCGAAAGCAAACGGCGACGACACGGCACTTTTAATTTATACTTCCGGCACGACGGGAACACCGAAAGGCGTGCCGCTTTCGCACGGAAATATCGCTTCGGAACTCGACGGAATTTATCCGGTTTTGAAAATAACTTCGGAAGATTCGATTTTGAGTTTGTTGCCGCTGTTTCACGCTTATCTGCAAATCGTTAATCTTTGGCTCGCCACGACATATGCTTGCCAAGTCGGATATTTGAAAGAACTCACGCCCGACGAATTGGGCAAAGCAATGAAAGAATTTAAGCCGACGATTCTGACAACCGTGCCAAGGCTTTGGTATCTCTTTCACAAAAAAATCTTCGATGCCGTCGAAGCCAAGCCGAAACCTGTCCAGATTCTTTTCAAATCAATGCTCAAAACCAACGGATTTTTGAGAAATTCGTTCGGAATCAATCTCGGCACAAAACTTTTCGGCAAAGTTCACGAATCTTTCGGCGGAAAGTTGCGGATTGCGGTTTCTGCCGGTTCAAGGTTTGACGAAGCGGTTGCGAAAGACTTCGACAAGCTCGGATTTACGATTGTTCAAGGTTACGGATTGACGGAAACGGCGGGCGCGGCGACGGCAACTTACGAAAACGATAATCGCGTCGGCTCGGTCGGAAAAGCCTTTATTAATGCGGAAGTTAAGATTGATAATCCGAACGCGGAAGGCATCGGCGAAGTTTTGATTCGCGGCGCGATGGTTTTCAAAGGTTATTACAAAAATGAAGCCGCCACAAAAGAAGTTTTCACCGAAGACGGCTGGTTTCGTTCGGGCGATTTGGGGAAATTCGACGCGGACGGACATCTTTATATTGTCGGACGCGCAAAAGATGTCATCGTTTTGCCGAGCGGAAAAAATGTTCATCCCGAAGATTTGGAAGTGCATTATTTGAAAACGCCTTTGGTCGAAGAACTCGCCATCATCGGCATCACGGACGAAGCCGCAAAACACGCCGGAGCGGAGAAATTGGCGGCGGTTGTCGTGCCTGATTTTGAATATCTTAAAGCAAATAACATTTCCAATTCGCAAAACGCGATTCGGTTTGATTTAGATTCTCTGGGGCGCGAATTGCCCGAATATCAGCGCGTTCGTGATTATATTATTCGCGCCGAACCTTTGCCGCGCACGGCGACGCGCAAAATAAAACGCTTTGCATTAAAGAAAGAAATCGAATCGGGGCAAATCTCGCTCAAACAAAAACGCGACGCAAAAACTTGGGAGTTTTCCGCCGAAGACAAAGAACTTCTCGCGTCGAACGCCGGAAAGACCGTCTTGCAAGTTATCGAATCGCATTTGAAAGAAAAAGAAACGCTTCATCCGAAAATGAATCTCGAAATTGATTTGGGATTAGATTCGTTGGCGCGTGCCGAAGTTTTCGCCGCGCTCGAATCCGCATTTTCGACAGAATTTGAAGGCGAAGACGCGGCGAAGGCTTTGACGGTTGGCGATTTGATAAATTTGTTTAGAGCTTCATCTTTAGACGGCAATCGCCCGCAAAGCGCGGCAATCATTCCGCCTGAATCCGTAGCTTTGAACGCGAATTGGTCAACCATCATCAAACAAACCGACAATAATTTGCCCGAAGTTCAGCCGATTTTGAAAAATCGCCCCGTATTTTCGACGTTTGCCTTTTCGGTTTATAAAACTTCCCTGCTCTTTTGGAAATTGTTCACACGGCTTGAAGTCGAAGGGCTTGAAAACTTAAAAGAGATGAAACGCCCGTTTATTATTTGCCCGAATCATCAAAGTTTTCTCGACCCGTTTATCCTTTGTTCGACCTATAATTACGAAATTTTCACGAACACATTTCACGTCGGCGCGAGTGAATTTTTCCAAAACCGCGCAATGAAATTTGTTGCCGATATGCTCCAAGTCGTGCCGGTTGACCCCGACGTTTCGTTGATGAAAGCGATGAAAGCGGGCGCAATCGGTTTGAAAAACGGCAAGATATTAAATATTTATCCCGAAGGCGAACGCGCTTTCGACGGCGATCTTCACGAATTCCGCAAAGGCGCGGCGATTCTCGCCACCGAATTAGATTTGCCGATTCTGCCCGTCGCGCTCGACGGCGTTTATAAAGTTTGGGCGCGTGGCACACTTAAAATTCGTCCCGCAAAAGTAAAAATCCGTTTCGGCAAACCTTTTTATGCAAAAGATATTGTCAATCGTCAAACCTCCGACGGTTTGACAACAACAAATGACCAAGATTACGAAACTGTCATCAATCATTTGAAAGCGGAAATCGAACAAATGCTTGAAACGATGCGGAAGTAAAAACAATGGCTTATTGATAAATCAAATATTGCAGTTTTCTATTTTTGATTTATATAAACAGTAAATAAAAAGTCAGACAAAAATAAATAAAAGTAAAAACTTCTAAAGTCATTGATAATTGATAATGAATAATTGATAATGTTTCGTATATCTATACAATAATTATCAAATTCTAATTATTAAATACCAATTATGTCAGAGGTTTTAGCTAAAAGTAATTTTGTCTATCTGTTTAAACAAAAACATAATTAGAGCATATTTTGAATGAGCATATGGCAAAAAAGGCAG
>CAZJQP010000062.1:0-31961 GCA_964548225.1 uncultured Blastocatellaceae bacterium | reverse complement strand
GGCACGCCGCCAGCGTTGATTCTGAGCCAGGATCAAACTCTCGTTAAAAAGTTATTATCTAGCTTATTGTTCGCATTTCACGAACTAGTTTTGAATTAACACATGGACTCGCATATCTAGTTTTCAAACATCAACTTTCTTTTTTCGTTTCAACTTATTTGTTGAAGCGAAATTATTGATTATACAGAACCAATTTTATTTGTCAACCTCACTTTGAACTTTTTTCGACTTTTCTCTTTTCACGTCGTTTTGTTTCTCAGAGGCAAATATTGATTTTCTACATCCAACCCTAAATTTTCAAGCTCACTCTAACAATTATTTTATCTCCCCGGCAAACATTCGTTAAAGACACAATTATAACCCTTTATAATTGGTCATTGAAATTAATACCTATTCGATTTTGCCGAAAATAAAGTTCCCTCATAATTGATAAACAATTCAAGAGAACCGACTTTTCCGTAAAAACTTTTCCACGTTTTCTTAAACGGATAGGCTAAGATGTCTAGATTTCCATATCTGTTGCCAATATTTTACTTCGCAAATGATATTTTCAAACTCTTTCGTTTTTTGCATAATTCTTACAAAGGCGCAAAAGCACATCGGTGATTTCGCGCACTGCGCCGCGACCACCTTTAGTTTGAGTGATAAAATGTGCCGCTTCTTTGGCTTCCTCAACGGCATCGGCAACGGCGAATGCTAATCCCACTTCGCGCATCAATGAAACATCTGCCGTATCATCGCCGACAAAGGCGGTTTGTTCAGCGGTTAAATTTGCGAGTGCGAGAATTTCTCGAAAAACCTCGATTTTGTCTTTTGCGCCTTGTCTCACAAATTCGATCCCGAGTTCGCGGGCGCGAAGTTCAACAATCGGTGAATTTCTACCCGAAATTATTCCTGAACAGAAACCGGCGCGATGCCATGAGACAATTCCCTGCCCGTCGCGGACGTGAAAAACTTTTATTGTTTCGCCGGCTTCGGTAAAATAGAGCCGTCCATCAGTCAAAACACCGTCACAATCCATCAGCAACAATTTTATTTTTCCGGCACGTTGTAAAATTTCTTCGTTCAAGTCAATGTAATTTCCCAAAATGAAATATGACAAATCTTAATTTGAAAATGCCCCGCTTTATCTAACTTCAAATATTTTAATCCCGCTCAGTTTCCAAACATTGCCAATTTTTGACAAACGAAAAACCGCTGTGCCGCTTTCGTCTGATTTATTGAGCAGACGTATATTTAATTGAACTTCGACCAGAACAGTATTCGTGTTTAATTTATCAACTTGTAGAATTTTTGTTGTCCACACCTGCGCCTGTCCGGCGATGCCTCCGGCAAACCGCGGAATTTCGCCGGACAAAATCAATGTTTCAAGATTAGCTTTGCTTCCCGAAATTGCCGCTTTGTCGAATTGGGCGAAAAATGCCTTGACAGATTCATCAATCGCCGTTGTGCCGCCCGAATTATTTCTGCCTTCGCGGGCAACGAGTGATTCGGAATCTGTTTTGACGGCTTCCGCATAGAATTGTGCGGCTTGTGCTTTTTGCCCCGATTTCAGATTTACTTCGCCGAGTCCGATATTTGCCAGCGCAAGACTTCTCGTAGCCGGTAATTTTTCGTCTAAAACGGTGCGGAATTCTTTTTCGGCTTCTGTGTTTTTGCCTTGTCCGAGCAAAGCACGCGCAAGCAAAACCCGAACTTCATCAAAATGCGGCATTAAACTTAAAACGATTCGTGCATTTTTTTCGGCATCGGCAAATTGCTGTTTGTCGAGCAGACGTTTCACCACAAGAAGGGCATCGCTGTCGTCAAATTCACGCGGCGCAATATCGTCTGCATAATCGGTTTGCGGATAAAGTTTTTCCGAATCAATTTCGGCGCGGACAATCTTATTTGTTGGTTTAAATGCAATTTCGCCGAAACTTTTGGCTTTAATCGTTGAAGCTCCGGACATTTTTTCGCCGTTTTGCATTGTTGCGGTAATTGTAACCGTTACATCAACCGAACCGGCATTGCTCAGAGCCATTTTCGTTTCACCGCCTTCGATACGCGGCAAACCGACGCGCAAGTTTGTGTCCGTAACTTGCGTAAAAGTGTAGTCCAAAAATTCTTTCTGTTCAGAAAAAGCCGAACGGACTTCATTTAAAGTCAAAATTTTATCGGAGGAATTTTCACGAATCCGTTTAAAGAATTCGTCTTGACCGATTTTTTTCGACAAAAGTCTCCAAATCATCGCACCTTTATTCGTAACCGCCGAAAAATAATAATCATCGAGAGGCGAAACCATCATTAGAGGTGCATCGCGTTTGACAATTGCCGAATAAGCCGTGCGCTGACGCTGACGCTCGATGTCGGCAATTTCCTTGCCGTATTTGCTTTCGATAAATTGCGTCGCAATAAATCGCGGTAAACCTTCGCGCAGAACGCCGCCACCTTCGCCGTCAATATTTATCGCGCCGCCGAGCCACATTCTGGCAACTGCATCCGCAATCGTCAAGGCTGTGTTTGAATCAATTTTCTGTCGCTGAAAAAAGTTTTCGTCAATAAAAATCGTTCCTGCACTCGAAAATCCCGCGCCGCGTTCAACGGCTACAATTCGCAAAGGTGTGTCCGGCGAAATGCCGAACAAATTTGTCATAAAGGCTTTCGCTTCCGAAGCCAACACTGCTAATTCATTTGCACGTTTCTGCTCTTCCGCGTCCGCACCTTTCGGTAAATAAGCTTCTACGCCGCTCGCGTTAATCTTGTCCCAGTTTCCTGCCGCAAAAAACGGTTGCCCAAAAGATTTCGTTTCAAAATTATTTCCTGAAGTAACAACCGCGCCGCTTGCCGAATTCACTTGAATCTTAAAAGGCGCAGAATCAGCACCACGCGGAAAAAACCAACTGTTCGGTGTCGGATACCAAAATGACAACGGCAAAAATTGTGCGCCGACAGGCGAAACGGCATTCAAACCCGTATTTTCATCAACCTTTAATTTATAATTGACTTCAACCGTAACGGTTTGATTCGGCAAAACCGCCGGGACGCTCATCGCCGCCCGTTGCAGATTGCGCGTCTGACTGATTTTTTCTTCGCTTTTCGTCCAAGTCGCCGATGAATTATTAACTTTGACATCCGAAATTTCCGCTTTATCCGAAATCCGCAAAGTCAGCCGCGAAGCCGCCGCGCTCGAAACATTCTTGAGCGTCAAAATAGCCTTCGCCGTCAAAAATCTGTCGGTTTCGACGCTCGGCAAAGTCGCCGTGATGTCATATTTCTGCACTTCCCAAGTCCGCGAAACAACCGTTTCGGTTTGAGCAAAAGCCGAAAAAGAAAAAATTAAAATAGTAAAAATAATTGCCGCAAGAGAATTTTTCATATTTATTAAAAAGGAAACTTCAAGCCCATTTCACGAATCTTCAAAAGTGCTTCGGCGTTTCCGAGCGCGTCGTCAACCGGATTATGCGTGTGTGAAGTTTTGCGAAACTTCTTCCACTTCGACGCGGCGAAATAGTCGTTCACCAAACCCGCATACAAATCGCCGATGCGCCTCGCACTAAAACCGAACGGATTACTGCCAACAAAATAGTGAAAATAATAATTTATCCATTGCCAATCAAACGCCGGATTATCCGAAATAAAAACCGCGCCGCCGTTTGAGTTTTCCTTAATCCAATCCCGAAATTCAATCATTACGGCTTGCGGTTCGTCAAAATTAAGATGTTCCTCACGCGAAAAACCGCTGATTGCCAACGCCTCCGCATTAAATTCATCTGAAATCGGCTTCGTTTTACCGTAAAAAGTCTTCAACAAGCTCGGCTCAACCACAACTGCGCCGAAACAAACCATCGAATACTTATGCGGAATCGCGCCGTCCGCCTCGACATCTACGACAATTAAAGACATAACTTTTTTGGCAAATAGTATTTAGCATTTCAATGTCCAAGTTCTAAACTAACTTCAATTTTTCTATCTCTACTCTTTTTTGAAACCTCAACTATTATCCAACTGCAATTCCATCCGCCGCTTTCTGTTCCAAACTTTAGAACGTAATAACCTTCAGGAAACTCTTCAATGTAGAATTCGCCATTTTTATTAATTTCAAAAGTATTTAAAGGCATTTTGTTAATAACTGGTAATAAAGATTTTTCCTTTAACTCATCTTTAGAAAATTTATAAATCTCTAAAATTATAGAATCATTAATATTTACAGAGGTTCTAACATTTCCTTTTAATTCTTTTACTTTTATTCTACCAAAATCTACACTCGCACTATCTGCACAACAAATCTGTTTTGCAGAAACTACGGATTTGTAACTTTCTGTATTTTGTGCAAAAGAGCAAAGCACAAAAGAAGGAACTAATATTAAAAGGATAAATATTTTTCTCATTCAGCATTAACCAATTCATGAATCGCTTTCAATTTCGTCAAAAGTTTTTCCAATCTATTTAAAGGTAATTGATTTGGACCATCACTCGGAGCTTTCGACGGATTATCGTGAACTTCCATAAAAACCGCATCAACGCCGCAAGCGACACCCGCACGAGCAAAACTTTCGATGTATTTTCCGAGTCCGTCGGTTGCTTTGCCTAATCCGCCGGGAAGTTGGAGCGAATGCGTAACGTCGAAAACCACAGGCACGCCGAAGTCGCGCATAATCGGGAAACTTTTGAAATCAACGACCAGATTATTATATCCGAAACTCGCGCCGCGTTCGGTCAAAAGAATTTTTTCGCCTCCGGCTTGCTGCAATTTTTCGACAATATTTTTTGCGTCCCAAGGCGCGAGAAATTGCCCTTTTTTGACATTCACCGCTTTGCCGGACTTTGCCGAAGCAACCAATAAATCGGTTTGCCGACAAAGAAACGCCGGAATTTGCAACATATCAGCGACTTCCGCCGTCCGTTTAACTTGCCAAGTTTCGTGAACATCCGTTATCACGGGAACCCCGATTTCCGCCTTGACCTGCGCGAGAATTTCTAAACCGAAATCTAATCCGCCGCCGCGAAAACTCTCAATCGAACTCCGATTCGCTTTATCAAACGAAGATTTATAAACAAACTCCACGCCAACCGATTTGCAAATATCGCTGATTTCCTGCGCCATAAAAAGCGCGTGTTGCGAAGATTCAACGACGCACGGACCTAAAATAAACGTCAGATTTCCGCCGCCGAACGTTACATTTTCTACATTAAAAGAATTCATAAAACTATTGAAAGATTATCACACAAAAAAACAAGGCAAAAGTCGTAACTTTTGCCTTGTCTAAAAGATTGCATTCTTCATTAGCTAAACTTTATCGCGCCATTTGAGAACTTCTTCACGGAGAATCGGGTTTTGTTGATAACTTGCGGTTTGCCCCTGCGCGGCATTGGCGCGTTGAATATGCCAGTAAGAAAGTCCAAGTTTGCCAACGGCGCGAAGGTATCGGCTGCGTGCGCCGAATTTACCGCTGAAAATGCCGGAAAGCAACCAGCCTGTCGAACGAATAGCCGAGGTTGCTATTTTTTGATTTTCTGCGGCAATTAAACCTTGTGCGACATCAATTGCAAGCATTTCGTTTAAAATTTTGTTTTGACGATACATTACATAAAACGAAAATCCGACAAACGCCAGGAAAAACGGAAATTGTAAAAACAAATAACCATACCACCAATTACCTTCGAGAAGCCCGTCAATTTTTAAAACCGTCGCCATTAAATTCCATAAAAAATGAAGAAAAACAGCGCAAAAATAGCCGACAACCGGCATTATAAATCGCACGGTTTTGTTATGCGATTCGCGGGCAATGCCACATCCGATTCCGGTCATTGCCGTAAATGTAACGTGAGCAAACGGTGAAAAAATTCCGCGCAAAATAAAAACTGCGGAGAGCCCTTCAAACCCGCCTCTAATAAATGCTCCGCCGTAATAAATGACATTCTCGACTGTAGCAAAACCGAGCGCAACTGTGCCGGCAAAAACAATACCGTCCAAAATGTCGTCAAAATATTTGCGGAAAAATATTAAAAGCAATAAAACGCCCGTGCCTTTTGTCGCTTCTTCAAAAATCGGGGCGGAAACAATCGCGGTCAGAGCCATTCCGCTTTCGACTCCAACTAAGCGAACAGCTACTTGGGCAAAAGCCGTATTTAATTGATATGAAATAATTACTGAAATAAGTGCGCCCCAAGCAAATGCAAGACCAAGCAGCCAAATCGGTTCGGGATCGTAACGGTCAATCCATATCAGCGGTAAAAGGTAAAACATCGCCGGAAGAAAAGCAATTATCGAAGCGAGAATTGCTACACCGAATCCCAGATTCGGCAAAATAATTCTCAATGCTACGAAAATTGTCAAAAAACTAACCGCAAAAATCGAAATTCCGATGAACAGATTTCTTTCGGTATTTCCCGAAGATTGAACTTGAGGCAAAGCCGGTGCGCCCATTCCGATTGCAGAAAACGAATTTTTGACGCTGACGGGCTGAAACAGTTCCGTCGGTTGCGCGGGATTTGCGGGCGAAGCGTGATATTGCGTTTGAATCGAAGGCGAAAAAACGGCGGTCGGTTCAGGCACAGGCGTTAAAGGTCTGACAATCGTCGCTTCGGAATTTGATTCGAGATAAGAATTTTCTGAAATCGGTGCGGCAATCGTCGGAAGATCTGTCTGTTTGATTTGTTCAATTGAAACGACGGCTTCCGAGCCATTTTTGCCGAATTGAACAATGTCGCCCGAATTTAGTTTTGAAGTGCTGATTTTTTGTCCGTTAAGAAATGTTCCGTTTGTGCTGTTATAGTCCGTAATGTAGAAACCATCAGGCTTTGATTCGATAAAAGCGTGTTGTTTGGAAGCGATTTTTTCGGCAAACGGATCAAATCTGACTCCGCAATTATCGCCGCGTCCGATGGTCAAAAAACCTTCCGACAACTCAAATGTTCGTCCGGCAAGTGTGCCGCTGTTTATTGTCAAAGCGAGTTTCATAGTTAATTTAGAAAGTGAGAAAGCGAGAAGGAGAGAAAATTGTTAAATTATCAAATTCTCACTTTCCCGCTTTCCCACTTTCTCACTTTCTTGAATTACGGTTGTGCTGAAACAGGCGAAGGAATATCACCGTTTGCTCCGAACGCCCGCGAACTGAATGCGCCGTTTGAACTGTTCAAACGATACCAAACATTATCCGACGGGCGGAAAACAACGATGTCGGCTTTGCCGTCGCCATCATAATCTGCGGGAATCGGAATATCGTTTGCCGCGCCGAAACGCACGACACGGAACGAATTATTTCCCGAATTCAGAATATACCAATTTCCTTCTGACGGACGATAAACGGCAATATCCGTTTTTTCATCACCGTCAAAATTTCCGACAAGAGCTTTATCCGAAGCGATGCCGAATTGTGTAATCAAAGATGCGCCCGACCCTTGCAAAATATACCAAATTCCGCCGCGATAAATTCCCAAATCGCCTTTGCCGTCGCCGTCATAATCTCCTGTAAAAGGAACATCGCCGTTAATTCCCCATTGCGTTATGCGAATTCCGGCAGTGCTTTGCAGAATATACCAAACACCCGTTGAAGGACGGAATACGGCAACATCGGTTTTGCCGTCGGCATCGTAATCGCCTGACACGGGAATATCACCGTTTGTGCCAAATTGAACCGACAAGAAGTTACCCGGATTTGTCGAACGGCGAATCCACCACGTTCCGGTTGACGGACGGAAAATCGCCAAATCTGTTTTGCCGTCGCCGTCATAATCACCCGACTCGATTTTATCGCCGTTTAAGCCGAAATTTATCGTCGAAATCAAATTCGTCGCGCTATTTTCAAACATCCAGTTTCCTGTGCTTGGCGAAAAAACCGAATAGTCCGTGCGGCGGTCGCCGTCGAAATCCGAAACTTGATTTTGCACGGTAACATCTACGACATACAAACCTGTTGCCAGATCTCCCAAAAGAACTTTATCTTCACCCAAAAACGGAAAAACCGCCCAATTTCCGGCATAGCTTGTCGGCAAAAGATTCTGTCCGTCCGAACTCGTTCCGCAAATAATGTCCCAAGGCTGATCGGCAAATTCGGGAGACGCATTTTCAACCGGCACGAATTCCGCCGGATATGTATCGTATTCACCGATTTTTACGGGATTTGCCGGATTGCTGATGTCGAAAATCTGTGTTCCGGCTTGATACCACGAAATATAGAGTTTGTTGCCCATCACCACCGGATTGTGCGGCGACACGGCGTTGATGCCGAGATTATTCATCGAAATCTTATTAACCATCATCGGTTGCGCCGGATTTGAAATGTCATAAACACGCAAATCTGCCGGATTTGCCGAATTGCTGGCGGTTGTTTCGCGGCACGAATAAAGCCAATTGCCGTCCTCGCTCGTCCAACTGCTGTGCATTGCATTTCCGTTTGTAATGGAAGTTGCATCTTCAATAAAACCTAACAAAACAGGTGCTTGCGTGGCAATATTTGAAATATCGTAGATTTCCGTGCGTCCGCGTGCCGTGCCGTTGCCCCAACCTGAAGTGAACATCCGATTTCCGCGAATGTGCATCGCGTGAACCCATTGCGGATCTGTCGGCACGATGTCGCGCACAAAAACCGCCGCCGCCGGATTCGTTACGTTGATAACTTTCAGCGTTTTATTTGTAAGCGAATTGAAATTTTCGACCAGATAAGTTTGTCCGCCTTGTTGGAAAACGACCATTTCGTGAATCGAAGCGTGTCCGTTTCCGTTGGTGGCATTGACAATTCCCAACAAGACCGGACTTGCCGGATTCGTCAAATCAACGATATGAACTCCACCGCTGTTTCCGCTTCCGAAATATCCGCGATTTCCAACGACAATAGCTTCAAGAAATTGCTGATTCGCGCCCGGATTATACCAATTTCGCAAAACCGGAGCATCAGGATTTGAAATATCGAAGATAAACGCGCCGCGGCAATTATAGCTTCCCATTACGGCGATGTTTCCGTCGGCATAAATATCGGCATATTTTAATGTCGAAGTTGTTGCACAGCCCGGCGAAATCGAACTGCGAAGTTTTACTCTTCGTGCAAAAGCGTCGGTTTGCGAACCCAATAAAATAAGAAATATTCCGATGAATACGGAAATAGATTTAAAATTCATATTACTCCAAAAAAATAAAGAAAAGATATTGTTGTTGGGGACAACGTCAAATAATATACGATTTTCTGAAAATAACCAAATGTCCGCCGTATAGCGGACAGATACCAACTTATTGTTTGGCAAATTCGGTTATTTAAGAAGCGGCTTGCGAGGCATCGCGCATTACGAGATCAAAAGTTCCGGGCGCGACTTTGCGAAAACGGCGATTGCGGTTTAATGAAACGGCAATCGAAATTGTCGGGTTATTTCCCGTAAATTCAAAACCGCCGGCAACCAGCAAATTATAAAGTTCGTTGACGTGAAGCGGTTCAACGGCTTCGCGTAAAAGAAGCGTGCAGGCTTGCGTAATCGTGCGGTCGGCGAAACGATGCGAAATCGGTTCGGTGCGCGGAGCAATCGAAGGCACGTTGCGGTGTTGTTGATTGATGTAAGCAATCGAATTGTTATTGCTATTATTTCGATATGGGTTTGAATTATTGTTATTTTGATTGATATTGCGCGGCGGCGGCACACGGCGTTTGACTTCGCGCGGCATATCGTAACCGTCGTCATCATATTGAGGTTGCGTGTTTTTGACGTTCCAAGACTTATTGCTTGAACCCATTGTCGCCAAAAGCGAATAAATCGCGGCTTCGGTTTGTGCCGCGCTGTTTTCCATCGCTTGAATTTCTTGCCGCAGACTTTCGGCTTCGGTTTCGACCTCACGCAATCGTCCGAGAAGACGGTTTTGCGCGTTGCGCGTTTGCCGCAAACTCTGTTCAAGAGTCGAAATTAGATTTTCGTTTAGCATAACTTCTCCCGACGATTTAGGATTATAATCATTCATCTTTTTAACTGAGAACCGAGAATTGAGAGATAAGAAATATTTTCACTTCTCACCTCTCATTTCTCATCTCTCACTTATTACGTTCAATCATATAAGCCGGAATTTCCTCTAACGCATTACGATACTCTGTTTTCGGCAAAATATCAAGATTTTTTCGCGCTTGCCGCGCATATTCGTAAGCGCGTGTCCGAACGCTTGAAAGAATCCCTGAATTTTCGAGGTCTTCGAGAATTTTCTCTCGCGGAATTTTAGAATAATCGCCGTCGGTCATAATTTGCTCCAAATCCTTTTTAACGGCTGGATTTTCCTTGACCAAAAGTATCAAAGGCAAGGTTAATTTCCCTTCCAAAAGGTCTGCGCCCGATGCTTTTCCCAATATTTCTTCGTCTGCCGTAAAGTCCAAAACATCGTCCGCAAGCTGAAACGCCGTGCCGAGATTCATTCCGTAATTTTTTAATGCGTTTTGCTGTTCTTTTGTCGCATTGCCCGAAATCGCCCCGATTTCTCCGCAAGCCGAGAAAAGATATGCGGTTTTTCTCTGCAAAATATCGAAGTATTCGGCTTCGGAAATGTCCGATTTGCCAAGTGTTGTCAGTTGAATCAATTCGCCTTCGGTCATTTTCCGCGTCAATCGCGTGAGAATGTCCAAAATCTCCAAACTCCTTTCTTTCAAAGACGTTTCAAACGCCGACATATAAAGCCAATCGCCCATTAGCACGGCAGATTGATTGCCGAAACGCGCATTCACACTCGCCCGATTTCTTCTGGTGTCGGCGTTGTCAATAATATCGTCGTGAACCAATGTTGCCGTGTGGAGCATTTCCATTACGGTTGCCAGCCGCACAACATTTTCATTTGAAGCCGAACCGCCGACCGCAAAATTCGACAACAAAAGCAAAGCCGGACGCACCCGCTTGCCGCCCGAAGCCCGCAAATAATCGCCCAAATAATTAATTACTTGAATATTCGACGAAGCCTGCCGCTCAAACTCCGCTTCGACCAGAGCCATTTCCGTCTTTATCAAACTGAAAATCTTCTGCGCCGCAATTTGCGGGTTTAATTTCTCTCTGATTGGTGCGAATTTCTGCATTTTTATTTCTAATTGTTGCTGATTAACGGCATTTCGGGGATTTCGGGAATGTCTTTTACAATTTTTATTTCCCCTTTTTCATTAACTTCATAAATTTCCGTCGAAAGAGCCGCGGGCATCGTGTCGTATTTTCTTTTAATCGTCGCTTTCATTTCGATTTGAAAGGCTTCATCTTCCAATTCCGTCCAACAATAGAAGACAAAACTGCTCGGAATACCGAAGCGATAAGGCGAGCCGATGGTTTGATGAATGAGATAACGCGCTTGGCTGATTAAAAGCGTTGAAGCCGCATATGGCGCAGCCTCTTTATTCCACAGAATAGCGTGTGGTTTCCCTGTCCCGACGAATTCCATTCCTTCTGTTGCGTCTATGAAGTTTTCTATCGCTTGTTTGTAAAGTTCGTCAAAGGTTACGTCCCATTTTTCAAGATATTCTTTGCGGATTTGCCTTACTGTTCCGTTTTCCAATGACGTAACAATGACCAGCGAAGTAACTAAATCTTCTCCGAAAGGTAGATACAAATATTCTTCTAAATCATCAACGAACGCTTCTTTTACAGTCAAACGCGGTTGAACGAGAAGTCGAGCTTCCGCCCAAGAATATTCTTTTATTTCCTCATCAATATCAAAGTCGTCAATCTGTTTGAGAATGTCCGAATAAATATTCAGAATGAGTTCCTTTAACTCAATTCTGGTCTTTCCGATATTAACAAAATTATTATAAACATCTCTGAGCGGAAAAAGTATCCGCACGGTGTTTTCTTGATTTGACACATAAATCTCATCAGGATTTTGCGGTTTGACAGGCGTTACTACATAATGCGGATAAATCTCTCGAATCACACCCATCGTTAAATCACGAAACTCAAGGCTTTCTTCATAACTCAATGTTTCATATGTCTTTTTATAGTTAATCGGCATTGCATCCTCCTTTTTACGGCAGAAACACGACTGTTAAGGAGTGTGTCGAACACAGTCTTTTACACACTCCCTAATGGTCGTGTTTCTGCCTCTAATTACTTCTATAATTGTCGAATTGCATATCAATTCCAAAGTCTTTCGCCTTGAGTTTAGCGATTATATCTTGCAAAGTATCTCTATCTTTGCCCGACACACGGACAGTTTCGCCTTGAATCGAGGCTTGCACTTTTGCTTTCGAGTCTTTAATAAATTTAACAACTTCTTTTGCTTTTTCAATCGGAATTCCCTGCTGAATTTTTACGGTTTGACGCACTGTTCCGCCTGCCGCCGGTTCGATTTTTTGATAATCGAGAGCTTTTAGCGAAATACCGCGTTTGACGAACTTCGATTGCAGAATGTCGTTCATATTTCGCAATTTAGTTTCATCTTCCGCCGAAAGAATCAAGTCTTTGCCGTTTAATTCAACTGCGGCTTTACTGCCTTTGAAGTCGAATCTTTGTGTAATCTCCTTCGATGTTTGATTAAGCGCGTTCGTTACTTCGGCGTAATCGGTTTTCGATACAATATCAAATGAATTTTCCTTTGCCATAATGTTAATTGTTTAAAAGTTGTTTTAAAACTCGGATTTAGTGGTTTAATTCCTACCTTTTTCAAGTATTAAAATGCGAATCAGGAGTTGAAAATAAAAGCTAAATTTACCTGAAAATTTCTCCGACGCTAGCATTTATCAATTATTCATTATTAAATATCCATTATTTTGTTAGAGAGCAAACCGTAAAAACTGCTGAAATAATTGCTATTTGATAATGAATAATTGATAAATCATATCGGTTGATTTCAACTCCTGATTCGCATCTAAAACAGTTTCTCAGATAAAAATAGTCTTTGCTTCATACAAATCGGTTATTTCTTCGTGCATATTAGCTTATGCTTCGAGCAAGTTAAGACTTGCTTCGAACATATTGGCACTTGCTTCAAGCAGATTGCCACTTACTTCGAACAGGTTGCCACTTACTTCGAGCAGGTTAGCACTTGCATCGAGCAGGTTAGCACTTGCATCGTGCAGGTTGACACTTGCATCGTGCAGGTTAAGACTTACTTCGAGCAGGTTAAGACTTACTTCGAGCAGGTTAAGACTTGCATCGTGCAGGTTGACACTTGCTTCGACAATATTTCACATTCAAATCTATTATCTTCGCCTTAATTCTTCAATATTTTCAAATCGAAAAAGTCTAAAAAATTGCGTGTCGTCTGATTTGCTAAAGTTGCCAACTCAATCCCGTAAAACTCTGCCAAAAATTTTGCTGTTTCCGCAACATACATCGGTTCATTACGCTTTCCGCGAAACGGAATAGGCGTAAGAAACGGACAATCGGTTTCAATCAAAAGTTTTTCCAAAGAAACAACACGCGCCGCATCGCGCAAATTATCTGCCTTCTTAAATGTTACGTTTCCCGCAAAAGAAATCATAAAACCGATGTCCATTAAATCTTTCGCCATCTCAGCCGTGCCGCCGAAACAGTGCATAATTCCTTTGAAATTCTCGTAAGAACACTCTGCGCGTAGAATTTCAACCGTTTCATCATCAGCATCCCGCGAATGAATAATAATCGGAAGATTTAACTCCTTTGCTGTGCGAATTTGTCTGATAAAAACTTCTCTCTGCACATCTCGCGGCGAATGTTCATAATAATAATCAAGCCCGATTTCGCCCCAAGCAATCACTTTTTCAGAAGATTCAACCAAACCGATTAGAATTTCTTCCGCTTTATCATCATATAACTTCGCATCGTGCGGATGAACACCGACCGACGCAAAAACATTTTCATATTTTCGGGCAGTTTCAACCGCCTTCGCAATTTCTCCATCGTGTGGATTCCCAGTCCCGACAACCAACATCGCTTCAACGCCCGCTTGCCTTGCGCGTTCAACAACTTCATCGCGGTCAACATCAAACGCTTCGCCGTCAATATGGCAATGTGAGTCAATATACATTTTTGTCTTTTTTCGTGCCAAATGTTATTGATTCTATAATCTTCGTCATTGTTCGCATATCTTCTTCTTTATCGTAGAACATAAATAATTGGAAAGCGATGCCGTCAATGTTGGCAACATAGAATCGTGTGCTACGTTTTTCGAGCGAATTATAGGATTCTGCCCAGAAAAATTCGACTCCGCTGATCTTAATCGGACTCGGTGCTTTAGTTACTTTATCGTTTTTATCAAGAGTGGTTTTAACATATTGCTTAATGGCGGCTTCGGGTAAAAATGTCGGAATATTGACTTTTTCGACTGCAATCGAAAATGTTGCGTGATATTCGGCTTCGGCATCATTTTCATTCAAACACATAAACAAAATTTTCGTGTTTTGTCTGGATAATTCCAGAATCTTTCCTTCTTTCTCGTTTTTCGGTTGAACAAGCAAAACGCCTAACTCTTTGGCTAATTCGGCTTCTTCCTCGCTCAATCGTGTCCAATCTTTCGGAATCTCGGCAGTCATTCCGAAATAACCGATATGCAGACGCGAGTTTTCAAATGTCAAACCGAAATCTTCCGGTAATTCGGTTATTATCGATGTTGCATCGGGCAGTTTCGTTATGACAAACGAATTAATAAAATCGTCCACTCTTTTTTGTAAGGCGTTTTTGATTTTCTGTGATGAACGACTCATTAATCCACGATTGACAATGGAAAGTTGAAAGACTCGCTGTTCAACAAACAATATGCGAAAAACTCCGGTCAAACCATTTCCTTCAATTACAAAATCTTTTCCACGATGCTTGCCCAATGCTACTTCGGTTTCGCTTATCAATTTTCCTTTGAAGTTTGCCGTGATTGTTTCCTTAAACATATCAAAGCGAATGTTTTGTTCGGTTTCGTCTTTTATTGGGGCGGGAAAATCTAAAAAAGTTACTCCATAAAAACTAAGCGTTGTCGCCGCAGAATAAACCGTCATCGCCGATTTTCCGAAAGCCGTATCAATAGTTGAAACTTTTTTTGTCGGTTTTACCGGAAAGGCAATCTTAAAACTGCCTTCCTGAGATTCAAACAAAGGCTTAACAGTCTGCGCCCGAAGTTGAAATGTCTGCGGCAAAAGTATCGTGAAAAAAGCCGCTAACAAAAATGCAACTATGATTTTCTTTCGCATCTTAATTTTTCTCCTGCTTTTTTATATCAAATTTCGATTTATTTTAACCTTGCGCCAATATCAACATTTTCGATAAATGAAGCAAGTGCAGGTTTTTCGCCTGTGCCGTCTTCAAGACTTGCAGCGCAAATCATTCCGTTTGATTCGAGTCCGCGCATCATTCGCGGTTTCAAGTTTGCGACAACGACAACTTTTCTGCCAATCAATTTTTCCGGCTCATAATATTCCGCCAAGCCTGCTAAGATTTGTCGCGGCTTCTCTTCGCCCAAATCAATTTCAAAACGCAATAGTTTGTCCGCTTTCGGAATACGTTCGCAAACTTTCACTTCGCCGATTTTCAATTCGACCTTCAAAAAATCATCAATCGTGATGAAGTTTTCTTCTACTTTTGTTTCTTCTTCTGCTGACTGCTGACTGCTGACTGCTGACTGTTCAATGATTTCACTCATAACTTTGTTTCTGTCAATTCGCGGGAAAACGCCGCTTGTTTCGCCGATTTTTGTTCCCGCAGGTAATTCTCCGTATATTAAATTTTCAGGATTAATTGTTGCAATATCTTCACTCAAACCGATTTGTCCGAAAATGTTTTTTGTCGCTTCGGGCATTACCGAATAAAGCAAAACGCACAACCATCGAAGCGTTTCGAGCGCACGATACAAAACCGCGTTGAGCGTTTCCGTCTGGTTTTCGTCCCTAATTAATTCCCAAGGTTTCGCATCGGAAATCATTTTATCAATCCGCGCAATGACTGCCCAAACGGTTTCCAACGCTTGGCTGAACTCGTAATTATCAAATTTGCGGATAAATTCTTCTCTCGCGTGAGACAAAACCGCAACTAATTCTTGCTCGTCCGCGTTAATTCCGGCGCGTTTCGCAAAAAGATAATTTTCTTCCGCAATTTTTCCGTTCGGCACAATTCCTTCACGATATTTCGTAATCATCGAAAGCGTTCTTGAAGAAAGATTGCCCAAACCGCTGGCTAAATCGGCATTTGCGCGTTCGATTAAATTTTCGTAACCGAATTTTCCGTCTTGCCCGAAAACCATTTCGCGCAAAACGAAATAACGCAAAGCATCAGTTTGAAAATGTTTATGCAAAATATCGAGCCGAATGACATTTCCCAATGCTTTGCCCATTTTTCGACCTTGATTATCAAGCCACAATCCGTGCGCGAAAACCGATTTCGGCAATTCAATTCCTGCCGCAAGCAAAAACGACCACCAATAAACCGTGTGAAAACGCAAAATGTCTTTGCCGACCAAGTGATTTGCATTCGTCCAATATTTTTCAAAACCGTTTTTTGCAGAATTTCCGTAGCCAAGTGCCGTAATGTAGTTTGAAAGCGCATCAAGCCAAACATACATCACATGATTTTCGTCATTCGGAACGGGAACGCCCCACGAAACAGACTTTTTCTCACGCGAAATCGAAAGGTCTTGCAAACCTTGTTTGATAAACGCGACGACTTCGTTTCGACGCGCTTCGGGACGCAATCTTTCGGGATTTTCTTCGATGATTTTCAGCAAAGTTTCGCCGTAATCCGAAAGACGGAAAAAATAACTTTCTTCTTTAACCAAATCGAGCGGTTTTTCGTGAACTAAACAACGCGGAACTTCTTCGCCTTCGCGCAATTCATATTCGGTTTCGGTCTTAAATTCCGCGCAATTCGGACAAAACCACGCTTCGTAAAAACCTTTGTAAATATTTTCGTTGCCTTTCGGAGTTTTATTTTCGGCAATTTTCCGCCAGAGATTCTGAACGCCTTCGTAATGAAACTTCTCAGTCGTCCGCATAAAAATATCGTAATCGGTCAAACCGAAATCGGCGAACATTTTCTTCATTTCGCCGGAAATAAAATCAACGTATTCACGCGGCGTTTGCTTATTCGATTCGGCGACGCGCTGAATATTTACGCCGTGTTCGTCCGTTCCCGTTAAGAAAAACGTCTCGAAACCGCGCTGTTTTTTGTGTTTGATAATGACATCGGCAATCGTCGTCGTGTAAAGATGTCCGAGATGCGGCAAAGAGTTTGCGTAATAAATCGGCGTTGTAATATAAAATGTTTTCATCATTATAAATCTTTTAAGCTGAGTATTTTTACTTGATAAGCCTGAAAACGCGGGTCTTCCGTAATAATCGGCAAATTTTCCGCGTTCGATTGTGAAATCAAAAGTCGGTCGAACGGGTCTTTATGATGTGGCGGTAAGTTGTGAACACTAAGCGTATGCGACATTTCAATCGGCAGATGCAAAAATCCGGTGCGACGTATGCGATCCGGAAACCAAATTTCGGGAGTATTCGGTAGATTCAACTTTCCGACACCGTATTTTATGGCGATTTCCCAAGCCGTAACGTGAGATACAAAAATTTCGTTATTAAACGTATCTTGCAGAAAATTTATAGCATTTTGCCGAAGCCGCAAACCTTCAACGAACCAAAGAAAGATATGCGTATCAATCAAAACTCTCATCATCTTCTCCGTAAAAAGCCGCTAAAATATCTTCGGGCAAATCGTCAAAATCGTCCGCAATCCAAATCTTTCCGGCATCTATTCCATAAACACTTTCTTTTTTCTCGCGCACGGGAACAAGTCGCACAAGCGGTTTTCCCGCCTTTGCGATAACGACTTCTTCACCGTTTAATGCTTGTTCGATGAGCTTGCTCAAATTGGTTTTCGCTTCGTGAACATTTGCTTTTGTCATAAAAAATAAACCTCCGACAAACAAATTATCACATACTTAGCTAACCACTTCAACCAACATTTATTTTCTATTTGGTTGCGCTTTGGCAAATTCGTCGTCTTTGTTGTAGCGCGGCATTTTTTTATCGTTCGAGATTTCCAGAGCAATCGCCATCACGACATCCAAAGACTGCACCATTCCGTCAAAACGCCAATCTTCGCTGAATTCGTCCGACGGCTGATGATAATGATTGCGGTTAAAATCTAAAAAGAATTTTTCCGCAAAATCTTTCGGTTTTCCGACATAATCGTCGCCGCTCTGAATGCTCAAAGCCGGAACGCCACCTTTGGCAAACGGAAAATGGTCGGAGCGGAAAAAGAAACCTTGTTCGGGCAATCTATCGGGCAAAAATGTCATCTGCCGCGATTTCAAAACCTTCTGCACCGTGTCCCAAAGATTCGAGCGTTCTGCGCCCAATGCGCCGAAATTTCTTGTAAGCCCAAGAAAATTTCCGCCGTCAATATTGATGTTCGCGGCAATTTTTTCGAGCGGAAAAATCGGATTTCGTGCATACCATTCCGCGCCCAAAAGTCCTTGTTCTTCGGCGGTCGTGAACAGAAAAACCTGCGAACGCTTCGGCTGTTCTTTTTTCGGCAATCTCGTAAAGGCATCGGCTAAACTTAAAACTTGCGCCAAGCCCGAAGCATTATCCAACGCGCCATTGTAAATCGTGTCGCCGTTGGCGTTTGGTTTGCCAACTCCTAAATGATCCCAATGCGAAGTGTAAATCACATATTCGTTTTTCAAATTCGCGTCCGCACCTTCCCAAATTCCGACGACATTATTTGAATCAAGCCGTTTAATTTCGCTTTTCAAATCCATTTTCGCCCGAACACCGAGCTTGACAGGTTTGAAATCTCTCGATTTTGCTTTTTCGCGCAATTCATCGAGATTGTGTCCGCCTTGAAAGAAAATCCGTTTCGCAGTTTCGTTCTGCATCCACGATTTGACTTGCAAAAACGGCGTTTTGTCGGTTGGAGTGCGTGCCACTTCGTAACGCCAATTTCCGTTTGAAGTTTCGACGACGTTCCAACCATATCCGGCGGTTTCGGTTGTATGAATCAAAATCGCGCCAACTGCGCCGCGTCTTGCCGCTTCTTCATATTTGTAAGTCCAACGTCCGTAATAAGTCAGAGCGCGTCCGCCAAACAGATTCGGTTCTTTCTCCGTCGCCGGCGGGTCGCTGACCATCATCACGAGAACTTTGCCGCGATAATCGTCTTTGTCACCTTTGTAGTCGTTCCATTTTTGTTCGTCTGCATCAATTCCGTAACCGACAAAAACCATCTCGGCATCAATATTGACATTTTCGGTCTGTGCGCCGGTCGTGGCGACAAATTCGTTGCCGAAACTGTAATCAAACGAAGAATTTTTGCCCGAAACGCTCAATTTTGTATTCGGATTCGCTTTGGCGGCAACGAGTGAAACAGGCTGAAAATAAGAACCGTTATTGCCCGGTTTAATGCCGATTCTCTGCAATTCCATCGCCAAAAACTTCGCCGCTAATTCACCGCCGCGACTTCCCGGCGCACGACCTTCAAAACCGTCGTCCGACAAAAATTTTATCGTCGTCTTTAATTTTTGTTCGCTGAAATAACCCGCATATTTTCCTGCCGTTTGTGCAAACGAAATCGAGCAAAAAAGCGAAACCGAACAAATCACCGTCAACAATTTCTTTTTCATAGTTTTTTTTCGAAAATTACAAATTATTCATTATCAAATATCAATTATTTCAGAGTTTTTTTAACTGCTGAAATAATTGATATTTGATAATGAATAATTTGTAAATCCAGTGCTTTTAATTCTCACGTTTCGGAAGATTCTTCATCAAAAATAATCTCCGCATTTCTAAAATCTTCAATAAACTTCGTTGCCTCATCCGCTTCCGATGCAGGAACTTGTATTTTTATGCCGCCGACCGCGTTTGCCAGCAAATTCATCACGCCAATAAGATTTGCGTCCGCCAAATATACGTCGAAACCTTTTGCAATCAATTGCCCTTCAAGCATTTCCGCTTCAAATAAATCGTTTGTCGTGGCAATTACTACTAATTCTTCATCCATAAATTTTACCCTTTTATCAAACTCATCGCTTCCGCACGAGTTCGCGCATCGGAACGAAAACCGCCGAGAACGCTTGAAGTTATCGTTTTCGCACCCGGTTTTTTTACACCGCGCAAGGTCATACAAGTATGTTCGGCTTCCATAACGACCATCACGCCGAGCGGTTGCAGATTATCAAAAAGCGTCTGTGCAATTTGCTGTGTCAGACGTTCCTGAACTTGAAGCCGACGTGAATAAATTTCAGCAATCCGCGCCAATTTCGACAAACCGACGATGCGCCCGCCTTTCGGAATATAAGCAATATGACATTTTCCGACAAACGGCGCAAGATGATGTTCGCAAACCGAAGCAATGGAAATATCTTTGACAATCACCATTTCATCGTGTGAATCACCCGGCAAGGGCGCAACGTGCGAAGCCGCATCTTCCCACATTCCTTCCGTCAATTCAGCGTAAAACTCCGCCACTCTTTCAGGCGTTTTCTGCAAACCGTCGCGGTTTGTGTCTTCACCCATTCCTTCCAACATCAGGCGCACACCTTCTGCAATTTTCTTTAGATCAATTTTTTTCTTCAACTCTCTTTTACCTCAATGTTTTTACAGCCATAATTGATTTTATCAATCCGAACTTTTTTTCCAAAACTATCTCCGCTGATGGAAAAAGCGTTTTCATCTGTTGCGTATCCAGCAAATTAAAATCCGGATCGGCTTGTTTTATCCAATATTTATTTGAAAATTTTAATGCTTTTAATAAAATCGGACGCGGCAGAAATGAATACATCGGAAGCCATGTATGACTTTCGATGGGAAATGAACGCGCCGGAGTTTGCACGAAAAATTGCCGCCCGACACGCTCGATTTCCCGCGCCAAAATTTTCTGATTCTCCCAAGCCGCTTCTCCGAATTCTTTTTCGGAAACAATTTCCCAAAGATTTGTCTTCGGCACAGTTGCGTGTTCGATAACCGACGAACAATAAACCAAATCAAACCCTTGGTCGGCAAACGGCAGAGTGCCGGATTCACCGATTAAAACGGATTGAAAGCCAAATTTATCGCGTCCGTAACTTATTGCTTCTAAATCAATATCGGCAATAAAAACATTTTCAGGTTTGACCTTCGAACCGGCAATAACAAGATTAATATTGACTCCTTTTTCCGAACCGATGTCAAGAATTTTCGTCGTTTCGTCAAGTTTGAATATTTGCCGAAACAATGCGGCACGCTTTGACCGGGCGCGACGCGAAGCCGCCCAAAATAATTCCTGCAATTTATTCATTTGAGTTTTCAATCTCTAAACTTTTCACCGCTTTTTGCTGAATTTCCCTCAAAGTTTTTCCCGACCGTAAGGCAATTTCCCGAATTTGTTCGAATTCGGGTTTAGCGTTGACAATTTTATCTTTGTATCGGGCAATTTTAACGTCAATTTCGCCAAATTCGGTTTTAGACTTCGCCGTTTCCCGCGTCAAGCATTCGCGTTCGACGGTTTTAATTCTGACACCAATCGTCGAAGTTTCAGTATAAAGCAGTTTGCTGAAAATTTCCTTTTCGTCCGGCTTGCATAAAATTGAAATCATCGTTGCCGGACGATTTTTTTTCATCTGAATCGGCGTGAACCAACAATCCAAAGCACCGATTTCAAAAGCTCGTTCCATTACAAAACCCAATATTTCCGCCGATAAATCATCAATATTCGTTTCAATAATTGTTAGTTGTTCGTTGTTCTGTGAACTTGGAACTTGGAATTTGGTGTTTGAAGTTTTACCGATAATTAATCTTAAAACATTCGGAAAATCTTCATAATCCCGACTTCCCGCTCCATAAGCCGATTTTTCGACAATCATTTCAGGCAGATTTCCCGATTCTTCGCAAACCGTCGCAATAATCGCTGCTCCGGTCGGTGTAATCAATTCGCCTTCAATTTCGGTTGAATAAACGGAAAAATCTTTGAGCAATTCCGTAACCGCAGGCGGCGGAACGGGAAATTTTCCGTGTGCCATTTGCACGAAACCGCTTCCGACGTGAATTTTTGAACAAGAAAATTTTTCGATTTCAAGCATTTCAAAACCGATACACGCACCCACGACATCAATTATCGCGTCCATCGCGCCAACTTCGTGAAAATGGACTTTTTCGAGGCTGATTCCGTGAATCTTCGCTTCGGCTTCCGCTAATTTTCTGAAAATTTTTACGGCGCGGCTTTTTACATTTTCACTTAAACGCGAGTTATTTATTATTTTTTCAATCGTCGAAAAATGCTGGTGATGTTTTTCGTCCGCGACTTTGACATCGGCGTAAATCGCCGCAATGCCGGATTTGTTTTTGGTTGAAAATTCGATTGAAAAATCGGCAATATCAAGCCATTTGAGTTGTTCGATAAGTTCGTTTTCATCAACGCCAAGCGCGACCAACGCGCCCAAAATCATATTGCCGCTTGCGCCAGCAAAGCAGTCAAAATATAAGGTTTTCATCTTGACTATTTTACTTTTAAAGTGATGAAAGCGGCAAACGGCTGTCCGGCTTCGGTTTTGACGCGATAGATTGTTTGCGGAAGGGGTTCTTCACGGATTAGTTGGCGCGATTTTTCACCGCACGGGTTTTCGTTTGATTTTTCGCGGGTTAATTGGCGAGTTTTCGCACCGCAGGCGGCTTCCGACTCGGTTTTTGAATAGATTTTGTCTTGTGAATCGTTGCGGCTAGAGATTTCTACATCGGCATTTATTTCCAATTCGATTAAATCGTCCGTGTTTTTTATTTTGCCGTCCGCGTCCGCTTTCAAACTCGTCAGAGGTTTCGGCGAAATAATCACGGTCAGCAATTCCCCCGCGTAATTGGTTTGTTTCGGATTGATTAAAAAATACGGCAAATCTTCCGCTTGGTCGGGAATATCAAATTACATACATTTGCAGGCGGCTCTGTTGCCACCAAAAACTGAATTTAAGGTAACGCACGCAAAAGAGATTCGCGCATTTCTCCAGCGGTGCGCCAGCGGAGTTCGACATCTTTGGCAATAGCGGTTTCGATAACGGCGGCGACACGGTGCGGAACTTCCGGCACTCTTTGGAGAATCGGGATTATCGGTTTTTCAAAAATCGCTTTGACGGTTTCGGCGATTCCGGCACGCGGCGAAATATCGAGTGCGTGTGTTCCGGTCAAAAGCGAGTAAGCTGTCATTCCGCAAGCGTAAATGTCCGACGGCGGACGAACTTCCTTGAAATCTCTGACTTGTTCGGGCGGCATATACGCGATTGTTCCGGCAACGTCTCCGACCATTGTTACGCCGCTCATTCCCGATTGTTTGAAACTTTTTGCTAAACCGAAATCTGTTAATTTTGAACGATAATTCGGGAAATTTCCTTCAACTAAAATATTTTGTTCTTTGATGTCGCGGTGAACAAACCCTTTCTGATGCGCGAAATCCAAAGCCGCTAAAGTCTGCTCGATTATTTTAACAACTTCTTGATAATTCAATTTTCCGCCGCGATGTTTCGCCAGTTTTGAAGCATCCATTCCGCTGACAAATTCCGTTACCAGATAGACAATTCCATTATGCGTTCCATGTTCGATGTAGCTGACGATATTCGGATGTTGAAGTGATGCCGCAACTTCGATTTCGCGCAAAAATCGTTTCAAAGATTGTTCGCTGACGGCAACTTCAGGCAACAAAGTCTTAATTGCCACAGGTCGCCCGTCTTTTTGCGAACGCGCCAACATTACGCTCCCCATTCCGCCTTGCCCCAAAATACGAATCATTTCGTAATTAGGAATCGGTTGCGGATGTTGCTTTAATTTTTCGCGGCATTCGTCGCAAACATATGACATTTTCGCGTCCGGGCGCGAGGCTTCGACGCTCGCGGGAATTCCGCAATTAAGGCATTGAATCGTAACCAGCGAAGGCGTGGTTTTTGTTAAATCATCAGGTTTTGGAAATTCGGAAGGAACTTCGTTTTCGATTACATCAGATGAAACTCCGACTTCAAGAATCGTTTCGCCGCCTTGAATACGGTCGCCGTTTTTCAAATGCGCGGTTTCGACGCGAAAACCGTTGACGTAAGTTCCATTGAGCGAACCCAAATCGCGCAGAAAACAACGCGGCGGTGCAATCTCTAAAATACAGTGATGGCGCGAGAAGAAACGGTCTTGCGGCAAGCAAAAATGTGAATCTTCGCTTCGCCCAATCATAAATGTATCGTGTTGGTCAAACGTGAAAACCCGCCCAATTTGAGGACCTGAAATCACGCGCAGTGTTACTCGCATCTAATATAATCAAAACCTTTTTTATCTAAGGACGAAAGAGATTAAAAACAAACCGAATGAAATTAATAAACTTATTCCGCCTAAAACCATTCCGCCGATTGCCAGATTTTTTCCGCCGTATTTTTGCGGATTATTATTGGCGTTATTCATTCCCATAAATCCCGTAACAATCGCCGCAATGCCGAGCGGCAAGGAAAACAAACCACAACAGAATGAAAACAAAACTGCGCCCGATCCGCAAATTATCGCGGCAAACGGCAAATTTTGGTCAATTCCGCCGCTTGCATAAACCGGTGGCGCAATATAACCCGGCGTGTTTTGCTGTGGCGACATCGGCGACGAAGGCTGCATCGGCGCACTTTGCCAAGGCGAAACCGGCGGCGTTTGCGGAATCGGATTGCTTTGCCAAGGCGTTGAAGGTTGTGGCGAATCTTGCTGCCACGTCGGAGTTGTAAAATCGTTGCCGACGTTCGGATTCGTCTGCCGTGTTTGCGGCATCATCATTGTCGGCGGAGGCGCGTCATCATCTTTTTTTTCTAAAACTCCGCCGTCGTTGAGACAAAAATTCAAACCATCATCTTCATAGTGTTGTTGGCAATTCGGGCAAATTTTCATTAATTTTTCCTTTTGATTAGTTTATGAAAAAACTTTTGTGGAACATTATACCAATTTTTTATTTTTTTTGTTCTACTAAATATAAAAATCACATAGTTATTGCAAAGCCGCTGAAAAAAGCCGGAAACTCATTTTGCACGGCGCAAATATCACTTTTAACTTATCACTTCTCACTTATTCCGAAAAAACCATCGGAAAAGATTACACAATAAGTGAGAAGTAATAAAGTAATAGATAAATCCAAGATTTCCGACTTTGCAATAGCTCTAATTATAAATCAGGCACAAAGAGGTAACGACTTGACATTTATTTTGCGATTGCCAAGTCGCTATTGCTCAGTGTTCTGATTGATAGCACGAATCAGTTCAAAGTTCCACCGCAACGCCCGCAAAATTTAATATCCGAGGGGTATGAAGAACCGCATTTCAAACAAATTTTTTCGACCGAACGGGTTAAACTTTGCGGAAGAACCGCCCGAAAATTTGAAGGCGGATTCATCGGCGGATTATTAACCGACGGCGTTGGCTGTTGAACTTGCGGCGACGGATTTGATTGCTGAACGAATTGCGGCGGCTGATTGTTAATTTGTGCGTTTGGCGGCACGTTGGTTTGCGGCTGACGATTCGCATAAACTATTTGATTCGGCGGCGGTTGTTGCTGTTGCTGTTGCTGCTCAAAACGATAGCCGCAACGTCCGCAAAATTTCGCAGTCAAGGGCAAAGCCGCTTGACATCGCGGACACGGCATTGTTTGCGGCGCGTCGCCCTGACTGATCAGGACAAATTGCCGTCCACCGCATTTTCCGCAAAATTTTACGCCTTCAGCAAACCGCGAATGACAATTTGTGCAAGCAACGATTCCGGGCATAATGCTCGATTGTGCCGCACTGCTTCCCGGTTGTGATGACGAAGGTTGACTGGCAGTTTCTTTAATTGATTTAAGTTGGGCTTGAATAACCTGCTCGTTGCCGTCTTCACGGACTTCGATAACGCGCTCATCATCTTTTTCGCCTATTTTTGAAACTCTTAAAATATGCTGTCCGGCGGGAATCGAAGTTAAAACCAATCTGCCCGAACGCCCGATAATTCCCTTGCGTTCGTCGTCAACATAAACTTCGGCTTCAATCGGCGCAAGAATGACAAGGCGCGATTTACCGACATTTTTGTCTTCGTCAACACCTTTCGCCGCTGTTTCGAGTTCCGAAATCCAATCGGCAACCGAAGCCGGACGCTTATCGGCTTCGATTTCCAAAGATTTCATAATCGCGGCTTCGACCTTTGGCGGAATATCCGAACGCAACGAAGAAAGCGGCGGAGCTTTGTGCATAATTTTCTGCATCACAAGCTGCATAATGTCGCCGACAAAAGGCGTTCTGCCGCCAAGCATCAGATAAGCAATCGTTCCGAGCGCGTAAATATCGGCACGAACATCAACACCGAGTTCGGGCTGCATCTGTTCGGGAGCCATAAACTCCGGCGTTCCGATAATTCCGCGTGATGAAGGTGTCGCGTCCGAATTTGCGTCCGTAACGGTCGAATTGACAATTTTCGCCAAACCGAAATCGCCGACTTTGATAAAGCCGTCGCCCGTAGATTTGCCCTTCTGCATTATAAAAATGTTCGCGGGTTTCAAATCGCGGTGCAAAATCCCGGCTTCGTGTGCGGCTTCCACACCGTTAGCAATTTGGCGAAGCAATGCAATCGCACGGTTGACGGTCAAAGTTCCTTCACGGCGAAGCAATCGGTGAAGCGTTTCGCCCGGAACGTATTCCATAATCAAATAAAATACGCCTTCTTCGGTTTCGCCGAAATCGGTTACATCAACAATATTGGGATGCGAAATCGAAGCCGCGGAACGTGCTTCACGTTCGAAACGCGCAATTGCTTCGCCTTCCTGCAAATTTTCGCTGTTCAGAATATCTTGCCGAACGGTTTTCACGGCAACGCGCCGTGTGCCTAGGTTTTCGTCTTTGGCAATATAAACCTGCCCCATTGCACCGCGCCCGATACGTTTTTCTAAAAAGTATCTATTTGCAAGAAGCTGTGGTCCGGGCAGAGCCATCCTCGTCGCCACTTGGTCAACCGGACAAAGATTCACGTTATCTTCATAACAAACTTCACATTTCGGACATTCTTTCATATTGCCGTAAGTATTTTCACTTTTTTCACCAAATCAATCAAATTGAAAGAACGTCCAAAGATAGAAATTTTGCAAATTTATCCGGCTATTCTCGCAGAATTAAGTATTACAGATTATAAATATTGATTGGTTTTTAATTTTTAATATGAAATTTGCAATCGCGCAAAGCCTGTGAAGTTTTGAAATCTTTGCCCAGTCTTGATATAATCCGAATTCTACACGGGTCGTTAGCTCAGTTGGTAGAGCAGCAGACTCTTAATCTGCGGGTCGCAGGTTCGATACCTGCACGACTCACCAATATCAAAAGAGGCAAGTTTCAAAAAACTTACCTCTTTTTTATCTTTGACCATTCAATGCTTTATTCTTCTTCACAAAATGCCGGATTAATTTTATTTTCTTAGTCATAATTGCGTTTTCGTGTTCCGTTGAGATTGCACTTCTTAAACCAATTTAACGGGAACCCCAAGTTGCCGATTATAAAACTTAGGGTTAAGTAAATTGACAAAATTATTCAAAATCAAAGACAAAAACGCGACATACTAAAAATTTCATTTTCGTTTTTGGAACGATTCCTAAAACAATCCAACAACATTGCCGTTTTCATCAATGTCAATTCTTTCCGCCGCCGGATGTGCAGGCAAGGCAGGCATTGTCCGCATATCACCACAGATCGGATAAATGAAACCTGCGCCAACACTGGCACGAACTTCACGAATCGGTAAGGTAAAACCTGTCGGCGCACCTTTTAAACTTGCATCGTGGCTCAAACTTAGATGAGTTTTTGCCATACAAATCGGGAGTTTGCCGAAGCCGTTTTCTTCGTAATTCTTGATTTGTTCGGCGGCTTGCGAACTTAAACTGATGTCTTTCGCTCCGTAAATCTTGGTCGCAATCGCTTCAATTTTTGAGGCAATCGGTTGGTCTAAATCGTATAAAAACTTAAATTCGCTTGGTTCATCTGCCGCCGCAACCGTCATTTCTGCGAGTTCGATTGCACCTTTTCCGCCGTCTGCCCAATGTCTGGAAACTGCCGCACCTAAAGCACCTGCTTCAATAGAAATTCGTTTGATAGCTTCGATTTCTTCGGGATGGTCCGTTTCAAAAGCGTTGATGGCGACAACAGGCGTAACGCCGTGAATTTTGATGTTTTCGATTTGTTTGATGAGATTCGAGGCACCTGCTTCCACGTCTGCCACATTCAATTCCAAAAGTTCGGGCGGAAGTGCTTTTCCGGCAACGATTCGATATTTTCCGCTATGTGCTTTTAAGGCTCGGACTGTGGCGACCAAAACACAAGCATCAGGTTTCAAACCGCTGTAACGGCATTTGATATTGAAGAATTTTTCTGCACCGATGTCTGCTCCGAAGCCAGATTCGGTCAGTAAATAATCACCGCATTTGCTGGCAATTAAGTCGGCTAAAATACTGCTGTTTCCGTGTGCGACGTTGGCGAAAGGTCCGGCGTGGACGAGTGCGGGCGTGTTTTCGAGCGTCTGCATCAAAGTCGGACGAAGTGCATCGCGCATTAAAACCGTCATCGCACCTGCCGCACCGATTTCTTCGGCGGTAACAGGCGTTTTATCATTTTTCAAGCCGACCACAATTCTGCCGAAGCATTCACGCATATCTTTGAGCGAAGTCGTCAAGGCAAGAATCGCCATTACTTCCGAAGCGACCGTAATATCAAAACCTGTTTCACGCGGAACACCGCCTTCCAATTTTCCGCCGAGACCGATGATAATTTTCCGCAAGGCACGGTCGTTCATATCCACAACCCGTTTCCAAGTGATGCTGTAAGGATCAATATTCAAAGGATTTCCACGCATCAAATCGTTATCAATCATCGTCGCAAGCAAATTATTTGCCGCACTTACGGCGTGAATATCTCCCGTCAGGTGAAGATTAAATGTTTCCATCGGGACGACCTGAGCATAACCGCCGCCCGCCGCACCACCTTTGATGCCGAAGGTCGGACCTTGCGAAGGTTGACGAAGCGTAACGACCGCACGTTTGCCGATGTGCTTCATCGCTTCACCGATTCCGATGAGCGTGGTGGATTTTCCTTCACCAAGCGGAGTCGGTGTAATCGCGGAAACATCAATATATTTTGCCGTTGGATTATTTTTAACTTTGTCCATCACACTAAGACGAAGTTTCGCAATGTGCGGACTTCCGTAAATATCAAAATCCTCTGAATCCAAACCCATTTGTTCGGCGATTTCTCCAATTGGTTTAAGTGTTGCTTTTTGAGCAATTGCTAAATCTGTTTGCATAAATTTTCCTCCTACATTTTAGAAACTTGGTAAAGCTATTCTGACATTAATTTTATAAAATTTGGCGAAAAATTATCAGTCAATCAAACATTATTGAGATGATCAAGGTATTTTAGACAATCTTATTTTGGTTAAGTGTGTGGACAGAATGGCTTTTAACTAAACCCTCTAAAATACTTGATAATGATTAATTGATAATTGATAATTTGCCTTATTTTTACACGACGATTATCAAATTCCAATTATCAATTCTCAATTATTTTAGAGGTTTCACCTTTATTATTTGTGTCCGACTCCTTATCATCTATCACTTATTTCAAATGAAAATCCCTTATCTCCGAAATAAATAATAGGTGAAAAGTGATAAATGACAGGTAAAATCCGTTCCGCCAACTTTGCAATCGCCCGTCGGATACGTCTCGAAACCTATCTGGATACGTTCCAAACCCCGTCGGATACGTCCCCGACCTAGTCGGATACGTTCCGCACCTAATTTGATACGTTCCAAACCTAATCGGATAGGTTGCCCGACGTATCCGGATACGTTCCGAACCTAATAAATCAGGTCTCGAACCTAAACAGATACGTCCCGCAACCTATCCGACGGATGATTTAACCTAATAGACTGATTTCAGACACAAAATTTTATTTGTAATTCTGTCTCAAACTCCGTTGGACTTTAACAATCTAATTCGGAATGTAACCTAATTTGATTTTTACAGAAATCAACATAGCTGAAATTATGTCTTGAACTTGCCGGAGTAGATTTATGTCATTGTTTTAATTAAATTTTTCAGACTTTTTTTTGTAAAGGTGCGTCTAAAAATCGGACGCGAATTAATTGGCGTTCCTAAATCGCGTTTGGTAAGATTCTCGTGCGATTTTAACTTTTGAGAAACGGACGAGTTTTTAATGGTGAATCATTTGACGGACGAGCAACTTGTCGAATTGGCAATCGCGGATAATGCGGATGCTTTCGGCGTAATCGTAAGCCGATGGGAGCGCAAAATTTTCGCGCTCTGTTTCGGTATGCTCGCCCGCGAGGAAGAAGCCAAAGACGCGGCGCAGGAAACTTTTATTTCTGCTTATCGGAATTTGAAAAATTTTCGCGGCGAGGCAAAAGTTTCTTCGTGGCTGCATCGAATCGCGGTCAACCAATGTTTGACATTCAAACGGCGGACGAAAAGCCGTTCTGAAAGTTATCTGGACGACGAAGAAAACACGGAAGACAAAGTTTTTGTCGCATCGCCTGCTTTCTCGCCGTCGAAACAGACGGAAAAAAGTGAACGGACGATGTTAATCAGACAAGCGGTTTTGTCACTTCCGGCTGATTTGAAAGAGGTTATCGTGTTGAAGGAATTTCAAGAAATGACGTTTCAGGAAATTTCCGATGAACTTGATTTACCGCTTAGCACGGTCAAAAGCCGTCTTTATACCGCACTCAAACAGCTTCGGATGAAGCTGGAAAGAACGCCTTTGGAGATTGTTTAAAGGCGAGGAGAAAAAGTTATGTTAGATAGAAATTGTGAGTTTGCCGAACAAATTGTGGCTTACATTTATGATGAGTCAACGGCAAAAGAGCGCAAAGAATTTGAATCTCATTTGTTAAATTGCTTTTCCTGCGCCGATGAAATTGCCGGATTCGGCTTGGTGCGCTCGTCAATCGGGGAATGGCGCAAAGAAGATATTTTTGCCTTTGACGCACCTGCGCTTAACATTCCGCAACTTCGTCCGGTTGCCGTTCCAAGCGAAAACTCATCGTGGATTGACTCGCTTCGCAAACTTTTTTCATTCTCTCCGATGTGGGCTGGCGGTTTTGCCGCATTAATTGTGGCACTTGGTTTGGTTTGGTTTTTTAATAGTAATTCAAAAATTGACGCAATCGCCGAAGTTGCACCGATTGTCGAACAAAAACCTGTCGAAATTCCGAAGGAAGAAAACGCATTTGTAAATCCGAAAGACGAAAAACCGGCAGATGTTCCGCAAAAAGTGAAGCAAATCGAGCAAAAAACCGTTACACCGAAAAATCAGATTGTCAAAGCCGTGAACAAACCGAAAATGAAATCTGTTCAGCCGAAAATGGATAATTCAATGGCGCAAGATAACAAAGTGAACAAAAATAACAAATCGAATTATGCACCGCAAAAAGGTGTGCCGACGTTAGCGGGAATTGATGAGGACGAGGATAGATCTCTGCGGCTTTCAGAACTTTTTGACGAGATTGGAAGCAGTAATTAAAAGAGGAAAAATAATATGAACCCCCTGAATTTGAAAAGTTTAATAATTTTAGTTTGTTTGCTGATTTTCCCCGCCGTTTTTGTGAACGCGCAAGATTTGCAGGAGCGTCCGAACAATGACCGACCAAACATTCAGCCGCGCCGTCTGCTCGAACAACTCGGGCTTTCGCGTGAGCAAATTCAGCAAATCCGCCGCATCAATCAGGAAAAACAACCTCTGATGCAAGCCGCGCAAGAGAAATTGCGTGAAGCAAATCGTGCGCTCGATTTGGCAATTTATGCCGAAACTCCAAACGAAGAAGAAGTCAAAAATCGTCTGAAAGATGTGCAGATGGCACACGCCGAAGTCCTCAGAATCCGCACCGTCATGGAATTTGAAGTCCGCAAAGTCTTAACCCCAGAACAACTTGCCAAATTCAAAAGCCTGCGCGAAGAATTTATGAAACGGATGGAAGAACGCCAACAAGAAAACAACAATCGTCCGAACCAACGGCGCAACAATTAATTAGACCTCTTGCAAAAGAAAATTAGATAATTCAATGTAGAAATATAATTTT
>CAZJQP010000061.1:0-32888 GCA_964548225.1 uncultured Blastocatellaceae bacterium | reverse complement strand
ATGAAACCGGCAGAAATCAACCAGTTGCTTGCCGCGACGGTATTATTATTGCCGGCTAATTTGCTAAAGAGTCTATAAATAAATCTCCCGCAAACAGCCTTGTCGAGAAATCTTCAAGGCTGTTTCTTTTTTTGTTATCTAAAAAGGTGAAATAATGAATTATATCGAAACCGTAACAGATTTATTTCTAAAAAGAAGCTGCAAAAAAATCCTTGCGGCGAGCGACTATGTTTGTATTGCAGAATGGGAAAAAGAACAAATTCCCTTGGAAATTGTTCTTGATTCAATTAATCGAATTTTCAACGATTTATCGGTTGATTCTGAAAAATTTGACTCAATACAATTTCTTGAAGACACTATTCAAATGGGTTTTGCAGATTCCATTCGGCAAAATTTCAACACTTAAAGTTAATAAAAAAACAAATAACAGTCAGCGGCATTAATCAGTGATAGATCTGTAATTTTTTAGTTTATTGGTTTCGTTAATATTTCTGCACAATAAAAAAGGCTTTGTTCATTTATTGAGAACAAAGCCTTTTTTACGTTCTATTGCCAAAAACTTAGGGAACAAAGACATTCGGCAAGGGCTGGTCGCCCGCAATACCGAAGACTTGAATTAGTGTTCCGGCAGTTGAGCGTTGGACAAACCAAGTATTGCTCGCCGGACGGAAAACACCGGCATCGAATTTGCCGTCGCCGTCATAATCTCCGGCAACCGGAACATCACCTGTTGTTCCAAACGGAAACGCGAAGAAACTGAAATCTTCACTTCTCAAAATAAACCAGTTACCATTTGAAGGTCTCCAAATTGCAATGTCCGTTTTACCGTCGCCCGTGTAGTCACCCTGCACAGCTTTATCGGTTGATACGCCAAATGCCGCTGCAAAAACCGAAGCATTAGAACTTCTTCTAATCCACCATTCGCTAACTCCTGCATTGTTACGGTAGATTGCGATGTCAGCTTTGCCGTCGCCGTCATAATCTCCGACTGCGGGTTTATCACCGGTTGTGCCAAAACCGATAATGTCAGTTCCGCCACTCGATTTGCTTATAAACCAAGTATTGGAAGAAGGTCTGAATACTGTTGCATCGGCTTTGCCGTCTCCGTCGTAATCGTCAGGAATAGGCGTGTCGCCGTTTGCTCCGAACGGAAAGGCAAAGAATGTCGAGTTTTCGCTTCGAAGAATATACCATTCGCCGGTCGAATTGCGCCAGAACGCAATATCTGTCTTGCCGTCGCCGGTAAAGTCAGCCGGAACGGTTTTATCGGACGAAGTTCCGAATTGTGCGGCAAAAGTTCCATTGTCCGAAGAACGATTAATCCACCACTCGCCGGGCGCGGGACGGAAAATCGAAACATCGGTTTTCGCATCGCCATCAAAGTCCATAAATCTACGACCTTGAGGAACATTCAGCGGAATTTCAAACATTCCTTTGCCGTGAGTAGCAACTCGTAATTTGCGTGGCGTGCCATTGGCAATTGCCATACCGAAAACGGCAACACGTGGAAGTCCGGTGCCGAAAGGCGACCAACTTGTTCCACCATTCGTTGAAACATACACACCGATGTCTGTTCCGGCATAAAGTGTATTGGTATTTTGCGGATCAATAACAAATGAACTTACCGGAATTTGCGGAATGCCGGTTGAAATATTTGTCCAAGTCGGTGTTCCTGAATCCAAGTTTGTCGTTTTCCAAACATTCGCCACATTAAAATTTGAAATCGTAATGTAAGCCACCGCAGGGTTGGTCGGGTCAATTACCGACCGCGAAATGAAACCGTTGGGAACTTGCCCGCCCGTATCATAATCAGTCAATGTCGTGCTTCCCGCATTCGTGCCGAAAATTCCACCGTTAGTCGTTCCGACGATTCGGATAGCATCATTTTGACGCGAAATGCCGATTGAACTTATCGGTGTTCCGAATACTTGGCTGACAACTGTGTGGGTAATTCCGAAGTCGCCGGAACGATAAAGTCTGTCCGTTCCGTAATAAACAGAATTCGGATTTCCCGGACCGCCTTCGAGAGGTGCATAAAACAAAACTTGATCGCCACAGGTAATTCCATTGTTCGGTGTTGTTCCGTTACATCCACGGAAACTCCATCCGGCAGTTGTATTTTGGCGGGTTGCATAACCGACAACGTTATTCGTTTGGCTGAAATAAGTATGATACATCCGCACATTGGTAGTGTCCGGTGCTGTTTGATCAATCACGGTATAACCGCCATCGCCGCCATCAACGCGAGTCCAACCGCTTCCCGCCGAATCATAGTAATTCGTGCCGTTGTCCTGCGTTCCGCCGATTGTAAAATTGGCATCAGTCGGATGAACGGAAATACCCATAAATTGCGTGGCGTAAAATTGTGCGGTATTCAAATGTGTGTAACTTGTTCCGCTGTTAGTTGATTTGTAAATTCCGCCGTCTGTTCCGAGATAAACAATCGCCGGATTTGAACGGGAAACTTCAATCGCGTGTGTGTCAACGTGAACACCTGAACCACCTTCAATAAAACCGCCTGTTCCAGCCGTCGTTGAAAACCCTGCTATTAAAGCAGGCGCACCGCCAAGATAAACACGGTCTGCATTGATTGGATCTACGGCAATCGCAATATCGTAGAAACATTGCGGGGTGCAGAAATTATTATCAATTTGCTCAGTCCAAGTTGCGCCGCCATCAATTGACCGCAAAACTCTGCCGCCTAAATTTCCGGTCGCCGCATAAAAGGTTGCATTAGCACTGCCCGTTGGTCGAATTGAGGTTAATTCGGCATTTAATTCGCTGGTAGAGGTTCCGCTTGTGTATGCGAAAGTTTGAGTAAAAGTTGGGGTTGCCGCTAAAGCATCAACCGAACGATAAAGTCCGCCGGTCGGAGTCGCCGCTACGAGTGAAACAACTAAAACATTCGGATTTGTCGGGTCAATCGCCATATCACGAACACTAGCGTTAACATTTCCGGCAAGTCCCGTTAATCTGGCAAATGTCGGAGTCGCCCCTGCGGCATTTGTTGAGCGAAATACGCCGCGTGATGGAACAGGTGTAGTTCCGACACCTGCAATGCCACCCAGTCCCGAAGTCGTAGCTACAAAAATCGTGTTGGGATCTGTCGGATGAACAATAATTTCACCGATTGAACGTCCAACAAAAACATTTGCGCTTCCCGCATCTGTATTATAAGGTCCCGATAAAGTTGCCGTTGTCGAAGCGTTATCTATGCGATAAACGCCGACACCGAAGAAACTGTCAAGCGAAAAGTTTGGTTCACCCGTGCCGACATAAACAATTTCAGGATTTGAAGGCGAAATGGCAATCGCACCGATTGCCAAACTTTGTGCGCCGTCCATCAAAGCCGTCCAAGACGTGCCGCCGTTTGTTGAACGATAAAGTCCACCTTGTGCCGTTCCGACAAAGACAATGTCCGGATTAGTCGGATGAATGGCGATTGCAATGACTCTGCCGGAGTATCTGGCTGCGCCGGCAACAATCGGATTTGGACCGATTGCAGTCCAATTTGCAAGCAGCAAATTTTTCTCGGGGGATGACGGGCGTTCAGCCAAAGCTTTTTCTTGTCTGTCCATTTCCAAAACAGCTTTCGGGCGGTCATTGGGATTCGGAATCAAATCGTTGTTCAAACCGCGTTTCATTGCGGCGGCATCGGCACGTTTTTCCAAAAACTCTTCTTTCGTTATCGAATTTTTAGCATTTTGAAGCATTGCCGGAATATCGGGTTCGCGTTCGTTAAATGGGTTGTCAACATTTGCGACCGTCTTATATAACGGCGACCAAAATGTGAAAACCAACGCAACAAACACAATCAGAAATACGGGTATTATTATTTTTTTCATACAACTCTTCCTTAAATGAATTTTTTCGGGACTCTAAGCTAACAAAGGGATTCAAACGTAATGCTATGATTCTAATTTTATTCAGATGCTTTTTCAAGCATTTAACGGTTAAATTTGATTTTCATTTTCTTTTTCCGCTTGATTTTCCTTTGCAAGCGCATAAAGTGCTGATTTTACCTGAAAAGGTGTAAGCGTTGGGTTCGCTTCGAGCAAAAGCGCGATAATTCCGACAATGTTCGGACACGCAAAGCTGTTGCCGGTCAAACTTTTATAACTTCCGTTGAGCCAAGCCGTGCGGACATTCACGCCGGGCGCGGTCAACTCAATAATTTCTCCGTAACGAAAACCGAAATGAAACGGATCGGTTTCAGTTGATTTGCTCACAGAAATTAGTGACGAAGAAAAAACAGAAGGAAATGACGGTTGCGGCAGATTATTCGCCGCCGCAACAACGATACAGCCGGCACGATAGGCACGGTCAAGCAAATCGTGAAGTTCGTTGAAATAATTTGATTTTGTTGTGCCTAAACTCAGATTTATCAAACGATAACGATTTTTTATTGCGTAATCCAAACCATACAGAAAGGCTTGCGAATTGCCGACATTTCCTGCTCCTAAAACTTTTATACTGTAAAATTCGGTTTCGGGTGCAATCCGTGAAATAATACCCGCACAAGCTGTGCCATGTCCGGTTGAATCACCGCTTTTCGACTTTTCAAACAGGACTCTTCTGTCATCAACCCGCGCTTCCACGGATTCGATAACTTTTCCTTGTAAATCAGGATGGGAATCATCAATTCCGCTGTCAATTATGGCTACGGAAACTCCTTTTCCCGTCCGCGTTTGCCATTTATCATCAAGTTGGAAATATGTTGAAACGGTGGCAAATTGATTTGTTTCGTAACCTGAGATTTCAGTCATATTCTATTTCCGTTTGTATTCAGATAAAATTTTATAACTGACTACACTAAATCAAAATTCAAAAAACTCCCCTCTTCCTTAACTTTCGCGTATTGCATAATCGCTGTCAGAACTTCGCGGCATAATTTGCGTTCGGCTTCGCCCCGTGAAGAAATTTCTCTTAAAAGCAAAGCTAAATCAATCATTTCGCGGTGTTCTGTCGAATCTCGCTGAGTGTTCAACCATTCGCGCACATCGGAAAATTCCATCGGCTCTTTAACGTCAAATAATTTACTTCCCAAGTCCCTGAAAATCTTGGCAAATTCATATGCGTTCACAAGCGAGGCAATCGCATCGGCATAAAGCGTGGCATTGTCCATTTCGTCCGGTGTAAAGGCTTCAAAAGGCGGTTCGCCGATGCGGTTGACATATTCCAATACGCCGATAATTTCACCGTTATAATTCAAAGGCGTAGCAAGAATCGTCTGCGTCGAATAACCGGTTTTTTTATCAACCTCGGCATAAAAACTTTCTTCTTCCCCAACATCGGTAATCGCCATTGGTTGCCCCGAAGAAAAAACGAAACCCGCAATTCCCTTTCCGGCTGGAATTTGGATATTTTTCAGTTGATCGGCAACTTTTCCGATTGCCGAAAGAAATCGCAAATCGCCCTCGTCGCCGTCGCGGATAATGACCGAGGCTTCTTCTGAATTCATCGCTTTTGCCGATATTTTCAAAAGGTTTTCGATAGAATTTGTCATCGGTTCGGTCAGAGAATTTGCTATGTCAACCGTTTCGATGAGCGATTGTAATTTGCTTTCCAGATTGTCCTTATTTGATTTTGACATTTTAGAAATTTTCCTTGAAGGGTTAAGTTTAATAAATCTGCGAAAAAAAACAAAGAAATAGTTGGAATTTCTTTTCAATTAACACTTTCATCAAACCAAATTATTCGCATACGATTTTGCAAATGGCAGTTTTATTTTGTAATATTTGCCAAAAAGCTAATCAATATTTTTCCGTTTCACGGTTCGGGATATTTGTTTTTAAATCGAATTTGTAAAAGGAAATAAGTGTTTTTATGAGAAAAATAACATCGTTCATTTTAACTGTTCTTTTTATTGGCAATACGTTTTCTTCAGCACAAACAAAAAACGTTTCTCAAATTCCCGACTCCGAACCATTTAAACTTGAACGCGGAAGTTCTTTCTCGGCTTCGACATCAAAACCGGTAAAACCTCAAGCAACTACACCGCAAGCAAATATTTCGCAAGATATTTCGGATGCACTCGAGATTATTAAAAAAAATCACGTCAACGGAAAAAATTTAGATTATAACGAACTGATCAAATCTTCGATTTCTTCGATGCTTCGGACGCTCGACCCACATTCAAATTATTACGATTCGGCAGAATACCGCGACCTTCTGGACGATCAACAAAGTGAATATTCAGGCATCGGAGCAACAATTGCGAACTATAAAAAGAATGGAAAATATGAAACTTATATTGTTTCGACCTTTCCCGAATCTCCTGCTTTCAAAGCAAATCTGCATTTCGGCGATAAATTTATTGCGGTCAACGGCGAAAATGTCTCCGGCAAAGATTCCGGCACGGTGCGCGATAAAGTTCGCGGCAAAAAAGGTTCGATTGTTCGATTAACCATCGAACGCGCTGACACAAAAAAAATTGAAATAATCGAAATACGCCGCAACCGTGTGCCGCAACCTTCGATTCCCGATGCTTATCTTGCACGACAAAATATTGGTTATATTGATATGACCGAAGGCTTTAATTATACGACAGCCGAAGAACTGGATGTTGCTTTAAGCGAATTACACGCTCAAGGAATGAATGCACTGATTTTGGATCTTCGTGAAAACCCGGGCGGAATTTTAGATCAAGCCGTCAAAGTTGCCGAAAATTTTCTACCTGCTGGAAGCACAATTGTTACACAACGCGGACGTTTTCGCGCCGATAATCGCGTTTGGAAATCTGCCAAGAAATCTCCTGAAACAATGCCTCTCGTTGTTTTGGTAAATGAAGGCAGTGCGTCGGCTTCTGAAATTGTTGCCGGTGCAATGCAGGATTATGACCGCGCACTGATTGTTGGTGAAAACACATTTGGCAAAGGATTGGTTCAAAGTGTGATTGATTTGCCATATGGTGCAGGTTTGACACTGACAACGGCGAAATACTATACGCCTTCCGGTCGTTCTATTCAGCGCGATTATTCAAAAGGAAGTTTTTACGATTATTATCTGCACAAAGTAAAAATTGATGAAAGCGCGAAAATTCCGGCAAAAACCGTTACCGGCAGAACCGTTTTCGGGGGCAACGGGATTTTCCCTGATGAAACCGTTAAAACTGAGCCGTTTAATCAAACAGAAACTAGATTGCTCGATCCGATTTTCTTCTTCACGAGTGATTTAATCGCCGGAAAAGTCATAGGTTTTGAAAAATATAAATATTTACAACCAATTGAATTCGGCAAACGCATTCGTTCAAGCGATTTTGAAGTGTCGGACGCGCTTTTTGCAGAGTTCAAAAAATTTATATCTACTGAAAACTCTTGGGAAATATCGGACGAAATATTTGAAAAAGAAAAAGAATTTATCATTTCGCGGATAAAATTCAATCTGGCAATCGCCAAATTCGGCAGTGTTGCGGCAAATCAACTTTTGATTGAAAACGATCCGCAAATTGCCAAAGCAATTTCATCTTTACCGAAAGCCAAACAACTTGCGCTTGCCGCACAAAAAGTCAAAAATCGTTGACTTAAAAAAAATATCCGCCGTTTTCCCAATCACGGCGGACATTCTTGAAACAGGAGGAATCAGAAAGATATAAGCCTCGCTTTCCGTTAAAAAAGAACGGCTTTGGCTTGCTGACCATAAATAATGATGCAGTAAGTTTTTGTTAAGTTGCTTTTTTTATAAAAATTTTCCTTGTTTATTTTTGATATTTCAAAATCAACCCGTTTGCACCAACAGCTAACCCGTATTTTTTCGACATATAAAGCCCGTAAATATGGTCATTCGTTCCGCTAACTTGTTTTACCCAAGTTTTACCTTTATCTGATGACCGCAAAATTGTTCCTTCTTTACCAACAATCCAGCCGTTTTTATCGTCAGCAAAATCAACACGCAAAAAAGTGTTTGGAAAGTTCGTTTTCACTGATTCCCAAAATGAACCACCGTTTTCGGTTCGCAAAATTATGCCTTCTTCGCCAACTATATAACCCTCGCGTTCATCACGGAAATCAACATTATAAAGGTCTTTCGTCGTGCCTGATTTTTGAATCTGCCAATTCAAACCGCTGTCTTGCGTAGTTAAAATCACGCCGCCCGCGCCGACAATCCAACCCCGCGAATTGTTCACGAAATCCAAATGATAAAGCTCTGCTTTTGTTGGAACAATAACCCGCGACCAATTTTCGCCGCCGTCGTTTGTCCGCATCACGAACGAATCAATGACGCGGGTTTCTTTGCCGAAAGTTTTAAGAATCGAACCGATAACAAAACCGAGTTTTTTATCGGCAAAACGGATACTCAAAAATTCGGGCGTTGTGCCGCGAAATTCGGTTTGGTTGAAAATCACTGTTTTCTGCCAAGATCGCCCGCCGTCGCGTGTAGTAAAAAAATCAGTTCCGGCAACAAGATAACCGTTATCATCGTTTCGAAAATAAATTTCGCTGATATTTTCGCGTGTATTTAAAGCCTGTTTTTTCCAAGTTTTTCCGCCGTCGTTGGTTACACCTAGATAACCGCTGTCTCCCGCGATAAAGCCTTTGTTTTCAGATGTAAAAAAAACTGCGACCAGATCTTCCGAATCGCTTACCCGACTGTTTATCCACGCAGATTGTCCAAAAATCTGCGCCGAAATCAAAATACAAAAAGTAAAAATCAAAAATGTTTTTCTCATAATAAAAAACCGAATGACTTGAAACGAATAAGATACAGTCTTTTTCGCCAAAAGTCATTCGGTTTTTTAGGTTTCTAGTTTCAGGTTTCAGGTTTCAGGTAAAAAACTAGAAACTAGAAACAGGAAACCAGAAACTTAAATTATCCGATAAACCTTACCTTTCCATACAACTATGACTTTTTCACCAAGCGAAAAATACTGCGCTAAATCCTTTTCCTTAGTGATTAAATCGTAAAATTCGTTGCTTGCAAATTTCAGTTTTATTTCGGTAAGTTTTGCTTCTTCCTTAAATTCGGAATCCACCCAAACGCCATTTTCGAGATAAAAAGTCTTCGTGCCGATTTTTCGCAGAGTCTTTTGAATTCTGATTGCATCTTCATCTTTTTCTTCTCCGCTAACGGTTACGACTTCTTGTTGTTTTTTGGCATCACGGCTCATTGTAACCGCGCCTTGTCCGGTTGTCGGTGTCGGCATCGGGCGATTCACTATATTTGAATCAGCGCGACGGCTTAGTTTTTGCTCGCGTTCACTACCGTCAGTTGCCAAATACGATGTGTAAGGCGTAACAATTCCGTAGCGCGTTCCTAAATCAACAACTTCATCTCGCAATTCTTTGTTTTCGCCGTTCGTGCGAATTTGTTCAACCAACCAACCGACACGGCGCGTTGCCCATAAACGCGGCAGAAAATCGTTATTTTCCGCACGATAAGGAAAATCAAGATTCGTGTAATTAAAAGTGCGATTCTCCTTGCCCGCTCTGCCTGTTAAACGAAGCGTTAGATTATCAATATCCATCGGGTTTTTATAACGCCCGATGATTGTCAGTTGTGTTCCTTTGAAAATATCCGTCAGTTTACGCGGATACATCAAATCGGTTTGCAATCTTCCGAAATCCATTTCCAAATCGGTCAAAACCGGAGAATTAACTTTCGTGAAAAAGTTTCCGACTTTTACTTCTAAATCTTCCTTCGGTTCGACATAATCCGCCGCACCGTTGTTTTCCGCCGCCAATTTGTCGAGCAGAACTGTATTCACGTCATAACCAACTCCAAACGTAAAAAGCCGCAATCCGTTGACTTTAATTTCTTTTGCGTTATTGATGATTTTTTCGACATTCGATTCGCCGACCGTCGGCAAACCATCAGTCATAAACACGAGCATTTTCGGTCTGTCCGAAGAATCAAATTGTTTCAAAGCCGCTTTCAAAGCGTCGTTGATATTCGTTCCGCCTGTCGGTTTTAATTTCTTAACAAATTCTTCGCCGCGAGCTTTTCCGCTCGAATTTGCCTCAATCGGCTTAGTTTCCATCAAATGTTCTTCACCGGCAAAGTTTATGACGTTAAATCTGTCGCCTTCACGCAAAGTTTTGATACCGAAAAGCAAAGCGTTTCGGGCTTTTTCCATTTTGCCTTCGTCCGCCATCGAACCGCTCGTATCCAAAACAAAAACAATGTCTTTATTAACCAATTCGCTTTCAGTAATATTATCTTTCGGCGAAAGCATCAGCAAAAAATAACCGTCTTTTCCGGCTTCGCGGTAAGTCATCAGAGACATTCCGAAATCGTTGTTTGAAAGACCATAAAAAAGTTGAAAATCATTGTCATTTCCACGAGTTTCAAATGAAACCGTTGCTTTTTGCTCGCCTTTTCGATTAACTTCAATCTGATGTGACGGCGAATAAACATTTCTTAATGCTTCTTTTCCAATAATCTCGATTTTGCCCGAAACCGTTCCAAATTGCGTGTTATTTCGGACATTTTGCATTTCGTTTTGTTGACGAATCCAAAGATTTTTGCCTGTTCCGAGCGGATAACGATAAGCGACCGTGCCGCTTTCCGCCTTCAAAACTTCGGTGTAAGTCATTTCCAATTTTTTATCTGAATTTGGCGGTATCGGAAAAATTGAAGCCTGAAATAAATCTTTTCCGGCATATTCGAGCAGTCCCGGATCGCGTTGCCGACGAACAATTTCATCATAAATCCGTCGCGCTTCCTCACGCGAACGAACTTCGCCGACTAATTTTTTGCCGTTTTCCCAAATTGCAAATTCAACAATCGAAGCCGTTTCGGGAATCGGAAAAAAATACGTTCCTTCCAAAGTGTATTGCGTATCGTTACGAAAAACCTGTTCGAGATGGGTGGTCGCAATCTGACCTTCGATTTTCGTATCAATATTGATTGATTTAACGGGAAGATTCGCCGGAAACGGCGGTTGAATCGGACGCGGAATGCAAGGACGACGTTCACAAATTATCGGAACAATCACGCCTTGCGCGTGTGCAGAGAGAGTAAAAACAAAACTAGCAAAGAACAAGCTAAACAGACTAAATACTTTCATTAATTTTCTCCTAAAACTATAGTTTTTTCAGCGCGGAAATAAGATTTCACTACGTTTGACGTTTAAAGGAACGAATGAAGTTGTCTGAACTTGCAATAAAAACATAAAAAGATGAAAAAAAGAAATATTTAAGTAAATTCAACCTTCCACATTTCTCCTTTTCTCCTTTTCTATTTATCTTCGAGCGCATCGTCAATTTCTTTTTCGAGTTTTACGCGGAGTTTATCAACCATAAAATCGGCGCGTTCAACATCTTGTTCAAGGCGTGTTCTTGTGGTAGTAATTTGTGTGAGCAGTGATTCAATGTTACGTTTTTCATTTTCGAGCGTTTTTTTGCGTGCTTCGCGGACAAGTTCGGGGCGCAATGAGCCGATTGTAGCGGAATAGCGTTCGATTTGGTCGGGCGTTAAATCGTAATTTATCTGGTCGAGTCTGCCCTGCAATGTGTTTTGTTTTTCAATAATCTCGAAAAGTTGTTTTCGCAAACTGTCGGCACGTTGTTCGGCGCGTGTCAAAATGTCGAGATTCATCAAAAGTATTTTTTGCTTGTCTTCTTTGTTAGTTTTATTTTTAGATTCAAGTTGTGAAATGCGTTCGTTTAATTCGGCAATTGTCGCGTTTGATTGTGAATCGTTTTCAACGGGCTTTTCGTCTTGGCTTTGATTATTCGTGTTATTTTGTTGTTGCGGCTGTTCATCCGTTTGATTCGCAAGACTAATAATTTCAACGGAATTCGACGAATAATAAGGCGTTGGTGTAGCTTTCGGCTTGGTCGTTTTTTTACGGCGCGTTTGCGCGTTGCCGACTTCAATAAAAACCGAAGCGCAAAATAACCCTAAAATCGCGGTTAAAAAAAATATTTTCGCTCTCATAAATTTACTTTTCTTCTTTTTTCGGCAAACGCTTTTCGTCTTTTACTTTATCGGGGAAGAAATCGCCCGTAAAAAATTCGACGGCGTTTTTGCCGAGTCCGACAAACGGAATCGCGTCCAAACCCGAATTTAAAACACCTTTGACCAATCCTTTCTTTTTAATGTCGTTACCGATTAATCCGATTGTCATTGCCGTTCCGACGTATGGAATTGATTTCGCAATTCGTTTCGCTAACATCCAACCGCCGGCTTCAGCCGCTTTACGTTTCAAAGTTTTTTTATCTGTCGCCATAAACTTTTTCTATCATCAGGTCGCTACGGCTTCCTTTTTTGATACTTTGCAAACTATTATAACTTGCGAAAATCAGATGACAAAAGCATACTAAATTTTGCACGCAATTATTACTCGAAAGTTTCAAAACAAAAAGTCAATATGTCGCTAAAAGCTCAAAAACTTGCGAAAAGATATGAAGACCAATGGGTTTTGCGCGATGTTTCCTTTGAAGCGCAAGCCGGCGAAATTACAGGCATTTTCGGCGCAACCGGCGCGGGAAAAACTACTCTAATCCGCATTCTTGCCGGAAATGAAAAATGTAACGGTGGCAAAATTTATCATAATGAATCAGATGTTTCCGAGTTTTCCTGCGAAAATCGCGGTTTTTTGATTCCGAAATTAAAAAATACTTCTTTTTGGAAAAGTCTTTTCAAAACCGATGCACGCCCTGAAATCTCAGATGGCGAAGGACAAATTCTCGCACTCGAAGATGCTATTAATAAGGCAAATGGCGTTGTTTTACTCGATGATACGTTTTGTTTTATGGACAAACCGAGCCGCGATAAACATTTCAGCATTTTACGCTGCGTCGCCAAAGAAAAAAATTTAACCGTAATTTTCGCGGGAAACGATTTTGAAGAGATTTTCGCGCTTTGCGATAAAGTCGGCGTGTTGGCAAATGGTGAAATCCAACAATTCGGCATTCCGCGCAAGATTTACGAAAAACCTGCAAATCTCGAAGTTGCAAAGATTACGGGCAGAAACAATATTTTTCGCGGACGACGTTTGTCATCATCAAAAATCGAAACTCCGGAATTCATTACTCTGGACGGCGAACATCGAATTTTTGCCGATAAAACCGAAAAAAGCGCACTCGGAGCAATCAATCAAAACATTTGTCTGGCAATTCGCCCCGAACATATTTCGATTTCCTTCGGCGCATCATTTCCTGATGATAATTTATTAAAAGCCACAATTACCGAGATAAATTTTCAAGGCGCAACAACTTTAATTAAACTCGATGCAAATGGTTTAGAACTCTACGCTTTGGTTCTTCGATTGGTCGGCTTAAATATCGGCGACGAATGTGTCGTCGGACTTCCGCCGGATAGAATTTTAGTTCTGAAAGATTAAAAATAATTTAGCCGTAAATTGATGTGGATAAAACGGATTTATATTTCGATCTAATCCGTATTATCTCCATAATCAGCGGCTAAATTTGTTTTCCTTTAAAAATTAGGAACTAATATTACTTGCACACGCCGATTTTTTGCACGATTTACATTAGTCGTATTCGGCGCAACGGGCAAACTCGCGCCGTAACCTTTGGCTTCGACGCGATCTGAAGAAACTCCGGCAGTTTTCATTTTTTCCAACAAAAGATTAGCACGTTCCTGTGTCAAATATTCGAGTTCATCGGGAGTTCCTTTGTTGTCCGTGTGCGATTCAATAACTATTTTGTATTCGGTCGCGTTCGCCAAAACTGAACTTAAATTTTCGGCTTTTGATTCGGCAACTGTTGAAAAAAGGCTAACTCGCGTTGATTGCCACCAATTTTCCGCCAATGTCAAAACAATACCGCGTTCTGTTTTTGCCACCGTGCCGAAAGGTTTCAATGATTGCATCAAAACATTTTGATTTGATTGCAGACGGTTTATTCTTTCGCGTTCTTCCTGTTGTTTTTGCGCGGCGTTCTGTTCACCTTCGATTCGGGCAAGTTTTATTTTTGCTTCTTCTCCTTCGGTTCGGGCTTTGCTCAATTCTTCGCGTAGACGGGCGTTTTCATCGCGTAAGTCTTTAATTTGATTTTGGTAATTTTGCGAATCACGTTCCGCCAATTCGCGGCGACGGATTTCTTCATTTAATTCTGCCCGAATTTCATTCGTTTTGGTATCGGCGTTTGCGGCTTTGCGTTCCAATTCGCGGATTTCCTGATTTCTTTCAGTTTCTTTATCACGGTTCAAACGCGCTTCCTTGCGGGCGATTGCCGTATCTTCAGCTTTGACCGAAGCAGTAATTGAACGACGCGAAATCAAGTCAATTTCTTCCTCGTCGCGTTTCGCCTCCCAAGCGCGTTCGGCGTTTTGCAAAAGCGTTTCGGCTTCTTGCAATTCAACAGCGGCGTAAGTTTGCGCTCCGGCAAATCTTGCTAAAGCAAAGGCTTGTTTCGCCTGAAGTAATGCGGAAGGTGTTTTTGAATAATCAACTTCGGCGATTTGCGGCGTTCGCGCATCGGAAAAATAATCGCTCGAATTTCCGAGATATGAAACAATCGGAGTCGTTGTCAAAACTCTGCCGCTTGCCGCCAAAGGGCTGACGTTTTCGAGCATTATTTCGCGGCTCGGACGACGCACAAGAAAATGCGGCTCAGCCGTAATAATCAGCGCAAATGTTTGCAGAGGTGTTGTAACGGAGATTTTTGAATCAAATTCAAAAAAACCGCGCCGACGGATTTCGCCTAAATTATCAACTGCGCCGTCGGTCGAAATCGCCCATAAAACATACGTTGCATAACCTGCACCAAGTTCGAACGGACGCGGCATTTTTGAAATCGAGAGTTCAATTGTTGTGCCGTTTTTGCTTGTTCGTTTGATTTTTCCTTCGCCTTTCATTCGCGGAAACCGTGTTGTGCCGCGAAATTGCAGATTGACGAGTTCATCAAGCGGATAAGTTACGGCAGTTGTTTGCCGTCCGATGTCTTTTTGGGCAAAAGCGGAAATCGTGAACAAAAAAAGTAATATTGCAGGAAGTATCTTAAAAGCGTATGTTTTCATTATTTTTATTTCTCCGAATATTTCTGACTCTCTGAAAAAGATGCCATATTTATTTATTGAGTTGCAAATTGATAAGCAATTCGCCGTCAGCCCTCAGCCCTCAACAAACCTTAGCGGCATAACTGACTGCTGATCGTTGATTGCTGATAAGGATTTTCTTTAGTATATTCATTGTTTTACCTGCGAATGAAAGATTTCAAAAGACTTCTCAAATATCTGCGCCCGCATCTTTTTACATTTATTGCGGCGGTTGTGGCGATGATTTTTGTCGCGCTTTTTGAAACCGCGCTCGGCGCATTGATTACGCCGATTTTCAATCTGGCGTTTAATTTCGGTCAAACCATAACTTCAACAACCCCGTTTAATTTGCAAAGTTTGATTCCGCAAGACGATTGGTATAAGGCTTGGATGACAATTTCGGTCTTGCTTCTGACATTTACGATTTGCGGCGGAATTGCCGAATATTTTTCTTCGTATTTGATGGCAAAAATCGGACAATCGGCGATTTTGGAACTCCGCCAAGAGCTTTACTCGCACCTTTTGAAACAACCAGCCGCATTCTTTCAAAAACATCGGACAAATTTTCTGGTTGCCAGACTCGTAACCAGCGCGGCGGCGATTGAATATGCCGTTGCCGGAAATTTACGCGACGTTTTGCGCGAAAGTTTCAATCTCATATTCTTTTTGAGTGCAGCTTTTTTTTATAATTGGCGTTTGATGCTCGGCGCAATGATTATCGCGCCCGTGATTGCCGGATTAACTTCAAAATTCAGTAAATCTTTGCGAAAATTAGCACAAGAATCTTTTGAAGGCAACAAAGAATTAACCGACACGGCACAAGAATCGCTTTCAAATCACACGATTGTTTCCGCCTATCGCGCCGAAGAACGCGAAAAAGGGCGTTTTCGCAAAGTTGCCGAAAAAATCGCCCGCGCAAATCTTCGTTCTTACCGAATTTCCGCGCTTTCGCCGCCAATTATTACGACAATCGGCGTTTTTGCAATCATCACGCTTTTATATTTCGGTTTGCGCGAAATCAACGCCAAACAAATGGACGCGGCGGAATTTTTTACGTTTTTGTTTTTCCTGTTCCGCAGCTACGATCCGATGCGGAAAATCTCGCGTCAACACAACGAAATTTCAAAAGCATTTGCCGCCGCCCGCGATGTTTGGGACGTTTTGGACGAAACCGAAGCCTTGCCCGAAAAAGAAAATGCGGTCGAATTAAAGCCTCTGAACAATAAAATTGTGCTGAAAAATGTTTCGTTTAATTATGGCGAAGAAGAAAAATCAGTCGTCAAAAATTTCAATCTCGAAATTCCGAAAGGCGAAATGATTGCGCTCGTCGGTGAAAGCGGCGGCGGAAAATCTTCTCTGATAAAGTTGATTCAAAGACTTTATGACCCGACGGAAGGCGCGATTTTTTGGGACGAAACTGATTTGCGCGATGCAAAACTCGATAGTTTGAAACGCCAAATCGCACTCGTAACCCAAGAAACCGTTTTGTTTAACGACACGGTTCGATACAATATTTCATATGGCAATCCGAACGCTTCAGACGAAGAAATCGCCGATGCCGCAAAAATCGCTTTTGCCGATGATTTTATCCGCGAATTACCCGACGGCTACGATACATTGGTCGGCGAACGCGGCATTTTCTTAAGCGGCGGACAACGTCAAAGATTAGCAATTGCTCGCGCTGTTTTGACGAATGCGCCGGTTTTGATTTTGGACGAAGCGACATCCGCGCTCGATGCTGAAAGTGAAAGATTGGTGCAAAAAGCACTTGCCAATTTGATGAAAAATAAAACGTCAATTGTAATCGCGCACCGTCTTTCAACCGTCCGCAAAGCTGACAAAATTGTTGTTATGGAACGCGGACAAATCAAAGAAACCGGAACACATAACGAATTATTGGTAAAAGGCGGAATTTATAAAAAACTATATGAATTGCAATTTGCCGAAGAAGAAATTTTAGAAACAAATTTATGAAATCAATGACCGGATTCGGACGCGGACAAGTTTCTAGCGACAACTTTTCTGTTTCCGTTGAAATTAAAACAGTAAATAATCGTTTTTTGGATTTGAATTTGCGAATTTCGCAAGAACTTCAAATGCTTGAGGCAGAAATAAAAAAAACAATTCAGTCGAGGCTTTCTCGTGGACGAATTGATTTAAATTTGCAATATGAACGCACAAATGAATTGGTTTATGAACTAAATCGTCCGTTGATTGCAGGGTATGTTTCGGCAATGAAGCAAATGCAAGCCGAATTTTCGCTTGCGGGTGAGCCTGATTTGAATGTTATTGCGCGTTTGCCGAATGCGCTCCAACCGAAAAAAGAAGATTTGAGCAAAGAGTTTGCCGAAGGAATTAAAAAGGCTTTGGAAATTGCTTTGGATGAACTCGAAAAAATGCGTCAATCGGAAGGTGATTCTTTGAAAACGGAATTATTTTTTCGTCTTTCCGAAATCGAAAATCATCTGCCGCGCATCGAAGCTGAAAGCGCGAAAGTTGCGGACGAATATCAAATTCGTTTGACGAAAAAACTCAACGATTTTTTATCAAAAAGTCAATCTCAAATCGAAATTGACCAAGCGCGTTTGGCGCAAGAAGTTGCATATCTAGCGGACAGAAGTGATATTTCCGAAGAAATTATGCGCCTTCGCAGCCATATTGAACATTTTCGCAACATTTCCGAAGGCGAAAAAGACACGGGCAAACAACTTGATTTTTTAACGCAAGAGTTAAACCGCGAAGCTAACACTATCGCTTCAAAAACCAACAATTTGATAGTCAAAGAATCAGCTTTGGCAATAAAAAGCGAGATTGAAAAGATACGCGAACAAGTTCAAAATGTGGAATAAACACTTATCATTTATCATTTATCATTGAACATTTTCCCACCGATAAATGATAAATGATAAATGATAAATGATAAATGAAAGGAAATTTAATTATCATCAGTTCACCGTCTGGCGGCGGGAAAGGCACGTTAATCAAAGAGATTTTGAAATCCGTGTCGAACATCGGATATTCGGTTTCTTACACGACGCGGGCAATGCGCGAAGGTGAAGAAAACGGGCGACATTATTTTTTTGTAAGCCGTGAAAAATTTGAAGAATTAATTGAAGCCGGTGAATTTTTGGAATATGCCCAGGTTCACGGAAATTTTTACGGCACATCAATCAAACAAATTACGAGCGAAATAAATTTGGGCAGAGATATAATTCTGGAAATTGACGTGCAAGGCGCGGAAAGCGTTCGGCAGAAAATGCCTGAAGCTGTGAGTATTTTTATTTTGCCGCCTTCGTTTGATGTTTTGAAAGAGCGTTTGACAGCGCGTGCAACTGAAAAATCTGAGGATTTAGATTTGCGGCTGAAAAATTCTTTCGGCGAAGTAAGCCGTTATACCGAGTTTGAATTTATCGTTATAAATGATAGCGTCGAACGCGCTTCACAGGATTTAGAACGCATAATTTTAGCTGAAAGGCTTCGGCGAGATAGACAAACAACCTCGATTCGCGCTATTTTAGATAGTTTCGATGTGTGAAATATCGAAATCATTAAAGAGAAGACAAATTTATGACAGAACCGAACGAAGAGTTTGAAAACGAATCAACCGAAACCGAAGAGGAATTTAACCAAACACCGCCAGATATTGATTCAAAATATCGAATGATAATCTTAGCCGCCCAACGCAGCAAACAGCTTCAACGCGGCGCAGATCCGCGTGTTGACGCAGACCCGCGTAAAACAAAATCAACCCGAATCGCATTGCGTGAAATTGATGAAAAGAAGGTAAATTTCGAGATTTTAAATTAGTTTCTAGTTTCTGGTTTCTGGTTTCTGGTTATTGAACTAGAAACCAGAAACTAGAAACTAGAAACTTTTTTCCACTCCCGATATTTGCGCTCCATCGTCCGCGCTTCGCGTTCAAAAGGAATTTCAAAATAAGCCATTGAACGCGAAAACGCATCATATCGCTTCAGCTGCCGCAGATTTCGCCAATAATCGCGTAAATATTTATACAAAAACCTAAAAAAACCTTCGCGCCGATATTGCAAAACGTGCGTGATTTCGTGAACGGCTAAGACTTCGCCGAGTCTTAATTTGTCGGTTTCGCTTCGCCAAAAGTTTTCAGGAAAAATAAAAATCCGCTTACCGATGGTAATGCCTTCGATTTTCAAAAGCCTCGTAAAAATGTGCGTAAATTTCCCGCCGTAGAAAATAATTTCGGGCAAAATAAATTCATCATCTTCAAATTCTTCCCGAAAAAATGCTTCAATTTTTCGATGCGATTTCGCCGAAAGTTTCATAAAAAATATCACCACAAAGACACAGAGACACAGAGTTTTTTTGAATTTCTCTGTGTCTTTGTGCCTTTGTGGTGGAAAAAATCACATACCTTTATAGTTCGGTCCGCCGCCGCCTTCGGGCGTTACCCAATTGATGATTTGATACGGGTCGGCGATGTCGCAGGTTTTGCAATGGACGCAGTTTGAGAAATTGACTTTTATCTCGCGCCGACCGTTTTTTTCTTCCATTTCATAAACCGCCGCCGGACAAAATCTTTGACACGGATTGCCGTATTCTTCCGCGCATTTTGTCGCGCAAATTTCCGTGTCCAAAATATGCAGATGCGAAGGCTGGTCTTCGTCGTGCGCGACGCTTGCGTGAAAAACGTCGGTTACTTTATCGAAAGTCAATTCTTTATCGAATTTCAAATCCGGATAACGCTGTGCCGAATCATCGTCTTTGTAATCAAAATCTTCGAGCTTTTCCATCCGCTCATAACCTGCAACGTGATATTCCATCGGCATAAAGCCCCAAGCCAAGCCGCCTGTTGCAAACTGCATTCCGGTATTTATCAAAGCCGACCAACGACCTTTTTGAAATGCGCCGTGAAAATTTCTGACCGGATGAAGTTCGTCGTAAATCCAACTCATATTTACTTTTTCGGTAAAATTTTTGAGCGTTTTTGAAGTAAAATCATCGTGGTCAAAGCACATCAAAATCGTTTCCGCCGCGAGCATTCCCGATTTCATTGCGGTATGAATTCCTTTAATGCGTTGCCCGTTCAAAAACGAAGCGCAATCGCCGACGAGCAAAACGCCGTCCGCATAAAGTTGCGGCATTGTGTGCCAACCGCCCGCGTTTATTGTTTTCGCGCCGTATTTCAACATTTTTCCGCCCGCGAGAATTTCCGCGACCGCCGGATGAGTTTTGAATTTTTGAAATTCGGCGTGCGGGTCAATCAACGGGTCTTTGTAATCGAGTCCGGTAACATAGCCGATTGAAATGACGTTGTTTTTCATTCCGTAAATCCAGCCGCCGCCGTAAGTATCTGTGTCGGAAGGAAATCCGAGCGTGTGAATGACTTTTCCTTCTTCAAAATTCCCTGCCGGAATTTCCCAAAGTTCTTTCACGCCAAGCGAAAAAACTTGGGCTTCTTTGCCTTCGTTCAAACCTAGACGGCGCGTTAATTGTTTTGCCAAAGAACCGCGTGAACCTTCGCCCAAAACGGTAACTTTTGCCAACAAATCAACTCCCGGCTCAAAATTTCCTTTCGGTTTGCCTTCTTTGTCAATGCCTTTGTCGCCTGTGCGAACGCCGATAACTCGTTCATTTTCATCATATAGAACTTCCGACGCAGGAAATTCGGGAAAAATATTGATGCCGGCTTCTTCACATTTTTCCGCCAGCCATTCGCAAACGCGGCTTAATGAAACGATGTATTTTCCTTTATTTTTGAGTGGCGGCGGAACAATCGGCGCATTGATTTTGCGGTTTTCCGTGAGATACCAAAACGCATCTTCCGTAACGACCGTATCAATCGGACAGCCTTGTTCGAGAAAATCCGGCATCAATTCGCGCAAAGCCGTTGCGTCCATCACCGCGCCCGACAAGATATGCGCTCCGACAAATTCGCCTTTTTCGACGATTCCAATTTCGATTTCGCCAATTTCTTTGCCGTGTTTGATGCCTTTTTTGACAAATTCATCGTGTTCGGCAATCGAATTTTTCAAATGCAAAGCCGCCGCCAGATTTGCCGGACCTGCGCCGACAAACAAAACATCCATTTCAAGCTGTTCGCGTTCTATCATTTTTTTCCTCTGTTCAGAGTTACGGCTTAAGCTGTGAAAACGTCATACTTCGTTAACATTTTCTACGCGCAAAAATGCGTAACTCTAAACGGAAATTATATCAATTTTTCAGAAGTTGTCGAAAACTCGTCCGCAATATTTTAATTTTCGGGAAGTTGCTGTATTTTATTAGTTATGAACGAAAAACCGCCAAATCTCGTGCCGCTTATATTGATTTTAGTTGGTTCAATCACTCTTGCTATTCCGGGCGCGGCAGGTGGGATTTTTTTGTTCGTCGCGGCGATTGATGCGCTTGCCAAACCGTTTAAATCTAACGGCGACACGAATTTGTTCGCACTTCTGCTTCCCTTGCCCGTAATAATTGGATTTTTATTACTCGGCGGTTATATCTGGACTGCCGTCAAAAAAAATTTCGTAAAATGGTTTTGGCTAAGTTCCGCGATTTTTAATCTGATTATTTTTTTATTGAGTGGCGGATTTCTGCTCAAATTGATTTACCAAAATTTCAATCCTACGGACAGCAACGAATACCCGAAATTGATTTTTCTTCTCTTTCCGCTTTGGACGCTTTTTGTAACCATTGCTTCGATAAAATATGCATTTTATAAACCGAAACCCGAAAATTTTTATTTACCTTAAAAAATCAGTATAGCAAACGAATGAATATCTCGTTATCCGCGAAATTTTGATAATTGAAGGTGTTCGCTACCGCTCACTATACCGATTATTTCAATGATTAATAACTTTAAATATCTTCTTTGCATCGGCTGGATTTTTCTGTCGCTTGCCTGTTCGAATAAGATTCAAAACAGCCCGAAAACGAACAGCGCAATGCCTCAAAAAATTCTTTGGGCGTGGGAACGCGAAGAAGATTTGCGGTTTCTTGATACAAAAAATTTCGGCGTGGCTTTTTTGGCGCAGACTTTGTTTTTGGAAAATAACGAAACTATTTATAAACCGCGCCGACAACCGTTGAAACTCGCGCCGGAAACTTATTTGATTGCCGTTACGCGCATCGAAACGAGCCGTGATAATTCAAAACGCCCAAATTTATCCGACGAACAGAAAATTAAAGTTGTAAATCACATCAAAAAAACGCTAGAATTACCCAATATCAAAGCAGTTCAGATTGATTTTGATGCGCTCTCCTCGGAAAGAAATTTTTATCGAAATTTAGTTTTAGATTTGAAAAAGGAATTGCCCGAAAATTTTCCTCTTTCGATAACGGCTTTGGCTTCGTGGTGTGTCGGCGATGCTTGGATTGGTGATTTCCCTGTTGACGAAGCCGTGCCGATGGCGTTTGATATGGGCGCGGACGATAAAACGATTCGTGATTTTTTATCGCGTGAAAATGATTGGAACGAATCGCTCTGTCGTGAAAGTTACGGCATTTCGATTGATGAACCGTTAAAAATAAATTTCAAACCGAACCGCCGTTTTTATTATTTCAAATCGAAGGCGTGGACGGCTGAAGATTTGGAAAGAATTAAATAATTTTTATGAAAAACATTACCCGATTTGCAGTTTCATTTTTGTTGGTTTTTGCATTTTTGCTGGCAAATTTATCACCGGCATTGGCTTGCGGACCGTTCACGCTTTCGCCTTTGTTCAGTTTGGAGAAACATCCCGATTTTCCGCTTCTGGAATTTACAAACGGCAAAACGGGCATTGTTCCCGATACTTTCGGGTTTATGTCTTTGGTTGTTTTTTATCGTCAACTGAGCAATGCGAATTTGACCAAAAACGAGCAAACTCAAACTGTTGCGGCGATGGAAAACGAAATTTATTATCGTTCGGGCAGAAACGATTCATCGGGCGAAGTTCCTAATTATTTTGCTGATTGGGCGGCTGCGCGGGCGAAGGTTACTAACGAAAAACGCGACATTGAAACTGAAAAACAGCTTGCCGAAAGTTACAGTTATTTTACAAATTGTCTGCCGGATGCTTTTGGGAACGCGGCGAAAACTTTGGAAGCGAGAATCTCGAAATACGGCACGGGTGATAACACAAAAGAATGGGTTAAAGGTCAAGACGCGGTTTTTGCAAACTGTGAAACGGCAAGCGCGTTGCCGCAAAATCTCGCCGCAAACGCTCCCGAATGGTTGCAAAAAGACCGCGATTATCAAATCGCCGCCGCACTTTTTTATCAGGGAAAAATGACGGAAGCGCGTGAAGGTTTTGAAAAAATCGGTGCGGACAATAATTCAGTGTGGAAAAACACGGCAAAATTAGTTGCGGCGCGGACATTTATTCGTCAGGCGAGTTTTATTGAAATTCCCGACGACGCGGCGGCGAAAATCAAAGCCGAAAACGATAAAAAAGAGCTTTTGGGCAAGGCTTCGGACGCGCTCGAAAAAATTACGAAAGATAGCACGATGCGCGATTTTCACGAATCGGCAAAACGTCTGCTCGGTCTTGTAAAATTTCGGATGATGCCCACAGAACGCCGTGCAGAATTAGCAAATAATTTAATCGGATTTGAAGAAAATCAGAATTTTTACAATGATTTGGTTGATTACGAATTGCTTCTCAGCCGCATTGCTTCCCGCGCCGAAGAAGTCGGCACGGAAATTGACCGAATCGAAGCCGAAAAAGCCAAGAAAGAATATGATTACAACTATAAATTGAAACTCCGCGACATTCCTCAAACAGAGCGGCTCGACGATTTGACCGATTGGATTTTTACATTCAAAGCATCGGACAGTTTGCAACACGCTTTTGATGTTTGGAAAGAAACGGGCAGACTTCAATGGTTTGTGGCGGCAATTACAAAAGTTGATTCAAAATCGCCGCAACTCGCGCAAATACTCAGCGAAGCCGATAAGATCGCCAAAACTTCTCCGGCATTTGCGACCGTTCGTTATCATCAAATCAGACTTCTGCTTGAAACAAACAAACGTGCCGAAGCCAAGCAAAAACTCGATGAAATTTTCGGCGACGTAAAAAATCTGCCGCTTTCGACGCAAAATAAATTCTTCGCGCAGAGAATGATTTTATCGGACAACTTAAACGATTTTCTGAAATTCGCGCAACGCAAGCCCGTTTTGTTCAGTTGGGACGACAACGACCGCGAAGAACCTTCCGATATTTCCAAAGACGAAAGATTAAAAGGTTGGGAATCGCGCACGATGTTTGATGTGGACGCAGTAACATTTTTGAATGAAAACGTGCCGCTCTCTACCTTGAAGGAAGCCGCAATGAATCCGCAACTGCCCGAACATCTGAAAAAATTCTTGGTGATTGCGGTTTGGACACGCGCTTATATTTTGGGAAATGCGGCGATTGAAAAAGAATTTACGCCGCAAATGTTGCGTTACGCGAAGGAATTTACGCCGCTTTTCTCGAAATATGCGGGCGCAACCACGCCGACAAACCGCGAAGCCGCCGCGCTGATTTTCGTTTTAAGAAATCCGATAATCCAACCTTACGTTCCGGCAGGTTACGGACGCGAAGACTCGATAGCAACGGAACTCGACAGTATTCGCGGGAATTGGTATTGTGTCGAGAATCAAGCGGACACCATCGGTTTGGTTTATCCGAAATTCCTGACGGAAGCGCAAAACGCCGCGGCAGGGCGCGAAAAACGCCAGATGATTGCACTCGGCGAATCCGCAACAATGCTCACGCGCCGCGCCGTTGATTTTGCCAACAAAAACCCGAATCATCCAAACGTGTCGGAAATTCTCCATCTCGCAGTGCGTTCGACACGCTACGGATGTAAGGATGAGGACACCGGAAGATTCTCCAAACAGGCTTTCGACATTCTGCACAAGAAATACAAAACTTCGCCGTGGACAAAACAAACGCCCTATTGGTTCGGACAGTAGGATGCCGTTAAGCGACGGTTCAATTATTCAAGCAGAATGCTTCGACGCGCCGAAAACAAAGAGAAACCGTCGAATCATTCCGCTTTCAGATTCCGTTCTCAATACCCTGGAGCGGTTAAAGATTCGATTTACGGTTTTGAGTCCCGCTTTTAAGCGGCAAACCGCCAACGAAGCGCGGCGATTTGTGCCACTCTTTTGACGGGACTCAAAACTTTTCCCGTATATCCAAACTTTCACCGCTCTAAAAATATACAAACGCAACCGACTTGAAGTCAGATTGAAAATCGAAAAACTTGTGTTTGGAAAATAGATTTTAGAAGTTGGCACACTCTAGGCACACAAAAAAGAAAAGGGCATCTCTAGGAGATGCCCTAACTTATTGAAACTAAATGGTGATCCGAGGAGGACTCGAACCTCCGACCCAATGGTTAAAAGCCATTTGCTCTACCGACTGAGCTATCGGACCACGTTCGGTTTGAATTTCTCAAGCCGAATTTTAGATTTTACATACCGAACTCAAACTTGGCAAGTGCCACTTGAAATTTTTTTTGCAGAAACACGCACGAAGTAAGTGTGTTGAAGTTTAGAACACCTACATCGTGTGTGTTTCGGCAATTTCTACGGAACAAAAGCCGTTTGCAGCGGAATGTCGCCGCTGATTCCGAATACTGTGATTAGAGTTCCGGCAGTTGAACGATTGATAAACCAAGTGTTTGACGAAGGACGGAAAACGGCTAAATCGTTTTTGCCGTCGCCGTCGTAATCACCCGGCACGGGAACATCGCCGTTGGCTCCGAATGGTGCGGCGAAAAAGCTCGAATCTTCGCTTCTAAGCACAAACCATTGTCCGGTCGAAGGTCGCCAAAATGTCGCGTCCGCTTTGCCGTCGCCCGTGTAATCGCCTTGCGCGATTTTGTCGGTGCTTGCGCCGAATTGAAAGGCAATTAAACCGGCGGTGCTGCGTTGAATCCACCATTGCCCCAAGCTCGGACGGAAAATGGCAATATCGGCTTTATTGTCGCCGTCATAATCGGCAACGGCGGGAACGTCGCCCGTAATTCCGAATTGCGTAATCGTTGTGCCGCCCGTAGAATTTTGGATAAACCAAGTGTTTGACGAAGGACGGAAGATGGCGGCATCGGCTTTGTTATCGCCGTCATAATCTGCCGGCGCGGGAACATCGCCGTTTGCGCCGAACGGAAAGGCGAAAAATGAACTGTCTTCGGAACGCAAAATAAACCATTGCCCCGTCGAAGGTCGCCAGAAAGCGATGTCGGTTTTGCCGTCGCCCGTATAATCTGCGGGAACAATTTTGTCGCTCGTCAAACCGAATTGGAAAGCGCGGTTTCCGCCGTCAGATGAGCGCAAATACCACCATTCGGCAGGCGCGGGACGAAAAATTCCGATGTCTGTTTTGCGGTCGCCGTCAAGATCGAAAACGGTGGATTTCGGCAGGATTGTTCGGTTGGCTAAAAGAATGCAATCACCGTCCGAAGTCGTGTCGTTGTCGGCTTGATTTCCGGCGGCATAAAGCGTTACCGCGCCGACATTTGTTGCTGGAGCATTCCAATTAAACGTCCAAGTGCTTCCGCCCGTCTGTCCGGCAAAAGTTCCGGTTGGAGTATGTTGAATATAGCTTCGTCCGCTGTCGGTTAGCGTTTGCGTTAAATTATTGGTGTTGGCAAATGTTCCTGCACCCGAATTTCCGGCAAGCGATGTCATCTGAAATCCCCAACGTCGCCGCGTCATATTTGACGAAGTGTGTTGGACTGTAACCGAATAGGTTTGTCCGGGAATGTAGTTTGCCGGAGCATTTATGAAAAATTGTCCCGTGTCGGGCAAATCCGTATGACACGCCGTGCAATTATTTTCATCGGGCGCACCTGAAAAACCCGCCGGCGGTCCGCCGCTTGTCGCAACAGCGATATTCGCCGTTTTATCACTGCTGAAAAACGCGATTACCGCCAAACTCAAAAACGCTAATAAACATAAAAACTTTAACTTTTTTGCTCTCGACTTCATAAAATTCTCCGCTAAAACAATAAATTTAATTACAATATGACATTTTCTAGCTTTTAAACCAACTTTCCATCACCGAATCTTGCAAAATGATAGTTTGATCGCGCTCCGGTCCGGTTGAGATTAGACCGATTTCGACACCGATTGATTCGGAAAGAAACTCAACATATTTGCGGGCATTTTCGGGTAAATCCGAAATTTTTGTAGTTCCCACAGTATCGCTTTGCCATCCTTTCAAAGTGTGGTAAATCGGTTTAATTTTGCCCAAGTCGTGCGACACGGCGGGAAATGTATCAATTCTTTCGCCGTCAATCTCATAGCCAATACAAACTTTTATTTCTTCGAGCGCGTCAAGCACATCAAGTTTGGTTAAAGCCACCGAATCAAATCCGTTAAGCTCGGCGGCATAGCGCGTCGCCACCGCGTCAAACCAGCCACATCTACGCGGACGTTTTGTAACCGAACCGTATTCGTTTCCTCTCTCACGAATCAGATTTGCCATTGTTTCTTCATCGTCCAACATCTCAGTCGGAAAAGGTCCTTCTCCAACTCTTGTCGCGTAAGTCCGCACAATTCCTAAAACACCCGTAATATGATGCGGCGGAATTCCCGCGCCGACGGATGCACCTCCGGCGGTTGGATTTGAAGATGTAACGTAAGGATATGTGCCGTGGTCAACGTCTAAAAGAGTTGCTTGTGCGCCTTCGAGAAGTATTTTCTTTTTATTTTTCCTTGCTTCGGCAAAGAAATGAGATGTTTCGCAAACGAATGGTTTTAATCTTTCGACGAGCGGAGATATTTCATTAAAAATTTCATCCGAACGCAAAGGTTCGCGTCCATATAACACAATGATTCGGTTTGCTTCTTCAAGATTTCGTTCAATACGCAAACGTAAAAGCTCTGGCACGAGTGCATCGGAAACCCGAATGCCGCGTCTTCCGGCTTTGTCTTCATACGCGGGACCTATTCCGCGAAGCGTCGTGCCAATTTTTTCATTTCCCAATCTTTCTTCGGATGTATGGTCAAGCGCACGATGATACGGCATAATCAAATGCGCCCGCGAAGAAACTTTTAATCTTTCCGGCGTTACGGAAACGCCTTGTTGCGTAATTTGGTCAACTTCCTCAAAGAATGCAATCGGGTCAATCACCATTCCGTTGCCGAGAACGCAAGTTGCGTCTTCGTGAATTATACCCGACGGCAAAAGCCGCAAAACAAATGCTTTATCGCCGACATAAACCGAATGTCCGGCGTTGTGTCCGCCTTGATAACGCGCCACGATGTCGAATCTGTCCGCCAACAAATCAACAACTTTTCCCTTTCCCTCATCGCCCCATTGTGCGCCAATTATAACAATTATCATTTATTTTTTTTTATTTCGAGCCAATCTTGTTTGAGCATTGCATAAATTGTCCAATCTGCAAATTTTCCGTTTTGAAATTCGCATTGACGATGAACTCCTTCGAGTGTAAAACCTAATTTTTCAGGAATTGCACGGCTTTTTGAGTTTTCGACATTGCAATTTATTTGCACGCGGTTTAAGTCTAAATCATCAAACAAAAAATCGCACAAACCCGAAGCACATTTCGTTACAATTCCTTTTCCTTGCGAGTTTTTGGCAAGCCAATAACCGATTTCAGCAGATTTATTTACGACATCAAAATTATGAAAACCGATTGCTCCGACTAATTTGTTTTGATATGAAATTATCGCGTCAAAACTTCCGTTTTCGGCATAACGCGATAAGATTGTTTTAATAAATTCGTGCGATTTTTCGATGGAATAGTCATCCGTTGCCCAAGGCATCCAAGGTTGTAAAATCTCCAGATTTTCGCGCACGAGTTCCAATAATTCCTCTGCCAGATGCGGTTGCGGTAAAATCAATTTTATTTCCGAATCAATTTCAAAGCTAAACATTTCAATTCATTGTCATTTTATAAAGTTGGATATATTTTCGCGCCGCGTTTTCCCAAGAATGGTCTTCGTTCATTCCGTTCAATTGGATTCTGCGCCAAGCGTCTTTGTCGTAGTATGCAAAAAGAGATTCGTAGATTTTTTCTAAGAATTTATCGGCGCGAAAACGGTTGAATTTGAATCCGTTGCCTTTGCCGCGCACTGCGTCGAAGTTTTGCACGGTGTCAGCGAGTCCGCCGACGGCGTGGACTATCGGAATTGTGCCGTATTTAAGTGAATACATTTGATTTAATCCGCACGGTTCAAACTTTGACGGCATCAGAAACATATCCGCACCCGCTTCGATTTTGTGCGCGAGTGATTCATTATATCCGCGAAATATTCCGACTTGTTTGGGAGCATAATCGCGCAGTTTTTGCCAGAAATCCTCATATTTTTTCTCTCCCGAACCTAAAGAAATAATGTAAGAGCCCGTGTTGAGAATCTCCAACGCGACTTGCATCATCAAATCAATTCCCTTTTGAGCCGTCAATCTCGTAACGGAAGCAAAAATCGGACGTTCCAGATTCTGCGGCAAACTAAATTGCTCCAAAAGATGTTTTTTGCACTCCAATTTGCCGCTCAAATCATCTGCCGAAAAATTAAACGGAATCTCCGTGTCTGATTCGGGACTCCAAACTTCGTAATCCACACCATTAAGAATTCCGTGCAGACGATTTGCACGTTGGCGCGTAAGCCAATCGAGTCCGTAACCTTCCTGCGAACCTTGAATTTCATAGCCGTAAGTCGGAGAAACAGTCGAAAGCATATCGGAAACAGCCAAACCCGCTTTCATTGCAGACGCATAACCGTTAAAGGCAAACGCATTGCGTTCAAATTCACTCGAAAACCCAAGTTTCCAAAGCTCCGACATTCCAAATCCGCCTTGATACGCCATATTATGAATCGAAAACACAGTGCGCGGACGTGCCCAATATCTGTCCCAAAACCGCAGATGAGCGATTTCAGTTGCCGCAAAACCGCAGTGCCAATCATTCAAATGAATTATCTCCGGCGGACGACCTAATCGTTTAATAAGCGCGAGTGCGGCGTGATTAAAAAACGCAAATCGTTCATAATCTTCGGTAAAACCATATATCGAACTCCGATTAAAATACTCCGGCGCATCAATCAGAAACGACGGCGAACCGTTTGCTTCCGAATAAAAAACCGTGCATTTATAACCGCGCCCGCGCCAATCAAACCACAAATCGTCGAAAGCCGTATGCGAAATTAAATTAAATTTTGTCTGTTGATTATAGAACGGCGTAATCAAAAACGAATCTTCCCCGATTTGTTTCAAAGCCTTCGGCAAAGCTCCGGCAACGTCGCCCAAGCCGCCGGTTTTTGAATATGGAACTGCTTCTGCTGAAATAATCGCTACGCGCATTTTTTTTATTTAATTACAAAACCGCACTATATTTTTATGTTTTCTTATTGTGTTTTTTTGTGTCTTTTCGCGGTTTAGGAAATATTGAACCACGAAATTACACAATATAACACGGAAATTTTCTGTTTGTTTCGTATCTTTTCGTGGTTTATTTTACTAAAATCACGAACCAACACAAACTACCGCAAATCATTTACCTTTTTCTCGTTATTTTTTCACAGTTCACAAGAATTTTATTGATTTTGGGCGAATGTTCTTTTATAATCGCAGAACTTCAAAGACGGGAGAATTGAACTATGAAAAAAATAAAAGTTATAATTTTGGCTTTAGTTGTATGCGGCGCATTGAGTTTTCAAATGTTTTCGCCTTCGGAAACTTTACTTTCGGGACAAATTGTAACCGCGCAAGATGAATTAACCAATACTTATTGGAATATTGACGATACAATTTACGCTTTGCATTTCGGCACAAAGCGCAGCGTTAGATTTCTCGAATATAATTCAAGGAAAGACGATTTCGATACTATTGCCAGAGGAACTTACAGTGTTCGGCGCAATACCGTAACACTTAATTTCGGCGGCGCAACGGGTAATGTTCTTATCAGCGGAAAACGCCGCAATAAAATGACGGGTAAATTTTCCATTGAAGGAGAAAGATACGTTATTACGGCAACCCGCGCCGATGGTGATTAGATAAATTTTAATTACGGAACAATATAAAAGAGGGAGAAAAGTATTCCAAATATTTTTTTCCCTCTTTCGTGTTTATTTTTAGTAGTTAAATTGTCTTAAGTATCTAGCCAAAATTGCTTTTCAATTGAACCTCTAAAAGAATTGAGAATTGAGAATGAATAATTGATAATTTGCCGTATCTTTAGCACGATAATTATCAACTTCCAAATATCAATTATCAATTATTTGAGAAGTTATTACCTTATTTATCCGTGTCCGACGACTTATGCTATAATGTTTCATCTATGAGATACGTCCAAAATCCTCCAAATCCTTATTTAAAATACTCGGCGGAATACTTGGGCGAACCTGCGGAAACTAAATTGGAGATTTATGAAGAGACAAACACCAAAACAATAATTACAAAGGCATTTTCTTCTGATTTCGGACATCGTTACACGGTTAATTGTTATCGCGGATGTATTCACGCTTGCACTTATTGTTTTGCGCGGCAATATCACGAATATCTAGGTTATGGCGCGGGAACTGATTTTGAAACAAAAATTGTTGTCAAACCTAACGCACCGATTCTTTTACGCGCAGAATTAAAGAAAACCCGCGAGAGAATGAATCATATTGATTTTTCCTTTGCGACCGACCCGTATTTACCGCTTGAGGCGAGTTACGAATTGACTCGGAAATGTCTTGAGGTATGTGCGGAGTTTCGCGTGCCGGTTGGAATCATTACGAAATCTCCTCTAATCACGCGGGACTTAGATGTTTTAGAAAAATTATTACCTAATTTGACGGTTTTTTTCTCTATTCCCTTTCCGTCGGTAACTAAATCGAAGCCTTTTGAACTTTATACGCCAACGCCGGAAGTTCGATTTCGGGCGATGAAGACTCTAAGCGACGCGGGAATAACTTGCGGCATCGGGATAGCTCCTGTAATTCTCGGTTATAATGATGCGGACATTCCGGCATTGCTTGAAAAAGCCCGCGAAGCAGGTGCAACCAAAGCATTTATGTCTAAAATTCATTTTGACACTCCTTCGATTGAAGATTATTTTACTCAAAGGCTTCACGAAAGACTTCCGACACACGCAAGCAAGATTCTAAACCAAATCAAACGTGAACACGGCGGAACTTTACGTCATCGAAACTATCAAGAAAGGAATCAAGGCAACACAGAGAAGTGGCAAATCGCCGTAAAAATGTTTGAAATGCAGTTCAAACGTCTCGGCTTTGAAAGATTTGAGAAGTCCGCCAAGATTGAAAAGACTTTGCCGGTGCAGGAAAGTTTGTTTTGACCGCCGAAAAGGTGTTAATTTTAAGTTATGCAGAATAGAATTGAAGTTTTTGAACAGATGCTCGAAGCCGAACCTGATAATACGATGGTAATGTTCGGTTTAGCGAAAGAATACGAGAAGCTCGGCGAGAGCGGCAAGGTTATAAACATTTTGGAAAAGTATCTCAGCTTCGGCACGGACGAAGGAAATGCTTACGGAATGCTTGCCAAGGCTTTTGAGCAGAACGGAAACCGCGAAAAAGCTATTGAAACTTATCAAAAAGGTATTGAAATCTCCCTCGCGCACGGTCATCCGACGATGGCGAATGATTACCGGATGACTTTGGATTTAGATTTTGCGGATTAGAAGTCTGTAAATTAAGTTTTCAAGTGCTTTTCTTTCGTGTATTTTCGTGTATTTTCGTGGTTTATTCTTTTATTTGAAACCACGAATTAACACCAAACGGCACGAAAAGAAGAACTTCTAATCATTTCCAATCAAAATACCCGAAAATTTAATTGACAAACTAATTGGAGAAGATTTTGAATTAGAAAGGCAAATCAAAAATAGAAATTTGCCTGATTTTTGCGGGGGCAGAGCCGCCCTTCCTGACCTTTTATCTACTCCAACTTAATTTTATACCTCTAACTTTCATCCAAGACAGAGTAAAAAAAGAAAAGTTAATAACATTTGCAGGTCAGGAAGGG
>CAZJQP010000060.1:0-33057 GCA_964548225.1 uncultured Blastocatellaceae bacterium | reverse complement strand
TTCATCTTTCAATGGCTGAATTTGCGCTCTAAAAAACTAGCACCAGAGGTTAATAATGTGTGGCTGAAGATTTTTAACCACAAAAAGACACAAAATATCACAAATTTACTGACTTATTTCGTGATATTTCGTGTCTTTTTGTGGTTAAATCTTTTCAATCTCTGAGCTTTAAACAGATTCTTAGCGTTTGAAACACTCTTGTTTCTGACTTTATCTCTAATATTTCAACACTAGAGCAACTCTCAGGTTAAAGCGATACTTGCAGAAACACGCACGAAGTAAGTGTGCGTTTTTTTCACGCTTACTTCGTGCGCGTTTCCGCATTTGTCTTTCAATTACTTGAGAATTGCTCTATATAAAATCAAATAATGCGGCAAACTGTTTTCATCAAATCAAAAAAAAGCATCCGGCAAATTACCGAATGCTTTTTTATTTTTGATTTTTTGCTTTTTACTTTCTAAAACTGTCCTTGAAAATCAACATTGCTGACAGATTCAGTAACCGATAAGACACGCGATTCAAAATTAAATCTTTTTGAAGCGACGTTAAGAATAACAATGCCCCCGATGTCTATATTATTGAATGAATAATTGCCGAAGGCATTTGAACGCGAAAATTGTCTTTGACCGTATTCGTCTATCATCGTAACAATTGCTCCCGGCAACGGTTGTCCATCCGGCATTAGAATGCGACCGCTGACTGAAGATGTCGCATTGAGCGGCGCAAAACAACCGATGTTGATGTCGTCAATGCCCAACCATTCGTCATTGCCGACAGCGTTTGCCGTAATAATGCGAAGGTAAAGAATATTGTTGTCGGGATTCGGGTCAATCGTGAAATGCGGCAGAGTCGTAACAATTGTCGAAACTTTTGTTGCGGCGTTGCCGTCAGTCGCATCTGCCACAAAAGCCTGTGGAACATTTGTATAACTTCCCGAAGTGCCGCGCCGGTATTGAAGGGCAACTTGTGATACAGCGTTATCCGCAGAACTCTCAATATCACGGACTTTGTAGCCGACGGTGATAAATTTATTCACCGGACAGCCGCCGAAATTAAGCCGAATGGCAAGATGCGGCGCACTTGCGGTGTCCGATCCCTGAAGCGCAACCGTCGGATTGGCGATTCCGTCAAATTCAACAACGCCGCCCGTCAGCAAAGTGTTAGGATCAGATTGATTGGCGAGAACCATCAAAGGTGTGCCTGAACCATCCGCCAAAATCGTCTGCGGGTCAACGCCCGGAGTTGACGTTAAACCATCACCCGAATAACCATTAATCGAATGAACATTCGTCCAATCATTGTTTGCTGTGATCAATCCCGTGTTTGACCAATTTTGAACAAAAGGATCGCTCGGTCCGAGAAACCAAGAAATATCATTAAAAAACGACTTTGCCGAAACCTGAAGCCCGCTTCCGGTCAGCAAAATCAAACACATCACCAACGCAAAAAAAGTAGCCGTTTTTTTGCCATTAATGTTTCGGATGGTGTAAATCATTTTTTTCATAATTACTTTTTCAAACTTTCTAAAATCTTGAAACGCCGTGAAATATCAATACGGGGCTTTATTCCGCACGTTTCTACTACAAAAAATCTTCAGCTTTTGTATGATATTGCTAATTTAGCAGATATTCAGAAAATTATTCAATTTTTTTTCTAAGAAATTTCGTTTTTTCTTTATTTTTTTGAAAAAAATCGTTATATTTTATTTGCTTCGGTCAAACCGAACTCAATTTACCGATTTTTTTTTCGGAAAAATATTTTTTATTCTGCAAACCCTCAAAAGTTTTTCGTCATCAATACCGATAGCACAGTTTTAACTATTTTAAGTAGAACAGATTAGTGAACACACAAACACTTTAATTTCAACTTGAATTAAAAATTTTTTTAGTGAAAAATTAGGAGATAACAATGAAAATAGCATCAAAATTTTGGCAAGTTTTTAGAAGTGCAAAGCAAAACATCTTTCCCGTTTTGCTCTGCTTGGGATTTTTGGTAACGGTAGCAACGGTGGAAACTTCTGCTCAAAGAAACACACCATATGCCACGTTTCAAAAAATATGGATTGATTACAATGTAACCGAAGGCGGAAAAAAAGGTATGCGAATTCATACGGCTTTCAAACTTTATAATATGAAAGGCGTTGACGGCTATCTGGCACTTTATTTCCAATATCGCAACGGCACGGCGTTAAAAGACCGCAATGGCGAATTTAACAGCGCAGACGATACGGTTGCCGCTTATCGTGAAGTAACTCCGGGTTACAATCCGGCGGTTTATGAAGATTACGATATTTTTATGCCGTATGATGAATTGGATTTAGATCCGGGAAATTATGAATTGCGGATTGATGCCAGCATCATCTACAAACAAGGCGGTTTGATTACCCGTTTGACATATTATAATTTCGATTACAATAACCCCGGTTCGACCACTAAAAAACCGTCGGCAACCTTCGACAATATGTGGGTTGATTACGACGTGCGTCAAGGTGGAAAATTGGGAATGGTTGCACATATCAAAGCCAATGTTTTCGATATGAAAGGCAAAACAGGTTACATTGCTTTCTATTTCCAAAAGAAAGATAACACGAAACTTTTTACGAGCAATCAAACCTATCGGAGCAACGATTATGACCGCGAAGGACAAGTCGTCGCCTATTACGCCATCAATCCGGGCTATGACAATACGCTCTATGAGGATGCTTCTATCTTTATGCCGTATTCCGAATTCAACGTGCCTGTCGGCAGACACGAATTGGTAATGGACGTTGACCTGATTGATAAAAACGGCGGATTGCTTCAGCATATCCATCTTTATCCGTTTTGGTTTAGCCGAAAATAATTACCAATTACTAAAAAAATCGGCTGGAATGAGATTTCAGCCGATTTTTTTTCGTTTTTGTAAAGAATGAATAGAATTTACCAGCCGCGATTTATTTCCCAACGGTCAATAATTTTTCCTTCATCGAGAACGTGATAATGCGAATGTTGGGCGGCGGTCAGGCACGAATGATTTGCCAGAATCCGCAAACGTGAACCGACTTTTAATTTGTTGAAAACTTGCGTATCCGAAACCGATATTTCGCCGTGTTCTTGCGAGAGCGATTCGACGCGCAAATTCAAATCATTTTCTTCCAAATCATATACGCGACCGTAGCCGCAATTTTTATCGAATTCGACTGCGCCGCGATCTTTTGAAAGCGCGATTGCACCTGCGTCAACGACAATTTTTTGCCGTGCAATGTCCCGATGAACGATTGCCGCAAGAACCGTTAAAGCACAATCTTCAAAACTGCAACTTCCCAATCCAGCCTGAAAAGCATCGAAAAAGATATAATTTCCGGCGCGAAATTCGGTTATTCCGTCCAAATTGTCAATCGCCGAAAAAGTCGGTGTCGAACCGATGCTCACGGTCGGAACTTCTAAACTTTCTGCGCGAAGTTTTTCTGCGAAATTTCGCATCAAATTGCGTTCTTCGTGCGCGACGGCAAGCAATTTTTCGGGCGTTTCGGCGTGATAAGAATGTCCGGCGTGCGTCAGAATTCCGGCAAACATCAAGTTCGGAGAATCGCTTATTTGCCGCGAAATTTCGACGGCTTCTATTTTGTGCGGTTCGATTCCGCAACGATGATAACCAACATCAACTTTCAGAAAAACATTGATTTTTGCGTCTTCAGTTTTTGCTTTTCGGTTTAATTCTTCAACTGTTTCGGCATCGTCGGTTAAAACTGAAAATCTTTCGATTTTACGAGAAAATTCAATTGCTTCGGCAAATTTTCCGCATTCAATCGGCACACCGTAAGTTATATCTATAAAACCTTGTTTGGCAAAAAAATGTGCTTCCGCCAAAGTCGAAACCATAATTCCGCCAAAATTATTTTCAACTTGCAACCGCGCAATCTCCGCGCATTTGTGCGTTTTAACGTGCGGACGAAGATTCACCTTTAAATCTTTCGCACGCGCCGTAATTCGTTCGGCGTTGCGCGTCATTCTTTGAAAATCCACAATTAACGACGGCGTTTTGATAGTTTCTAATTGCATAAAATTTTTGCCTGTGAAATAAACGAAAAATACGAAATAAAGAATAACAAATTTCGCTTATTTCGTTTATTTCGCAGGCAAAAATTATTTCAGATAATCTTTCAAATAATTTCCCGTGTGTGATTTTTTCACTTTGGCGATTTCTTCCGGCGTTCCTGTGACAACGATTTCGCCGCCGCCCGTGCCGCCTTCGGGACCTAAGTCAATGACGTAATCGGCAGTTTTTATGACATCTAAATTATGTTCGATAACCAACAAACTTCCGCCGTTTTCGATGAGTGCGCGGAATGCCGAAAGCAATTTATTGATGTCTTCAAAATGCAATCCGGTCGTCGGTTCGTCAAAGATAAATAGCGTTTTCGATTTGTTTTTTGCGGCAAGATGCGCGGCGAGTTTTACCCGTTGCGCTTCGCCGCCGCTCAACGTCGTGGCAGATTGTCCGAGCCGCAAATAGCCGAGTCCGACGGCTTCGATAACCTTTAATTTATTGACTAATTTATTAACTTCCTTGAAAAATAAAATCGCTTCGCGCACCGTTAATTGCAAAACTTCGGCAATGTTTTTGCCTTTGTATTTGACATCCAAAACTTCTTCGCGGAAGCGCGTGCCGCGACAATCTTCGCAGGTCAATTCAACATCGGCGAGAAACTGCATTTCGACCGTTACTGTGCCGCTTCCTTGGCACATTTCACAGCGTCCGCCGGGAACATTAAACGAAAAATGCGATGCGTTGAAACCTTTGGCTTTTGAAGCGTTTGTCGCGGCGAAAACTTCGCGTATTGCGTCGTAAGCCTTGATATAAGTTACCGGATTCGAGCGCGGCGTTCTGCCAATTGGCGATTGGTCAACCAGAACGATTTCATCAACAAAATCCGCGCCTTTTATTTCCTTAAAACCTCCGACTTGCCCTTGCCATTCGCCGCGTTTTTTCTTAATTCCGGCATACAAAATATCGTGGACGAGTGTTGATTTTCCGCTTCCCGAAACACCTGTAATGCAAACCAGCATTTCAAGCGGAATTTCCACCGAAACATTTTTCAAATTATGTTCTCTCGCGCCGATAATTTCGATTTTTTGTTTTGTCGGTTCGCGCCGTTTTGAAGGAATTTTTATTTCCGCTTCGCCGCGTAAATATTTGGCGGTTAATGATTTATCGTCTTTCAACAAATTATTGAAATCGCCTTCGTAAATCAAATTTCCGCCGAGTTCGCCCGCAAAAATTCCGATGTCCAAAATATGGTCAGCCGAGCGCATCGTTTCTTCATCGTGTTCGACAACCAAAACCGTGTTGCCGATGTCGCGCAAATTTTCGAGAATTTTTACGAGCCGCGTGTTGTCTCGCGGATGAAGCCCGATTGAAGGTTCGTCCAAAACATAGAGCGCACCGACAAGCAAAGAGCCGAGATTTGTCGCAAGCTGTATGCGTTGCGCCTCGCCGCCTGAAAGCGTTGAAGCTAAACGATTTAACGTCAAATAATCTAAACCGACATCAACCAAAAACTTGATTCTTCGGCGAATTTCAAGCAAAAGTTTTTCCGCGATTTTTTCGCGTTCTTCATTTAATTCGAGTTCGTTGAAAAACTTTTGCGCGTCATTGATGGAAAGATTTACAGATTCCGGCAAATTAAGTCCGCCGATTTTTACGGCTTGCGCCTCTTTCCGAAGTCGTCCGCCTTTGCATTCGGGGCAAGTCGTGTAGCCGCGATATTTCGACATAAAAACCCGGACGTGAAGTTTGTATTTTTTCGTTTCCAGCCACGAAAAAAATCCGCGAACGCCTTTCCATTTGCCTTTTCCTTCAAAAATTACTGTTCTTTGCGCGTCGGTTAAATCGGCAAAAGGCGTTTTCAACGAAATATCTTCGCCGGCACAAAAACTTTTTAAAGCCTTCAAAGCCCAATCGTATTGCGGACGCATAAACGGTTCAATCGCGCCTTCCGCAATCGAAAGATTTTCGTTCGGCACGACCAAATCAAAATCAACGTCAATCGTATTTCCGAAGCCTTGGCACAAAGGACACGCGCCGAAGGGCGAATTAAAACTAAAAAGTCGCGGTTCGGGTTCTTCGTAGTTCGTGCCGTCGAACTTGCAAATGAATTTATCAGAAAAATTCAGCGTTTGCGGTTCTTTTTCAGCCGTTACGATAACCGCCGCGCCACATTCGCGGAAACAAATTTCGAGCGAATCAACCAATCTTTGCCGAATAGATTTTTCGGCTTTCAAACGGTCAATTAAAACGAATGTGTTTTCAAAATCTTCAAATTTATAATCTTCCGGCTTCTGCAAATCAATCGTTTCGCCGTCACGGAAAAATCGCGTAAAACCGTTTTGCATCAACCCCATTAAATTTGCGATTTGCGATTTGCGATTTGCGATTTTTTGAGTTTCGTCAATCGGGAAAAGAACATAAAAGCGTGAGCCTTCCGGCAATTTTTCCAAAATTTCATCGGCGGCGGATTCGGGCGAATCTTTTTTTACTTCGTTTCCGCACTCATAACAAAAAGTTTGACCGACACGCGCAAAAAGCAAGCGCAGATAATCATAAATTTCGGTTTGTGTAGCAACGGTTGAACGCGGATTTTTGGTCGAATTTTTCTGGCGAATCGCAATCGCCGGTGCAATACCGATAATTTCGTCAACGTCCGGTTTGTCCATTCGTTCGAGAAATTGCCGTGCGTAAGCCGAAAGTGATTCGACATAACGGCGTTGACCTTCGGCGTAAAGCGTATCAAACGCGAGCGACGATTTGCCCGACCCCGAAACGCCTGTTACCACCGTCAATTTATTAATTGGAAGACGAAACGAAATGTTTTTCAAATTATGAACTCGCGCACCGCGAACTTCGATTGATTCTTCTTTTGGCTTTACTGCTTGCATAGTCAAAAATTTGTGCCGTTTGAGCAAAACTTAATTCTACCAAAGTGAAAAGGTAAATGTAAAAAGACTGAAAATTTCAGGGAATAAAATGCAGGAGATTCGTTATAATAATTTTATGAAAAGCGCGATTATTTTTATTTTTTTGATTTTATCGGTTTCGTGTTCGACGCAATCGGTCGAAAGCCAAAGACGAGATGAAAGCCCGCAACCGCAAACCACAAATCTGCAACCGAAACAGCCGGTTTTGGTTGAACTTTTTACGTCTGAAGGCTGTTCGAGTTGTCCGCCGGCTGACAAAATATTGGCGTTTTTGCAAAGAGAACAACCTGCGCCGCAAGCCGAAATTATTACTTTGGCTTTTCACGTTGATTATTGGGATTATCTTGGGTGGAAAGATGAGTTTTCTTCCGCCGAATTTTCAAAAAGACAAGAATCTTACGGCAGTAAATTTAAAATTGACTCGATTTACACGCCGCAAATGATTGTTGACGGACAAACGGAGTTTGTTGGGAACAATTCCGGCATAGCTGTTAATTCGATAATGGCAGCTGCAAAAATGCCGAAGGCAAAAATCAAACTCGCCTTAAACGAAAATCTTTTAAAAATAAATATTACAGAGATTTCAAAAACCGAAAACGCAACGGTTTTTGCCGTAATCGCCGAAAACAACCTTTCAACACAAGTTAAACGCGGCGAAAATTCGGGGCGCGTTTTGGAGCATTCATCCGTTGTCCGCGAACTTAAAAATCTTGGCGTTGCCAGTGGCGCGAATTCAACATTTTCAACCGAATTCAATTTACCGCTGCAAGCAAATTGGAAAAAAGAAAACTTGAAAATAATCGTCTTCGTGCAAGAGAACGAAAGCCGAAAAATCTTGGGCGTAAATCAAATTTTATACAAATAAAAAAGGGAAACTTGTAAAAAGTCTCCCTTTCTTCTCTTCCCCCTTTCTGACTTACTGCGGTGTTGGCGGTTGTGCGCCCGGCGGAACAATCCAAACTTCGACGGTTGCTCGCGGACGAGTTCCCCATTTAGTTATAACAATCCGGCTTGGATCAACGCGGCGTGTATTAACTAAATAATCAAACGAACGCTTGCCAAGTCTATCGGCAGTAATTCCTTTGCCATCATAAAGAATGATATAAAGCTGTGAATCAGGATAATTTTGCAATTGAATTACGCAATTATCAAAACGTGCTTTGTCTTCGTCAGGTTTACCGGCTTCAAAAATATCACAGCGAATCGGGTCAACCTTAATAATTTCAGCTTCTGATTTAGTCGGAATCGTTTGCTTGCAGAATTCATCATAAACCCCGTCATTAACATCAAGATTAACGCGAATCGGTTCGCCATTTGTATCTTTGGTCGAAACGGCAATCGTATCGGTATTTAGTCCGTCAATAATTGCTGCGGTTGCCGGAAAAATGCTCCACGCATAATTTACAGGAATTGCTCCGTTGGTTACGCGGTTAATGGCTTTGAAATAAATTGTGTCGCCTTTAACATATTTCGCCGGACCTTGAACGATGATGTCGTATGGACATCTTTCTTTTTCGACTTTTTCAACAACTGTCAAACAAATGCAGTGTTTTTTGCCTTTTTCGAAATTGATTTTTCTGCTGAACTTTTGTCCGTTCGGACCTTCGACTTCAACTAAATGTTCGCCCGGCGTAAGATAGAAAACGGCTTCGCTGGTTGTGCCGCTCATGCCGATAACTTGTCCGTCAACTTTGACGGGATAAGACAGCGGCGAAGTTTTAACCGTGAGAATTCCCGAATTTTTGTTTAATTTGGTTTGGCTGAAAACTGCGCTCGACGCGCCCAAAATTAACATCAGCCCCACAACGAATAAAAAATTGTATCTAATCTTTTTCATCTTTTTAACCTCGATTTTGTTCTGAGTCCGATCTTTAGACGGCTTCTCCGCCGCGCTTCAATGGCGGTTTCAGCCTAAAGACGGGACTCAAAACTTAAAATTTAATTCTCCGTGTTTATTTGCTCTTTTTTACCGAATTTTTTACGGGCGGCAATTCCAATTCCGGCAAGTCCGGTTCCAAAGAGAAGCAACGTCATCGGCTCCGGCACCGGCTCGGGTGGTGTCGGTGTCGGTGTATTCGGTGTCGGTGTCGGCGTATCCGGTGTCGGCGTTTGTGTCGTCGGCATTGTCGGGGTCGGCGTTTTATCTTTGCCCGGAATCAGGAAAAGAAGCGGAACAGCGGCAAAACCTAATGCCCAATACGGAAACTTCGGTTTTTTGGGATCAGGATCCGGTTTGCAATCGCAAACTTCTTCCTCAACAATTTCCGTTGTTTTCTTAACAATCATCCGGTCATCATCTTGTGTCGGTGTTGCCGTTACCGTGTCATCATCGTCATCGGTTTTGATAACTAAATCATCAACCAAGCGCAACTGCGAAAAATTTCCCGAATTGGCTTTGCCCGGTTTTGCATTTACAACTTGAACAACTTGGTTTAAACGCACCGGCGCAGCGAAAACAGATGTTGCCGCTAACAAAATTGAAGCTAAACAAAATCCCGAAATTACATATCTAAATAAATTTTTCATCTTTTTTATTACCAACCTGAATTCGATTTCGGTGTAAGACGATACATACCGATACGAGTCGTTCGATTTGACTCGCCGATAAAATAGTTGTCGGGGCTTGATTTCAAAACTATATCAAATACGCGAAAAAAATCAACTCTCTTTTCACTTTTTTTACCCAAACAACTGTTTTTGTCAGTTATTCTAGTGCAGGAAATTCACAATAAGTTAAGTATTCCAAAAAAAATGGATGTTTTTTCAAAAAAAATTTACAATTACGTCTTTTTCAATTCAAAAGGCAAAAATAAAAAGGTGAAATAAGTTATTTATTCCAAATTTCACCTTTTTATTTTTGCCTTTTTATTTTGCCTTTTACTTTTAACCTTCGGCTCTGGCTTTTTCTTCGCTCAGAATGGCTTTTCGTGAAAGTTTGATTTTATTGCCTTCTTTGCCGATGCACTTAACCATAATTTGCTGACCTTCTTTGAGTTCATCGCGCACGTCTCGGACTCTTCGGTCGGAAATTTCTGAAATGTGCAACAAACCGTCAACTCCGGGGAAAATTTCGACAAACGCGCCGAAGTCAACTATTCGGTTGACCGTGCCGAGATAGGTTTCGCCGATTTCCGCTTCGGCAGTTAAAGCACGAATGCGGTCAATAGCGGCTTGTGCGGCATCACCGTCGGCAGTTGCGATAAGAATCGTGCCGTCGTCTTCGATGTCAATTTTTGCGCCGGTTTCTTCCGTAATCGAGCGAATTGTCGCGCCGCCTTTGCCAATAACATCACGAATCTTGTCAGGATGAATTTTCAATGTGATAATTCGCGGTGCATATTGCGAAAGTTCTTCACGCGGTTCGGCAATGGCTTGCTTCATAATGTCCAAAATATGCAATCTGCCCTTTCGCGCCTGTTCGAGTGCTTCCTGCAAAATCATCGCGTTGATGCCGCCGATTTTGATGTCCATTTGCAGAGCGGTAATGCCGTCTGCCGTTCCCGTAACTTTGAAATCCATATCGCCGTAGTGATCTTCCGCGCCGGCAATGTCTGATAAAATTGCATAGCGATTGCCTTCCAAAACCAAACCCATCGCAATTCCCGCAACCGGCTTTTTAATTGGAACGCCGGCATCCATCAATGACAGACAACCGCCGCAAACCGTTGCCATCGAACTCGAACCGTTTGATTCGGTAATGTCGGAAACGATGCGTAAAGTGTATGGAAAATCGTTGTCATCGGGCAAAATGGCTTGCAGAGCGCGACGCGCAAGATTTCCGTGTCCGATTTCGCGGCGCGATGAACCGCCGAAACGCCCGACTTCGCCAACTGAATACGGTGGAAAATTGTAATGAAGCATTATGCGCCGTCGGATTTCACCTTTTTCAAGGTCGTCCATAAATTGCTCATCCATCTTTGTTCCCAAAGTTGTTGTAACAATTGCTTGCGTTTCGCCGCGTGTGAAAAGCGATGAACCGTGAACACGCGGAAGCCAGCCAACTTCGCAAGTTATCGGACGAATTTCGCTGAATTTTCTGCCGTCCGGGCGACGTTTGTTGATAAGCATATCTTCGCGGAAGATTTTTTCCTTTAAATAACCGAAAACTTTACCAGCCATTGCACGCTTTTCAGGCGCATCATCAGGATAACTTTCAACAACTTCTTTTTTCAGCGCGTCAATTCCTGCATAAGTTGTAAGTTTATCTTTGCCTGTGGAATCAAGGGCTTCCCGCAGTTTGTCGGTGTAATTTTTTTCGATTTCCGCCGTCAATGCTTCATCGAGTTTCGGTGCTTCAAATTCGCGTTTGGTGATTTCCAAAGCCTTGAACAATTCTTTCTGCCAAAGGCATAAACGCTTAATTTCTTTATGGGCAAGCATCAAAGCCTCAACCATAATCTTTTCCGAAACTTCATTCGCTTCTGCTTCGACCATGACAATGGCTTCTTCCGTTCCCGCAACTACAAGATTCAAAAGTGATTCACGGCGTTCGTCGTAAGTCGGATTTATCAAATATTTCCCGTCAACCAGTCCGACGCGCACGCCCGCGATCGGATTTTCAAACGGAATGTCCGAAAGATACAACGCACAACTCGCGCCTGTAATTGCAATCACATCAGGATCATTATCGGCATCTGCCGAAATTACCGTCCCGACAATCTGCGTTTCAAATCTGTAACCGTCGGCAAAAAGCGGACGCACGGGACGGTCAATCAAACGGCAAGTTAAAGTTTCTTTTTCATTCGGGCGACCTTCGCGCCGAAAATAATTTCCCGGAATGCGTCCGGCGGAATAAGTTGATTCACGATATTCGACCGTGAGCGGAAAAAAATCCAATCCTTCGCGTGCGGTGCGTGCGCTGACGGCGGTTACTAAAACCATCGTGTCGCCGTAGCGAATCACGACCGAGCCATCGGCTTGTTTGGCGACTTTACCCGTTTCGACGGTCAATTCTTTGTCGCCCAATTTTATTGATTCATTCAAATATTTTTTCTGTGACATATATAGTTTTCCTCTAAATTTTGGTCTTTAGTTTTGATTTTCTATTTATCGCCGCGCAATATTCCTACAAAAACCAAAGACAAAATTAAAAAACGAAAAGCGGCAAAGAGCTATGCCGTGAAAGCTCTCGCCGCTTTTAGATAATTGCGACCTTGTTCTCCTTTGTTTGCAATTAATTGCGCTGTCACGTTCAGCTTTCGCATTCAAAATCTTCGAGAGAACATTATATTTGATGACTCGAAGCAGTCAATTCTTTTAACTGAGAGATGAGAGATGAAAACTGAAATTCCGTTCTCAGTTTTCATCTCTCATCTATTCTATCTTCTTAAACCTAACTTCTCGATAATCGTATGATATTCCGCAATATTTTTGCGTTTTAGATAGTCAAGAAGTTTTCTTCTGCGCGAGACCATTTTTAATAATCCGCGACGCGAATGATTATCTTTTTTATGAATCTTAAAATGCGCGGTTAATTCCTTAATTCTCTCAGTCAGAAGCGCAATTTGCACTTGCGATGACCCTGTATCCGATTTGTGTGTTTTGAAATCTTTGACAATTTCTTCTTTTCTTTCCGTTGCTGTTGACATAAATTTTATTTACTAAAAATAGCCTCTCCTTTTGCTCGCAGTAACTCCGCTCATTTTTCAAACGGTAACCGCGAAAAATTGATGAATAACTAATAACTAAAAGTGAAAAGTGATTCTTTCTTATTATCCACTATTCACTATTTACTATCAACTATTCACTGATTAAATTCTTCCATAAACTTGGTCGAAAAATCTCCTTTTTGAAATCTTTCGTCCGCCATAATTTTTAAATGAAGCGGAATTGTCGTCTTAATTCCTTCAACAACCATCGCTTCCAGAGCGCGGCGCATACGCGCAATCGCGGCTTCGCGGGTGCGGGCGTGAACAATCAATTTTGCAATCATCGAATCATAGTAAGGCGGCACAACATAACCCGGATAAACCGCCGTATCAACTCTCACACCGGGTCCGCCCGGAATGTTCAAACCTGTAATTTTTCCCGGCGAAGGTGTAAATTTCACAGGGTCTTCGGCATTGATGCGACATTCGATTGAATGTCCGAAAATCGCTACTTCGTCTTGCTTGAAACCAAGTTTTTCGCCTTTGGCAATGCGAATTTGATTGCGAACAATATCAACGACCGTAACCATTTCCGTTACCGGATGCTCGACCTGAACGCGGGTGTTCATTTCCATAAAATAGAACTTCCCGTCTTCATCAAGCAAAAATTCAAAAGTTCCGGCGTTTGAATAACCGATTTCCTGACACGCTTTGACCGCAACTTGCCCCATCGCCTCGCGCAATTCTTTTGAAATTGCCGCCGAAGGTGCTTCTTCCAACAATTTTTGATGTCGTCGCTGAATCGAACATTCGCGCTCGCCCAAATGAATCACGTTGCCGTGTTCATCAGCCAAAACTTGAATTTCAATATGCCGCGGACGTTCGATGTATCGTTCAATATAAACCGAACCATTTTTGAATGCCGCAAGCGCTTCCGTCTGTGCCAGTTCGAGATTTGAAGCCAAATCCTCTTCCTTGCGAACAATCCGCATTCCGCGTCCGCCGCCACCTGCGGCGGCTTTGATAATCACGGGAAAACCGATTTCTTTCGCCAAAGCAATCGCTTCATCAGCCGATTCAATCGGGTCGGGCGAACCGGGCAAAATCGGAACTCCGGCGTTTATCATCGTCCGCCGCGCTTCGACTTTATCGCCCATCATTCCAATAACGTGCGGCTTCGGACCTATAAATTTGATGTTGCAATCTTCGCAAATCTTCGCAAAAGTTTCCGATTCTGCAAGAAAACCATAACCCGGATGAATCGCGTCAACATTCGTAATTTCCGCCGCGCTGATAATCGCCGGAATGTTCAAATAACTCTCGGCGGACGGCGCACCGCCGACGCAAACCGCTTCATCAGCAAAACGAACGTGCAAAGCCTCGCGGTCAGCCGTCGAATGAACGGCAACGGTTTTGATGCCCATTTCCTTGCACGACCAGATTATCCGACAAGCAATCTCGCCGCGATTGGCGATTAAAATTTTGCGAATTTCGCGTTGTTTCATTGGTTCAAAGTTCAAAGTTCAAAGCTCAAAGTTAGGTTCTTAAATAAACCTTAAACTTTGAACTTTGAACTTTGAACTATTTTTTTATTCCAAAAAGTGGCTGAGCATATTCAACCGGCTGACCGTTTTCGACGTATATTTTGACGACTTCGCCAGAAACTTCGGCTTGAATTTCGTTCATCAACTTCATCGCTTCGACGATGCAAACCGTTGTGTTTTCCGAAACTTTATCGCCAAGACTAACATACGCATCTTTGTCCGGCGCGGGCGAACTATAGAAAGTTCCGACAATCGGCGAAGTGATTTTGTGCAAACCTGCGTCTGCATCCACCGGAGTTTCTACTGTCGCATTTTCGGTTTGCGGAGTTGCTGAAACTTGCGGCGCAGTTACCGGAGTCGGCGCGGAAACATGTTGAACGGATTGCATAATCGGCGCGGTCTGTTTGCTCAGACGAACCCGAATATTCGCGTTTTCAAACTCAAAATCGGTAAATCCGTGTTCATTGACAAGTTCCGCGAGTTCGCGCAATTCAGCCATATTTAGAGATGGCTGTCCGCTCTGCTTTTTTGTTTGCGTCTTTGTTTCGCTTTTCGCTTTCGCCGATGCTGTTTCGCTCATTTAAGAATTTCTCCTTATTGCTCAGAATTTAGCTTTCAAGCGATGTTTTCGCCGTGCCTTACGGACGAAAACTCACGCATAAATGCGTAACTCTGAACGAAATTATTTACTCGCTGTTTCGCGTGCGCTGTCAACCAATTCGATGACTGCCATTTCTGCGTTGTCGCCTTGTCTGCGACCGAGTTTAATAATACGAGTATAACCGCCGTTGCGATTTTTGTAACGTGCGCCGAGTTCACCGAACAATCTTTGCACGGCTTTTACGCCGGCGGTGCGTTCAATCGGCTCTTTCGCTTCACCTTTTTTGCCGCGAAAACGGCTCTGCTGAAGTTTGAAAGTCGTGTTTCCCGCGTGAAAAAATCTCGCCGCTTGACGACGCAGATGAACCGCTTGAATTTTCGCGTCGTCGCCGGTCAAATTTTCTGCACGACGCGCTAATGTAATAACTTTTTCGACAAACGGGCGCAATTCTTTAGCTTTCGGAACTGTCGTAACAATATATTCCTTGTCCGCATTTATCAACGATGTCGCCAAATTTCTCAACAATGAAATTCGATGCGCCGTAGTTCTTCCTAATTTTCGATGTGCTTTTAAGTGTCTCATAACAATAAGTTCAAAGTTCAAAGTTCAAAGTTCAAGGTTATTTTGACTTTGAACCTTGAGCTTTGAACTTTGAACCAATTTTTAGTCTAAATCCCGTCCGCCCGATCCTGGAATCGGGTTGCCTTGTTCGTCAAAATCCATTCCGAAATCCAACCCCATTCCGTGGAGCATATCTTTGATTTCTGTCAATGATTTTTTACCGAAGTTTTTCGTGTGCAGCATATCACGTTCGCTACGCTTGATTAAATCACGAATCGAACGAATGTCCGCGTTTTTCAAACAGTTGTATGAACGAACCGAAAGTTCAAGTTCGTCAACCGGACGGTCTAATAAATCGTTGCGAAGAAGCGGCGCACGCGCGATGTCTTCGTATTTAAAATCTTCTTCTTCCTCTTCAAAATTGATGAAGATTGACATATGGTCTTTGACCAATTTCGCCGCAAGTCCGATTGAATCATCGGGCTTGACCGAGCCATCCGTCCAAACTTCAATCGTCAATTTATCATATTCGGTATTTGAACCCATACGAGTTTTTTCAACCGAATAATTGACTTTTTTAATCGGCGTATGCACCGAATCAATCGGAATATAACCGATTGAAAGGTCTTCATCATTATTGAATTCGGCGGAAACATACCCGCGCCCCATTTTCAGACGCATTTCAACGTTTAATTCGCCGCCTGCGCCAATGGTTGCAATATGAACCGTGTCGTCTAAAATTTCAACATCGCCGTCGGCGACAATATCCGCGCTGGTAACTTCGCCCGCGCCCGATTTATTAATCGTGAGCGTTTTCGGCATTCCGCCGTGGAGCGTGAAAGCAACTTGTTTAAGATTTAAGATAACGTCTGTGGCATCTTCGACCACGCCTTTGATGGACGAAAATTCGTGTTCCACACCCTCGATTTTGACGGCAGTAATCGCCGCACCTTCGATTGACGAAAGCAACGCACGGCGAATCGAATTGCCAATCGTTGTGCCGAATCCACGCTCAAACGGTTGCGCGTAAAATTTTCCGTAACGCGAAGTTAAAGTTTCCGATTCAACCTGCAAACGGCTCGGCATTTGAAAATCTGTCCAAGTATTTGATTGTGTCATATTCTTTTTTAAAAAGTTCAAAGTTCAAGGTTCAAAGTTCAAGGTTAATGTGACTTTGAACCTTGAACTTTGAACTTTGAACTAAAATAATTACTTACTGTAAAGTTCGACGATTAATTGTTCGTTGATATTTTGATCAATATCTTCGCGTTTCGGCAAAGTCAAAATCGTAACGCTCAAATCTTTACCGCTCGAAGAAATCCAATTCGGACGACCACGACCACCGGAAGTTGACCAAGCACCATCAACGTGAACATTTTTTGTGGTTTTGTCCTTGACGCTGATAACATCACCAACCTTCACTTGAAACGACGGAATATCAACTTTACGTCCGTTGACTTCAATGTGTCCGTGATTGACGAGTTGGCGAGCCTGTCGGCGCGAGGTTGAAAAACCTGCGCGATAGACCGCATTATCTAAACGACGTTCGAGCAAGAAAAGCAAATTCTCGCCTGTAACGCCTTTTTGACGCAGAGCTTTTTCAAAATAATTGCGAAACTGCTTTTCAAGCACAAAATAAATGCGTTTGACTTTTTGTTTTTCACGAAGCTGCAAACCGTAACCGCCCGGCATTTTTCGCCGCGCTGCGCCGTGCTGTCCCGGCGGATTTGTTCCGCGCTTCTCAATCGCACACGAGGGCTTAAAACATCTGTCGCCCTTTAAAAATAATTTCCCACCTTCGCGGCGGCACAGACGGCACACCGCATCTCTATATCTAGCCATAATATTTTTGCTTTCAGCAAAAAATGATTTTGGATTTTAGATTTTGGATCTTAGATTTTTTTCAATCCGAAGTCCTCAAGCTAAATCAATATTCATTATTTGCAGAAAAGTTTACGGAAATCTTCGGATTTCCTTCTTCCTTTGATAGTTAAATTAAAATTTCAATCTTTTTGGCTTAGATAATTGAATCCAAAATCCAAAATCCAAAATCCAAAATCAAACGCGACGGCGTTTCGGCGGACGGCATCCGTTATGCGGAATCGGCGTAGTATCACGAATCGAAGTAACACGAATTCCCGAATTGTTAATTGCACGAATTGCCGATTCACGCCCACCGCCCGGACCTTTGACGCGAACTTCGCATTCACGCATTCCTGCGTCCAGTGCTTTTCCGGCGGCTTCCTGCGCGGCTTGTTGCGCGGCAAACGGCGTTCCTTTGCGCGAACCGCGAAAACCGCGTGCGCCTGCCGACGACTGCGAAACGAGGTTTCCGTTTGTATCCGTAATCGAAATCAATGTGTTATTGAACGATGCCGCGATAAAAACAATCCCTTGCGGAATATTCTTTTTCTCTTTCTTTTTGTAAGTTTTCTTACCTTTTGCTTGTTGCTTTGCCATAATCTAAGTAATTGGCAATTAGTGATTAGTAATAGGTAAAAAACTAATAACCTATTACTAATTACTAATTACTTTTTGCCCGGTGCTTTTTTCTTCGCAACGGCAGCTTTACGCGGACCTTTGCGGGTTCGAGCGTTGGTGCTGGTGCGTTGTCCGCGAACGGGCAAACCACGACGGTGCCGCAAGCCTCGATAACAACCGATGTCCATCAAACGCTTGATGTCCATTTGCACACGCTTCCGCAAATCGCCCTCGATGTCGCCTTGTTCGTCGAGAATTGCACGGATTTTATTTAAATCGTCTTCACTCAAATCTTTGATTTTTCTGTTTATATCAATTTGAGCCTGTTCCAAAATTGCCGTTGAGCGCGATTTCCCGACACCGTAAATGTAGGTTAATCCAATTTGTGAACGCTTATTCGGCGGTAAATCTACACCTGCTACACGAGCCATATTTCTCCATTTAGGATTCAGAATTTAGAATTTAAAATTGAAGATAAGAATCCGCAATCCCAAATCCTAAATTCTAAATCGAATTATCCTTGTCTTTGTTTGTGCTTCGGATTTTCGCAAATCACCCGCACAATACCTTTTCTATGAATGACTTTGCATTTATCGCAAATCTTCTTAACCGATGGACGAACTTTCATATTTTTGTCCTCTTTCTAAATTTATTTATAGCGATATGTAATTCGCCCGCGATTTAAATCGTATGGCGAAAGTTCGACTAACACCCTATCGCCGGGCAAAATACGAATAAAATTCTTCCGCATTTTACCGGAAATATGTGCTAAAACCTGATGCTGGTTGTTTTCGAGTTCGACCTTAAACATTGCATTAGGCAAGGTTTCAAGCACAGTTGCCGTTACTTCTATCGCATCTTCTTTTGACATATTTTACATTGCCATTTCAATTTGTTTCAACCTATTCTTAAGAACAAATCTTCAAACTTAATGACAAACTCTTTATGTTATCTTTTTTGCGCCGATTTTTCAAGCGGCGTTTGCCTTCTCATTCTTCAACTGCATTTTTTGCTCTTTCGTGAGAGTTAAAATCTCGGGACCTTCCGCCGTAATTGCAATTGTATGTTCGGCGTGCGCGCTTGGTTTGCCGTCTTTTGTTACAACTGTCCATTTGTCGTCCAGAGTTTTCGTTTCGTGTGTTCCCAGATTAAGCATCGGTTCAATAGCAATACAATAACCGGCACGGAGTTTTTCTTTTGTTCCGGCTCTGCCGTGATTCGGGATTTGTGGAGCTTCGTGCATTGCGCGTCCAATGCCGTGTCCCGTATAATCGCGGACTATTCCGTAATTGTATTTTTCGGCGTGTGATTGCACCGCCCAAGAAATATCACCAACGCGCCGATTAGGATAGCATTGTTCAATTGCTAAAGCTAAACATTCTTCCGTTACACGAATAAGTTGTTTTGCTTCATCGCTGATTTCACCTACCGGCGCGGTAAATGCCGTATCGCCGACAAATCCGTTATACGTTGCCGCCATATCGAGCGACACAATATCGCCTGATTTTAGCGGTATATTATTTGAAAATCCGTGAACAATTGCATCATTCACCGAAGCGCAAATCGCAAATGGAAACGGTGTCATTCCGTGCGGTTTATAACCAATAAAAGTCGGAATCGCGCCTGCGTCGCGCATCATTTTTTCCGCAACCGCGTTTAATTCAAGCGTCGAAATTCCCGGCTCAATCATCGAGCGCAAAGTTTCACGAACTTCGGCAATCAATTCGCCGACTTCGCGCATTTTATCTAAATCTTTTTGCGACTTTGCGATTATCATTCTTTTTCCTAAAAAAATCCGGCTTAATTTGCTTAAAACCTCTTTGAGCATTATTGTTTGTCCTTCGTCCTGCGCCCTTCGTCATTATTGCAAAGGACTAAAGAGTAAGGACTAAATCAATTCATCAATTTTTTGATAAATTTCTTCTAAATCGCCTTCACCGCTTACTTCGTCCAAACGTCCCGAATTTTCGTAATAATCAAGCAAAGGTTTAGTTAATTCATCGTAAGTTGCAAGGCGCGTCGAAACGCTTTCTTCATTGTCATCGGCGCGGTGCATTAATTGTGTTTCGGGGTGAAAATCACAGACATTATCGTTTTTCGGCGATTTTGAATAAATATTATAAATCTCACCACAAACCGGACACGAACGCCGTCCGGTCAAACGCTTCATCAATTCTTCACGAGCAACATTCACTTCAATTGCTTGAATTTTTTTCCCTTGTTCCTTCGCCAACTCTTCAAGTTGTTCAGCCTGCACCGCCGTTCGTGGATAACCGTCTAAAATGTAAATCCCGTTGCAATCTTCCCGCGAAGTCCTGTCTTTGACAATTTGATATGTTAAATCATCGGAAATCAACTTACCTGAAGCCATTGTCTCCTGAACTTCTTTTGCAAGTGGCGTATCGGCATTTTTCATCTCGCGGAACATATCACCTGTCGAGATTTGCGGAATTCCGCGCCGCTCTTGTAAAAGCCGCGCTTGCGTTCCTTTTCCCGCGCCCGGCGCACCGATTAAAACGATAATTTTACTCATTTATAAATTCAGCACAAAGACACAAAAGACACAAAGTAACTTAAAAAGACTTTGTGTTCTTTGTGTCTTTGTAGTGCAAACAGTTAATTTCTTCTTCCTCTGAGGCGCGAACCTGCACCTAAAAAGCCTTCGTAATTTCGCATTACGAGCTGTGCTTCGATTTGTGCAACCGTATCCATTGCGACTCCAACGAGAATCAAAAGTGATGTGCCGCCAAAGAAAAATTGATAACCCAAACCGTTCGGAATCCAACTCAATCCCGGCGTTGCCGTTACAAAATTATCAAGCGTAGTCCCAATAAACGGTAGGCGTGCAACTTTAAGTCCGCTCAAAAGCAATTGCGGAACAAACGCCACGAAAGCCAGATACAATGCGCCAACCGTCGTCAATCTAGTCAAAATTGTGTTCAAATACTCCGCTGTCGGTGCGCCCGGACGAACGCCGGGGACGAAACCACCGTGTTTGCGAAGATTGTCTGCTACTTCATCCGTATTAAAAACAATCGTGATATAAAAGAACGTGAACAAAACAATCAGCGACAAAAAGACAATTTCATAATATGGATCGCCGCCATGAAACTGTTGGAAAAAAGTGTAAATTTTCGTCCAAGTCGAATTTGCATCGTAACCTTCTTGTCCGGGCTGTGCCGGAGGAAACGCCGAAAAGAACGTTTGCGGCATCGCCAAAACAGACGAAGCGAAAATCACAGGAATCACCCCGCCCATATTGATTTTCAAAGGCAAACTCGTTTCTTGACCTCGGAACGTCTGCGCTCCGACTTTTCGGCTGGCGTAAGAAATCGCAATGTTGCGACGCGCCGATTCGACATAAACGACTAGTGCAATCAAAGCTACCAGAACGGCAATCATAAAGATTACACCGAGAGCCGCCATTGGATCGCCGGTTTGAATTTTGTCGGCGACTTGCATAATTCCGTTTGGTAAACCGATAACGATACCTGCGAAAATCAAAAGCGAAATCCCGTTTCCGATACCGCGCTCAGTAATTTGTTCGCCGAGCCACATTACAAAAACCGTGCCGGTTGTCAGCGTTACGACAATCATTGCCGTTGCCCACCAAGTATTCTCGATAATCCCGTTTTTGCTAAGCCAAGTGGAAACGAAAAACGTCTGCACCGAACATAACACAACTGTTAAATACCGAGTCCATTGATTAATTTTCTGTCGTCCAACTTCGCCTTCTTCTTGAACTTTTTTAAGCGGCGGATAAAGCACCGTCATTAATTGCAAGATAATTGAAGCTGTAATATAAGGCGTAACCCCAAGCGCAAACACCGAAATCGTGCGAAAATTCCCACCGGAAAATAGGTCAAGCACGCCGAGAAGTGTTCCGGCAACTTCGCCCCAAACTCTTTCAAGCTGCGCTTTGTTAATGCCCGGAGCTTGGACGTGCGCTCCAAGACGATAAATTGCTAAAAGTCCCAAAGTGAAGAGGATACGCTTCCTCAATTCGGGAACTTTGAACATATTCTGAACGGCGGCAAAAAACTTTTCCATATTAATTTGTCCTTTGTCTTTTGTCCGTTGTTAGTTGTTTTTGCTTTTCTGCAACGGACAACTGACAACAAACAACAGACTATACTGCTTCCTTAGTAATTTGCAAAGCGTTTCCGCCCGCCTTTTCGATTTTGTCTTTGGCGGTTTTGGTGAAACGGTGCGCTGAAATTTTCAAGGCTTTTGAAATTTCGCCGTTTCCTAAAATTACGAGGTCGTGCTTGGCTTTTTTAATCAGCCCGCGGTTGTGCAAAATTTCAGGCGTAATTTCATCACCTGCGTTAAAGTTTTCTTCCAATTTTGCCAACGAGATTTCGAGCCATTTCTTTTTGAAAATATTCGTAAAACCGCGTTTCGGCAAACGGCGTTGAAGCGGCATCTGTCCGCCTTCAAAACCCGACTTGCTCGAATAACCCGAACGTGATTTTTGTCCTTTGTGTCCGCGCCCCGAGGTTTTTCCCAGACCTGATCCGGGACCACGCCCGACACGTTTTTTCTTATGCGTCGAACCCGGTGCGGGCTTTAAATTATTTAATGATAGTGCCATAACTTTGTCAGTTATCTGTTGCTCTGTGATAAAACAACAAATATTATTCAACAATTCTTAAAAGATGCGGAATTTTCGCCACGATGCCACGCGTTGCGGGGCTATCAGGGCGCGTAACCGTTTGATTGAGTTTGGTAATGCCCAAACTTCTCACAATCGTTTTCTGCTTTTTGGAATACCCAATCGAGCTTCTATAATACTGAATCTTGATTGTTCCGCCGTTTGTATTTTCAGTTTCTTTAGCCATTGCTTTAATAGTTTTCAAGTAGGTTTCAGATAGGTTTCAGATGGTTATGAATAGTTTCTTAACTTTCTGAAACTATCCATAACTTCCGGTAACTTTCTGCTAACTACAAAAGTTCTTCCGCTTGTTTACCGCGCAGACGTGCAACTTCCATAGGATCTTTCATTCTTTCCAAACCATTGAAAGTAGCACGAATGACATTGTGTGCGTTGGTTGAGCCTAAAATTTTCGTGCGAACATTATGCACACCGAGCGATTGCAAAACCGCACGAACCGCACCACCTGCAATCACACCTGTCCCTTCTTTTGCAGGCTTGATTAAAACTCGTCCCGCGCCGTATTCACCAATCATTTCGTGTGGCAGGGTTCCGTCAATCAGCGTAACTTTAATTAAATTTTTCTTCGCCGCTTCAACCGCTTTTTTAATCGCGTTTGGAACTTCCTTGGCTTTGCCCGTGCCGAATCCGACATGACCATTTTCATCACCGACCACAACCAACGCCGCAAACGACATATTTTTGCCGCCTTTGACAACTTTGGTAACACGATTGACCGAAATCAGTTGGTCTTTCAAAATCAAACCTTGCGGTGAAATTCTTTGATTATTAGTTTTCATTGCTCTCTGTTTCCTGTTCCTGCGCTGCTTCCGATTTGTTCAGTCCGGCTTCGCGTGTCGCGTCGAGTAATGCCTTAACGCGCCCGTGATAAAGGTAACCGCCGCGGTCAAAAACAACATTTGAAATACCTGCTGCAATTGCGCGTTCAGCAATTGTTTTGCCGATTTTTTGCGCCGCTTCGATGTTTCCGCCGGTGCTTCCTTTCAAACCTTTTTCTGTTGTGGAAGCCGCCGCCAGGGTTTTGCCGTTCACATCATCAATCACCTGTGCGTAGATGTGATTCAAACTGCGGAAAACCGCCAGACGCGGACGTTCTGCCGAACCGCTTACTTTCTTGCGAATGCGACTGTGAACTCCACGACGAATATCTGCTCTGCTTTTCTGTGCCATAACTTTTTAGTTTTAGAAAGTTACAGATAGTTTCCAAAGTTTTTAACTTCCTGCAACTTTTCGTAACTTCCTGCAATTCTCGACTTATTTTCCTGTCTTACCTGCTTTCAAACGGTAAATTTTATCAGCATAACGAACACCTTTGCCTTTGTAAGCATCGGGTTTGCGAAGACGATTTAATTCCGCCGCGACTTGACCGAGCATTTGCTTATCAATACCGCTTAAGGTTAAGGTCGTTTGATACTGATTGATGGTTGTTTTGGTTCCGATTCTTTCGGCTTTGGCTTCGATGCCGTCGGGCAAAACGTATTCGACAGGATGTGAATAGCCGAGCGCAAAAACCAGTTTTTTGCCCTGCACGTCAACTTTATAACCAACGCCAACGACATCCATATCTTTCTTAAATCCTTCGGTTACACCAACAACGGCGTTGTTTGCCAAAGCACGCGCCAATCCGTGAACCGCAGCGTTGTTATCTCCGGCACGTTCAGCCACTAAACTTCCATCTTCCTGTTTAAAGGAAACGCCCGCCGGAATCGGCGTTTTCAAAGTTCCCTTCGGACCTTTGACTTCCAATTCGGTGTTGTTAATTGCAACGGTTACACCCGCCGGTATTGTAATCGGTTTTTTTCCTACACGAGACATAATTTCCTCAGTGAATAGTGAATAGTGAATAGTGAATAGTGAATGATTTTAATTTTTCACCTTTCGCTTTTCTCTTTTCACTAATTTAATAAACTTCTGCTAAAATCTCCCCGCCAAAATTTTCTTTGCGGGCTTTTTTTCCGCTCATCAAACCTTTTGATGTCGAAACGATATTAATTCCGTAACCGCCGAGAACACGCGGGATTCCGGCAGCGTGAACATACACGCGACGACCGGGACGCGACACACGCGACAAATGTGTGATTGACGACACGCCTTTTGCGTCATAGCGCAAAAAGATGCGAATCATATACTTTACGCCTTCGCCCTTTGTGACGAAATTGTTGATGTAGCCTTCTTCTTTCAAGATTCGCGCCACTTCCATTTTCAGTTTTGAACCCGGAATATCTACACGAGTATGATTCGCCGCAATCGCATTACGAATCCGTGTCAACATATCGGCTATTGGATCTGTCATTTTTACTTAACTCCACTTAGAAGATGTCAGATGTCAGATGTCAGATGTCAGTTTTCACCAGCATCCGGCATCCAGCATCCGGCATCTGAATTTACCAACTTGATTTTGTTACACCCGGAATTTGTCCTTCCAGAGCTAATTCTCTTAAAGCCACGCGAGAGATGCCGAATTTACGCAGAAACCCGCGCGGACGACCTGTTTGCGAACAACGGTTACGAACACGCGTCGGACTTGCATCGCGGGGAAATTTTTGCAATTTCATAACTGCTTCATCTACCTGCTCGATGCTCGAAGTCGGATTATTGATAATTTTCTTTAGCTCCGCACGACGCTCGGCATAATTGGCGACCATCTTTTTGCGTTTTTCGTTTTTAACTACTTTACTAATCTTTGCCATACTTTTTAAGTTTCTGGTTTCTGGTTTCTGGTTTCCGGTTTCTAGTTAGAAACCGGAAACCGAAAACTAGAAACCTTACTGACGAAACGGCATTCCCATCGCCTTCAGAAGCGCACGGGCTTGTTCGTCGTTGCGTGCCGTCGTAACAATCGAAATATTCATTCCGCGTGTTTTATCAACTTTATTAAAATCAATTTCAGGGAAAATCAGTTGCTCACGAACCCCAAGCGTATAATTTCCGCGTCCATCAAACGCTTTAGCGGAAATTCCACGAAAGTCGCGCACACGCGGAAGAGCTACCGAAATCAAACGGTCGAGAAATTCATACATTCTTTCGCCGCGCAAAGTTACCATCGTGCCGATGTTCATTCCTTCGCGCAATTTGAAAGCCGCGATTGATTTTTTCGCCTTCGTGATAACGGGTTTTTGTCCCGTAACCGATTTTAATTCTTCAACTGCCGTATCGAGAATTTTCGAGTTGCTGATAGCTTCGCCCATTCCCATATTGACGACGATTTTTTCAATGCGTGGAATCGCCATCGGGTTTTCAATACCAAACTCTTTAGCGATTGCCGGAGCAATTTCGTTTTTATACTTTTCTTTAAGTCTTGCCATTTTGTTTGAGTTCTCCTCGTTTAGCGTTTGGGTCTCGGTTTGTTTTTACCGTTTCCAAACCTCAAACTTATTCTTCCGTTTCTGCTTTACGCGATTTTGTTACCGGCGGCTCAGGAATTGCTTTACCGCTTTTTGCAACGCGTGTTTTTACACCGTCTTTGATTTCATAACGAATGCGCGTCGGTTTGCCAGTTTCGGGGTCAATGTGCGCGACATTTGAAATGCTTACCCACGCTTCTTGCTCGCGGATTCCACCTTCGACATTCATTTGCGGCACGGCTTTTTTGTGGCGTTTGACAATCATCGCACCTTCGACTTTTACTTTGCCGTTTCGTGCATCAACTGCAATCACTTTACCGCGAAACGGCGAGCGTTTGCCGTTTGAATCGTAACGGTTATATTCTTTGCCCGCAATAAAAACAACTTGGTCGCCGCGTTTAATTTTCGAGCGTGTCGCTTGTTTCTTTTCTTGTTTCATCTTAAATCACCTCCGGCGCGAGCGAAACGATTTTCATAAAATTCTTTTCGCGCAATTCGCGGGCGACCGGACCGAAAACACGAGTTCCAATCGGTGTGCCGTCGTCTTTTATTAACACGGCGGCATTTTCGTCAAAACGAATATAAGTTCCGTCTTTGCGACGAACTTCTTTGTGCGTTCTGACAATCACGGCGTTATAAACTTTACCTTTTTTCGCCGTTCCGTCCGGCGAGGCTTCTTTAACGGTAACTTTAATTTTATCGCCCAGACGTGCAATTTTGCCCGTCGAACCGCCAATTGACATAATCATCTCGACTCTTTTCGCGCCCGAATTATCGGCAACCGCTAAAGAGGTCTGCATTTGAATCATTGCTTTTTCACTCCGTTCAAAGTTGATCGAGTTGACTGAGTTGACTGAAGTTGCGAGTTAAAAACTCGGTGAACTCGGTGAACTCATAACTCGGCAAACTATTTTTCCGCTTTCTGGATAATTTCAACTACGCGCCAACGCTTTCTTGCCGACATCGGACGAGTTTCAATAATGCGAACTTTGTCGCCGATACCTGCACCTTTTTCGTCGTGCGCCATAAAGTTTTTGCGGCGTTTGACGTATTTGCGATAAACCGGATGCTTGACTACGCGGTCAACGCGAACCGTTACGGTTTTCGTCATTTTGTCCGATTGAACAATGCCGATACGCTCGGCACGTTTACCCGATTTCTTTTTCGTATCAGCCGAAACCGCTTCAACTTTTGAATCTGCAACAAATGCTTCTTCCGCCGCTTTGGTTTCTTTCTTTTTGCCTTTTTTCGGTTTTTCTTCCGCTTCGGGCGCGGCTTCAACCGCCGCATTTTCTTCAGCGTTCGCGTCCGATGCTTCAACGGTTTCTTCCGCAACTTCTTCGGTTTCGGTTACTTCCGTCGTCGTTTCTTCAACTGTTTCTTCTGTCTTTTTCTTTGGCATTTTTTCTTACCTTAATTTCTTACGCTTTTGCCGCCGCTTCTTTTTGCTTAATTATTGTATAAACCCGCGCCAATGTTTTCTTTTCGCGTCTGATGTCGCTGACGGCATCGCCTACGCCCAAAGATTTTTTGAATTTCAAGCGAAAGAGCGATTCTTTCAAACTGTCGGCTTGTTCCGTCAACTCTTCAACACTCATTTCTTGGAGTTGCGACATTAAATCTTTCTTTTTCATATACTTAAACAATGCCTCCTTCCATATCGCGGCGCGTTACAAATTTAGTCTTAATGGGCAGCTTCTGCGCCGCAAGAGCCATAGCTTCACGCGCTAATTCTTCTGAAACACCTTGAATTTCATACAAAATTCTGCCCGGTTTGATGACTGCAACCCAATGATCGGGTGCGCCTTTTCCGCTTACCATACGAGTTTCAGCTGGTTTTTTCGTAATCGGCTTGTCGGGAAACATCCGAATCCAGACCTTTCCGCCACGTTTGATGTGGCGCGTCATTGCGATACGTGCCGCTTCAATTTGGCGGTCAGTAATCCAAGCTGCTTCTAAAGTTTTGAGTCCGAATTCACCGAAATTCAATTTGTCGCCGCGTGTCGCTGTGCCACGCATACGACCTTTCATTACTCTTCGGTGTTTCACCTTTTTCGGCATTAACATAATTTTTTCCTCTGATTTTTGATCTTTGGTTATTGACTTTTGATTTGGGTCAATAATCAAAGATCAAAGGTCAATAATCTATCTTCTACCGCCTCTGTTGTCGTTTCGGTTATCGCCTCGGTCGCGTCTTGGCGGTCTTCTGTCGCCACGTCCACCACCTTGAACTTTAACTTCGTTCATCGGGTCGGTCGTCGTTCCGCGTGCCATCGAAGCATTCGGATCAAGTAGTTCACCACGATAAATCCAAACTTTTACACCAATAATTCCGAATGTCGTCAAGGCTTCGGCAAATCCGTAATCAATGTCGGCACGAAGTGTATGTAACGGCAAACGACCTTCCAAACTCCATTCGGTTCGGGCGATTTCCGCACCGTTCAAACGTCCGGCAATCATCACCTTGATGCCTTGCGCTCCGAAGCGTTGCGATTCTTCCATCGTCTTTTTCATCGCACGTCGAAAAGCGATACGTTTTTCCAACTGCTGTGCAATTTTTTCCGCTTGAAGCTGAGCGTTGAGTTCGGGATGACGAATTTCCTGAATCGAAATCAAAACTTCGCGTCCGGTTTTCTTTGACAAATCTTCGCGCAATTTTTCAATATCTGCGCCTTTGCGTCCAATGATAATTCCGGGACGCGAGGTGTAAATAATGATTTTCAAACGGTTTGCGGCGCGTTCAACGTCAATGTGTGAAACTCCCGCTCCCGAAAAACGCTTTTTCAAATCGCGCTTCAATTTCAAATCTTCCGCCAAAAATTCGGCAAATTCACCTTTCGCATACCAATGCGAATGCCAATCTTTGTTGTATCCGACTCGAAAGCCGTATGGATGAACTTTTTGTCCCATAATTAAAAATCTTTACTCTTTTTCGGTTTCCTCGTTTGTTGCCTCTTGCGCTTCTTCCGCCGGAGTTTCCGCATTCGCTTCAACTTCTTCGGTTTTCACTTTTTCCGTTTTCGCTTTTTTCGCTTTCGGATTTTCCGTTTCTTCAACCGTTGTTTCGGTTGCCGGCGTTTCTAATTCTTCAACCGCTTTTTTGCTTTTGGTTTTCTTTTCAGCCGTTGCTTTAGCCTTCTTTTCACCTGTTTCCTCAGTTTTCAGAACAGCTTTTTTAACCGGCTTTTCTTCCTTAACTTCCGGTTTGTCGCTCGAAACCAAAATTGTGATATGGCAATAATGACGTTGCTCACGATAAGCCCGACCTTGCGGTGCAGGACGCATCCGGCGACGATTTTTATGTGCGCCCATATCAACGAAGCAGGTTTTTACATACAAATCATCGGGGTCAATCGCAATATTCGCCTGTTCCGCTTGATAAGTCGCGTTGGCAATCGCCGAGCGCAAAGTTTTCGCAATCGGGTCAGCCGCACGCTTGTCGGTAAATTTTAAAATATTCAAGGCTTGCGAAACATTCCGCCCGCGAATCAAATCAATCACGAGCCGCGCCTTTCGCGGCGAACCTTTCAAATGTCTTGTTTTTGCTATGGCTTCCATATTCTTTAGTGAATAGTGAATAGTGAATAGTGAATTTAATTTTTAATTTTTCACTTTTCGTTTTTCACTATTTTCTCTTCGCGGCTTTCTCCGCTTTCGTTCCCGGGTGTCCTTTGAAAACTCTCGTCGGCGAAAATTCTCCGAGTTTGTGTCCGACCATATTTTCCGTAACATACACGGGAATATGACGCTTGCCATTGTGAACGCCGAATGTCAAACCGACCATTTCCGGTGAAATTGTCGAACGGCGCGACCAAGTTTTAATCGCCTGAGGTTTCTTTCCGCCTTCGGCAATCTTCTTCAAAACTTTTTGGACACTCAAATCAATAAACGGTCCTTTTTTTACTGAACGTGGCATATTTTCTTTTAGGTTTTAGGTTTTAGGTTTTAGGTTTTCGCAAAAACCAAAGACCAAAAACCAAAGACCAGATTCTTATTTCTTCCTTCTGTCACGCACAATCATATTTTGTGTGCGTTTATTACTGCGTGTTTTATAACCGCGAGTCGGTTGTCCCCAAGGCGTAACCGGATGACGACCACCTGATGTTTTTCCTTCACCACCACCGTGCGGGTGGTCAACCGGATTCATCGCTACGCCACGAACCTTCGGGCGTTTGCCCATCCAACGTGAGCGTCCGGCTTTACCGAGCGAAACATTTTCATTTTCCGTGTTTCCGACTTGTCCGACAGTTGCCATACAAACAACCGGAACGCGGCGAACTTCGCCCGAAGGCATTCTAAGCTGTGCAAAATCGCCTTCTTTTGCAACAATTTGTGCAAAACCACCGGCTGAACGAACCATCTGACCGCCTTTTCCGGGACGCAATTCGATGTTATGAATCTGCGTTCCGTTCGGAATATTCGCAATCGGCAAAGCATTTCCCGGCAAAATATCGGCTTCCGGTCCGCTCAGAACTTTTGAACCGACTTTAATTCCAACCGGCGCGAGAATATAACGCTTTTCGCCGTCTGCGTAAGTTATCAAAGCAATATGCGCCGAGCGATTCGGATCATATTCAATTTGAGTAACATTACCCGGAATGCCGATTTTGTTACGCTTAAAATCAATAATTCGATAATGGCGTTTATGACCGCCACCGCGCCGACGAACCGTTATACGTCCATCATTGTTGCGCCCTGAAATTCTTTTTTTCGGCTCCAGCAAAGATTTTTCGGGTTTTGCCTTCGGAGTCAATTCGTCCCGCGTCAAATATGTTTGATAACGTCTCGCGGGCGATGTCGGTTTTAATCTTTTAATTCCCATAATTTTAGTGAATAGTGAATAGTGAATAGTGAAAAGTTTTGATTCAGTTATTCACTTTTCACTTTTAGTTATTCACCCTTAAATCGCTTCTGCGTAATCTACAAACGGTTCACCTTTTTGCAATGTAACATAAGCCTTTTTCCAACTTGCGCGACGACCTTCGTAACGACCGCGCTTTTTCATTTTGCCTTGATACTGAATCGTGCGAATTTTGTCGACTTTTACACCAAAAATTTCTTCAACGGCGCGTCTGATGTCATTTTTTCCGGCTTTTGTATTGATGCGGAAAGTCAAAATTTGTCCCGATTCATCATCGCCACTACTAGCTTCTTTCAATAAAACCGATTTTTCTGTTACGAGCGGCGTTTTCAAAACATCCCAAACACTAAGTTCTTGCTGTGCCATACTTATTTCGCCTCCTCATTTGTCTTTTCATCTTCCGCTTTTACTTCCGATGCTTCGGTTTCTTCAACTGCCGGAACTTCTTCCTTAGCTTTCTTTTCGGCTTTCGGCTTAGCTTGTTTTTTCGCCTTCGGTGCTTCTTCGGCTTTGACTTCTTCTGTTGTCGCTGCGGTTTCAATATGTTCGCGCTTCGGATCAAGAAGATTATTTAATTCTTCAATCGCAGCCTTTGAAATAACGAGTTTTTCGTGATAAATAATATCGTAAATATTCAAACCGAAACTGTTTGTAACCTTAGTTTTTTCGACATTGCGCGAAGACAAAACCAAGTTCGCGTTATCAAGCGAATCAACAATCAAAGTTTTGACTGGTTTTTTACTCGTTGCAAGATTCAATCCGCTAATCGCCTTGACAAAATCTTTTGTCTTTGCAGTTTCAAAATTCATTTCATCAACAACGATCAAATTTCCTTCACGCAATCTTTCGGACAAAGCCGAACGCAAAGCACCGCGACGCATTTTCTTGGGCATTTTATATGACCAATCACGCGGCTGAGGTCCGTGAACATTGCCGCCACCTTTCCAAAGAGGCGAACGAAGCGACGCAATACGCGCTCTTCCCGTGCCTTTCTGTTTCCACAGTTTGCGTCCCGAACCGGAAACATTACCGCGAGTTTTTGTCGCCGATGTTCCCTGCCGTCCGTTTGCCTGATAATTTATAACCGCCGCGTGAATTAAGGCTTCATTTAATGCCGCACCAAACACGGCATCCGAAAGCGTTACTTCACCAACTTCTTTGTTCTTCAAATTGCGAACCGTTACGGTAGGCATAATTTTTCACTCCGTTCGAGTCCAAGGTTTCAACTTTAAAGTTCAAGGTCTTCTAACTTTGAACTTTAAACTTTGAACTTTGAACTAGCTTTTTTTAACAACAACCAAACTTCCATTTGCGCCCGGAACGGCACCTTTTACTAACAAAAGGTTGTTCTCGGCATCAACTCTTGCAACTGTTAACCCCTTCACGGTTACACGCTCATCGCCCATGTGTCCCGACGATTTCGTGCCTTTAATAACACGCGACGGATAAGCAGATTGACCGATTGACCCCGGTTCGCGGATGTTCATCGAACCGTGCGACATCGGACCGCGACTAAAATTATGACGTTTAATCGTTCCCGCAAATCCGCGTCCTTTCGATTTTCCGATGACCTCGATTTTATCACCGTCAGCAAAAACGTCAACTTTTATTTGGTCACCGATTGCTGCTTCGGGTTCGCCAACCAAACGAATTTCTTTCAAAATTCTAGTTGGCGGCATTCCTGCACCTGTTTTCTCAAAATGTCCGCGCATCGGCTTAGTAACATTTTTCAACTTAATCGGTTTATCCTCAACCAATCCGAGTTGGACAGCATTATAACCGTCTTTGCCCGCCGCACTTTTTGTTTGGACAACAACGCAAGGTCCCGCTTTGATAACGGTAACGGGCGTAACCGTTCCATCCTCCGCAAAAATTTGCGTCATTCCAACTTTTCTACCAATGATTCCGCTTATCATAATCTTTTTGAGTTTAGTGAGTCTTGTGAGTTTGGAGAGTTCAGCGAGTGAATACAAACTCACAAGACTCACTAAACTCAAAAAACTCGCAAAACTAATTACTTGCCGAATGCCTTGATTTCAACATCAACGCCGGCGGGTAAATCCAATTTCATCAACGCATCAACCGTTTCAGCGGTCGGGTCAAGAATGTCCATCAACCGCTTGTGCGTTCTGATTTCAAACTGCTCACGCGATTTTTTATCAACGTGAGGCGAACGCAAAACCGTCCATTTATTTTTGATCGTCGGCAAGGGAATCGGTCCCGCAATGCGTGCGCCGGTGCGTTTTGCCGTTTCCACGATTTCAACCGTTGATTGGTCTAAAACGCGATGGTCGTAAGCCTTTAATTTGATGCGAATTTTTTCGTTTAGCATTTTATTCGTCCTTTGTCTTTTGTCTTATGCCTTCCGCAAAAAACGAAGGACATAAGACAAAATAATTATTCTACAATATCGGAAACCGTTCCTGCGCCTACCGTTCTGCCGCCT
>CAZJQP010000059.1:0-33169 GCA_964548225.1 uncultured Blastocatellaceae bacterium | reverse complement strand
TCCTGATGCGATTAACTTACTGGTGTCAAAGAACTTAATTATGCACAGGCTTCAGATAAGTTGTTTGTTGGAAATGTCTGACTGCAATTATGAACAATTTGCAAAATGATTTTTTGAAACGCTCGATTGAGGTTTTGAAAAATCTTGCCAAACGCGCTGAAATCGAGAATAATTTGTCGCCTGATTTTGCCCGCGAAGCATTTCGCACGCTCCACACGATTAAAGGCACGGCGCGAACTTTCGGATTTTTAAATTCATCCAAAATTGCTCACGAACTCGAAAATTTGCTTTCCGGCAATGAGTTATCAAAGGTAAATTTAGTTAAAGGTTTGGCAACTTTGGCAAACTCTTTGGCAAAAGCAAACAAATCCGAATCAGTGAAGTTTTCTGCAAACTCCGAAAAACCAATTCCGGCACATTTAAATTTTGACAAAGAATTTCTCGAAAAATTTTCCGAACACGAAAAAGAATCAATTGCTAAAGAAACCGCCAAAAGCAAAAAGATTTACCTTGCTAATGTTAATTTCGATTTGCAAACTTTCGCCGCCGACTTTAAATTTTTGCGCGATAAATTATCTGAAAAAGGCGAAATTATCGCCGTGTTTCCAAACAATCAAAATGTGAAAATCGGCTTTCAAATTTGTTTCGCTTCGGATGAAGAAAAACGAAGTCTCGATAAATTATTGGAAAACTCTTCAGGTGAAATTGTTGAGCAGAAACCGTTATCAGGCAACAGTTTAGATGAAATTCTAAAGCAAATAAAAACTCACGCCGAAGAATTGGCAAGGGAATTGAACAAACAAATCGAAATCGAAATTTCCGCCGACAAAGTGCAAATTACCACTGAAAAATCTAATTTGATTGTCGAGATTTTGACGCATCTCACGCGCAACGCGCTCGATCACGCTTTTGAGGACAAAGGCAAATTGAAAATCACCGCCAAACCGCAAAAAGACGGAATGACTTTAATCGTCAAAGACAACGGAAAAGGTATTGATATTGAAAAAATCAAAGCCGCCGCGTTTGAAAAAAGATTCATTTCGCCCGATAAAATCTTGACCGAAAGCGAATTGCTTGATTTAATCTTCTTATACGATTTTTCGACGGCTGAAACTTTAAGCGAAATTTCAGGTCGCGGCATAGGGTTAAACGCGGTGAAAAAATTAGCGGAAAACGCGGGCGGATTTGTTCACGTCAAAAGTCGTAGAAAATCGGGAACGACTTTCGAGGTTTTTTTGCGTTATGAAAAATGAAACTTACCAAAATTTCTGTCAGATATTTCAAAAATTAAGTTTTTTATGCGCCGCTTTTTTAATTGTTTTTTTTGTGATTTCATCAGCCGAAGCACAAGATTATCCGAATGAAATTCGCGGTTACAAAGTCGAAAAAGCAAAAATTAAAATTAAAAACGATGACGGTAAAAGCGACTCAAACAGCGATAAAGACGATTCGGAAGCCTATGTTACAATTGGCGAACCGACGCTGGCAAATGTCGGGCTGACCGGAATTACTTTTGAAATTACGGCACGTTTATCACCGCTTGAACAAAAAGGAAAGGTTGAATTTTTGTCTTTCCAAGATTTCAAGGTCAATGGAAAGTCCGTTACCATCGAAGATTACACCGATTCATTTTCCTTTAAGAAGAACAAGCCGATTGAATTGCCGTCGCCGATAAAAGTGTTTGTCGGAATGGGACAAACTTTGTTGGGCGGTTTAGGGGAAATTCGTGATTCAAAGGAAGAATGGGAAGTAACGGGAACGGTTTTCGTTTTTGGGAAATTTAAAAAATTCGGATTCAATTTCAAACGGGTTGTCCCTGTTCCGGTAAATGTGAAAATAAAAAATCCGATAAAAAACAAAAGTTTGGGATATTGAAGTTAAACAATTAGCTAAAAAACAAAAAATCCGACTCACAGAGCGGATTTTTTTATTTTTTGAATCGTTTAAAAATCGGATTTCTGCAACTGCGAAATTTGAAAATCCGTTATATTATACAGATACGGAGAAAAAATGATGCCTGACATCAGCTTGATGACAATTTTTTTGGGTATCGGCGGTTTAGGGTTTCTATTTCTGCTGATTTCGTTTCTGCTCGGAGACATTTTTGAGGCAATCGGTTTAGGAATTGACTTAAATTTTGACGGACACGGCGATTTCGGTTTGTTTGACAGCCGTGTAATCAGCATTTTTCTGACAGCCTTCGGCGGATTCGGGGCAATCGGTGTCTCGCTCGGATTTGGTGCGCTCGTGAGTTCGATTTTCGGGATATTCGGCGGCATATTTTTAGGTGCGTTGGTCTTTTATATCGGCAGATTTTTATATCGTCAGCAGTCTTCGAGTTCGGTAACGGACGAAGATTTAATCGGATGCTCGGCGCAAGTTGTCGTTGGAATTCAACCGAATCAAATTGGTCAAATTGCAGTCAAAATCGGTGAAGAAAGGGTTGAGAAAATAGCCCGTTCAAAAGACGGCTCAGAGATAAAATACGGCGAAATAGTTCGTATCGAACGCATTGCCGGCGAAACGGTAATTGTCAGCGTTGACGATGGCGAAAAACATTCGTTGTATTTGGAAGAAGATTAAGTTTATTGTCTAAATTTGGAATTTGAAATTAATTTGAGGTAAAAAAAATGCTTGAATCACCAATTATTATAATCGTTGCGGTCGTTGCCGTAATCATTGTTGCATTGCTCATTATTTTGTTGCTCTTGAGCAAAAACTATATTAAGGTTTCGCCCAATCAGGCGGCTGTTATTTCAGGTCGGACACGACAGTTGAGCGACGGAACGAAAGTCGGTTATCGGCAAGTTCGTGGTGGCGCGACGCTCGTCATTCCGTTTCTTGAAAAAGTCGAATATCTTGATTTGAATGTCATAACTGTTCCGCTTACAACTTCTCGCGCATACACGGGGCAAGGTGTTCCTGTTTCGGTAAAGGCTGTAGCAAACGTCAAAATAAAAGGCGACGACACTTCTTTGAGAGCGGCGGCAGAGAGATTTTTGGGAATGCCGCAGGAAGAATTTCATCGGCTCGTTTTTCAAACTTTGGAAGGACATCTTCGCGCAATTTTGGGAACTTTGACGGTTGAAGAAATTAACAACGATCGTCAATCTTTTGCGATGAAATTGACCACCGAAGCCGCCGGAGATTTGGAGAAAATGGGCATCGGACTTGATGCTTTGACGATTCAGGAAATTTCGGACGATGAAGGTTATCTTGATGCACTTGGCAAACGACGCACGGCGGAAGTTAAACGCGACGCGGAAATCGGGCAAGCGGAAGCTAACCGTGATTCAAAAATAAAAGCGTCCTTAGCATTGCAGGAAGGCGAAAAAGTTCGTCTCGAAACCGAAGCGAATATCGCCCAATCAAACCGCGAAACTGAAATTCAAAAAGCGCAAGTCGCGGCTGAAATTCAAAAAGAACGTGCCAAAGCGAATCAAGCCGGACCTTTGGCGGAAGCCAAAGCGCAACAAGAAGTTGTTGCTGAAGAAGTCCGTGTTGAAAAAGTCCGCACGCAAGAACAAATTGCCGTGCAGGAACAAGAAGTTCTCCGCAAAGAAAAAGAACTCGAAGCAACGGTCGTTAAACAAGCCGAAGCCGAGCGAAAAGCGGCAATCTTAAAAGCGCAAGGTTTGCAAGAAGCCGCGATTTTAGAAGCTGAAGGTAAGAAACAAGCCCAAATCGCGCAAGCCGAAGCCGAATCTCAGACATTGCAAAAAGAAGGTCTTGGACGCGCTACGGCAATTGAAGCCGAAGGTCGAGCGGAAGCCGAAAAAATTCGTGCGTTAGGTTTGGCAGAAGCCGAAAAATTGCAAGCAAAAGGTTTAGCTGAAGCAAAAGCAATCGAAGCGCAAGGTCTGGCGGAAGCCGCCGCAATTAAAGAAAAAGCTGCCGCGTGGCGCGAATTTAATGATGCGGCGCGTCTGCAAACAATTCTCGAAAAATTGCCATCAATTATCGAATCATCTGCACCGGTTTTCCAAGCGGTTGCCGAGCCTTTAGGAAAAATTGATAAAATTGTAATGATTGATCAAGGCGGCGGAAACGGGGATGGAAACGGTAATTCGAGCGGTATCAATCGTTTCGCGCAAACCGCGCCATCGGTTATTTTCGGTTTATTACAGCAACTTCAAGCTATGGGGTTGAGTGTGCCGGAAGTGATGGCGCAACTCGGCATCAAACAAGACGAAAAATTGATTGAAACCGAAGGGGTTGAGAAAGAGACAAAACCGAAAACTCAAGAGTAAAGAAAACAAAGATACGAAAATACAAAGAGACGAAGAGATGTTTATTTAATAACGCAATTCTCTTCGTTTCTTTGTTTATTTGGCTCAAAAAATAGATAATAGTATTGATTTATCACGATGAAAGAAAACATACAGACGACGAAATTTGAAAATGGTCTGACAATTCTCACCGACAAAATGCCCGATGTGCGTTCAATCACGCTCGGATTTTTTTTCCGCACGGGCGCACGCCACGAACCCGCCGAACTGAATGGCATTTTGCATTTTATCGAACACACGGTTTTTAAGGGAACTGCAAAAAGAACCGCGCTTGAAATTGCCATCGAAACTGATAGATTAGGCGGAAATCTTGATGCTTTTACAATGCACGAAGAAACCGGATTTGCAATAAAGGTTGTTGATAAAGAGATAGAAAAAGCCTTTGATTTGTTGGCGGATTTGTTGGTTAATCCACTTTTTGATGAAAGAGAATTAAAGCGCGAGCAAAAAGTCATCATCGAAGAAATTAAAATGACCGAAGATTCGCCTGAAGATTATTTAAGCGAAATTTTCAGCGAAAAACTTTTTGCAAATCATCCGCTTGGACTTTCGATTGCCGGAACTCCAAAAACGGTTAAATCTTTTAACGGCGAAACAACACGAAAATTCCACGAATTGGTTTTTTGTCCTCAAAATTTGATAATTACCGCCGCCGGAAATGTTGAAAACGCGCAAATCGTTGATTTAGCCGATAAATTTTTCAATTCAAAAACAAAATACCAAAGTCTAAAAACGAAGGACCAAAAACCGCAGATTTCCGCACCAATCGTTATCAAAAAGAATAAAAATCTTGAACAAGTGCATCTTATTATAACTACGCCGTTTGTTGCCGCAACCGATAAAAAACGCTATGCGGCGGACATTTTGACAAATGCGCTCGGCGGCGGGACTTCTTCGCGTTTGTGGCAAAAAATCAGAGAAGAAAAAGGTTTGGCTTATAGCGTTGGGGCAAGTGCGGCAATGTATCAAGATTGCGGTGTTTTTCAGATTTATGCCGGAACGTCGCCACGTCAAACCGAAACGGTTTTGGAAATTTCGCTGAAAGAAATGGGGAAAATCTCCAAAAACGGAATTTCCCGCGAGGAACTCGAATTGATGAAGGCACAATCGGTCGCTTCGATTTTGCTCGGTTTGGAAGATTCCGCAACACGCGCCGGAACGCTCGCACGGCTCGAAATGGTTCATGGCAGACAAATATCGCTTGAAGAAACCTTGCAAAAGATTGAGGAGGTTACGGTTGAAGAGGTTCAGAATTTGGCACAGGAATTTTTCCAAACTGAAAAAATCGGCTTTGGCGCACTCGGAAATCTAAATGGTTTGAAGATAAAGCGAGAGCAGTTGGAAGTTTGAAATACCTCAATTACTTGAAACTATAAATTAGATTTTTCGTTTGATTTGCTGTATTTAGTTGGAAAATGCAAAATCTGAATCTAAAAAAAATCTTTCTTTATCTTTTGATAATTTCAGTTGCCATAAGCGCACTTATTGGTATCGGTGTGATTCTGTTCGGTAATTTCGGTGAGTTTGAAACCAGAATTTTGCTGACGACTTTGACTGTAACAGTAACGAGTCTTTTGGGCCTGGCGTGTGGCGCGTGTCTCGAAACCGGACGCGGAAAAATCTTGCCGATGACAGGCATTTTCTTTTCTATAGTGTGGGCGATTATGGCGATTGCCGTAATTTGGAGTCGCTCGCCCGAAGGAGAAATTTTTGTCAAGTCAACTATGACCGCAACCATTTTTGCAGTTTCTTGTTCATTACTTTCCTTGCTTTCAATTGCTCGTTTGGAAAAGAAATTTCTATGGTCGCGCTATGCCGCACACGCAGCGGTTTGGACTTTGTCGGCAATTTTCTTTTATCTGATTTGGTTTGAAAAAAACTTTGCCGGTGATTGGATTCCGCGCACAATCGGCGTTTTATCCATCATCATCGCGGCTTTAACGATTATTACGCCGATTTTTCACAAACTTAGCAACACCGTTCCGAAATCGGAAGATATTGACGCGGAAATCGAAAGATTAAAATTGAGAATTGCCGAATTGGAAACCCAAAAAGCAAAGATTTCGGAGAATTAAAGTCTATAAGAAATCGGATCAATTTCTCCCGCAAGTGCAAAACCGCGCAAACGCAAAGCACAAGAATCGCAAGTTCCGCACGCTAAATTCTCGCTTCGGTAACACGACCAACTTAAATGAATCGGGGCATTTAACTCCAAGCCTTTCTGCACAATTTCGGCTTTTGACAGATGAATTATCGGCGTTTTGATTTTTATATTTGTTTCGGGTTTAGTTCCGGTTTCGATAGTTTTTTCAAACGCCGCGTAAAATTCGGGACGGCAATCGGGATAACCTGAAGAATCTTCCGAAACTGCGCCGATATAAATTGAATTTGCGCCCAAAACTTCTGCCCAAGAAGTTGCAATCGCTAACATATTTGCATTGCGAAAAGGAACATAACTCGTCGGAATTTCTTTACTTTCGAGATTTGCTTCCGAAACTTCGATTGTTTTATCAGTCAAAGAAGAACCACCGATTTTTGCAAGATACTCAATCGAAACATCAAGCCTTTTTTCGACATTGTAAAAATCCGCGATCTCATTAAACGCCTGACGTTCGCGCCGTTCGGTGCGCTGTCCGTAAGAAATATGCAGAAAAGCAATTTCGTTCGTTTCCGCTCGGGCAATCGCTGCCGTAACGCACGAATCCATTCCGCCGGAAACAAGGACAATTGCGGATTGCGGATTGCGGATTGCGGATTTTTCGTCTAAATTCATTTTTTTTCAAACTCCGTGAACGTCTGCGCCCCAGATATATTTATGAAGTTGTAGATTTAAGCGGACTTTTAAGTTGCTTTTTGAAAGAGTTTCGGCGATTTCTTGAAGATTTTCAACGCCGAAGACGGGAGAAATTAAAATTTCTTTCGTGCGACTTTGTAAATCGTATTTTTCAATGATTTCACGCGCAAATTCCCAATCATTTAAGTCAGCAATAACGAATTTTACTTCGTCTTTTTCTTTTCGTAATCGTTCGAGATTTTGCCAATGATTTCTTTCCGATTCGCCCGACGCGGGACATTTTACGTCTAAAATTATCTTGGCGCGTTCATCCACATTTTCGGTTGAAACATAACCGCCGGTTTCGATTAAAACTTCGTAACCTTTATTGCAAAGTTCTGAAATAAAAGGAAATACATTTTTTTGTGCAAGCGGTTCGCCTCCTGTGATTTCGATGAGATTGCAACCGAAATTTTCTAATTGCAAGAAAATTTCATCAAAACTCAAATGCTCGCCGCCCGTAAAAGTGTATTCGCTGTCGCACCAAATGCAACGCATCGGGCAACCCGTCAGACGCACGAACGCGCAAGGTCGTCCGGCGTGTGAAGATTCGCCTTGAATCGAGAGAAAAATTTCGGTAATTCTCAAACTTTGGACTTTGGATTTTGGACTCTGGATTTTCATTTAAAACAATCCGAACCATTGATAATAATTGAAAATTTCGCCGATTCCAAAAGATGCGAGATTTGCAACGACGATGGCGATGAAACATCGTATCCAATCGTTTGATTCGAGCAGATTTTTGTTACGAAAAGCAATCCAAAACAATAAACATTCGGCAACGGGTGCAAAAGTTTCGGCAACAATTAAATAAAGATTGCGCGAATAATCGAGAAAAATCGCGGGCAAAACCAGAACGACAATCGGATAAGTGCAAGCCGTCAGCCAAATGCCGCATAAGAGTTTTTGTTTGAACGACAGTTTCGGCGAAAGCCCGAAAAGCAAAACGGGCGTTTCAATCAAAATCGTGGTCAAATAACCAATGGGCAAAAAAAGCCACAAACGGTCAAGCGGCGCATTTTTTACAATTTCGGTTGCAGGTGCATCGAATAACATAAGATAAATTGAGAAGTGAGAAAACTCTCATTTCTCATTTTTCACTTCTCACTTGATTAAAGCATTTTTACTAAAAACGGAAATTCCGCCAAAACGTGCGCCATGGCAAAGGCAAAATAGATGTCGCGGGTGGTTTCGTAATTGATTGAAAAACCTATCCAGAGCGCGAAAACGAGTAGAATACTGAACGCCAAAACCGTGAAAGCGATTTTCGGAAAGCCGTTTTTGTTGGCGAAAAACGGAATTTCTTTGAATCGCCACGGAATTGCGCGGCGGTCAATCAAAGGTATCAGCAAAATCCAAACCGTGTAATGAATCGTTTCGAGAAAAACGTGCGTCGCAACCAAAAAATGACTCGAAACCGACGGCAAAATCTCGCTTCCGGCGTGTTGCGAGATGCGCCAAAAAAGATTTGTTTCGTTTGATAAATCGGGCGAATTTGCAAAAGCGAAGAACAAAGTCATCACAAAAAATGGAATTGTTGCCAAACAAAAATGATAGGCGCGAAGCCATTCTTTTTTCGTGCGCCGAATTTGTCTTTCGAGAAAAAACATTGCAATAAACGGATGCAGATAAACGAGCGAAAGACTGAAATATTGCGGTGCAAGCCAAACGAATGCGGCGATTAAAAATGCAAAAGCAAAAGCCAATGTCCAATCGGTTTTCGGTTTTTGCCGTCCGCGCAAATAAAACAAAGTTCCAACCCAAAGCACAAACGCCGTGTTCCAAATCAAAACCGAAATTTGCCAACTTTCCGCGCTCCAAAACCAATTTCCGCTACCGAAATAAATCAGCAAATAGGCAAATGTCAAAACAATTACGCCGCCGATTCCGACCGAATAAAACAAACGCGATTTGCCCCAACGAACGGGCATTCGCGCCGCGAAATAGCGAAATTCAAACCAATTATGAACGCCCGCGAAAACGAAAATCGTAATAATCGAAGCCCAAAGTGGAAACGCGCCAATTAAAATCGCCAACAAAACACAAAACGACAAAAAGCCGAGCGCGAAAATTTGCGCCGAACTGATTTCAAATCTGTTTTGTCGAATTTCTTGCATTGAAAGCGCGATTTATTCTTCGGTTTTAGGTTTTTCCTCAGCTTTGTCGGGAACAATTAATTCCATCGAATTTGCTGTGTCGGAAACTTTGACCTTGATTTTGCCTGAAGCAAAATTCCAGCCATTGAAAACTTTTTTGTCAAATAATTTGCCCGAAATATTCCGCAATTCCATCGGTGGTCCGACGTTGGCAAAAACGAATGTTGCTGCCGAACCGAGCAGAAATAAAACCGCGCCCGCAACCAATGTTTTATTCGGTTTGCCGCGCCGCGAAAACCAAACGCCGCCGAAAACGATTGCCAAACTCAAAAATAAACCGCTGACAATGGTTTGCGTCCGCGAAAATGTCAAAAGCGGTTCGTTGGTGTCGTCGAGTTCTTCAAGCTGTGCGCGAAGTTGGCTGATTTGGCTTTTGGGAATTATCAGCGTCGTTTCCGATGCTTTTTGGTCAAGACGAATAGTTAAATTTGAATCAATGGATTTCTGCGGCTTTGGCGTTGCCGTTGGTTTCGGCGTGTCGGGCAAACGAATGTCGGCGAAAGCCGAGATTGAAAATATAGCGATTAAAGTAATGGCAAAAATTGATTTTTTCATAAGTTTTTTATTCCTTCTTTTCTGTAAATTATAGCAGTAATTTCAGAATTTATAACCAAATCGCAGACAATTATCAATTATCAAATGCCAATTACCAATTAAATCGTAGGTTGAAAAACTAATTTAACCCTAGAAATAATTGAAAATTGAAAATTGGTAATTGATAGTTTGTCTTTTGCGTCTTTGCGTCTTTGCGTTAAAATTTGTATATGAGAAAGCAACTAAAAGATTTTATGGAAGCCATCGGCAAAGACGCGGTGGCGGTGATTCCGGCGGCACACGAAGTTACGAAAAGTTATGACACGGAATTTAAGTTTCATCAAGACCCCGATTTTTATTATCTGACCGGATTTCCCGAACCCGACGCGATTGCGGTGATAAATCCATCGGACAAAAAAAATCCTTTTACCTTGTTCGTTCGTCCGCGTGATCCGTTGATGGAAACTTGGTATGGACGGCGCGAAGGCGTTGAAGGCGCAAAGAAAAATTACGGCGCGGACAAAGCCTTTCCGATTGAAAGATTTGCAAAAGAACTGCCGAAATTATTGAATGGCAACGAAAAACTTTACTATCGTTTCGGGCGCGACAACGCGCTTGACCAAACGATTTTGCAATATCTTTCCGGGCAAAGATACCGCAGATTAAAAACCGCTTATCCGCCGCACACGATTATTGACCCGACACTAATTTTGGGCGAAATGCGTCTGCACAAAGACGAAGAAGAAGTCGAATATATGCAAAAAGCCGGAGATATTGCCGCCGAAGCGCATATTTTGGCGATGCAAAATTGCCACGCCGGAATGAACGAAGCGCAAATCGAATCAATCATCGAACATCATTTCAGAATGTCGGGCGCAAGCGGCGCGGCGTATAATTCAATCATCGGCGGCGGCGACAATGCGACGATTTTGCACTACGTCGAAAACAATATGCCGCTCAAAGACGGCGATTTGTTGCTCGTTGACGCAGGTTGCAATTACAAAGGCTACGCTTCCGACATCACGCGCACATTTCCCGTCAACGGCAGATTTACAAAGGCGCAACGCGAAGTTTATGACATCGTTCTCGAAGTTCAATTAGAATGTCTCGCCGCCACGAAAAAAGGCAACACCGTCAAACAACGCCAAGAACTTTCGATTGAACTTTTAACCGAAGGAATGAAAAAGCTGAAATTATTAAAAGGCGACACGAAAAAACTCATCAAGAAAAAGGCTTACGAAAAATATTATATGCACGGTGTTGGTCATTATCTCGGCTTAGACGTTCACGACGCAGGCAGATATTTTACCGAACAACGCGCCAAAAACTCGCGCCCGTTCGCGCCCGGAATGGTCTTAACCGTCGAACCCGGCTTATACATTCCGCCCGATGACAAAGACGCTCCGGCAAAATATCGCGGCATCGGCATCCGAATCGAAGACGATATTTTAGTTACCGAAGACGGAAATCATAATCTAACCGCCAAAGTCCCGAAAGACGCGGAAGCGATTGAGGAAATTATGAACGCGGGAAGATAATAAAATCATAGGTAAATCTGCGATGAAAAGGAATTTTGCTATAATTTCGATAATAATTCTTGTTTATGTTGTTTCGGGCAACGGTCAGAGTAATTCTTGGAATGGCTTAATTCCTTTGCGCTCGACTCGGATTGATGTCGAAAAATTGCTCGGACAGCCGACAGATAAATTTTACGGCAACAGTTTTGATTATAAAACCGAAAAACTTTTCGTGCGAGCTAATTATTCAGAGCGCCAATGCGATTCAGGGTGGGACATTCCGAAAGATACTTTGATAAGTATGACGGTTTATGATGGCAACAATTCAAAGAGTTTTGACGAATTAAAGCTCGACCGAAGTAAATTCAGCAAATCTGTTGACGATGCTTTTTACGGCTCTTGGCGAAATTCTGAAGAAGGTTTGATTTATTATTTCTCTAATGTTGAAAGCGAACTGCAATCAATTACATATATTCCGAAAAAATCAGACAATCAGAATTTCAGATGCGACGGATTTCCGCCTTTTGCGCCCGAAGGCAGTCATATGAGATTTGATTATACGAATTTCTATTCGACCAAAAAGACAAGAAAAGCAAATTTGTATGAGTTAGGTGCAAGGTTTGATAATTTAATGATAAATTTTGGGCAAGATTTTTATAAAAATAAATATAAGGCGTATGTTATGGTTTATTTTGACAATAAAATGCCGTTTGTGAAATATGAAAGATTTCTTACCGAAGTAAAAAATTGGAATTATAATTTGCGAAAATATTCGCCCGAACAACTGATTTTCATCGAAGGCGGTTTGCGGGAAGAATCATTAATTGAATTTTATTTATTGCCGAATGAATATGTGCCGCCCACTCCTAATCCAACTTTGCCGAGTTCGCAATTTATGAAAAAAACAAAAAAATAAAGTCCGCCAAAGTTACGAAAGACGCGGACGAGATTGAAGAAATTATGAATGCAGGGAAATAGTATTTTATGAACCACAACGATTTGGATATTGAAAATTGGAAAGATTTAGACATCAATACCGATTCGTTGTGGCTCATAAACGAAAGAGATAAAAGCGGAAAACACGCAAATATTTATCACGGAAACTTTGTCCCGCAGATTCCGAATCAGTTAATCAGACGCTTTACGAAAAAAGGCGAAACAGTTTTTGAGCCGTTTATGGGAAGCGGAACGACGCTTTTTGAGTGTGAAAAACTTGGGCGAAAATATATCGGTTTTGACATCAATCAAGACATTGTAAATTTAGTTCAAGACAAAATTGATAATCCGAAAGAAACTTTTGTAAGACATTGTAATTCATTAGATTCAAAGGAGTTTGATAAAAATGTGTTAAACAAAGTGCAGTTTATTTTGATGCACCCGCCGTATTTGGATATTGTGAAATTTACGAATGATGCGAATGATTTGTCGCAAATTTCAAACTTGAAAGACTTTATCGGCAAATTCAAAATCGTTTGTGAAAATTCGCTGAAATACCTTGAGAAAAATCGTTATTTTGCGATTGTGGTCGGCGACGTTTACAAAAACAGTGAGGTTTTGCCGTTGTCGTTTTATTGTATGGATATGATAAAACGCAATTTTAACGTAAAATTAAAAGGCATTATCGTGAAAAACATCGAGGGCAATCGCGGAAAAATCGGACAAAATAACATTTGGAAATATCGTGCTTTGAACAGCGATTATTTTATTTTCAAACACGAATATATTTTTGTTTTCAAACATTTATGAATCCTTTCAAGGAAAACTCAACTTCATATTACGATTACGAAACTCTAAAAGATTTGGAGTGGCATTGCTCAAAGTGTGAACTGAAATCAGGGCAAGCTAAAACTTGGCAAACTTGGCGGGATGCGTTTGGTTTCAGATTTTCAAAGGGCAATCCCAATAGCCAAAATTGGGACAAACGAATGAGATGTGAAAAATGCGGAATGACGACTTCTCATCGTAAATTGGAAACTCTTGAGCGTGGCGAAATTACAAGTGCAAGGTCGGGGATTTCTCCAAAATTGGCTGAAAGGATTAAAAAACTGCTCAACTACGAAGAAGCCTTTTGGTTAAGAAAATTGTCTGCCAAAGAGTTGGAAGTTGACCATAAATTTCCGCAAATTCGTTGGAACACAGACGAAGAAGAAAACGAAAACGCTTCGGACAAATATTTAATCTCAAAATTTATCCTGCTGACTCGAAGTAACAATCTGTTAAAATCAAGAAATTGCGAGAGATGTGTTCAAACCAATAGACGCGGAAATTTTCCGGGCATTTATTTTTGGTATGAAGGCAACGAAAATTGGGAAGCCGAGCCGCACGAAGAAAAAGGCTGTGTCGGTTGTTTTTGGTATGACCCGTATAAATGGCGCAAAGAACTTCATAAAATACTTAACAAATAGTAAAAATATATTTGACTTACAGCTTTAGATTGATTAAGATGCCAATAGTGAACAAAGCCAAAGTTATGGAACAAATGGCGAAAAAAGGAATTTTAACTTATACGGAGTTGGCGGAATCGTTGGGAATTTCCCGCACTCAACTCTCAAATATTCTTTCGGAAAAATTCGAGCCGATTAAAAGCAATGTGGTTGAATTGGCTGAATTTCTTGAAGTTAGTCCGATTGAGTTGATTAAAGAAAGCAAGGAAAAATGAATTACATCGGTTCAAAAAATAAACTTTCAAATTTCATCAAATCCGAAATCAAAAAAGTTGTCGGCGAGATGAAAGACAAAGTTTTTTGCGATTTGTTCGCGGGAACAGGTGCAATCGGGCGTGCTTTCAAAACCGAATCGAAAAAGATTATTGCCAACGATTTTGAGTATTATGCTTACGTTTTGAATCAAAATTATATTGGCAATCACGAAAAGCTAGCTTATCAAGATTTGGTTGATGAGTTGAATCAGATTGTCGGCGTAGAAGGCTTTATTTACAACAATTACTGTTTAGGTTCAGGAAGTGAAAGACAGTATTTTTCCGATGAAAACGGCAAGAAAATTGATGCGATTCGGCAAAAAATTGAGAATTGGAAAACTGAAAATCGAATCAACCAAAACCAATATTATTTTCTACTCACAAGTCTTTTAGAAAATGCTGATGCAGTTGCAAATACGGCAAGCGTTTACGGGGCTTTTTTGAAACATCTGAAAAAATCTGCACAAAAAACTTTGATTTTAAGACCTGCTTTGTTTGAGATAAATGACAACGAACACGAAGTTTTTAATTCGGATGCAAATACTTTAATCAATCGAATAAGTGGTGATGTTTTGTATCTTGACCCGCCGTATAACGCTCGTCAATATGGCTCTAACTATCATTTACTCAATACGATAGCAAAATATGACAATTTTACACCTAACGGAAAAACAGGTTTGCGCGAATATGAACGCTCTCGTTATTGTCAAAAAAATGAAGTTGCAAATGCTTTTGAAAATTTGATTGAAAGAGCAAACTTCAAATACATTTTTTTGAGCTATAACAATGAAGGTTTGATGAGCAAAATCAATGTTGAAAAGATAATGAAAACTTACGGCAAATACGATTTGATAACGACCGAATATCAGAGATTCAAAGCCGATAAAACCGAAAATCGTAACCACAAAGCTACAGAAACGGTGGAGTTTCTGCACATTTTAGAAAAAGCATAATTAAAAGTTGGGGAGATTTAATGAAAGCTACCGCGACAGGCGGACGATGCGGAATTTGCCTTTGTAGTCTTTTTGTTTGATTTTGACATTTTTCTTAGTCATCGGCGCAAGTTCGTCGAGATAAATCGCAAAACCGCTGAAAGATGCGCCTTTTGGTCCGATTGTCGTATTCATTTCAAAGACTTCTTTGGTTGTGCCGTTGCTGATTTCGACTTTGATGCGGGCGTTTCCGGCTTGGATACATTGGACATTTTGCGGACAGCGCGAATCTTCGACGATTGACAGAAATTTTACGGTTAATTTGCTGGCGGAAAACTTCTTTTGTTTGCCGAATTTGATGGTTTCTTTTTGTTCGCTCTGCGCGTTTGCGGTTTGCACTGCGCCGAACACGAAAGCCGTAAAAATCGCTAATAAAATTGTAAATTTTTTCATCTCTTTTTCCTCAAAAAATTGATTTTTGTGCATCTTGATTGATGCGCTTTGTTAGAATGCTTGAAGGTTACGGAAGTTGCACGGTTTTTTGGACGATGGGACTTTGAGACGAAGCGACGGCGCGAAAAATCATCTCTCCGTCGCTTCGTCTCTCCGTCGCAATGTCAAGGCGTAAGCCATTTTGTTTCGAGTTCGCCGTCGTTCCAAGTAAAAAGCGAACGGCGATGTCCGCGCACATTCATTTCGAGACAATCAATTTCTTCGATGGTCGAAGTAATCACGACAAAATTTGCTTTGCCTTGTTCGGATTCTTCGCGTGTCGGTTCGCGGTCAATTAAATTATCGGGCAAGCCGGATGTCGGCGTTTTGTTAAACTTTGAGGGCGGTTCGCCAACGTAACAGCGGCGCGAAAAAAGCTCGGTCGAAAGCCATTGTTCCTCGTGCAGTTCGCCGTCTTTGTGAATTGTCGCTTTGCCTCTGATGCGGACTTGTAAACGGTCTTCGGCGTGATAAAAAAGCCAATAAACATTCGGATTCGCTTCGATTTGCGCGATTTTGGGCGAGCCGATATGCGAATGAAAAGCAAGCGCGGGCGGTTTGCGCCAAAATCTTCGCAAAACAACAATCCGCATATTCGGTTGGTTATCGTCAATTGTCCCAAAAACAGGCAGATGAAAAGGATGACGGCGTTGAAGCGTTCCCAAATCCAGATTTTTCCAGATTGTTTTCAGAATTTCGCCGTGTGAAATAGGTTTTTCCCACATTTTTGCTTCTGCTGTCATAGAAAAATTAGCCGCGAATTACACGAATATCACGAAATAAATCGAATAAACACAATTCGTGATATTCGTGTAATTCGCGGCTAATTCATTTTAACTTATCATTTATTGCGTTTGCAAAATCAACTGTTTTCGCAGTTATGTCGAAACCTTGCGCGTGAACTTCACACCGCACCAATCAAATACCCGTAAGAGTTTTAATCAAAGTTTCGAGCATTGAACGCTCAAAGGGTTTCGAGATAAATGATGTCGCGCCCGATTTTATGCTTTCAACTTGAAGTTTGATGTAATCGGACGAACTTGTCATCACAATGACCGGAATAAAACGCAGACGTTTTTCGCTACGCATATATTTGAGCAAATCCGTGCCTTTGATTTTAGGCAATTCGACATCCAGAATAGCCGCCGAAAAATTTGACCCGACCGACAAAAGGCGATATGCTTCCTGCCCGTCAACTGCAATCACCGGATTTAACCCGACTTTTGCGGCAATATCTTTGATAATGAGTGTTGTCATCGGATCGTCTTCAACTACTAAAAGTTGGTTTTGCGGAGAATTTACGGACTTTTCATCGTCTTTGAAGTTTGCCGGATCGTAAATCTTCCAGCTTCGACTGGTTTCGAGAAGTTGATTGAATTGTTCAAGAATTTCTTTAAACGAGGCTTCATTTTTTGAAATAATCGTTGTTGAGCCGGCTTCAACGGCTTGTGCGAGAATGTCTTCGCTGGCACTCGAATAAGCCATAATCGGCAAATTCTCGAAACGATGATCAGCCCTGATTTCCTTAATGATTTCGATGCCTGATTTGTTCGGCAACAGCAAATCGAGCAAAACCAAATCAGGTTTGATTTCGTAAATCATCCGCAAACCTTCTTCACCGTCAAGCGCAATACTTACCGTGTTACCGGAGCTTTTGAGTTTATTTTCATACAATCGCGCAACGGCTTGATTGTCTTCTACAATTACAATTTTTCGCATAATAAATGTGGTTTAATTTTCTAAGATTCGGCGACATTCAGCATCAATTACAGTAAAAGCGTTTTGCGCCAGCGCGAAAATCGGTGCGGCTTCGGTAGTATTTCCTTCGCGTCCCATTTTTTCGAGTTGCCGCATCGGTTCAACAATTGCCGTCATTCCGCAAAGAGAACTTCCGCCGACAGTTTTGTGAGCGTATTCGTAAAGTTTAGCCGCATCGTTGATGCTGATAGCGCGTTCGATTTCAGTTAAATTGATAACAGTCTGCGCCAGATAAATTTCGATGACTTCGCGTTTGATGTCATCGTCGTTATCGGTAATGTCGTTAAGCGTTGCCAAATTTACGGCAACAAAATTATTTAGATTTTCCATAATTTGATACGCACGAGATTGTATATTCTACATCTCCCGAAGGATTATAAAACTAGAATATTCGTGATTTGAAGTGATTTATTTGGGGGAAAAAAACTGGTTCTTTCGGTAAAAAAAAACATTTTGTTGGGGTTGAGAAACTACCAATCGAACGGGCAATTAAGATAATAAATTATTGAAAGAAAATTATCAATAATTATTCTGTTAGAATGAAAGAAAATTAGAGAAGGCGCACGGAATTTAGAGCTATTTCGTCCGCCTTTGTCATAAAAGATTTATCCGAATCATCGAAAAATTATCTGAGTTTTTCGATGATTGCGTTAGCAAAATCAGATGTTTTCGCTGTTCCGCCCAAGTCTCTCGTGCGGACTTCGCCCTCGGCAAAAACGTCCATTAAGGCTTTTTCCACACGGTCGGCGGCTTCCATTTCGTTTATATGCCGCAACATTAAAATTCCCGACATCAAAATTGCCGTCGGATTGGCAATTCCTTGTCCGGCAATGTCAGGCGCAGAACCGTGAACGGCTTCAAAAACCGCGCCTTGTTCGCCGATGTTTGCCCCCGGCGCGAGTCCCAAACCGCCAATCAATCCGGCGCAAAGGTCGGAAACAATGTCACCGTAGAGATTTTCCAAGACCATTACGTCGAATTGTTCCGGGCGCATCACGAGTTGCATACAAGCGTTGTCAATAATTTTATCGTCTGCCGGAATTTCGGGATGATTTTTCGCAACATTGTAAAAACAATCCAAAAACAAACCGTCGGAAAGTTTCATAATATTCGCTTTGTGCATCGCCGTAACCTTTTTGCGTCCGGTCAGTTTGGCAAATTCAAAAGCATATTTGGCAATTCGCGTCGAAGCCTTTTCGGTGATGATTTTAATGCTTTCGACTACGCCCGGAACGACAACGTGTTCTAATCCGGCATATAAATCCTCTGTGTTTTCGCGGATAATCACCAAATCCAATTCGGGATAACGGCATTCGACGTTGGGTAGAGCCTTAATCGGGCGAACATTGGCATATAAATCAAGAGCTTTCCGAAGCCCGACATTGACTGAAGTAAAACCTTTGCCGATTGGCGTGGCAAGTGGACCCTTGAGCGCGACTTTGTTTTTTTTGATTGATTCAATTGTTGAATCAGGAATTGTCGTGCCATATTTTTCAAGTGCCTGTGCGCCGATGATTTGTGTTTCCCATTCGATTTCAACGCCTGAAGCCTCGATTGTTCTAACAGTTGCAGCAATGATTTCCGGTCCGATGCCGTCGCCCGGAATAAGTGTAATTGTGTGTTTCATTCTTGTTCTTTCTTTGTCCTTTATCCTCTGTCCGTTGTAAATTTAAAGCTAGAAATATAATGACAAAAACAAGTGATAAAAGACAAATTTCAGATGTTCTAATTATTGGCGGAGGTATAATTGGGTTGTCAATTGCCCGCGAACTTCATAAAAAACGAAGCGGAAAAATCACGATTTTGGAGCGTGGGAGAATCGGCAAAGAAGCCTCGCATGCGGCTGCCGGAATGCTTGCCCCAAATGCGGAAACTGAGAAATTAGACGCTTTTTATAAGTTTTGCGATGAATCGAACAAACTTTATTCCGCGTTTGCCGAAGAATTGTTTGATGAAACAGGCATTGATGTCGAATTGAATAAAAGCGGCACGCTTTATTTAGCTTTAACGAAAACCGATTCGGCGGAAATTCGACGGCGTTTTGATTGGCAGAAAAGCGCGGGTTTAGAGATTGAATTACTTTCGGCGAATGAAACACGGAGGCTCGAACCGTTTGTCTCGCCTGACGTGCGCGAGAGTTTGTTTTTTCCGAATGATTGGCAGGTCGAAAATCGAAAATTAATTTGCGCTTTAGAAAACTACGCTGAAATAAATCAAATAAATATTTGCGAAAATGTTGAAATTAAGCGGCTTATTATCGAAAACGGCAAAGTTATCGGAGTTGAAGCACACGCCGAAAAATTTTATGGCGAAAAAGTGATTTTGACGGCGGGCGCGTGGAGTTCTTTGATTGAAGCGAAAAATTCTAATTTGCCTGAAATCAAACCGATTCGTGGGCAGATGATTTCTTTTCATACGGCGAAACAGCTTTTTGAGCGAACAATTTACAGCCCGCGAGGTTATCTTGTGCCACGCCACGACGGGCGAATTTTAATCGGCGCAACAGTTGAAGATGTCGGATTTGACAAAGATTTGACCCAAGCCGGAATCGCAACTCTATGCGAAACCGCGTTTGAAATTGCGCCGTCGTTGGCAAGTCTCGACATTTTGGAAAAATGGGCGGGTTTGCGTCCTCTGGTTAAAGATGGTTTGCCGATTTTAGGAGATTTTTCAAGTATCGAAAACTTTTTTATTGCCACCGCGCATTATCGAAACGGAATTTTACTTGCGCCCTTGACGGCGAAGATTATGGCAGAAAAGATTGCTGAAAATAAAAATTCGGAATATCTGAAAATTTTTAGTCCGCAGAGATTTCGGAAAACTAAAAGTTTTGAGTTCCAAATTTAGCCGGAACTCAAAACAAATCTCTCAAACCTTCTTCTAGAGTAATTTCGGGCGACCAATCTAATTCTTGTGTGATTAAACTCAAATCGGTTACATAATTCATCGGTGCAGGTGCAGGCAAAGGATTTTCTTCATCAATTATTGCCTGAAGATTTGAAACTTGCTCCATTTTTATGACCAATTCGCGCAAAGTCATCGCGTTGTCGCGTCCGCCGCCGAGATTGTAAAGTCCGTGCCGAATTACTGAATCTTTAAACGCTTCGCAAGCGCGTGCAAAATCTTTGACGTGAAGCAAATCGCGGCGCGGGCTTCCATTTGCCGGAAGCCGCAATTTTTCGCCGAAGTTAATTGCGTCGGCATAATGCGTAACGAAATTCGGCGTGTTGCCTTCCGAGTTTGGCGCATAAATTGTGGAAAGACGAAAGATACACGAACGGAATTTGTTTTGATGTGCGTAAAATTCGACGTATCTTTCGGCAATCAGCTTTGACCATTCGAGCGCGGATTGCCCGTTGTAGAGCGTCTGACAACTTTCGGGAACTTCGGCGTAATTGTCGGCAAATCTGCCATAGACATCTTTCGTCGAAGCAAAAATAAATATCGAATTTTCTTTCATCGAACGTAAAAGATTGATTGTCCCTTCAACATTTGTCAGAAAAACGCTCTCAGCATTTTCCGGTGATTTATCCAATTCCGCGGCAAGGTGAATCACGACATCATAATTTTCAACTATTTGCGCGTCTTGCAAATTCAAAACATCGAGATTAGATTTGCGCGAAAAATCGTCCGCATTGAAAAATTTTCTTATATGTGTGCCAATAAAACCTGTGCCACCGGTTACAAGGATCTTCATAATGCAATTATAAAAGAAGAAGGAAAAGGAAGAAAGAGCGATTTTGCCTTCTCTTTATCTTCTTTTGTTCTTTTCTACACTTCTCATTTATTAGCTTCGACTAATTTTTGCATCGAATCTGCTTTACCGACAACAATGAGCAAATCGCCTTCGTTGATTTTAGTTTCACCTGTCGGATGAAATGATAATTCGCCGCTTTTTCGGCGGATGGCAATGACGATAAGGCTTAATTCGCGGCTGAGATTTGTTTCCCGCAATTTTTTATTCGCAAACGGCGAGCGCGAATTGATGGCGATTTCTTCAAAAACCAAATCAAGCGTTTCCGCCGTGATTGAATCCATAAAGTCTGCAATTGCCGGTTTTAAAAGTGCGCGTGCCATTGATTGCGAGCCGATAATTGTTGGGGCGACAACACGATTTGCGCCGGCACGAATGAGTTTTGTTTCGGCGGGTTCTTCGACGGCACGGGCAACGATGTGCATATTTTCGTTCATTCCGCGAGCTGTCAAAACGACATAGACATTTGCCGCATCATCTGCCAAACAGGTTGCCAAACCTTTAGCCCGTTCGACACCGGCTTCTGTCAGAACTGATTCGCGTGTTGCATCGGCAATCAATATTGGGATGTCATCGTTCTCAAATTCAATTACTTTTTTTTCGTCTATTTCGATAATAACAAACGGCAAATTTTCCTTTTGCAGAGTGCGAATGATTCGTCGCCCGACGCGACCTGAGCCACAAACAATGTAATGATCTTTCATTTTTTTCATCTCTTTTGTTTTCCGCCGCATACTGAGTGAGTCAATAATTTCCGATTGAATTACGCTTTGCGCCAAAATCGTCAGCGCATACAAAACCGTTCCTGCGCCAGACAGCATAAAAATTATGCTGAAAACTCGTCCGGCTTCGGTTTTTATCAGAACGTCCCCGTAACCAACTGTTGTTACGGTTTGCGTCGCCAAATATAGACTCTCAAGAAAGGACAAATCCTCGAAAAACCAAAAACCAAAACCTCCTAAAATGAGCATAAAGAAAATCGCCCATAAAGCATTCAATAACCTTCGGCGTGTAAGTTTTGGAATACTGTTAATATAAAGCATCAAATTGTTTTTTTATTGAAAGTGCTATGCAAAATCTCACAAAAGACTAGACACCAGCGATTAAAAACCGATAAAATTTAATTGGGCAACCGCTTCGATTAAAACTCACACTAATTCTTATACAAACCGATCAAAAATGCCAAATCAAATTCAGGTAAAAAGTCAAAAATCGAAAATGCCGCCACGCGGTTGGGTGAAAGCGCATCGCGCCGTCAGCTATCAAGCCCCGCCGCCAAGCCGAATTCGGCGAGTTTTCAGGTTTTTCTTTAATGCTTATACGATTTCGTTTTCCGCATTAATCGTGCTTTTTGTTACCTTAACGCTGACTTATTTTTGGTTTGAGTATTCGGACAGAATTGATTTGCTTTTAAAAGGCGATGTTTTTACGCAATCTGCCGGAATTTATTCTGCGCCGAAAAATCTGCGTGAAAATGAACCTCTCACGCCGCAACAATTAATTGAATATTTGAAATCTGCCGGATATATTGAGAAAAATAATCAAGCCGATGCGTCGCGTTCGCGTTATGAAATCAAGGAAAATCAAATTGAAATCGAACCCGGAATTACGGGAACGGTTGACGGGCAAAAATATTTTCATCAACTTTCGGTAAAATTTAAAAAAGACGGCAAATCGGTAGAGAAAATCACGGATGTTGATGTAAAAAAAGATGTCAATATCGCACAATTAGAACCGAAAATTTTGAGTTCAATCGCGGCGGAAGGCGATGGAAGGCGAAAAGCAATTAAATTTTCGGATTTGCCGGAGCATTTGGTAAAAGCCATAACGACAACCGAAGATCGCGCCTTTTTTGAACATTACGGCGTAAATTTTCGCGGTATTGCGCGTGCCGCTTATCGGCGATATGAAAAAGATGATGATAATTCGCCATTGGCAAATCAAGGTGGTTCTTCGATAACTCAACAATTGGTTAAAAATTTGTGGCTTAACCGCGAACAAACCCTGACGCGCAAAATCAAAGAAGCGTATATGTCAATCATTCTCGAAACCAGATTGACGAAAGAAGAAATTTTTACGCTTTATGCAAATCAAATTTATCTTGGGCAACAATCGGGCGTTTCGATTTACGGAGTTGGTGAAGCCGCAAACGTCTATTTCGGCAAGGACGTTTCGCAATTAACTCTGGCAGAATCAGCATTTATCGCCGGAATTATTCGCAGTCCAAACCGCTATAACGCTTATAAAAACCCTGAACGAGTTACTGAACGGCGCAATCAGGTGTTGGATTCAATGCTTCAAGCAAATGCTATTTCGCAAGAAGATTTTAATTCTGCGAAGCAGACGAAATTGGTTTTAAGTCAAATTGCAAGCTCGAAAGATTTACAAGGAATGCCATATTTTTCGCAGTTTGCAATTGAAGAATTACCGAAGGTCGTCAATGATCCCGAAGCATTGCAACATCTGCGGGTTTATACGACGATTGACCCGGATTTGCAGAAAAAAGCATACGAAATTGTTGCTAAACGCTTGGAAAGGTTGGATAAATATTTTCCGAAAAAAGAAAAGGGAAGTTTGAATGCTGCGCTTGTAGCGATAAAACCGAAAACAGGCGAAATTGTTGCTATGGTTGGCGGACGCGATTATCAACAAAATCAATTTAACCGTGCGACAAGTGCAATGCGCCAGCCCGGTTCGGTTTTCAAACCGTTTGTTTATGCTTTGGCTTTAAATTCGGCTTACGATTCAAATTCGCGGATTTTTACACCCGCGACAATGTTAAAAGATGAAAAGAAAACCTTTACCTTCGGCACGGAAACTTATTCGCCGAACAATTACGGCGATACTTTCAGTAATCAAGAATTGACATTGCGCGATGCTTTGGTTAAGTCGAAAAATACAATAACGGTTGATTTGGGAATGGAATTAAACGTCGGCAAAGTGATGAATTTTGCGGCAAAAGCCGGATTGCCGAAAGTCGAAAAAGCATATCCTTCGATGTCGCTCGGAACTGCCGAGGCAACTCCTTTGCAGATGGCGACAGCTTACACAGTTTTCGCAAATCTCGGTGATAAAATTACGCCGATGCCGATTTCCCGCGTTACCGACGGCACAGGCAAAACCGTCAATGCACCGACCGTCGAAAAGAAAAACGTGCTTCGTCCTGATGTTGCATACATTATGGACGACATTATGAAGGACGTAATTAATCGTGGAACAGCCGCCGAAGCAAAGGCTTGGGGATTTCAAAATGTTTCGGGAAAATTTGGTTACGCCGGAAAAACCGGAACTTCGCGGGATGGATGGTTTGCCGGATTTACGCCCGAATTGGTTGTTGTAGTTTATGTCGGATTCGACAACGGCGACGATTTGGGAATGAAAGGGAGCGATTCGGCAATGCCGATATGGGCTGATTTTATGCGCGAAGCCTTAGATTTGCATCCTGAATGGAACGGCGATTGGCAGATGCCGATGAATATTAAAAAAGCCGAAATTGACATTCGCAACGGCAAACTTCTCCGCGAGCTTTCAAACGAAGAAGCCGATTCGGTCAAAGCCCAACAAACGATTTTGAAGAAAAATCAAAATTCGAATTCAAACACACAAACACAGGAAACAAACGACATCAAAAATATTTTTGTAACCGATGTTCCGGCGGAATTTAGGCGTGTCGAGCTATTTGTTTTCGGAACATTGCCGAACAAAATACTTTTGCCAACTACGGAAGGAGAAAATACTTCCGAACAAAAAGAAACAGAGCCGCGCACCACGCCTACGCCGTTCACAACTTGGGAACAGGAACAGCGCGGCGAAACGGAAAATCAAAACAGCCAGACGAAAACAATTCCGAAAAGTTCGGGGCGAACCGTAATGGTAATGGTTTGTCCGCTTTCCGGCGCACGCGCCACAATGAACTGTCCGAAAAAGGAAACGATGACTTTTGAAGAAGGCAAAGAACCGAAGGATTTTTGCCAATTTCATCGCGGAAAATAAGTTTAGAGTTTCAACAAACTGTTGGAACTCGAATGAGAATTTGTGTATAATTTTCTAGTTTTTTATTTTTCTTTTAAATTTCTGCAATCCTTTTAGTTTGGCGCGGCATCTTTGATTTGTGGTCAGAGCCGCTTTTCTTTTATCTGCCAAATATTTATCGGAGGTTTTATGTTCCTGAAATCCAAATTTTTTCGCGTTTCGTGCGCTTTGATTATTCTGCTTGCCCTTTTTTCATTCGTTTTCGCCGATACGATTCGGCTAAAAGACGGAAGCATTATCAAAGGCAAAATAATTAATTTCAGCAATGGGCAATTTACTGTTTTGATTGGTGAAGGCACTCGCCAAAGACGTATGAATTTTTACGCCGATGAAATCGAATCAATCGAGTTCGACGGCAATTCGCAAATTGCCGTAATCAATAAAAACACGCAACTGCCGCAAAAAAACAACACCAATACGACAAGCAATAATTCAAGTTCAAACACGACCGTGATTACCGTCGGTCAAAATACTAAACCGACTCCTTCGCCGACACCGATTTCAACGCCGATTCCAACACCGACACCGATTGTTGCAAATACGAACTCGAACACTGACGATGACACGATAGTTATCTCAAACCCGACAAACACAAGCCAAACCAATACAAAGCCGACAAATACATCTAACACTCCGCAAACCATTCAATTAAAAGTCAAAGTTTTGGCTGATAACACTTCAAATGGATGGACGAATTCCGGTTGGGTTGTCAGAAAAGGGCAAAAAATCAGAATCACGGGCAAAGGCAATATTTCTTTGGGCAACGGCAACTTTTCGACTCCAAATGGCAGAACGAATTTGCCCGATCCGCAAAAATTGATGCAAACCGAACCGACCGGCGGTTTGATTGCCGTTATCGGCGATGACAACAACGATTTTATTTTTATCGGCAATGCGAAGGAATTTATCGCAGTCCGCGACGGTTCGCTGTTTTTGGGCGTGAATGATGGAAATCTTGATGATAATTCGGGTTCATTCGATGTTACAGTAGAAATTTTGCCGTAATTGAGAGTGAAAAAGAGCAAAAGTGAAATGGTGAAAAAGTGATTTGGCAAGAATCAAAACAACTTTTTCACCATTTTCATTTTTCAGCTTTACATTTCCAACTAAATTCGCAAAATTTGTATCTAACAGAGTAAATTTCCGTAGGTGAAAAATTTATGCAAATCATTCGTTCTTGTTCCGCTATTTTGGTTCTATTAATTTTGGTTTCTTTTGTCTTTAATTCAGCGATATTCGCTCAATCGAAAACGCAAAAAGTTGAAAAGCCGACCGGTGACGGGAAGAAAAACGAGCGTCCGAAGCCAAAAACCGAAGAAGAACTCAAAAAAGAAGAGGAAGAACGGCGCAACAAAGAAGAAGAAAAAAACGCGGTGATTGATGATGAAGTTTTGGCAATTAAAACTAATCTCGTCAATGTTGATGCCGTTGTCTATCACAAAAAAACCGGGCAAATTATTCCGAACTTAAAACGCGAAAATTTTGCAGTTTTTGAAAACGGCGTAAAACAGGAAATCACGAATTTTGCGATGCCTGAAGCTCCGATTACCGTTTCGTTGGTGGTAGAATACAGCCGCTGGTCGGAAATTTTCGGTTCTTACGCCAGCCGTGGGCAAGAGCAAGGAAAACTCGAAGTTGTGCGTCCCGTTGCCTATTTTCTCTCGCGTTTTATCAAACCGCCCGATGATTATGCTTCGGTGATTGCCTTTGATATACGCCCGACACCGATTACGGATTTTACGAATGATCCGAACCGTCTGCGCGAAACGGTTGATATTTTGCTCAGAAATAATCCGGCTTTTCGTGAGAATAATTTGTTTGATGCGGTAAAATTCGCGCTCGTCGGTGGCAAAGGCGACACGGTTGTTTTGGAAAATTCAAAGGCAAAATCGGCGGAATACAGCGGAATGGTTTCGGTTAATTCCAAGCGTCGTGCAATTATTTTGGTTGCTTCGGGCATTGATACATTCAGCAAAACCAACTACGACGAAGTTCGCAAAATTATTCAAAATTCGGGTATTCCGATTTATATTGTCAGCACAGGAAATTTGTTCTACAAAATGTATGAAAGCCAGCTTCCGGCAACCGACGGCATTGACGGAATGCCGGGCAGATTGACATTTTTGCAAGCTCAAAACGCAATGAACACCTTCGCCAAAGAATCCGGCGGAGCGCATTTTCCGGTAACTTTCCAGAGCGAAATCCCGACCGTTTTGAATTCTATTAACGGACTTTTGCGAAGCCAATACAGCATTGCCTACGACCTTGGCGAAAAACCGCGCGAAGCCGGAAAAAAATTCAAACTCGAAGTAAAAGTTGATGTCAACGGCGACGGAATTTACGACGATAAAGAATTCGTCGTCCAACATCGCCCGTTTTTTACAACAGCGAAAGAAGAAAAGAAAAAATGAAAAGTGAGAAATGAGAAGATTAGAATTAAAGAATAACTCAAATTCTCATTTTTCACTTCTCATTTTTCATTTTCTTAAATTCCATAGATTTTTAACTTAAATTCATCATTAGAAGTATAAATTTCGGCACGTTTGCCGGAAAAGCGACGTGATTGTTTAAGAATCATCGGCAAACCGCCTTTCGGAACGCTTGCACCATATTCGCGTTTTTGGAAAATAGCGGCGATTTGCGGGTTTATGCGCTGGGTAATGCCGTAGCGGATAGCGCGGGAAGCGGGCGGAACGAATCCGTTTGTGCGTCGCGGATTGATGAATTCGATTGAATTATCGTAAATCAAAATACGCGAAGGAATATCGCGCAGAGCCAAGTCGCGGTGTATCAGAAGATTTGCAACAGCTTCGCGGACGGAGTAAAGATGATAATTAGAACGCGGAACAATCGGCGAATTTTGTTTCGATTTTGATTGTTTAGGAGTAGTTTTCGGCAAATTGCAATAGCGTTCGATAAATTGCAGAATCGCTTCATAAACCGTTAAAAGATTTCCGTTAACTTCGCGTGTTTCAACGACTTGTGCGTTGCCGTTGTCGCCTGAATAACGAGCTACCGTAACTTTTGAACGCGGGATTAATTCAGCCACGCGCTCATTTTTGCCGAAAAGAAGAATGCCGGCAACCGTTGGGATAAAATCTTCCGAGCCGCCGATGGCTAGCAATAAATCCTTTTTCAAAAAATCGGCAGTTTGATAAAGATTATTGCCCAAAACATCATCTTCAAACGCATTTGCAAAACTCCAGAGCAAACTGTCATCAAAATCTTCTTCCTTCGCTGTTGAAAGAGGAATGTTTTCAAAAGCGAGCGGACGAATTTCATCGAGCCAATTTGAAAGTTCCAGACGTGAAACCTCGCGTTTTTCAGCACCGATTCGCAAATAAAATCTGCCATCTTGAGTGCGGTAAGGCGGACGTTTGCCATCAACATCAAGAACGACGATGCGCCGTCCGTTGTCAAAAGCAATCGTGTCGAGCAAAGGCACGAGCGGCGGATAAATATCTTCGCGGCAAATTCTGACTAATTCTTCTTGAACGCTTTCAGGATTCGTAACACCTTCAACGCGAAGCTGATCCGTAACGCCGAAAATCATTGTTCCGCCGGCGGTGTTTGCCAGTGCGACAATGCCTTGCGCGATTTTTTCGGGATTTGAAAGTTTGACTTTGAGTTCGAGAAAAGTATCTTCACCGGCGCGAATCAGACGTAAAAGTTCACTGCGCGTAGTCGTTGGCGCGGGCGTGTTGAGGATGTATTCGTGAAAAGAACGGTCGCTTTGTTGCTCAAACCGTGTGTTATTGCGGAATTTTCTGCGCGGCATTTTATTACTCGTGTTATTTATGTCAAGACGGCACACGCTCCAAGCCGCCCGAATGATTTTTTTGAAATCATTGCCGGAATAAATTTTCAACTTCTTTATTGAAACATTTAAAAGTGAAAAGTGAAAAAGTGAAAAAGTGAAAAAGTTGGTTATTCATCAAGCAAAACTTGTTCACCTGTTCACTTTTTCACTTTTTCACTTTATACTTATTTCGTTCTATTTATTTCAAACCGGAAAAAACAAAACAAGTGGAAACCGAAATTGTAACAGCTTACGTCAGCATCGGCTCGAATTTGGGCGACCGTGCAGGAAATTTACTGCTGGCAGTGCGCGGACTTATGGAAGCGAGTTTTAGCGTTAATAAACTTTCCGCCATTTATGAAACCGAACCGCGCGGCGTTGAAAATCAGCCGCCGTTTTTAAATATGGTTGTCGAAATAAATTTGACGAGCATTTCGGCTTCGCAAATGATGGCGCGAATGCTCCGCATTGAATATCTTTTGGGCAGACGCGATAAAATGGAGAAAAAACCACGCACGGTTGATTTGGATTTACTACTTTTCGGCACATACACTTGCGAAACCGATTTTCTGACTTTGCCGCATCCGCGAATGGCGGAACGCCGTTTTGTTTTAACTCCATTCGCGGAAATCGCACCGCATCTTATCCATCCCCAAACGCAAAAAACAATTACGGAGATGCTTGCCTTGTCGGATGATTTTTCAATCGTCAAACGCTGGAATCCGAATCCCAAAACGGAAATTATTAATTCAAAAGTTATCTTAAAATCAAAAATGCAGGACGCTTGAAAAAGTGAATAATGAATAATGAATAGTGAAAAATTAAGTTCATTTACTATTCACTATTCATTATTCACTTTTCCCTAAAATATGGCATATTTACAACCTGATAAACCCGATAAAATTTATTTACCCGCAATTCGTGCGGCAAAGGAAAAAGGCGAAAAATTGGTTTGTCTGACGGCTTATGATTACCCGACGGCGCGAATTGTTGACGAAGCCGGCGTGGATATGATTCTCGTCGGCGATTCGATTGGCAATGTAATTTACGGCTACGGTAATACAATTCCGGTTTCTCTAAATGAAATAGAATCCGCACTTATTGCTGTCAAACGCGGCACGGAACGCGCAATGGTCGTGGCTGATTTGCCATACGGAACATATCACGTCAATGAAGATGAAACCGTTAGAAATGCGTTGAAGTTGATGAAATACGGGGGCGCAGAAGCAATTAAATTAGAAGGCGGACGAAATCGTGTTGAATTGGTAAAGAGATTGGTAAACGAAGAAATTCCGGTCGTCGCACACATCGGACTCACACCGCAATCGGTTTATAAACTCGGAGGCTATCGTGTTCAAGGTCGCACGGCTGATGCCGCAAAACGCTTAATTGAAGACGCAAAAATGCTTGAAGAAGCCGGAGCCTTTGCGATTGTTTTGGAATTAGTTCCACGCGAAGTCGCCGAAATTATCACTAAAGAATTGAAAATTTCGACAATCGGCATCGGTGCCGGTCTTGAATGCGACATCCAAGTTCTCGTCTTACATGATCTTATCGGAATGACCTTTGGCAGACAGCCGCGCTTTGTTCGTCAATATGCAAACTTACGCGAAATTATGACCGGCGCAATCCAAAATTGGATGAGCGATGTCAAAACAGGCGCGTATCCTTCGGAAAAAGAATCTTACGGTTTGACCGAAGAAACGAAAAAAGAATTGGAAATCGAATGATTATTTGCTAATTTTTAAAACAGTTATGATTCCCGAAGTTCTGCAAAAATCAAAAACACGAATCGCCGAAATCTGCCGCCGCTACAACATCCGTGAACTCAGCCTTTTCGGTTCTCAAGTGCGCGGCGATTTTAACGCGAAAAGCGATTTTGATTTTTTGGTTCTTTTCGAGCCGAATGCGGGAATTAGTTATTTCGATATTTTTGATATTCAGGAAAAGTTGGAAGAAATAGTCCAAACAAAAGTTGATCTAGTTCCGAAAGACAGTTTGAGACCGTTTGTCAAAAAGTCTGTTTTGTCCGAAGCCAAGGTGATTTATGCCGCATGAAGAACTTTATTTGCAGGAAATTCCACGAATTTAAATTGTAAAACGAAGACTAATGGAAATTATCAATCGTCGAGCGAGAATGATTTCACTGACGCGCAAACTTCGGCGTGAGAATAAAACTATCGGTTTTGTGCCGACGATGGGCGCGTTGCACGAAGGGCATCTTTCTTTGGTTGCTGAGGCGCGGCAGATGTGCGATGTCGTGATTGTTTCGATTTTTGTTAATCCGACGCAGTTTAACGATAAAAAAGATTTGGAAAAGTATCCGCGCGATTTGACGGCGGATGCGGCTTATTTGGCGGAATATCAGGTTGATTATATTTTTGCGCCGGACGAACACGAAATTTACGGCGATAATTTTTCGACGTATGTTTATGTCGAAGGTCTGACTGAAACACTCGAAGGCGCGTCGCGTCCCGGACATTTTCGCGGCGTGGCGACTGTAGTAACGATTTTGTTTAATACGATTCGACCGGATTTTGCTTATTTCGGGCAGAAAGATGCACAGCAAGTTGCGGTAATCAAAAGACTTACGACGGATTTAGGTTTTGATACGGAAATTGTCGTGATGCCGATAATTCGTGAAGAAAACGGTTTGGCAATGTCTTCGCGCAACGCGCTTTTGTCGGAGGTAGAACGCGAAAAGGCGGCGATAATTTATCAGGCTTTGCGCGAAGCGAAATATGCAGTGAGAAACGGTGAACGAAATGCTTCAATTTTAGCGGAAATAGTGCGTCAAAAGGTTGAAAGCGAACCGCTCGCGCAGTTTGAATATGTGGCGATTGTTAATAACGAAACGCTTGAACCTGTTGAAAAGATTGGTGAAAGTGCCATTTTAATTGCAGTTGCGGCACGATTCGGAAATGTCAGGTTGATTGATAACACGATTTTGAACCGAAGGCAGTAATTTGGCATCAAGTTTGCATCTAAATTAACGAGTTTCAAAGTTTGAACCTCAAATTATATGAAAAACATTAAATCAATTTTGGCGGGTTTAGGCTTGTTGGTTGTTTTCGCGTTGAGCGTTTCGGCGCAGACGAACTTGACTGCGCTTGACGGTTCAAAAGTGAATGTCGAAGGTCAAAAAGGCAAAGTTGTTGTTTTGGCAATCGGCGCAAGTTGGTTGCCTTTGTCAAAAGAACAATCCGCGATTACGAATAAATTAGCGAAAAAATACGCCGGAAGTGATGTTGCGGTTTATTTCGTAATGACAGATTCGACCAATGCAAAATCGAAAAATTACGCTTCGGACGCGGAAATTTCGACTTTTGTAACGCGAAACAAATTAACCGTTTCCGTTTTACGCGACTCGGATGGAGCGCAAACCGTGAAAAAATTCGGCGTTGACCAACTTCCGTCTTTCGTTGTTTTAGACCAAAACGGCAAAGTTTCCGAAGTTTTCGGCGGTATTGACACTAATCCGAACAATGACCTTTCAGCGAAGATTTCGCAGACGGTTGATAAACTTTTGTAAGTTTTCAAAAGCAAAGTTTGGCAAGACGAATCGTTAATTCGGTTCGTCTTTTTTGTTTTCCTCGAGCGAAAATTTATCAATGCGAAAAGCGGGAATTATGCTGTAAATTACCAGAAAACCAACAATTAAAAGAAAAGCTCCGCTGAAAAATGCGGTTGAAATCCAATATTGTCGGGCAAAGTTTTGCTCAAACAAATCATAAAGTTTAAGAATTATCGGCGCGATTCCGACTAATGAAATCAAAATTAAAAAAAATCCACTGAAAACGCCGCGCCGCATCAAAATTATTCCTTGCGCGAGAAATTCGCCGCAAACATAGACGAAAGCATAAAAAATAAGCGAAACGATGAAGAAAAATCCGAAGTTTTGGACGATTTCCCAAAATGACTTCACCGTTTCGGGCAAAAGAATCCAAACAATCGAAGCCGTTAAAAGTGTCAAACCGATTGCGCCGAAAACCATTGAAATCGGACTGATTTGCGCCGCTAAACTCCAATTAATTTCTTTATTTTTGCTGATTTTTTCCTTCAAATACCAACCGAAACCAAACAAAAAAACACTGCCGAAAAAACTGCCCAAAACGAAAAAAGGGACGTTTTGTAAAACGTAGATAACGCTGAATCTTATGGTTACAATGGCGAGAATGAGCAAAATGCCGATGACCAAAATCATCGGTAAAAATAACAGCCAACTGTATTTATCCCATAATTTTCTTAAATGATTCATAAACCAAATTTATCGGCAAACCGACGACATTCCAATAATCACCTTCGATTTTTTCGATAAAAAGTGCGGCTTGGGCTTGCACGGCGTAAGCTCCGGCTTTATCAAGCGGTTCACCGA
>CAZJQP010000058.1:0-33430 GCA_964548225.1 uncultured Blastocatellaceae bacterium | reverse complement strand
GATTCAGGAAGACGAAACCGCGCTGGTCATTTGGGCTTTGTGGGAACATTACGACAAGTTCCGCGACATCGAATTCGTGCGTAGTTTATATCGTCCTTTGATTTTGAAGTGCGCTGATTTTATGGCGGAATTCCGGCACGAAGAATTAAACCTCCCGCAACCGTCTTGGAATCTCTGGGAAGATCGGCGCGGCATCCATTGCTTCACGGCGGCAACAGTTATCGGCGGACTTCGGGCGGCGGCGAAATTTGCGCGGCTCTTTGGCGAAGCGGAACGCGCCGATTTTTATGAAAAAACCGCCGATGATTTTGTCGCGGGAATGATTGAAAACCTTTATAGCAAGGAGCGCGGACGATTTCTTCGCGCTTTGGAATTTCACGGCGACGAGTATTACACGGTTGATGAAGCCGTCGGCGCGGAAACATTCGCGCTGTTTTATTTCGGTGCATTTTCTGCCGAAGATGAAAAAGTTCGGAAAACAATGCGGGCGGTTGAGGAAAAACTTTGGGTTGATAATAAAATCGGCGGCGTGGCGCGGTTTGAATCTGACGGTTATATGCGCGTTTCCGATAAAATTACGGGAAATCCTTGGTTCATCTGCACGCTTTGGCTGGCAGATTATCGGATTGCGGTTGCCAAAAGCAAAAAAGATTTGCGCGGCGCGTTAGAGATTTTGGAATGGACTTGCAAAAATGCTTTGCCGTCGGGCGTTTTGGCAGAGCAGGTTAATCCCGAAACGGGCGAACCGGTTTCGGTTGCGCCGCTAACTTGGTCGCATTCTACCTTTGTGGCGACGGTGGCAAACTATTTAGAGAAACTGAAAAACTTTTAATGCAAAGACGCAAAGACGCGAAGGAAGAAATAATAAAAATCTTTGCGCCTTTGCGCCTTTGCGCCTTTGCGTTAAAATCAAACAAATATGGGAAGAGCCAAAACTTTAGCCACGCTTGGACCTGCGTCGAATACGCAGGAAATTATCGAAAAAATGATCAACGTCGGACTCGATGCGGTGCGGATAAATATGTCGCACGGTTCGCAGGACGAACACGCCGAAACGATTAAACGCGCCCGTGCCGCCGCCGGAAAACTTAATCGTCCGCTGGCGATTTTGGTTGACCTTTCGGGTCCGAAGATTCGCACCGGACTTTTGCAGAATGCCAAATCGGTGCAGCTCGAAACAGGCGCGGAATTCGTTTTGACTTCGCGGGACATCGAGGGAAACGTCAACGAGGTTTCGACGAACTTCAAGGAAATTCCGAAGCTCGTGCAAAAAGGCGATAAGATTTTGCTTGACGACGGCGCGATTGAGCTAAAGGTTAAAAAAGTTACCAAAACCGATGTCGTTACCGAAATTATCAACGGCGCACTGCTCTCGGAGCGCAAAGGAATTAACCTTCCGAACACGAAATTGCCGATTCCTTCGCTGACGGCGAAAGACCGCCGCGATTTGGAATGGGCGATGAAGCAAGATGTTGATTATATTGCGCTGTCGTTCGTGCGTCAGGGAAAAGATTGCAAGGAAGTGCGCGATTTGATAAAAAATCTGAACACGCGCAAATGGGGCAGACCGCTTCTGGTTGCCAAAATCGAAAAGGCGGAAGCGATTGAAAACCTCGACGACATCCTTGACAACACGGACGGCGTAATGGTGGCGCGGGGCGATCTTGGCGTAGAAACGAGTGTCGAACTCGTGCCGGTTTATCAAAAGCAAATCATCGAAAAAGCCGTGATGAAAGATAAATTTGTCATCACGGCGACGCAGATGCTCCAATCAATGATTGACAGTCCGCGCCCGACACGCGCCGAAGCCTCCGACGTGGCAAATGCGGTTTGGGACGGCACGGATGCGGTAATGCTGTCGGCGGAAACTGCCGCCGGAAACTTCCCCGTCGAAGCCGTAGCGACAATGGAGAGCATCATTACGACCGCCGAAACCGTCAGAACCGCCAAATTAAAACGCCCGGTCAAACTTTCCGAACCGCCGACGGGCAGAACTTCACAGGCATTATGCAAAGCCGCCGCCTATTGCGCCCGCGAGATGATGACAGACAAAGTTGCGGTCTTCACGGAATCGGGCTTGATGGCACGGCGATTGTCGAGCATTCGCTCAGGACTTTCGACTTTTGCGCTGACCAATTCCGTTGAAGTCCGCAACCAACTTTCGCTTATCTGGGGCGTTGAACCGCTCATCCACGAATCTCCGAAAACATCCGAAGAAATGCTCAAAGACGGCGAAAAAACCTTGCTTGAAACCAAAGTCGTCGAAAACGGCGAAACAATCGTAATGATGGCAGGCAGATTGTCCGGCTTGGGCTTGTCGAGTTCCGTAATTGTTTGGACAATCGGCGAAGACGTGGCGCGAAAATAAAATTTTAGTTAGTGTAAATAATTTGTGCTTTTGATAAATTGCCTCCGGCTTTAGCTAGTGGTTAAGATTGGAAAAACCAAAAGGCTTTAGCCAAAGAGGAGCTAAATAAATAAATAAAATTCTTCTGAAAGTGTGAGGGTTAAAGATTTTAACGCAAAGACGCAAAGCGGCAAAGACGCAAAGTTTTGAAAATTTGTTTTTTTTCGGCACAAGATTTTAATAAAATCGCTGACAATTATTCAGCCGAATACTCCTAAAATCTTTGCGCCTTTGCGCCTTTGCGTCTTTGCGTTGAAAAAATCTTCGCTTTTATTTTGGAAAGTTGTCCAGTTATGTAATTTTATGGCTTATCGTAAAACGCAGGAGACCGAAGAAGCTCTCAAAAACCTCGCAAAAGAGATAAACGAAACCGATTTCAACCGCATTCGTTGCCCGCTCTGCCAATGGTCGCCGACAAAATCGAGCCAATGGTTCTGCGCCGATTGCGATGCGCCCGAATTTTTCTACAACGGTTGCGGAACAATGTGGAATACATTTGAAACACGCGGAAAATGTCCGACGTGCGCTCATCTTTGGCGTTGGACATCGTGTTTGCACTGCGGCGAATGGTCGCGCCACGAAGATTGGTATAAAATTGTCTGATAATAGGCGAAAAAATTGCGCCTAAATATAATTTTACTTAGTTTCGGCTTCTGGATTCCATATAAGACTTTCGGCAAGAAATTGCAAATAATTTCCTGTTTTAGTTTTATGCACATTTTCCCATTGCTTTTTGAATGTTTTCTCAAAGGCAATTAACCATTGGTATTCCTTGATTTCAATATCTTCAAGGGTATCTTTTTCTTCAAGGAATTTTTTTTCTAATTGCTCAATTTTATCAACATCCAATCTTGGAGAGCATTCTTTCGCTTCTCCGATAACATAATTTAGATTGTCGGATTTATCTGGATTGAAGTATTTTTGTGCCAATTCGCTAGCAGTTTCGTTTGCTGTGGCGACAATTACGTCAAAAAAGCGTTTTAACTGCTGTTTATTTTTACTTAAATCGAGCTTTCCGGCGATTTTTTCATCTTTGCTCAAAAGATAAAGAAATGTTCCGGCTCTCGAAAGCGGACAAGGATTGTAAATAGGAATTTTTGAATCAAATCTGCCGGAACGCTGTGCGGCGAGGTCTATGTCTTTGAAAACATTTGTTCCCAAAAAATAAACCAAAGCCTGTGCTTTTGCCGCATCGTGCAATTTAAGAAACTTCGGCAACATTCCAGAAAGCAGAAATCTTATTTTCGGGTCATCTTTTTTGCGTATTTCCCTTAGTTCGGCGGCAATCAACATCAGCGCGGCATTTTCCAAATCGCTTGTTTCTTCTTCTATTTCTTTCGGTTCTTCCGTTACGTCGTTTTTGTCTTCGGCAGATTCGCCAAATATTCCCTTTAACAACTCAACACTTAATGCAAGTGTTGCGTGATACTCTTCTGGGTTAGCTGTTTCCTTTTCAGCTACTTGTTTATCAACGAATTTTTTAAAGCTCTCCAACCATTCGTATTCCAATTCTTCTTGCTTTTGCCGATTTTGCAAAGCCAAATCATATTTATTGATCATTTCTTTTGGCTTGCGATTTTTTAGCATCGGCTCGAATTCGTCAAATATAATCACGGTTTGCGTCAGCATTGAAAGAGCTTCAAAAATGTCGTGGGCGCGTCCTTCAATAAAGCCTTCGCCTTGCAGATTGAGGTCGCTCGGCGACAATTTGATAAGCGATTTGCTGCTGTTAAAAGCAACCACTTCGGCAAGTGTTGTTTTGCCCGTGCCAGGCGGTCCGTAGAGGATTGTCGAATAAACTTTCCGGTTTGCATTTTTTGAATATTTTCGCGGTAAACACGCTCGTGTTAAATGCGCCCGCATCAATTCGAGTTGAATTGGGATTGGTTGTGCTTGCTCATAAACTTTCGGAAATTTTTTGAAGTAATATTCATTGAATCCATAATCTGCAAAAATTAAATCGTTTATCGGAAGTTCCATATGCGGTTTATTCGGGTCAATAACTTCAAAGTGTTTTAGAATCGTGTTGTTAATGCGCTTGTCCAACATTCGCACCATACGGTCAAGAGCCAGAACCGACACCGCCGAAACCCAAACGCACGGCGTGTCTGGGTTTGGCGCACCGTCATAGTTCCAACCGACAAAGACATTTTTATTTTCACTTTCCCGAAGATGATGCAATCTTTCTTCAAAGACATTCAGAATTCGTCTTACAAACTGGGCATCAAATTCTATGTCCATATGTGTAAAAAGATGTGCCAAACTGCGCGTCATTTCACATCCGATTGGCAAAAGCCGATAGCCGCGCGTTGAAGTATGTAATGGGCGTTTGGTTGGAAGTCTGCCATTTTCAGGCAAAGCCTTTATCAATTTTATGCAGGCACGGTTTAACAATTCGTGTTGTTTCCAGTTCGTCATTGCACCGAATGACATTGCCGCAAAAACAAGTTCGCCCGCATCAAAAAAGCTTGGCGTATTAGAAAGTTCGCGCCGCAAAACTCCTTTGATGTATTGCTTTGTTGGGGCAACTATCTCGTTTAAGTGATAAGCGTTATCATCGCAGGATTTTGCCAAACGCTCCAGAAATTTAATTAAATATTTATTGTCTATTTTTTCTTTTTCTTCTAGTTCGGTTATGGCTGTTTTTTCTGCTTTTGCCTGTTTTTTCATTTCGACCATTTCAATCAGTAAGTTTTCTAACTGTTTGATTGAGTCTCTGATTCGTATTTCGGCGAACAGATGCGGACTCGAAGATCTTTGAAAGCGTTCTTTTAATTCTTTGCTTTTATTAAAGTCATCTTTTTTGCCTTCAGCTTCATCTTTTAATCTTTTTTCTTCTTCTCTGTATTTTTCAATTTCGTCTTTTGCCGCCAAAATACCATTTTTGGCTTCAATCAACGATTTTTCTAAATATCCAAATAAGGTTTTAAAATATTGTCCAACCGTTTGGACATTTATTTTCATATCTTTGTCTTTTTTTTTGTCGGGACAGCTAAACAGTCTGCTTTGCGGATTGTCCGAATCTTTATAAAGTTTTTCAAATCTTTCCTTTTCCGGTAATCCCTCAATTTTATCGTTATAAAAAAGTGCGATTTGACCAAGACGCTGATTGGTTGAAAGAAACCAATCGAGCCATTGAGCTTCCATCGTTTTGTCTGCCCAACGGTGCAAAGGATGATTTTTGTCCGAATTTCCTCCTAAATTAGAAAGCATTGAGCGCAAAGATTGATAACTTTTTAGAAGTTTAATCGTTTCGCGGCAAAACTCCGCCGTGCGCTGAATCGTATCTCGAAAAGTGAAAAGTGCGCGGACACATTCGCCAGTAACAAACGCCGAAGTTATGCCGTTAAAACCTGCCCTTGCCGCGCCAACCGTCCAATCCGGCGGAGCCGCGCCGTAAATTTCGCGCAAGATGCGGTAATAACAAAGCATTGAAGCCCGCGATAAAGCCAACTCCGAACGTCCGACTAAAACCTGCATTGCCCGCGCCGCCGCAATCACAGGCACACTTTTCATATCATCAATATTTGGAGTTTCATCGCGGTCAATAGGTAAAAGATTATCATTAAGTTTGAGATTTGCCAGATGTTTCTTTAATTCTTTATCCGCCTGAGCGAGATTATTTTCGTCTTCCGTGTCGCATATATCTCGATGGTTTTGCAATTTAGCTAAAAGTGCAATTTCAACTGTATTGCCGCTTGAAGCCCAATGCGAAAAATCAAATTGAAACTTAAAATCTTTATCTTTTGCTCTTCCTTTGATTCTTTTGTCAGCTTTTTCTTCGTCTTTTATGTCGGAAATTCGTTTTAAGGGGAGTAATCCTTGTCGGCGAAGTTCGCGGGCTCGGGCGCGCAAATCATTTAATTCGCGCAAAACTTCCAAATCTTTGTTTAGGGTTTTCATTTTTATTTTCAAAATTAAAATTTTTGTCGAACTGTAAAGCTATCCTACTTTTTCTAACAAAAATTTTCTCCTTAGGTTGTTTTTTCTTTTCAATTATGAAAGCGTCAATTCCGTGCTGGGGGAAAAGATGCCGACTTCGACATTTTTTTCGACGAAAATGGCTTTGATGTCGCCGACTTCCGGCACACCGGGCGTGGCGGCAGGAATAGTCAGTTCGCCCGGCATATTTGTCAGATAACCGACAAAAACATAATTGTTTTCTCCCTTGCGCCGATAGTAAAAATTGGCGGTTTTAAAGCCTTGCATCTTGCCCGTAACGCGCACTTTGAAGGGATTTTTCGATTCAAACTTAAAATCCGGCTGAGCTTCGTTGAGATTCGGCGGCGCACCTTTGAGCCGCACAACCATCAAATCCAAACCGATAGCTTGCGTGTAGCCGTCGAGCCGTTTTATCAGCCCGACGGTATCCCGAAATTCGCGGACAAACCCGTTAAACGCTCCATTCGGAAGTATCAGTTCAACAAAATCAGGCGGCGGCTGAACCGGATTGCTCTCGTCGCCCTGCTCCAACTCATCACGCCAGCGCGTCGTCTCCGTCTTGGTTGCCTCAACCAAAATCAGCCAATCATAAATTGCAATATACAAATCACAAATTAAGATCAAGCGTGTAACCTGATCGCCCGTTAAACCAAGTGTTATGCGATAACCATCAATCTTCGCCCGAAAATTCCCATACATTGCCCTCTGCCCCGCCCGCGTCGTCGGATACCAATCACTGTTTTCAATCATTTTGTTTTTTCTCCTATTTTTGCGTAAATTAATCTTAAAATTCTTAAATCAGTTTTGCCGAATGCTTAAATTTTTTCATTCCGTTTATAAATTCTCCTTGCCAATTTATAAATTCTCCTTGCCAATTTATAAATTCTCCTCGCCAATTTATAAATTCTCTGCGCCAATTTATAAATTCTCTGCGCCAATTTATAAATTTTCTGCGCCAATTTATAAATTTTCTTAGATTTTGAAGCAAATATGGAATAAATTTATAAATCAAACCACGAAAACACACAAAATATCACAAAAAAACGTGGTCTAATTTTTGTCTGTTTTGTGTGTTTTTGTGGCTCATATCTATAAATTTATTCCGCTCTGATGAATTGCTTACTCATTCAACATAATTTTTATAATCCTTCTCCAAATATCTTTCAAGACCTTTTACGGATAATCACAAAAACAGGAGATTATCCGTAGTGTTTATGGATAATTGCCTGTTTTGATAAAAAAATTGAAAAAAATTAAAAAATTATGTTACTTTTTTTGCCCAAACGGTGCGTTAGGTAATGGCTAAAGTTTTTTTTAAGGAAAGTTTTGCAAGATTTGTAGAAATTGAAGGCGAAAAATTATATGAACAATCAAGAAAATTTGCTCGAAGCGGCGCGGACGGAAATCAGGCGGAAAAATCTGAGCCGCAAAACCGAAAACGCTTATCTCAAACATATCGGACGTTATCTGGAATTTTGCGCGGATGCAGACATTTCCGTAAAACGTGCCGCAAAAATCAATGGTTTTCTGACTTTTTTGAAGCCGACGACTGCCGATGCGACGCGGAATCAGGCGCATTCGGCACTTTTGTTTTTCTATCGTGATGTGCTTTGTCAAAAACTTTCGGCGCGTTTTAAGAAAATTGAGCGCGTTCGTTGCCCTGCCAAAAAGCCGGAAACTTTTACCGATGCGGAGGTTCGCAAAATCTTGAAAAATATGCACGGCGCGTCTTTTTTGGTCGCGGCTTTGATGTATGGCGCGGGTTTGCGTTTGCCGGAGGCTTTGAAATTGCGCGTTGATGATCTGGATTTTGCGGAAAATGAAATAAAAATCCGTCATCCGCAAACCGGCAAAATCGAGCGGCGCACAATTTTGCCCGCCACGCTTATTATTCATCTGCGCCAACAAATAAAACGCGCCGAATATCTCTACGAAGACTATTTGACGGCAGATTTCGGCATTGATATTTTGCTCTCAAACAAAGGTTTTTATCCGCCGAATGCCGCTAATTTACCAAATCGGCAATATCTTTTTCCCGCGTCGAAACTGACGGAGTTCAATGGCAAAAAAAATGTTGTCCGTCAACATCTCGCCGAATCAACTATCCAAAAAGCCTTTGCCGAAGCCCTCGCAAAAGCCCGCATTGAAAAAGATTTTGGTTGCCAAACTTTGCGTTATAGTTTCGCCACGCGGCTCTATGAACAAAATTGCGCCGTCCGAACAATAAGCCGGCTTCTTGGGCATAAAAATCTGAAAACCACGCTGAACTATTTTAATAATCCGCAGAACATTGCCTTTAACAGTCCGTTGGATTAGAAAAAAATGGGTAACATAAGACTCAAATTTATTGCCGTTTTTTTTCCGTTTTTAGTCGGCGTTTAGAACTTGGGCAACGGTTTCTTTTTTCAGCTTTTTACTGCCGTTGCGCTTGTTGTAATCATCGAGCGAAATTTGTTTATCGCGCCAAGCGTCGAGATGCCCGACTTGGTGAACGCACTGAATCGTGCAGGTCGGGGCGCACCATTTTTCCGTAATATATTCGCGCTCCATATCGGCGTGTGTATATTCGTGAAGCGAGATGCCCGGCGTTCCGCGCTGCTGCGAACACCAATGCACCAAGCCTTCCTCGCAAACATAAAGGTAACGCGCACCGGCGCGACACCGCCATTCGTATTCGCCGCCGTCAACCAATTTGTCCTGAAACCAATTCCAACGCGCATAACTCCGTGCGCCTTTGGCTTTAATTTCTTTGTAAATCTGTTTCTCGTGGTCGGTCAAGCCTTTATTCAATCCCATCTCGTCGTGAATTACGCCAACCGTCGAAGAAAAGCCTAATTCGAGAGCGCGATTGGCAATAATCAAAGCCTCGTCGGGGTTTGCCACGCCGCCGCCGACTACCGAATTGATATTTACCTTAAATTTCGCGTGTTCCGCGAGGTTTTTTAGTTTGCCGTCCAGAACCTTCAAACTCTTTTTGGAAACATCGTCCGGCGTTACGTTATCAATCGAGATTTGCAGGTAATCAAGCCCTGCTTCATTGAGCTTTTTAATCTTCTCCGGCTGAAAATAATAACCGTTCGAGATAAGTCCGGCAATCATTCCGTGATGCCGAATGCGTGCAATGATGTCGTAAATTTCGGGGTGCATCATCGGCTCGCCGCCGCTGATGGTTACGATTGACGTGCCGAACTCCGCGAGTTTGTCAATGCGTTTCAACATTTCGGCAATCGGCACGGGATCGCTCGTTTTGTCGTATTCGTTGCAATACGCACACGCGAGATTGCACCGCCGCATCGGAACGATGTGAACCAAAACGGGATGTTTCGTTGAAGCAAATGCTTTAATTGTATGTTTCACGCCGCGTGTAAAACGGCTGAAACTGCTGGCTTTCGGCATAGATTAAAATTTCGTAAGCACGTCAAATGTTTAATTATAAATTTTACGCTTGTTCTTTTCAAATCGAAAGGCTTTGACTCTTTTCAAGCCAAAGCCTTTTTTATTATTGGTTTTGTTTGATTTATTGTTTTACTATTGCCGCGTTCTTCGGATAATTAATCTTGAAATCCGAGCCTTTAATGGTTTTGTTTTTTTCAAGATTTGAAAGAACAACCGCCGTCGTATCATCGTTTTTCTCAACAACTTTCATCTGAATCGGCATTCCGTTGCCGTCAACCCAAATATCGGCTTTTTTGAAACTTCCCGCCTTTAAAGGCGTGAGTTCGAGATGCCATGTTTGAGTTCCGTTGGCGGTTTCCTGTCCGATATATTTTATGTCAAAGTTTGCTTTAAGCTCGGCTTTCGACATATTTATAAATGACAAAGGATTATTCGCAACGCCTCCGCCTTTTGCTTTATCAACATTTCCAACGAAAACCTGATTGGTGCTGGAACGATAAATTAAATATTCTTTATTAACAACTGCCAAAGATTCGACAACCGGCTTTGACCAATCAATTCTCACAAATGCGTTGCGCCCTTTTTGCGGCAAGTAAATAACTTTACCTACATAACTGTCGGTTTCGCCTAATTGCGGATTGTGTTTGTCCATTGAAATGTTGGCTTTTAGCGAAGTCAAAGCCTTATTATGGTCGTTCATTCGTGTCAGAACCGTGTTCAAAACACCTTGTGCTTTTGTTTCGGCAAACGCGCCCGTAAAAAGCCAAAAGGCGATTGCCATTAATGTCAATTTATAATAAGTTCTCATAAAATTTTATTTTTCCTTACGGAAAAAGCCCGTAAAGGCTTTCTAAAATGAATAAATTTAACCGAAAAACAGAGCGGATGTCAATTTGATGAAAAGTTTCGCCCTTGCGTTTGTTCACGCATCAGCACTTCCGAAGTTTCGTTTTTCGATTTTTTTTCTTCGGGTGAAACGTCCTTCACTTTGACGGCAGAGCGTTGCGGTTGGGTTGCTTCGCGCTTTTCAAACCAAGAATTCGGCGTTAGGAAAATAAAGCACATTATCAAAACGCACAACACATCCCATTGCCAACTGGCGCGTTCGTATTTCCAAAATATGATGTCTTTTAGCATAGTGAATAGTGAATAGTGAATAGTATTTTTCACTATTCACTATTCATTTTTAGTTATTAACTATCAATCCGTCGCGCATCTGAATTATGCGATTGCAATTTGTCGCGGCTTCGGGGTTGTGCGTGATCATTATAATCGTTTGATTGAATTTTTTGTTCAGTTCGCTGAACATATCAAGAACGATTTTAGAATTTTCCGTGTCCAAATTCCCTGTCGGTTCGTCTGCCAAGATTATCGCCGGATTGTTGACGATGGCGCGTGCCAGCGCGACTCTCTGCTGTTCGCCACCCGAAAGTTCGAGCGGTTTGTGGTGCATTTTGTTTTCGAGTTTTAATAATTTCAAAACCGCGTGGCGGCGTTCGTTTGATTTATTGCCGTTACCTGAATGGATTTTTTCCGCCAATTTCAAATTGCCTTCCGCCGAAAGTGTCGGGAAAAGATTGAAACGCTGAAAAACAAACCCGATTTTGCGACGGCGAATGTCAGTTCTTTGCGCGTCCGTAACTTTTGACAAATCTTCGTCGTCAATTATTATCTTGCCGTCTGTCGGCGATAACAATCCGCCAAGCAAATGCAGAAGTGTTGATTTTCCGCAACCCGAAGGTCCCATTATCGCTACGAATTCGCCTTCTTCAATTGAAAGCGAAACGCCACGCAATGCCGGAACTTCCAGTTTGCCGATTTTATAAGTCTTCGTTAAATTTTCCGTCTTTAGAATTGTTTTCATCAAAAACCCTATTTTAAAACAAAAAATGAGAAGTGAGAAGTGAGAATTAAAATCAGTTCTCATTTCTCACTTCTCACTTCTCATTTTTTACTGACTCCGCGTGTTCGAGTTCTGCGTCGGTGTCGGCGTGTTTTGCGTTGTCGTCGTGCGATTTTTTAGTTCTTCGAGTTTTTTGTCCAAATCAACTTCGGTCAAACCCCAAGTATTTTCGAGTTCAAATGCTTTAACCGGATAAGTTTTGCCGATTGAAACGCTCGAAGGCGATTGATAAGTAATTTTCATCTTATACTTTTCCTTCGGTCGCGTAACGATTATTTGCAAAGGCAGATTGTTGTAATTTCCGGTTTCGGTCAAATTTCCTTCTTGCCCGTAAATAATATCGGACTCGATTTCACCTTTGTCATCAAAGATTTGCTGACGCGCAAGACGAATTGCTCCTACGCGGTCAAACCAAAATCGGCGCACGATTTGCAAACTTCCGTCTTCGTTTTTGCGAAATTCGTCCAAAAGATAATATCCGCGCAAAACCCAATAAAGCGGTTGATTTTTCTTTTTCGTAAAATCGTATTCTTCCTGCACGATTGAACTTTGCAGATATGAATAATTCGCTGTATCTATGGGACGCACAAGCACCGCATCGGTAAAATGTTGAGGACGCAACCCGGCAAAGGCATTGACATCTTGTTTAATTTCTTCGCCGCTTCCGTTCAAATCCGTGTTTTGAACTTCTTTCTTTAAAAGCGAATAATCAGCACTATTTGTTCCAAGCAAAAAATTTCGATATTTACCGTTTGCGCCACCATATAAAACTGCCACACGAAATTTTTCACCGTTTGATGTCATTTGCACGAGGTCGGAACTCAGAACCGGAATTTGAATTTTTAAAAGAATATTTGCCGGACGCTGCACAACGATTTCGCCCGGTGCAGTTTTGTATTTTTCGGCAACACCTTTTTCGGCATACGAATTATCTTCAAATTTCAGGTCAATTTTTGCCCGCATCGAACCGACTTTCGCAAAACGATTTACTTCACTGAGAAGTTGTGTCTGCGGTGCATCAACAACTTTCAGCAAAGTCGCGCTTTTGTTCGGCGAAGAAGGATTAATACAACCAACTGTAAAAGCTCCGACGAAAACTATTAAAATTACTATTTTAAAAAAGGGGAATCTCTCTAACATCTGTGGTTTCTGATGTTTGGAAAGCGGCGGTTGTTGTCTTGAAAATAATCTCATTCGTGGAACAGACTTTAGTCCGTCATATTTTTTTTGACAGATTAAATTCCGTCTATCTTTAAAGTATCATTAAAAACGCTTTGTCCAAACAATTAAAAGACGCGGCAGGAAAGACTTTTTGCCCGTCCCGCCGCGTATGTCCTACAAATAAAAACGCAAATCAGTTTGTAAAAGTTCCCGAACTGCGCGTTAAATAATCCTGCATCGTAAAGGCAAACATAATCGCCATCCAGAAAAATCCGGCAAGCGCAGTCAGCCAAATCAAATTCGATTGCCAGCGAACGTGCATAAAATAAAGCACAACGCAAGTCATTTTGAAAAATGCGATAAGCAATGCAACAAGAGTGTTCGCGCCCGGAAATAAAATTCCGTCTAAATCGAGCAAAGCAACCGCATAAGTAACAATTGTTCCGACAACCAAAATTCCGAAAACTACCAAATAACCCGGAATTCCGATGTGTTGGTGTTCGCCGTGTTCTTCGTGATCTTCTTTATGTTCAGCCAAAATTAATGTCCTCCTGCCAAAAAGTGCCGTCCCAAAAGATAAAGGAGCGGGAAAAGGAAAATCCAGACAATATCAACAAAGTGCCAATAAAGACCTGACATTTCGACGGGCGAATAATACTCCGCCGAATAAGTTCCGAGCCAAGCCTTCCATAAAAGCCACGCCATAATGCCGAGACCGACAATCATATGCAAACCGTGAAGTCCGGTCATCACAAAATAAATCCAATAGAAAATCTGAACTTTGCCGCGAATTTTTTCTTTGTCTAATTCGCCGTTGGTGAAATAACCGATTTTTTCAGCGTTGGTCAAATACCCCTTTTCTCTGGCTTCAAGAATAATTTTATCGCCCTCTTTATCATCCCATTGAAAAGTTCCTGTCGGATTGTGATAAGTATGTTGCTCGCCTTTGTTTTCTGCCGCTGCCGCTTTTGTTTCAAAGGGTAAAACAATGCCCGAATGCTCCGTCTTTTTCTCTCCTTCCGCAGGAGTTTTTTTGTTCCAATTTGAAAACGGGATCAAGCCATGATTATATTTGTCGGTGTATTCAATGGCTTTTACCCCCAAAAATACCGCTCCAAAAAACATTGTCAGGACAATCAAAATCACCTGCATATTGCGATTGCCTTTCTGTGCGTAATAAACCGTCAAAGCCATCGTCAAACTGCTGACGATAAGCACAAGCGTATTCAAACCGCCCCAAAATGCGTCAAGGTGATTACTGCCGGCAGCAAACGCCATCGGGTATCTCGAACGAAAAACGAGATAAACCGTGAACATTCCGCCGAAAAACATTATTTCCTGCACAAGAAACATCCACATCCCGATTGAAACGGATTCTTCCTGCTGCTTCATATCTTCAAACTGATGCTGAAGCCCGGGCGGATGATAATGGTCGTGTGTGTGTTCCATATTTTTCATTTCGGATTTGGGATTTGGAGTTTCGGATTTGTTTTTGGCATTCGACCAATTCTAAATCCGAAACCTGAAATCCCAAACCGCTAAACTTTAGCTAACTCCCTTCTTTTAGCTTCTTCAATATCCAAGCCGTTGTCTTCGCCGAATTCGTAGGCTTCCCAAGTAACAACGGGCATTTCCTCAAAGTTTTCGGTTGGCGGCGGCGAAGATGTGCGCCATTCGAGTCCGGGGTGCATATACGGATTTGCAGATGCTTTTTCGCCGAAAAAGACCGAATAGGTCAGATAAATTACCGGCAAAATAAGTCCGATACCTAAGATTGATGCTCCGGCTGTCGAAAAAATGTTCAATACCTGTAATTCAGGCGGATATGACGCATAACGGCGCGGCATTCCCATATAACCCAAAATAAATTGCGGAAAAAATGTCAGATTAAACCCAACAAAAACGAGCATTGCCGAGATTTTGCCCCAAAATTCCGAATACATTTTGCCTGTCATCTTTGACCACCAGTAATGGAGGCCGCCAAGATATGCCAAAACCTGTCCGCCAACCATAACGTAGTGGAAGTGTGCAACGATGAAATAGGTGTCGGTTAAATGAACCGTCAAGCCCATTGAACCTAAAAATAATCCGGTCAAACCGCCGATAAGAAACAAACCGATAAAAAACAGCGCGTAAAGCATCGGAGTATCATAAGAAATTTGACCTTTATAAAGTGTTGCCGACCAGTTAAAAACTTTAATTGCAGATGGCACAGCAACAACCATTGTTAAGAATGAAAAAACAAGTCCGGCATAGATTGATTGCCCTGCAACAAACATATGGTGTCCCCAAACGAGAAAGCCGAAAACAGCGATAGCGATTGAGGAAAAAGCGATAAATTCGTAACCGAAAATCTTTTTGCGCGAGAAATTGGAAATTAATTCCGAAATCACGCCCATTCCCGGCAAAATCATAATATAAACCGCCGGATGCGAATAAAACCAGAATAAATGCTGAAATAAAATCGGGTCGCCGCCGATTGCGGGATCAAATATTCCGATTTTGGCAACTCTTTCAATTGCCAAAAGCAAAATAGTGATAGCAACTACGGGCGTTCCCAAAAGCATCACGAGCGATGTTGCATAGTGAGCCCAAACAAAAAGCGGCATTCTAAACCAAGTCATTCCGGGCGCACGCATCGTATGTATCGTAACGATAAAGTTCAGTCCGGTAAGAATCGAAGAAAATCCGTTGATAAAAATCCCGACTCCGGTCAACATTACATAACCGTTTGAAAATGTTGTCGAATACGGTGTGTAAAAAGTCCATCCCGTATCAACACCGCCCTGCATCATGGCAATAAGCACGAGTATTCCGCCAATCCAATAAATGTAAAGACTCAGCAAATTAATCTTCGGCAGAGCCAAATCTTTCGCCCCAATCATCAACGGAAGCAGGAAATTCCCTAGAATTGCCGGAATTGCCGGAATCAAGAAAAGGAAAACCATAATCACGCCGTGTTGCGTGAATACTCGGTTGTATGTTCCCGATTCGAGCAAATCGCTCTGCGGTGTCAGCAATTCCAGACGAATCAGTCCGGCATAAACACCACCCATCAGGAAAAAAGCGGAAACTGTCAAAAGATACATAATCGCAATGCGTTTATGGTCTTTCGTTAAAAGCCAAGACTTAAGCGTATAACCGTTTGTTAAGTAATTCGTTTTCGGTTCTTCAAAATTTCCCGCATTTATTGCATCTACGTTTTGCATAACTATTTATTAATACCTCTGTTTGTATTCGCCGCCGTATTGCTCGTCGGGGCTGAATTGCTTGCCGTATTTGATGTTGCCGTATTTGACTGAGTCATCGAATTTGTCGAAGAACTGCTCGTTGTTGAAGTCGTTCCCGTTACACCGCTCAGAGATTTGATGTAAGCAATCAGCGAAACAAGTTGTTCCTCTGTTACCTGACCTTTGAATGTCGGCATAATCGGCTGAAAACCTTCGACAATTTGACCTGCCGGATTCAAAATTGAATTGCGGAGATACTCATCGTCAACTTTGACGGTTTGCCCGTTGGAAAGTTTCACGTCTTTGCCGTAAATCCCTTCGAGTTTAGCTCCTCGCTGTGTCGGTCCTCCGGCGTGGCACGAAGCACAGCCGAGCTTGTTCATAAACAAATCTTGTCCGGCTTCGACCGGAGTTTGTCCCGAAACATTTCCACTCAACCAATTATCGAAATCTCTCTGCTCCATCACATAAATCCAACCGCCCATTCCCGAATGGTTTAATCCGCAATATTCGGCGCAGTAAAGATGATATTTGCCCGGTTTTGTCGCTTCAAACCAAACAGTCGTATAACGTCCCGGCACAACATCCGCTTTCGTGCGGAAAGCCGGAATGTAAAAATCGTGCAGAACATCCTCCGTCGTCATTGTCAACTTGATTTTGCGCCCGACGGGAACGTGAAGTTCATTAATTTCGCGTTGTCCGGTTTGATGCTGAAGTTTCCACATCCATTGCTTACCAACAACATAAATCTCCATCGTATCTTCGGGGGGACGATATTGCTTGTAATAAACGAGTGCGCCGCCTAAGAAAATCGTCATTGAAATCACGAAAGGAATAAACGACCAAAAAAGCTCTAAAGGAACTGAGCCGTGAATTTCTGCACCATTGGCAAATTTTTCTTTTTCGCGGTATTTGACCACAAAAAAGCCTATCGCCGCGACAATGCCGACGGTGAAAAATACGCTGATTAAAATCAAATAAAAATACAGCGCATCAACTTCCCACGCGAAGGTAGAAGCCTGTTCGGGAAATAATGGAATCCACGAATTATCTTGCATATACTTTTTTTAGTGCATAGTGCATAGCACATAGCGCATAGTGCATCATCATCACCATTTACTATTTACCATTTACTATTCACCATTTCTTCTCCACTATGCACTATGCGCTATGCACTATGCACTTTCTTCCTGTTTCTTCGCCAAAATGCGAAAATCATTGCGCCGATAGCGATGAGCAATAAAACCGATGCGGCTCGCATCACGCGCAATACGGCTAAACCGTAATTTCCCGTTGACGGGTCATAGTGAAAACAATACAAATAAAGTTGTTCAGCCGGATTGCCGATTTTGCCTTCCGATGAATCAATCAAACCGAATTTCAAATCGCGCGGTTGGTAATCAATTCCGTAAAAATAACGGGACAATTTACCTTCGGGCGTTGTCATCATTATTCCACCGGCGTGTGCGAATTGATTTGTTGCATCATCAAATTTGTAATTAAAGCCAACAGCTTTAGTTACTTTGTCAATCTCACCTTGTGTTCCGGTCAAAAAATGCCAACCGTTTTCCGTTCCCGTGCGTTCATATCTTTTTAAATAACTTGCCTTCTTGTTTTTGGCGAGTTCGGGAACATCGTTTTCTCTAGCATCAAAACTGATGGCAACGACATCGAAATCTTTTCCCACATCGAACGAAATGCCTTTTAGCGAACCTGTCAAACCGTTCAAAACTTCGTTGCAAAGCATTGGGCATTCAAAATAAACCAACGCCAAAATTACGGGTTTGTTTTTGTTAAAATACTGACTAAGTTTGACTTCATTGCCGTTTTCATCTTTGAAAACCGCATCAAGCGGAACCTGTTCATTGAGTTTTTGCTCAATTCCTATATCTTGCAAGGTTTTTGGCAAACCGTTGCTCGTGCCTTGTCCCGGCTCGTATGTTTTCGGTGCGTAAAGCGGCGAATTATAATGCTCGGTTTTCTGTGCCGAAGCATTAAAAACCATCAAACAACTGACTAAAATCAAAAGTTTCAGCCTCAAAATTACTGCTAATGCCGAACTTTTTTTCATACTTTTATCTTCTCTTGATTGTCATTGTCCGCCCTGCACTTGAGTCGGAATAATACATTTTCGATTCTTCGTAAGTTTTCTTAGCGTTTTCATCTATTTTTTGCGATGAGTTTTGCTCTAAAAACTTTTTCTTTGCATCAGCAATCGGCATCGTAATTACGGTTCCCATTTGTGGATGCTTTTGACCGTTTTTCAATTCCGCTTCCCAAATTTTCATCAGTTCGCGGTATTCGGCTTGCGGCTCACGCAATTCGAGATTGATGCGCCCGTTCGGACCGTCAACCCCAAAACCCGGCGCACCTTGAATACGCGGCTCAGGCGGCAAATTATCTTTTTCGCTCAACGCCATCGGATTTTTGCCACTCTCTTTATCTCTTTCAACTGCGAGTTTTTCCATCTGAATTTGCAAAACCCACATCAGAGCAAACGTAATCACAATCAACAGAAACAACCCGACTCCGAAGATAACAATTCCGCGCAAACCAATAGTGTTTTCTTCATACGGTTTGTCGAGATTCATCAAAGATTTTTCGTGTTTTGCCATAAATTTAGTGAATAGTGAATAGTGAATGGTGAATAGTGAATGATTTTAATTTTTCTCTATTCACTTTTCGTTTCTCACTATCTAATGTCCTCTCCCGTGTTCAATCGCATCTTTAAAGAACGGATCGTTAAATGGCACAATCGGACGTTTTTGAATTTGTCCGAAAAATGCCCAAAGCCAAATCCCGCCAACAGCAATCGGCGCGGCGAAATCCATCCAACTAACGTGATAAAGCCATTCTGCGCCCTTTCCGTAATATCGCGGGCTTGGACCAATCATAAAGAAATAGTCAATAAGTCGGAGAACGAGAATGAAAACTGCAACCATCGCCAAGTATTTCGAGTTGCGTTTGATGTCGCGGTTAAGCAAAACAAGAAACGGAAAAGCGAAATGGAAAAAAATCAAAATCACGGCAATCCAACCCCAAACACCTTTGTAGCGTGTCAGATACCAAGCCGTTTCTTCTGGCAAATTGCCGGAATAAATAATCAAATATTGCGAAAAATTGAAATAAGCCCAAACCATTACGAGTGCAAGCATCAATTTTCCGATGTCGTGAAAATGCCTTTTGCCGAGGATTCGATTCATCGGTGCTTCATTGGCAATCAAGGCTAAAATTACCACTACAAAACAAAATGCACTCAAGCCCCAACCGACGACATAGAGCAATCCCCAAATTGTTGAAAACCAATGTGCATCAAGCGACATAACCCAATCAACCGAAGCAAAAGTTACAACAAGAACAAAGAAAACCATTGTCGGACCACAAAATGCAGTTGCTGTGCCGAGCCATTTTGCCGAATCTTCATAATTTGTTGATTTATCTTGATTGCCGCCCCATTTATTAAGAAGGTGAACCATTAATCCCCAAAGCGCAAAATAAATCAATGCACGAATTCCCCAACCTGTCGCCGTCAGATACCAACCGCGATAGGCGACAACAGGATCATCAGGAGTGTGCGTCCATTTGTAAAGATAATTTACACCTGCCAGAAGCGGCAGAAACAAAACTAAAATTACGGGCAGAGTCCGCGACCCGGCTTCAACAACGCGCCGCACGACTACACTCCACGCACCGCGAAAGAGATATTGCAAAATCAAAATCCCTAAACAACCGAGTCCGATGCCGCCCCAAAAAATAAAACCCAGAAGCCACGAGCGCATAGCTTGTTCTTTCTGTGCATCCGTGCCAAGCAACGCGGCGATTAAAATTACGAGCGTAAAAATTCCGCCAACGCCGAGCGCAACAGTGCGCCAACGGTTAAAGACATCAGGTGCTTTATAATCGTTACCGTCCAACATTGGTATTTGCGCCTCCTTGATTCGTGTTTGCCGCCGGAGTCGTATTCGTCGGTCGGACTGTATTCGTATTCGTATTTGTCATTTGCGTCGTAGTCGTTGCTGAATCCGGATTTTGGCTAACTTGCAGAGTCCGAATATATGCAACAATCGCCCATCTGTCGGCAACGGGAATTTGCGATGCGTAACTGTTCATTTTGCCCCAACCGTTCGTAATAACATCATAGAAATGTCCGACAGGCGCATTTCTTAAACGGTCATCATTATAAGTCGGCGGTTTTGAAAATCCTCGTCTGACAATCATTCCATCGCCGTTTCCGGTGTGTCCGTGGCAAACCATACAAAAAACCTTATAGCGTTCTTCGCCGCGATTGACGAGTTCTTCCGTTACCGGAAGCGGAAATTCAGTAATGTCATTCGGAAAGCTCGAAACAAGCGTGTTTCCACCTGCATCAGTTGTCGTTTGGACTTGTGCATTCGGGTCGGCGTTTTCCTTTTTGCCAGTATAATATGCTTTGTTTTCACGCAAATACCCGCGAGCAACAGTTCCTTCGGGCAAATCGCGCGAAGACCGCTTATCGCTGAAAAAATCGCTCTTCTTATAAACCTTATAGCGCGGTTGGTCTTGCATATCATAGCGACACGCTGTCGCCAAATAAAAAGTAAAAAGTAAAAAGGCAAACCCGAAGAAACGCGCCTTATTTTTTACTTTTGACTTTTTACTTTTTACTTCCAAAGGTTTACTCATTAACATCGAAAACCTCCTGCGGATTCAAACTTTCCATAAAACTTCTCACTTCATCGTAATTATAAAGCGGATCTTTTGCTTCAATTAACAAGAAAAACTTTTCGCGTGTTGCCAACGCAAAACGTGGAACATTGAAAACCGGATGATACGGCTGAGGCAAACCGTTGAGCGCAAGCATTCCGAAAACCGCCGTGAACGCCGCCAATAAAATTGTCAACTCATAAGCCGGCGGCACAAAACTGGGAAAACTGATATACGGACGACCGCCAATGTTCATTGGATATTCGATGGCGTGAACCCAAATCTGTAACGCAAAACCGCCAATAAGTCCGGCAAATCCGCCGCCGAGAACCATAAATGGCAAAATACTGCGTTTTATGCCAAGAGCTTCATCAATATCGTGAATCGGGAACGGCGAAAAAGCATCGGTTTTTTTATAACCTGCATCACGAACCGCACGCGCCGCGTCAACCAACTCGGTCGCCGTGTCGAATTCTGCCATTATTCCGTAAATTTTTTTGTCCATAACTTTAATTACTGTTTTGAGTTCTGCATCTTTCCGGCGCAAAAGCAAACGAAGCAACACTTTTGCTTTTCGTTGATAAAACTCAGAACTTTAGCTTTGCAATCAACCGTTTCGCTGGCGAACGATTTAAGCATGGGTGAGTTGCCCTTTGCACCGTTCGCGGGCAAAAACGGCTGACTGCAAAATCAATTTCACAAAAAACTATGCTTCATCGGGAACGTCTTCGGCATTCAAAACACTTTCGTCAAAATCTTGATGATGCCCGTGAACATTAGCTTCCGGCAAAAGTGTCCGCACCTCGAAAATCGAAATAATCGGCAAGAAACGGACAAACAAATAAATCAGTGTAAAGAAAAATCCGATTGTTCCCGTGAACATTGAAATATCCCAAATCGTCGGCGAATACATCGCCCACGATGAAGGTAAAAAATCGCGGTGCAAACTCGTAACGATAATTACAAAACGCTCAAGCCACATTCCGATACTGACAATAATCGAAATCAAAAACAGCCAAAATTCGCTTTCTCTAAACCGCTTGAACCACAAAAGCTGAATTGATAAACCGTTACACAAAATCAGAAGCCAATAAAACCACCAATAAGGACCGTTCCAGATGCGGTTTTTAATCATAAACACTTCGTATTGCGACGCGCTATACCAACCGAAAAATGCCTCCATCGCGTAGCCGTAACAAACAATTAGCCCTGTTGCAAGCATCACTTTAGCCATCAAAACGAGATGTGTGTGCGTGATAAAATCCTGCATTTTATACCAACGCCGCAAAGGAATACACAAAATCAGAACCATTGCGAAACCCGCAAACACCGCGCCGGCAACGAAATACGGTGGAAAAATCGTTGCGTGCCAACCCGGTAATTGCGCCACCGAGAAGTCAAATGAAACGATTGAGTGAACCGAAAGCACAAGTGGCGTTGAAAGTCCTGCAAGAAGTAAATACGCAATTTCGTAACGATGCCAATGCCGCGCCGAACCGCGCCAACCCATTGCGAGTAATCCATAAACCATTTTGAAATAAGGATTTTTCGCTCTATCGCGCAAAGTCGCAAGGTCAGGAATCAAACCGACAAACCAAAAAAGTGCGGAAACCGTCGCGTAAGTCGAAACCGCGAAAACGTCCCACATCAAAGGCGAACGGAAATTTTGCCACATTCCCATCGTATTCGGGTGCGGCAACATCCAATATGCTAACCACGGACGACCTGTGTGCAGAAGCGGAAACATCCCCGCGCAAGCTACGGCAAAAAGCGTCATAGCCTCGGCAAAACGATTGATTGAAGTGCGCCATTTTTGATTAAGCAGAAGCAAAATCGCGGAAATCAGTGTTCCGGCGTGTCCGATTCCGATCCACCAAACAAAGTTGATAATATCGAACGCCCAACCAATCGGTTGGTTATTTCCCCAAATTCCGATACCGTTTAAAACCAGCCAAGTAACCGAAACAAGGAGAATCTGAGCAACCATAAAGGAAATGCCGAAACCGATAAACCAATGAAACGGCGTTTTTTTCTTTAAGGTAATATCACCAATACTATCGGAAACCGAAGCGAAATCGTGTTCGCCCTCGACCATTTTCGGCACGAGTTTTCGTTTTACTTGTTCGAGTTCGTCTATTTTTTGAACTTCCTGCATAAAATTTACCTTTGGCAAAAATTAGTGTGCCGCTTCCTCCTTTTTACCGTCTTCTTTTTTCGGTGCGCCAAGTTTGTTGGTTTCCGACAATTTATCGAATTCAACAATTTTTGCGTGATAATCAGGCATTTCCTTGTTTTGATTTTTAAGACTTGCCAAATAAGTCGTGCGTGGCTGAGTATTCAATTCGTTCAGCAAATTGTAGTTTCGATGGTCTTTCTTTAGTTTTGAAACGCGGCTGTTTTTATCATTCAAATCACCGAAAACAATTGCGTCCGCCGGACAAACCGATTGACAAGCCGTTACGACCTCACCATCGCGCACTTTACGTCCGTCTTTTTCGGCTTCGATTCTTGCCGAAGCGATACGTTGTGTGCAATAGGTGCATTTTTCCATCACACCGCGTGAACGAATAGAAACTTCAGGATTACGCATCAATTTATACTGCGGCGTATTCCAATCTTGATATAACAAGAAATTAAATCTGCGAACTTTATACGGACAGTTATTCGAGCAATAGCGCGTTCCTATACAACGGTTATAAACCATATCGTTCAAACCTTCCGCGCTGTGAACTGTTGCCGCAACGGGACAGACAACTTCGCACGGAGCTTGTTCACACTGTTGGCACAAAATCGGTTGAAAATGCGGACCGTGGGGGTCTTCGACCGTGCCGCTAAAGTATGAATCAACTCTCATCCAGTGCATTTCGCGGCTTCGTGCGATTTGTTCCTTGCCGACAACGGGCGTATTATTTTCCGATTGGCAAGCAAGAACACAAGCATTACAGCCGACGCAGTTATTCAAATCAATCGTCATTGCCCAACGATGATTTGCGTCATAAAGCGGCTGATAAAGCTCAGGATTATACATCGTTTTGTCGTATTCATCGTGCTGATGAGCAATTTCGGGGTTTTTCTCGAACTCCTCCAAATCCCAAACGCGCAAAATATCGCGTCCTTCGATGTTAAAGTGAATTTGCGTCGAAGCAACCTGTGTCGTTTCGCCCGTTTTGGTTAATTCGCCCGTGCCAAAATTCATTGCATCCGAGCGTTGAACTTCAAAAGCGTTGTAACCTAAACCGTTGCCAACCCGTCCGGCACGAGTCCGTCCGTAGCCCATAAAAATAGTTACGGTATCATCGGGTTGTCCGGGCGCAACCCAAACAGGAACAGGTGTAGAAATTTCGCCGCCTTGGTATTTCAACTTAACCAAATCCGAAAATTGATTTCCGCCTTTCGTGCTGATAAACGTCGAACCTTGCGTTCCACCCGTAAAATCGTCGTCTTCACCACCCTGATTCAAACCTAAGGATTTCGCGGTTTTCGGTGAAATGAGGGCAACATTTTCCCAAGTAATCTTCGTCAAGGGATTCGGAACTTCCTGCAACCAACCGTTATTCGTAAAACGTCCGTCATAAACCGATGGATCCGGCAAAATTGAAATTTCCAAATTACCGCTTTTCGCGGGTTGCTGAACCGGCTGACTCATAAATCCCGCATTAACCGAAACTGATTTTGCAGTTGCGGCGGTGTTTGGAACAACGCCGTCGTGGACGATTTTACGCCAGTTATCTTCAAAACTTTTCGCGGCAGTCGTGGTGGTTGCCGTCGTATTTGTCGTCGTTTGCGCCGGAGTTGCAACTGTTTTCGGTGTTGCCGTCGGCGAAGCGTTAGGTGTCGGCGCAGTCTTCGGCGTTGTGCTTGGTGTCGGTGTAGTTACTACCGCTTCCGTTTTTGCTTCCGAATGATTTGCACCTTCGGTTTTCGTTTCGGTTTTGGCTTCTTCTTTATTTTCCGTTGTTGCCGCAACCGCTTTTTCGGTCATATTGAGCGTCTGTTTTTGCCAATATTCTTTAACGATGTCGTAATCTTTTTTATCGAAATTCTCTTTGAAGAAAAGCTGAACGACTTCGTGAATGTTCTTGCCGCCGTAAAGCGGTTGAACAAGTGGCTGAACAAGTGAAACCGAACCGTTATAAGCGCGTGTGTCGCTCCAAGTTTCGAGAAAATGTTTTTCCGCAACGTGCCAGTGACAGAATTGGGCAGTTTCGTCAAAATGCTGCCCAAGATGAACGCGAAGCGGGATTTTATTCATTCGCTCTTCGGTCAATTTTAAGTCAGAAGGCGTATTATAAACCGGATTGCCGCCCAAAATGACGAGCATTTTCACCTGTCCGCCGTCAATTTCGGAAATTAATTGTTTTAATTGTTCGGCTTGTGTTGTTTCCGCAAAAGGTTGAAACGGTTCGACATATTCTAAAGTTTTGCCGACACTTCCAAGTTTGTCGTTCATCGCCGCCGCAAGCGCGTGAACCATCGGTGGTTGATTGTCGCCCACGATAACAATCGTTTTGCCGGCGTGTGCCAGCAAATCCTTTGCCATCGTTTCAATCCATTTGGCGTTTTCCGTGTAGGATGAACTTGCACCTGAAACGCCCAATTTAGCAGCAATCGCTTTAGCAACTTCAATCATTTGACTCGGCTTAACTGCAATTCTGTGATCAGCTTTCGCGCCCGTCAGAGTCATTGTCGTTTCTACAGAGTAAAGACGATTTATTTCTTTCTTTTCTTCACTAAAAGTGCGTTTTTTCGCAAAATCCTTTGTATATCGAACATTGAAGCCGGAAAAAATGTCGGTATCAAGCGACAAAATTCTGTCGGCTTGGTCAAATTTATAAACCGGTTGCACGGGTGAACCAAAAGCCATCTTTGCGCCCGCAAAAACATTATCTTTGTTCACAGGCTCATACTGCACCCATTTGGCTTTTGGCATTTCGGTCTGAAGTTGTTTGAATTGAGCAATGAGCGTGGGTGAAGTTACGGTTTCGGTCAAAAATCTTACACCTGCGCCGCCGTCTTTGCGGTTTTCCTCAACTGCCGCCCGCACTGCTTTAATAAATTCTTCCCAATTTTTCGGGTCGCCACGAAATGTGATCTCCTGTGAACGGTCAGGATCATACAATCCCAAAAGCGAAGCCTGTGCCAAAACATCCGTTCCGCCCAAACTACCCGGATGTAACGGATTGCCTTCGATTTTTGTTGGACGACCTTCGTTAGATCTTCCCAAAAGCCCGACACCAACGCCGCCGAGTGACATCGAAGTTGCAAAAAACAGCGGTTTTCCCGGCACGATTTCTTCCGGCTGGCGAACGTAAGGCACGATTTTTTCCGTCGGCTGAATAACACAGCCCGAAAGTCCCGCAAGCGCGAGGGATGCGCCCATCACTTTCACGAAGTTGCGACGGCTCAACGCATTATCCCAAGTATCGGCTTGTTCGGGATGTTCGTATTTAACGTATTCCGCAAACTCAGGCGAATCAACGTATTCTTCAACGCTTCGCCAATATTCTTTTCCGCTTTTTCCGAGAATCTTATTTCTCAGTAATGCAAAGTTGTTTTGACTGTCTTTGCTTGGCATTTTTTATGATTTCCTTAACTTATTTAATTTCAAAATCCGCAATTTTATCTATGACAAGTCGAACAACTTGTCAACATTTCCGAACTGCGAATCCGCTTAATTTTTTCGTCAACTTCTTTTTTCTGCTCCGCCGTTATTGTGTTTACGTCCCAAGAAGTGTTGTAAATTTCCGATTTCGGACGAATATTCGGCGCAGGATCGCGGTGGCACGCGAGACACCATTCCATCTGTAAAGTGTTTTCTTGATAAACTGAAGGCGAATTGGCAATATCGCCATGGCAACTTGCACAACCGACACCTTTGGCAACGTGAATGCTGTGATTGAAATAAGCGTATTCCGGTAAATCGTGAACGCGCGTCCATTCAATCGGTTTGTTTTCGCGGTAACTTGCGCGAACCGGTTCGAGATACGGACTGTCCGCCCAAATCTGGCTATGACAATTCATACAAGTTTGCGTCGGCGGCATTCCGGCAGAAGCCGCTGTTTCCACCGATGTATGACAATAGCGACAATCAATGCCGTCATCGCCAACGTGGTGTTTATGACTGAATTGGACAGGTTGTTGTCTGTCCATATATCGTCCGGTCAGATAGCTCGAACGTGTTATCTGCGTCCACGCAAAACCTGCAACTCCGGCTAAAACCACCACCGCCACGATACTGATTTTCGCTACATTATTTGCGCTGCGATTAAATAATTGTGCCATTTTTTCGCCTTGAACTTATAGATTGACGCGAACCGAAGTCAAAAAGACCTCAGTCGCGTCCTACAATTTGTTTTTCTTTAATAACTGAATTTAAAAAGTTACCCCTAACTCTTATACGATAATTTTACAAAATCTTGAAAATTCCGCAAACACTGATACAAAGATATTTTCTTCACACACTTTGTGCAAGTTTTCACTAAATAAGTTTAACTGATAAGAATGATTAATTTTTCAACTTATCAATTGAAACTTTATAAACCTTCGGAAAGAAGTGCCGCGCCGATGGCAGTTGCGTTTTCTTTGAGTTTGCCGCGTAAAATTTCCGTTGAATTAAACGACGGCGCAAATGAAAGTTCACGGGCGCGACGCATAATTGAGTCTAATACTAAATGCTCGGCTTGCATAATCAAACCGCCAATGACGATTTTTTCAATATTCAGGAGATTTATCACGCCTGCAATTGCTGTTCCGACATAACCACCGGTTCTTTCAAGCATCAAACGCGCAAAATCATCACCGTTTCCAGCCTCCCGCACAAGGTCGCTAAGACCGATTTCGTCTTCGTCCAAACTTCCGAGCGATGAAGTGCTGTCTTGATGAAATCTCTCGCGTGTGCGTCGCACAATGTTTGAAGCAGAGGCAACCTCTTCGAGTTTTAAGCCGTCTTCATTGATGGCAATATGTCCGAATTCGCCTGCAAAACCACCCGCACCGTGCCAGATTTTGCCTTCAAAAATCAACGCGCCGCCAACGCCTTTGCCCAAAGTAGCATAAAACATATTCCGGCTTCCACGCCCTGCACCAAGACGAAACTCGCCGTAAGCGGCGGCATTTGCATCGTTTTCAATTATAATTTTTTGCGTAGCCGATGCCTTCAATTCGCCCAAAAGGTCAATTTTTTCGTGTTCGGGAAAATGCGTCGAAAACGTAACGCGCTGAGTTTCACGGCTGATAAGTCCGGGAACGGCAATGCCGACTTTATCGAATTCGCCGAATTTTTCGGTCAAATCTTTAAGAAAAATAATCAATTGCCCCGCGGTTTCTTCTTTACGAAAAATCGGCATTTGCAATCCGCCGACAACATTGTCCGCATCCAAACAAACGGCTTTGAGCATCGAACCCGTAACTTCGATGCCGATAAGTTTTTCCGCCTCAATATTGACTTCAGCCATATTTTTTTAATGAAAACTAACGAAATTTTAGACACTTGCACGCTAAGTGTCAAACTTCTAACTTTTTAGCTTTTCCTTCTCCGCCGGTCATCATCAAACCAATTTCTTCAGTTGTAACTTCTTTAGGATTGACAACACTGACAAATTTGCCTTCGTAAATCACAAAAAGGCGGTCAGCAAGCGCAGTAACTTCTTCGAGTTCAGCAGAAACGAGCAAAACTGCGCTTCCCGAATCTCTTAATCCGATTAATTTCCGGTGTATAAATTCGATTGCGCCGATGTCCACACCGCGTGTTGGTTGCGAAACGAGCAGTAATTTCGGATTAAGCCCGAATTCTCTGCCGATAATCAATTTTTGCTGATTTCCGCCGGAGAGCGATTTGGCGGAAAGCTCAGGATTCGGCGGACGAACATCGAAATTTTCGATAATTTCTTTCGTGCGTTTTTCGATAACTGCCGAATTTAATAGTCCGTTTGCAACAATCGGCGCACGATAATGAACGCCCAAAATCGCATTTTCTTCCAAATTTGAATCAAGAAGCAGTCCGCGTTTATGGCGATCTTCGGGAATATGTGCCAGCCCGAGTTCAGTGCGTTGGCGCACGGAAAGATTGGAAATATTTTTGCCTGAAAATTCAATTTTGCCCGATTGAATTGCTGTCAGACCTGCAATTGCTTCAATCAATTCGGTCTGCCCGTTGCCTTCAATTCCGGCAATTCCGACAATTTCGCCCGCCCGGACATTAAACGAAACGTCATTGAGCGCAAGCCCGTGTTTGCCGATTACACGCAGGTTTTCGACATTCAAAACGGTTTCACGCGGTTCGGCTTTAGTTTTTTCAACGCGCAATAAAACATCGCGCCCGACAATCATACGCGCCAAATCTTTCGCATTCGTCTCGCTTGTTGGCACGTTTCCGACTGTTTTCCCGTCGCGCATCACGGTTACATTATCGGAAATCGCCAAAACTTCATCCAATTTGTGCGTGATAATGACAATCGTTTTGCCTTGTTCACGCATTCGACGCAAAATATTGAAAAAATCTTCTACTTCCTGCGGCGTTAAAACCGCTGTCGGTTCATCTAAAATCAAAAGTTTCGCATTGCGATAAAGTGCCTTCAACAGTTCAACTCTCTGTTGTGCGCCAACCGATAAATCTTCGATATAAGAATGTGGATTGATATTCAGTTTCAATTCATCGGAAAGCGCACGAATTTCGTTATTCGCTTTTTTCCAATCAATACTTACGGCATTTCCGCCCTCCGCGCCCAAGATAATATTTTCGCCGACGGTCATCGTATCAACCAGCATAAAATGCTGATGCACCATTCCGATTCCGAGCTTGATAGCATCGTCAGGATTTTTTATCGAAACGGGTTTTCCATCAACAAAAATCTCGCCCGAATCAGCTGTATAAAAACCGTAAGCGATTCGCATAATGGTAGATTTCCCCGCACCGTTTTCGCCGACAATCGCGTGAATCGTGCCTTTTTCAATGTTGATAGAAACGTCTTTATTCGCCACGACGTTGCCGAATGTTTTTGTAATGTTTCTAAGTTCGAGCATTTTTTTTAATTATTTCGCCATCGCGTCGGTAACTTTTATGTCGCCTTTGACAATTTTCACTTTGGCTTCTTCAACTTTTTTCAAAATTTCTTCGGAAATCAAACTCTTATTATGTTCGTCCATCGCGTAAGCCACGCCGTCTTTGTCGAGTCCGAAAACGTGAAAACCGCCCTTGAATCTTTTCTCCAAAACTTCTTTGACGACATCATAAACCGAATTGTCCACGCGCTTGACCATCGAGGTCAGCACGAATCCTGGTTTTACGCCGTTTTGATTCGAGTCAACGCCGATAACGAATTTATTTGCTACGCCGTCGGTTTTGCCAAATTGTTCGACGGCATCAAACGCACCTAAACCGGAATTTCCCGCCGCCGTGAAAATCACGTCTGCGCCTTGCCCGATTTGCGAGAGCGCGAGTTCTTTGCCTTTGCCCGGATTGTTCCACGCAGAATCCGTTACACCGACATAATTATCAACCACGCGAATGTTCGGATTGACCGATTTTGCACCTTCTTCAAATCCGGTTTCAAAACGATGAATCAAAGGAATATCCATTCCGCCGACAAATCCCAAAACGCCCGTTTTCGATTTCGCGGCGGCAATCATTCCGACCAAGTAGGAACCTTCGTGTTCGCGGAAAACGAGCGATGCAACATTTTCTTTCGGCGTTTTCCCGTCTTTTTCAAAAATCACGCCATCTACAATTGCAAATTTGATATTCGGATAATCGTTGGCGACTTTCTGCATAATCGGACCTTGCGCGAAGCCGACACCAATTATCAAATCGAAATTTTTCTCGGCAAAAGCCCGCATCGCCGGCTCAATCGAAGTCGGATTTCCCGGCTCGACATCATACAGACAAACATTTAAATCCTTCTGCGCCCGCTGAACGCCTTCCCAAGCCGCCGCATTAAACGAACGATCATTTTTGCCGCCAATGTCGAAAACAATCCCGACTTTAATATTGCAATCTTTCCGCGCTTCGGTTGTTGCGCCGCACGAAATCAGAAAAATTGAAATTAAAAGCAATCCGATTGAACAAATTATTTTTCTCATTGATTTTTTATCTTTTCTAAAGCAGTTCGCGCCCAATTAGAAACAAAATCATTTTTTGACTTTGCTAAATTTTCAAGCGTTACTTTTGAATCATTTTGCAATCCGAGTTTAATCAATAACTCCGCAAAGTCGTTTCCGTTTCCGTCGTAAGTTATATCTTCGGTTAGATACAACTCAACTAACAAATCGGCTTTCATTTCTCCAAGCTGAACGAGTTTATTTATAATATCTGTTAAATTTGGAGTAGGTGCGCCCATTTTCATTCTACTCGCTAAATAACCCCCTAATGCTAAAATATCATTTGGGTTTTCGCTTAACTTTAACTGACAAAATTCGTCTAATTTATAAATTGTCGGTTTATTGTTCGTGTTATGCCAAAATTTATTTTCACGAGGAAAATCATTCAAACGATACAAAGAATTCAAAATCGAGTCGTAAAACTTACCTGCTAAATTTTTGAAGTCAACGCCAAATCCATTCCGAAAATATTCTAGTCCTTTTTTAGTATCTTCCCAATGCTCATTCAAATAACTCTGCAATTCCTCGCGTGAAGGATTTTCACAACTCAATTCCGGCATAAATTAACAAATAACCTCTTTAATCAATTCCGAGTTTTGCGGTTTTTCCTTGCCTATTTTATACGCATTTTGCAATTTTCCGCCAATCAATTCGGCTTGTTTTTGATTGCGGCAATAAAGAATGCCGAGCGTTTCGCCTTTTTTCACTGCATCGCCGATTTTTTTATCGCACACAAAACCGACGGCGTAATCAATTTTATCGGACATTTTGAAACGTCCGCCGCCGATTTCGCAGATGGCGTTGCCGATTGATTTTGTTTCGACTTCCGTGATAAAACCGTTTTCCGCCGATGCAATCGGAATTTGTTTGATTTTTTTATCAAGAAGCCTTTCGGGTTTGTCGCAAATGATTGGATTTCCCTTTTGCAATTCGATATTTTGACGAAATTTCTCCAAAGCCGCGCCGTCCCAAATTTTTTCAAGACAAATCGCCGAAGCGTCGTCCAAATTCGTCGAAATTCCTGTCAAAACCAACATCCGCGCCGTCAGTTCGATTGATAAATCAAGCGTTGTCTGCATTTCTTCATCAATTTCGCCGCGCAGAATTTTGACGCATTCATAAACTTCGAGTGCATTTCCGACAAATTTTCCGAGCGGTTGGCTCATATCCGTAATCAAGGCTTCGGTTTTGACGTTAAAATCGTTGCCTGTTTTGACCAAAGCCTTTGCCAATTCCTGCGCGTCCCAAATATTTTCCATAAACGCACCATTTCCGGTTTTGACATCTAAAACAAGTGCGTCCAAACCTTCCGCCAATTTTTTCGACATTATCGAACCGACAATCAGCGGCACGGATTCAATCATCGCGCAAGCGTCGCGCAAAGCGTAAAGTTTTCTGTCCGCCGGAACAATTTTTTTCGTCTGTCCAGCCATTGCAAAACCGCATTTTTTGATTGTTTGTTTAAACTGCGTCGCAGACAAATTCACATTAAAACCTTCAATTGATTCGAGTTTGTCGAGTGTTCCGCCCGTGTGTCCGAGTCCGCGACCGGAAATCATCGGCACGGCAACGCCGCAACTTGCAGCAAGCGGCGCAATTATCAGAGAAGTTTTGTCGCCCACGCCGCCCGTTGAATGTTTATCGGCTTTCGGCGCGTCAATGTCGGAAAAATCAAAAACTTCACCCGATTCCAACATCGCTTTGACCAAAGCATTTTGCTCCGCCTGATTCAAGCCTTGAATAAACATTGCCATCACGAGTGCAGAGATTTGATAATCTGCCCAACTGCCGTCGCAAACGCCCGAAATAAAAGCGTTTATTTCTTCAACTGAAAATCTCGCGCCGTCGCGTTTCTTGCGAATTAGGTCTTGTAAATTCATCAAAATAAACTTTAGCAAATCTTTTGCGTAAAATCGTCAAAAAAGTATTCCATTTTCGGAATTTTTAAGAGATAATAGTTTTGGAGAATATTTGATACAAAGGAGTTTTTATGAGAAATACAAGAATTATCGCAGGAATTATCGCATTTATCGGAACATTTGCCGTCTCGGTCGGGCTTGTTTGGCTTCTTTTCGGGTTTCCCGTTAAACCGACTTACAGCTATTCGCGCCATAATTGCCAACAAAAACAACAGCACACTAACGCAATTTATTCGTTTCTCCAGCGCGACATTAATAACGGACGCGACAGAGACCGACGAAGTTTTAATGATTTTTCGGAAGAATCATATTCAATCGCCACTCACGCTGATTCGGTTTCACAATATGTCGAAGAATCGGGCAGTATGGACGTAAGCGGTTTTCCGCGTGATTTTCAAATCGCGTGGAACAAACATATGGACGCTTGGCAAAATTATGCTGAATTTTTGAATGCCAAGAAAAATTCATCCAAACGTCTGACGAAAGAAGATTTTCAAAATTTCGACGAACGCTACACTGACGAAATCAATGAAACTTGGTATGAAGTTCTTCGCATCGGCAAAAATCACGGTGCGTATATCCGTTAGTTTTTTGAAGATTTATCAAAAAAAGAACGCCGTTGCTAATCAACGGCGTTCTTTTTTCTTATTTAACAACCCTACAAAAATATCTAATTTCAAGCAAAAAATAGAAA
>CAZJQP010000057.1:0-33931 GCA_964548225.1 uncultured Blastocatellaceae bacterium | reverse complement strand
ATTTAAATTCCAAGCCTTCGGATTTAAATTCCAAAGCTCTGGATTTAAATTCCAAGCCTTCGGATTTAAATTCCGAAGCTCTGGATTTAAATTCCAAAGCTCTGGATTTAAATTCCAAAGCTCTGGATTTAAATCCAGAGCTATTTTTTTTGAAAAAATGCCTGTTGCAACAAATGAAAGACCTAATATTTCCTCAGTAATTCGTTGTAATTCTCAAAATTCCGCCGCATTTCTTCCAAAGAGTCGCCGCCAAACTTTTCGCGCAGAGCATTTGCTAAAACAATCGCCGTCATTGCTTCGCCGATGACTCCGGCGGAGGGAACTGCCGTAATATCCGAGCGTTCAAAGGCGGCTAAATCTTCTTTTTTCGTGTCAATATCAACCGAATGGAGCGGTTTTCGCAAAGTTGAAATCGGTTTTAGATAGCCGCGAACGCGAATTTCTTCGCCATTGGTAATTCCGCCTTCCAAACCGCCCGCACGATTGGTTTTACGACGGAATGTTTCGTCTTCAAAGTAGATTTCATCGTGAACTTCCGAGCCGAAACGCCCTGCATTTGCCACCGCTTCGCCAATTTCGACGGCTTTTACCGCTTGGATTGACATTATCGCCTGTGCAAGTGCGCCGTCGAGCTTTTCGCGCCAAGAATTGTGCGAACCTAAGCCGATAACGACGTTTTTGGCGACAATTTCAAAAATTCCGCCCAGAGTATCGCCATTTTCCCGCGCTTCGTCAATATGTTTGACCATTTCGGCTTCGATTTCCGCGTCCGCACAGCTTAAAAGCGAATCTTTTTTGATTGCGGCGATGTCTTCCCAAGTTTTTTGGAGCGGAATTTCGGGAATTTTGCCCAATTTTATGACGTGGCTTTTAATTTCGATGCCGAATTGTTCGATTAATTGTTTGGCGAGTGCGCCGCAAGCGACTCTGGCGGCAGTTTCGCGGGCGGAAGCGCGTTCGAGAATATTTCGCAGGTCGCGCACGCCGAATTTTTGCCCGCCCGCGAGGTCGGCGTGTCCCGGACGCGGGCGCGTTACCGTGCGCGGATTCTTCGGCGGCGCAGAAATCTTTTCCGCCGCCATTATTTCCGTCCAATGGACGAAATCACGGTTTTCAATCATCAACGCAACCGGCGAACCGAGCGTTTTTCCGTGCCGCACGCCCGATAAAACCTCAATCGTATCCGTTTCAATCTTCATCCGCCCGCCGCGCCCGTAACCTTGCTGTCTGCGCCAAAGTTCGTGATTGATTTTCGCCAAATCAATCTCCAAACCCGCGGGCAAACCCTCGACAATCGCAATTAATGCCTTGCCGTGCGATTCTCCGGCGGTTGTAAATCTAAAATTCATAAATTGATTTTAATGCGGAAACATAGAAACACGGATTTTCTTTAAAACCGGATAATTATACAATCACGAAACCGCTCATCAGCAAACTATTGTCAATTCTACATTTTACATTGTAAATTGATTACCAAGAGAAAATGTTTTGTCTGGAAATCAATGTAAAATGTAGAATGTAAAATTTATAATATGACTTCGGTTTCTTTTGCCGCTTTTTCATAAATTAAATTTGTCCGCTTACTTTACCTCTTCGTTTGTGCGTTTCTGCGGTGAAAATCTTATCACAATTAACCCCACGCTAATTAAAATCAAAATTCCGCCCAATAATGTTTGAATATCCAGCTTTTCACCGAAAAAACTGCCGACAAAAACCGCGACCAGCGGCGTTACAAAGGCAATCATCATCGCTTTTGACACATCAATTCTAGCTAAAAGCCAATAATAAAGCCAAAATGCGACAATCGAACCGACAACTGCAAGATAAAAGACGCAAATTACCGCTTGCCGCGTCCAATTAAAGTTTGCGGGGTTGCCTTCCGCCGAAATTCCGACAATCCAGAGCGGAATATGTCCGATAAACATCTGCGCGAACACCAAACTCGCCGGATGGTGCGAAATTCCCTTCGCTTTTGTCAAAACACTCGCGTAAGCCGCGCCAAACGCGCCGACAACCACCGCCGCGCTCCCGAAAAACGCCATTTCACCATTTAAAATAAGCTGTTCGCGGAAAATTACCGCCACGCCCGCCAATCCGAGCAAAATAGAAGCGATTTTCAAGCCCGTAATTTCTTCTCCAACGTAAATTCGTGCCAAAATTAACCCGAAAGCCGGAATCGTCGCCTGCAAAACCGCCGCAAGTCCCGAAGTTATGTATTGTTCGCCCCAAAACAGCAAGCCGTAATTAAAGAAAAATTGCAAAAACCCCGTGATTAAGATAAAAATCAGGACGTTTTTCCCTTTCGGGAGTTCGATTTTTTGAAATTTGATGATGAAAAACAAAATCAGACAGGCAACCGAAAATCGAACGGCGGCAAACGATACGGGCGGCAGGTCGTTTAAACCGAGTTTGATGAAAATCCACGTCGTTCCCCACACGACACACAGCAAAATCCAGACTAAAAGAGGTTTCATTTTATATTTTTTAAGCGCAATTCCATCTGAATATCGGGGCGTTGATACGGAATGTCCGAATCGAGCGGAATTTCTTCAAATCCGAACTTCCGATAAAGATTTATCGCCGGAACAAGTTTCGTGTGCGACAGCAGAAAAATCTTTTTGATGCCCTTTTTTGCCGAAAATTCAACACACGCCGACATCAACGCCTCGCCAATCCGAAAACCGCGATAATTTTTGTCAACTGCCATTTTAGCAAGTTCAAAACTATCATCGCCAACCGCAATCAACGCAACTGTTCCGACAATTTTGTCGTCAATTTCCGCAAAAAATATCTGCCCGCCGCGATTTATAATATATTCCTCCGGCGCATCCAACATTTCGCGGTCGTGCGCTTCGACGGAAAAATATTCCTCAATCCATTCGTAATTCAAACGCGCAAAATCTTTGGCATAACGGCTCTCGAATTCGATAATCTTCATTGTATTTTGTTAGTTGTTCGTCGTTAGTTACCAAAACCTTCTTCGCAACTAATAACTAACCACTAACGACTAATGCCTTTCATAAAAACTCAAGTGAGTTTCGCCTTGTTTTAAAATCCGCCAGCGTCGCAAGTCGTAAATTGCGTCGGGCAAAGTGTTTTTGGCGTGATGTTCGACGATTAAAATGCCGTCTTCGGATAAAAGATTTTCAACATTCTCGGCAAATTCGCGTAAGAAAATTAAATAATCGCTTTGATACGGCGGATCGAAAAAAACTATGTCCCAAGCGTGCTTTTGCTCGCGCTGAACAAAATTTTCCGCCGCCAGACAAAAAACTTCAGTTTGCGATTCGGGAATTTGCAAAAGGTCGAGGTTTTCTTCAATTAAACTGCAAGCCCGACGCGATTTATCAACAAACGCGGCAAAACCCGCGCCCCGCGAAACCGCCTCGATGCCGACTGCGCCCGTTCCCGCACATAAATCCAAAATCCGCGTTTCTTCCGTAATCAGTGGAGCTAAAATATTGAAAAGTGTTTCGCGCAGACGGTCAGAGGTCGGGCGGGTTTTATTGCCGGACGGACTTTTCAAAATCCGCCCGCGATATTCGCCTGCAATTATTCGCATTAGTGATTGACCTTTGATTTTTGACCTTTGATTTTGTTCTTGTTTTTAATTTTGAAGTTAGTCAAAATAATCAAAAATCAAAAATCAAAGGTCAAAACCCAATTACTTTCTATCGTAAAAACTCAAAGTCGTTTCGCCCAGAACAATTACGCGCCAACGTTTCATCACGCCCATTCTTTCAGGAAAAAACGTATCCGAATGATGTTCGATAACCAAAACGCCGTGCGGTTTTATGCCTGCGCCGCGACTTAAATATTTAACAATTTCTGTGGTGTCGGATTCCGGCTGCGGATTGAAGAAAACTACGTCCCAAAACCGGCGGCGTTTTGCCATCTGTTTAAGAAACGGCACGACTTCGCCTTCCACGACTTCGCCGTGTCCGGTTTTGATTTCGCAGGCTTCCATATTTTTCTTTATCAAGGTGGTCATCCGCGCCGAACGCTCGACAAAGGTTGCCACCATCGCGCCCCGCGAGATGGCTTCGATGCCGATTGCGCCCGTTCCCGCGCATAAATCGAGAAACCTCGATGCACGGATTTTTCTGTAAAGTGCCTTGAAAAGTGCTTCACGAACCCGGCGGGAACTCATTTTAATACTTGGAATTGTGGTTGTTGCCAAATATTTTCCGCGAAGTTTGCCGTCCGTAACTTGCAAATCGGAAACAAGGCGCGGACGATTATCTTTTTCCCACGGCTTAAATGATTTGCCGCTCTTCGGCGGAAATCGCTTTTTGCCTTGAAAACGGTCATTTCGCGGTTGAAATTTGCCGTCGCGGTTTTGAAAACGATTATCGCGGCTTTGAAAGCGATTATCCCGAGATTGAAATCGGTTATCACGGTCTTGGTATCGGTTATCGCGGCTTTGAAAACGATTGTCGCGCTCCTGACCTCTTTCGCTTCCGCCTTCACGCGGTTGGAACCTGTTATCCCGCGGTTGAAATTTACGGTCGCCGAAATTTCTTTCACCTTCTCTTTTTTGATAGGGCTTGCGGGTATAGGGCTTGTTTGTGTTGTTTGTTGGTCGTCGAGTGTCCATTTTATTATCCAGATTGATTCACTAAAGCGGAATCTAGCTTCTACACGATTGAATTATTGGGATGTTTTTCAAAAAAATTTGGAAGTTCTTTTACCGTGAATTTTATTTGTTCTGAATTCAAATGTAAAGCAAAAATGCACAAATCCCCCGAAAATGTTTATTGAAAAACGCTGAGTGATAATATATTTTGATAATTTTTAAAATTTCCGTTCAAATTGACCGAAAAAAGTGAAAAAAGCGAAAAAGTGAAAAAGGATGCTCAAAATAAACACACCTAAATTTTTTCACATTTCCGCTTTTTCACTTTTAGACTTTCTTCAACCAATTCCAACCAGCCGAAAACGCGAATCTTTGCGGGTAATTTCGATTAAATTTGCGGTTTCGTTCGACAGACGTTTTTGCGATAAATACAGTTCGGCTTCCTTGCGTGAGGATTCTAAAATCTCCAAATCGCGGATAATATTGCCGATTTTGAATGTTTGCACACCCGATTGCCGTGTGCCGAGAATCTCGCCTTGCCCGCGAATTTCCAAATCTTTTTCGGCGATTCTGAAACCGTCAGTCGTTTCTTCCATAATTCCGAGCCTTTCTTTTGCGACCGCAGTTTTTTTATCGCCGGTCAGCAAAACACAAAATGATTGTTCCGCACCGCGCCCTACGCGCCCGCGAAGTTGGTGAAGTTGTGATAATCCGAATCTTTCGGCGTGTTCGATAATCATCAAACTCGCGTTCGGAACATCAACCCCGACTTCGATAACGGTTGTCGAAACCAGAATATTCAAATTTCCGGCGATAAATTCTTGCATAATCGCTTCTTTTTCTGCCGCTTTCATTTTGCCGTGCAAAAGCCCGACACGAAAATTCGGAAAAATTTTATCGCGCAATTCCTCAAACATCATCGTCGCCGCTTTCAAATCTAATTTTTCGGATTCTTCAATCAGAGGATAAACAACATAAACTTGCCGACCAAGATTTATTTCGCGCTCAATGCCTTTATAAACGCCGTTTCTTTGATCTTCGCCGACAACGACCGTTTTAATCGGAGTTCTTCCGGGCGGAAGTTCGTCAATCACCGAAACATTCAAATCTCCATAAACCGTCATCGCCAAACTGCGCGGAATCGGCGTTGCCGTCATCACTAAAATATCCGGATTATAGCCTCGCGCACGAAGTTCGGCGCGTTGCAGAACACCAAAACGATGCTGTTCGTCAACGACTGCTAACCCTAATTTTTCAAATTCGACGGCATCTTGAATAATTGCGTGAGTTCCGATAACGGCGTGTATTTCGCCATCAGCAATTGCTTTTTGCACTTTTCGTTTTTCAGAGGCTTTCAAACTTCCAACAAGCAAATCAACTTTATAAGGCGTGACAGCAAATAATTTTTTCGCATTTCTCGCGTGTTGTTCGGCAAGAATTTCGGTTGGAGCCATCAGCGCGGATTGATAGCCGTTTTCCATCGCCGCAAACATCGCCAAAAACGCAACAATTGTTTTGCCACTTCCGACATCGCCTTGAACTAGACGATTCATTGGTGCGTTCGACTGCATATCATCGAAAATTCGGTCAATAACTCTCTGTTGAGCATTTGTTAAAGTAAAAGGCAATAATTTTTCGATGCGTTCAAAGGTTTTCGGTGAAATTTCGATAATTGTGCCTTTCGGTTCTTTCGTGCGGTCGCCGCGTTTTAGTTGAAGCGCAAACGAAACCCAGAAAAATTCTTCAAAAATCAGACGTTTATGCGCGTTGCTCCGCGCCATTGCGTATTCTGAAATTAAAGAGTTTTCAGGCGGAAAATGAATTTCTTTGATTGCCTGAACACGCGAAACGAGTTTTTGCCGGTCAATCAAATCTGCCGGTAAATTATCTTTAACCGACAATTTATCAAGATTTTCAAGCACCGAAAAAACAATTTCGCGTAAGCGTTTCGTTTGAAATTGTCCGAGTTTTCGATAAACGGGAACGTGCCGTCCGCTGTGAATCATCGCAAATTCGGGGTTTTCGGTGTCTTCTAAAAAATCGTCTTCTTCTTGGGCTTTATTCTTTGGATTTTGGTTTTCGGGTTCGTCCGAATCAAGATTTTTAAGCAACCCGAATTCGTTGTAATCAACATCGGAAGGCAAAATTTCGAGTTCGTCCGGCTTGTTTAATCTTAAAGAAAAAGTATTGCGCCGTGCGTCCCATTCCCATTTTCCGTAAGCGACAAAGCGTGTGCCGCGTGAAAAACGTGATTGATAATAATTGATAATCCGATGCGCCTGTTTGCCGGAAACGAACCACCAAACAACCACAGGCTTGCGCGTTCTTTCCGCATCGCCCGCCGTGATTTCAAAAATATAAAGTGGCGGAGCTTTCGGGCTTCGGTTTTTGCCAACTTTGAAACCGCCCGAAACTCGAACAAATAATTCAACCGATGCCTCGGTATCAATCGTCAATTCATCAATCTGAATAAAATTCGAACGGTCTTCATAACGCATCGGAAAATAATTCAAAAGGTCTTCAACCGTTGCGTCGCCAATATCATTTTTATAAGCATAAACTGCCACCGCCGTCGCCAATTTGCGCGACATTGCGTTCGTCAATTTCATAAAATCGAATTGGTGAAGTTCGATTAAAGGCGTGTTTAGATTGATTTTCATCGCGTAGATTCTAACACAGAAAATTTGCCTGCGAAACATACGAAAGTAACGAAAATTTTCAAAACATTTTGATTTTTTTTCGTTTATTTCTTATGTTTCGCAGGCAAAAAAATGAAAGTTTAGTCTTTGTAGATTTTGCTCACAAAACTTCCTTTCATAAATTCATCAGGCACGATTTGGCTTTGCAGAATTACGCCTTTGAGATTTCCTTGCAAAAGCATCATTGCCGATTCGCAAAGCGGTGCGGCAGTTGTCGTTTGAATTGCCCGAAGTGATTTTCCATTTATTTCCAACGGTTCGACAAAAAATGCTTTTTCAATCATTCGGCGGCGATTGTTTGAATCGAAACCATCAACCGAAGCGTGAACCAAAACCAAATCGTCTTCAACCGAAGGAATTTCTTGGAGCATTATGTCTTGCAATTTGTTCGGTAAATTCTCGTCATTCGGCAAACTTTTCACCATAGATTGAACCCAATCGTAATGACCGACATAGCGCAAAGTCTTATAATCCAAGGCTTTAGCCTTTCCCGCAAAAAAGTCAGGCAAATCTGCCGCACCGCCCGAAGTCAAATCGGCTTCGTAAGTTCGCGCTCCGATAATTATTTTTTCGCGTTCGGAAAGTGCCGGACGTTCAGTGATTTCAGAGTTTCGAATCAGACGCGAATTTTTTACATATTCCGTTGCCACACCAATCGGCGACCAAGTAAAACCGTAAAAATGCGGCTCGTGCGCGTGTGCCGTGAGTGCGCCGACTTTCATTCCAATTCGTTCGACGTTTTCGTTTTCATAATTTTTAACAAATTGATGATAAAGCGACATTGCCAAAACATTGATAAATCCGGGCGCAAGACCTGTTTGCAAAACAAAACCTGTTTCCGCATCTTTTGCAAGCGCGGTAATTTCATCGGTTTCGGCAACGTATTCGGTCAAATTCGCATAGTGCATTTTGAAATCTTTCGCAAACCGCGCCATTTTTGGTGCAAGTCCGCCGGGCGAACAATCAAGCAAAACTTCGCAATTTTCAAAGGCATTTGTCATAGCTTGATTTTCATCGTTCATCAGAATTGTTTCGACTTTTGATGTTTTTGACGAATTTTGCGTTACAAAATCCTTTGCTTTTGCCAAATTATTTTCGGAAATATCGCCAAGATAAATTTCCGTTTCAAATTCGCACCATTCACGCAACAAAAGCGCGGCAGCTTCGCCGATTCCGCCTGAACCGGCAATGAATATTTTTTTTGTCATTATTGATTATTTGATCCGCGAAATGCAGAAAAAACGCGAAAGATTTATAGATTTTTTTAACATATTTTCGCGTTTTCAGCAGTTAATTTTCTTCTTCGGTCTCTTCCAAAACTTCCGTGCTTTCATTTCGCAGTGTTCCTGCAGCGATGTTAAATTCGCCTTCGGCTTGAGTAATTGGGTCAGCAGTCAAAATCCCTCCGATTTTTTCGACCTCACCGATGATAATTTGTCCGATTGATTCGGCTTTTTCTATTATTTTATTAGGTTCGCTATGTTCAGTTTTTTCAACCATATCAAAATTTTACACCGAAAATCCGACTTTATGAAATGGCAAAAATCGGCTTTTTTACGATTAGACAAGTTTTCTTTCAACACACAGAGGCAAAGGCAAAGAGGCGCAAAGATTTATTGGTTATTTGGTTGGTAATCTTCGGGAAATTTGGCTAAAAAAGCTAAACCATAAAAACTCTGCGTCATTGCAGTAAAATTTTTCGCTTACACTTTCAGACGATAAATTCCTGTGGTCAATCTTTCGGCAAAACCTTCGGCTACAAGCTGATGATTTGCCTTGCCCGCCTCCCAACGCGGAAAACCAAACGCTTTTGAGAGTTCGCCGAGTGCGGTTTGTCCGCACAAATTAAGAAAATTGCGGGCAATTTCGCGCACGGCATCTTCGCGTGTGATTTTTTTGGACAATTCCCTTGGGAAACGTGCTTCAGCCAAAGTCCAAATGTATGTAAATTTCGGCTGATAAAGAACTTCTTGCGGCACAACTTTCATACATTTTTGCAGTTCGTCCAGGGCTTTTGTCAAATTTTTTCTTTCGTGAATCTTCGCCGCCTCGCGCAAATCAGAAGTTGCCATTTCCCATTCTTTCCGCAAAACTTTCAAAACCTTTTGTGCGTCCGCCGACAATTTTTCGCTTTCGTCTTTTTTTGCAACGCCCCAAATCGCATTGAAATATTTAATCATTCGTGGGGCAACAAACATCGAACGACCTTTGACCAATTTTGAGTAAAAGACTTTCCCGCGCATCATTACTTCATCCTTGAGCGTCCAAGCCAAACTCATTTCGTAATCTTTCTGCACATTTTTCGGCGCGTGCGCGTCGCGTCGTCCGCAAACGGCAATATAAACGCTCGGCAAATTCGTCCGCGAATCTGTCAAACCTAAGCAAAAACCCAGATCTTCGACTAACGCTTCGACTTCCGGTGCGGTTTCGATTTTCAAGGTTTCTTCGCGCCGCCATTTTTTATCGCGGTAATTTTCAAATTCCTCAAAGGAGATTTTCATACAACTATTAAACCGCAATAATGACGCTTGGACAAAGCGACGAAGCGACGGCGGGATTTATTAAATCTCGCCGTCGCTTCGTCTCACAGTCTCACCATCATCACACTATCGTGGCGAAGTTGATTGAACGGAGATTGCCGAACCTTGTTTGAGTTCCAAATCTTCTTTTCCGGTCAAAACAACCGAGCCTGCGCCTGCACCGCCGCCGATGATTGCGCCGATTGCCGCCCCTTTTCCGCCGCCGGCGATTGCGCCAATGATTGCACCAATTCCTGCACCGATTGCGCCGCGTGTCGCGGTTGTTTTCGTTTGATTTCCGCCTTTGGCAACGCCTTCGGTGTCCACTTTAACGGTTTTTCCTTCTTCATCGGTTACGGTTTGCAAAATTCCGGCAAAATCGTAAGTTTGCCCATTCGGCAGACGAATTCGTTCAAAATTAAACGTAATTTTTGAGCGTCCCGTTGCTTTGCCCGAACGCTGAATTCCTGAAAGATAACCTTCGATAACCGCGCCGCGAAATTGATTCGGCTGGTCAACAATCATACTGAAGCGGTCGTTGTTTTGCGAAACTTTCGTGCTGATGTCGTTTTGCAAAGTTCCGGTAATAACCGTTCCCGAAGGCACAATAAACTCACCGTTTTTCGTAGTCGTTGTTTGCGGGTAATCGTCTTGGTCGTTGCTCGAATAAACGTCGGAATTCGTATTCGTATCAATCCCAAGCCGCGCCACTGAATCCGATTTGCCGTAAAAACTTTCGGCAAAAATCGTTTGATTCAAATAACTCGTCGTAATCCGGCGCGTAACTTTCATCGAATTTCCGTTGTCTTGCGATGAATAGACGCTTGTGTAATCGTAATCGCGGTCGCGGCTAGAAATGGTCAATTCCTGTCCGCGAAGTGTTGCGCGAACGCGGACTTTTTGACCGTTATCCAAGGTAATTTCGCGGTCGCGTCCATCGGCATTGATGGAAAACGGTGCGGATTTTGAAGAAGCAATAATCACTTGATTACCGCGAAGGTCAATAGCAATCTGTTGCGCCGGGTCGAGTTTTTCTTCTAAATCGCGGCGTTGTTCTTCAGTTTGAACATTCGCATCCTCAACAATATCATTCACATTGTCGCTGCGGTTTTGATTCAAATCGTAAGTTCCGGTCAAACCGTTTGAATAATAATTAACGTTCGGATAATAAACCGAATTGCTGTTGTTCCAATTTCCCGAAACGCCGTAATTTTGTGCCAAACGGTCGAGCAAGTTACGGACATTCATCCAATCGGTTTGGACGTTTTGACCGAAATTTCGTTGATAAACAAACTCATTTATAACTTTTGCTTCCGTCAAAATGTCGCCAACGTCGCGTGTAGTTTCGCGTCCGCGCTGAAATTTTCCGTCAAATTCGCTGATTGCGTCTTCGAGTTTGTTGACGTTTTTATTAATCGCATTTTTGTCGTTACGATTAACCGAATTGCGGTTCATTTCCGCATCGAAACTGTAACGAAAATCATCAATTTCCGAGTTCAAACTTCGCAAAATTACTCGAACATCTTGCTGATTACGATTTTGCGCGTGAAGATTCGCGGCAAAACCGAACATCATTAAACCAACCGCCAAATAAACCGAAAATATATTTTTGAATTTGTTCATCTTTGTTCTCCCGTTCACAAACTTTGCTGTTTCGGATTGCGCTTTCAGACTCTATTTTGCCCCCAAATTTTGTTTGTCGGCGCAACCCGAAACATTTTTCTACTTGTCGTAGTTTGGAATAAAATCATATTCCGAAAGAGAAAAAGCATTTTTTGTGCCAGAAATGCTTTGATGAAAAATTTATGATAAAATCACGCAAAAAGTTTAAAGATTTAAGTTTTTGGAAAGGAAATTCTTCGATGACAGACAACAAATATAAAGCAACCATCAAATACGGCGGCGATGATTTTTTCATCGGCACAACGCCAAGCAATCATTCGTTAATTCTTGATACTAAAGGAGAAAGAAAATCTGCACCAACTCCGCTCGAACTACTTTTAGTTTCTGTTGCGGCTTGCACGGCAGTTGATGTGGTTTCGATTTTGGAGAAAAAACGGCAAAAAGTTTCGGATTATAAAGTCGAGATTACAGGCACACGGCGCGAAGAACATCCCCGAGCTTTCACCGCGCTTCACATTCACCATTTGGTATATGGACAAAACATTTTGACGCAAGCCGTTGAAAAAGCGATTGAGCTTTCAGACACAAAATATTGCTCCGTCGCCGCAACTGTGCGCCCGACGGCGACAATTACGACAAGTTTTGAAATAATCGAAATATGAATGTTCTTGCACCGGAAGAAATTGAACTGAATAAAAAGCGGCGCGTTTTGGAGCGTTTGAAAGACAAACTCGCTGACCGTGAAGAAGAAATGACCGAGCTTCGCGCCGAATTGGAGCAGTTTGAGGCAAACTACACGATGGAAGTTGCGCGGCTTTATGCCGAACTCGATGAAATCGAAGCGCAGATTGCCGAAGAAGAAGTCAAACTCGTGCCGGACGACGAAGAAATCAAAAAACGCGCCGAAGAATTGCGGAAATTAGCCGAAGAATCAGCCGCCCGCGCCGAAAATGCCGATGGTTGCACACAATCTTGGAAGCCGACAGCCGAAGCGAAAAAGGCTTATCATAATTTGGCGAAAATCATTCATCCTGATTTGGCTTTGGACGCGCAGGAAAAGGAAAAACGCCACGAACTTATGGCGAAATTGAACGAAGCATATTCTGCCGGAGACCAAAATCGTCTCAACAAATTGGTCGAAGATTTCCGCGATTCGCCCGATTTGATTCGCGGCGATTCGATTGGCGATGAATTGGTGCGAGCGATTCGGCAGATTTTTCAAATCAAAAATCGTCTGAAAGAATTGCGTGAGGAAAAATTGGTCGCGGAACTTTCCGAACTTTACGTTTTGCGCGAAAAAGTCGAAGCCGAAATGCGTGAAGGTCGAAACTTGCTCAAACAAATGGCACAGCGCACGATTACACACATCAAAAAGTCGGAACGCCGCTTGGCAAATCTGCGAAATCTGAATCAAGCGCAGGAAGAATATGTCAAAGATCGTTTCGGAATGGACATTTCGACATTTCGGTAAGTGAAAAGAGATTTCCCGCAAATAGCGCAGATAACACGGATAAAATCTGCGTAAATCTGCGCTATCAGCGGGAAATTTCTTTATTGTTTTTCACGCCTATCATTGCACTGACGTAAAATTCAAATCAGTAACATTTGATTGCGGCGTAATCATCTGCGTCGGTTGGGCGAAGGCATAGCCTTTGGCGGCAACACTTACCGTATATGTAACGCCCGGCATCAAATCTTGGAAGTTGTAATATCCGAAAGCGGCTGTTCTTACAACAATCGGCTGTGGCAGATTTCCGCCGGAAATTGTAACAACGGCTTTGCTTATCGGCTTGCCGCTTGCCGACAAAATGCGTCCGCCGACGGAAACATTTGAGGCAGCAACAGGCACCATTGCGTAAGCGCGAATCTGACCGTTGAAAACTCCCGTGCCGACAATTATGCCGCTATCGCTGATGCCGAGCGCGGATGACGAAGTGTTCGTTGACAAATCCCAACCTGTTCCCGCCGGAATTAAATCTTGTAGCCGATAAGTTGCCGTGCCGTCATAAAGAAACGGAATGGCGAATGCCGAAGATGCCGTGCCGACTGCCCAACCTGCCGAATTAACCGAACGCGCCGAACCTTGTGTCGTTCCAACGGGAAGCGGAATTTCCGTCATTCCATTAGCTTGCGACCAGATATACGGTCTGCCCGAACCTTGATTTTGCATACTCGAACCGACGACAAATCCGCTGTTGCTGACATCAAAAGCCAACGCGCCGTTCGCTCCCGAAAGCGCACCGACTTCAAATGCCGAACTGCTGCCGATGTCATAAACCATACCAACATTGCGGGCGGCGTTGGTCGGGTCAATTCCTTGTCCGACGACGCGACCTGAATCATTGATTTTGAATGCCGTTGTAAAAAAACTGCCATTTGCCGTAGTTTGGCTAATATTTGCTCCTATTCCGCTCGTGTAAATAACGCCGCGCTGACCGCTTCCGTTGCCGCTCGAACCGACGACGATTCCAGAATTGTTCACGTCGTTGGCATCGCCAATCGTTTGACCTGCAGGCAAAGTAAGTTGCGAAGGAACGTCATTTTGCCAGATAACGGGCAAGCGTCCCGTGCCGGTTAATGATGTGGCACAAGTGCCAGCCACCGAATTGTTACCGTTTGCGCCCGACGCGAGACAAAAATTAAGTCCCGAAAGATTTGTCAAGGCTTTAATTCCTGCACTTTGCGTCCACGAAAAAGCCTGTGAACCGCCGGTGCGAATCGAACGTCCTAAACCGATGCCGCCAACTGATGCGCCCAAACCTTGCACCGCTGAATCGCCTGCTTGCGCGACACCGATGTCAAAAATCTGATACTGCGGCGGCGGCAGTGTGTTACTGATATTTGTTTCAAACCTTGAATCTTGACCGTTGACCAAGATAGCCGATGTAAATAAATTTAATGTCAAAATGACTGCGAAAAATTTTCTAAGTTTCATATATTTTCTCCTGATTATTTAATAGAAATTTGCTTTCTACCACCAATAACGGATTCGGTCAGAAAAGCGGCTCAAAAAAAATGAAAAAAAAAGTTATAATTAATTTCGCGCTTGGAAAATCGAAGTGGAAACGAATCAATCAAAAGAAGTTACGGTATTTTTAAAGGCTTGGAGCAGTGGCGACCGTGAAGCGGCTGACCGTTTGATGATGCTTGTTTATAAAGAATTGCGAAAGCTCGCCGCGAGTTATTTACAACGTCAACGCTCGAATCATACGCTTCAGCCGACCGCGCTTGTTCACGAAGCGTATATGAAATTAATTGATACTTCGGAAATAAATTGGCAAGACCGCGCACATTTTTTTGCCGTCGCCGCGCAAACGATGCGGAATATTCTGGTTGACCACGCCCGCGCCGTCGCCGCCGATAAACGCGGCGGCGGAGCGCACAAAATCGCGCTTGATGAAGCGATTAGCTTTTCCAACGAATCGCAAGATATTGATTTAATCGCGTTGGATGAAGCCTTGCAAAAACTCGCGCAACAAGACGAACAGCAAAGCCGTATCGTCGAATTGAGATTTTTCGGCGGTTTGACGGTTGAAGAAACGGCGGAAGTTTTGAAAATTTCTCCGGCAACCGTCAAACGCGAATGGGCGACGGCGCGAGCGTGGCTTTTCCGGCAGATGAAAACCAATTAATACTCAAATGCTCGAAACTGAAAAATGGATAAAAGCGAAAGAGATTTTTCAGACGGCGATGGATTTGCCGTTGGCGGAACGGCAGAATTTTATCGAAATGCAAGCGGCTGGCGACGAATTGATAAAACTCGAAGTCGAAACGCTTCTTGAAGCGCACGATGAGGCTGAAAATTTTATCGTTGCGCCCGTCGCGGCGATGACGGATTTTTTTGAAACTGAGCAGAAAAACTCTATTGTCGGCAAACAAATCGGCGCGTATAAAATTTTGTCGGAACTTGGGCGCGGCGGAATGGGCGCGGTTTTTCTGGCGGAACGCGCCGACGCAGAATTTAAGAAAAAAGTTGCGGTTAAACTCATCAAACGCGGCTTTGACACGGACGAAATTATCAATCGTTTTCGCAACGAACGGCAGATTTTGGCAAATCTCGAACATACGAACATTGCGCGTCTGCTCGACGGCGGCGCGACAGACGACGGTTTACCGTTTTTGGTGATGGAATATGTCGAAGGTTTGCCTTTGACGCGATTTTGCGAAGAAAAAAATCTCGATTTGGATGCGCGGCTTAAACTTTTTCTTGAAGTTTGTGCGGCGGTTTCTTACGCGCATCGAAATTTGATTGTTCATCGTGATTTGAAACCTTCAAACATTCTCGTTGCGGACGATGAGACTCCAAAACTTCTTGATTTCGGTATTGCTAAATTGCTTACGCCAGCTACTGATTTTGAAACCGGACAAACGGCGACGAATTTTAATGTAATGACACCCGAATATGCTTCGCCCGAACAAGTTCGCGGCGAGAGCGTTACGACTTCGACCGACGTTTATAGTTTGGGCGTTGTGCTTTACGAGATTTTAACGGGAAATCGTCCGTATTTGTTTCAAAATCAAAGTCTGGAAAACATCATTCACACCGTTTGCCATAGCGAACCCGTTCGTCCGTCGTCCTTAGTTCTTCGTCATTCGATTAAAGAGGACTCAAGCGGTAAAGAACAAAGGACAAAGGACAAAGGACAAAAATTAAAAGGTGATTTGGATAACATCGTTTTGATGGCGATGCGGAAAGAACCCGAAAGACGTTATTCTTCGGTTGAACAATTTGCCGAAGACATCCGTCGTTACCAAAACGGTTTGCCGGTGATTGCGCGTGAAGACAGTTTTGCTTATCGTGCTGAAAAATTTGTTCGACGAAACAAAGTCGGAGTTGCCGCCGTCGGTGGCGTAGCAATTTCGCTTGTCGCCGGAATTTTTGCGACAACGCGACAGGCACGGATTGCTCGGCGGCAACGTGACAAAGCCGCGAAAATCAATAAATTCTTACAAAAAATGCTCGCGTCCGCCGACCCGCGAGCCGTCGGGAAAGATGCGAAAGTCGTCGAAGTTTTGCAGATTGCCGCCGATTCGATTGAGAAAGATTTTGACAATCAACCTGAAATAGTTGCGGATTTAAGCTCAACAATCGGTTTGACTTTTTTGAGTATCGGGCAGATTGATTCCGCCGAACCGCATCTTTCTGAAGCGTTGGAAATTCGGCAAACGCTTTTCGGTTTGGAAAATCAGGAAACGGCAATGAGCTTGAATAATTTCGGAAAATTGCTTCACGCCAAAGGCGATTTGAAAGCGGCGGAAAAACTTTTTCGGCAATCGCTTTCAATTTTGCGGCGCGTTGGAAATGATAATTTGGACATCGCTTCCGTGCTGGGAAATCTCGGTTATCTTTTGATGCTCGAAGCAAAATATCAAGAAGCAAAGGCGGCGCATCACGAAGAATTGCAGATTTTACGCGATTGTTTGGGCGAAAACCACTCTGAATTTGCACGGACGTTGAGCAATCTGGCAAATGTTTTTTCGGTTACAAGCGATAAAAAAACGGCTGAATCAATGCACCGCAAAGCACTTTCCGTAACACAAAAATTTTACGGCGGCGAACATCCCGACATTGCTTTGGCGATGCTTCATTTGGCGATTACAATTATGCTTGATAAGCCGGAAGAAGCCGAAAATTTGTTTCGTCAAACGCTCGATTTGCGCCGCCGATTCTTTGGCGATGGACACGCCGAAACTGCGTGGTCGCTTTTTTATCTGGGCGATGCGCTGATGCGAAAAAAAGATTTCGCGCAATCTGTCGAATGTGCATGTGAGATTTTGGATTGGCGCGAAAATCCGATTCCCGAAACGCATTCGGTTATCAGCAGTAGTTTGTTGCTTTTGGCAAGATGTTTTTTACAAACCAATCGTCCGGCGGAAGCCGAAACACTTTTGCGCGAATGTATTGAATTGCGCCAAAAAACTCTGCCGGCTGAACATTGGTTGATTGCCACTGCCGAAGGTTATCTGGCAGAATCGCTTTTGCAAATGCAGAGATTCGACAAAGCCGCGCCGCTTTTGCAAAAAAGTTACGAAACATTGCTGTTCAAACTCGGCGCAAATCACGAACATACAAAATTAGCAGAAGAAAGACTAAGAAGGTTATATTTTAACTTGAAATAAAATTGGAAATTTCGACACTAAAAACAGCAGACTAAAATTATGGAAAATTCCCCTGAAATTAATAAAGAAAATGTAAATCGGTTTTTGTGCCAAAATTGCGGCGCGAATATGGTTTTTGATGCGAAAAGCGGCAAACTTGCGTGTCCTTTTTGCGGAAATAAACAAGAAGTTGCGGCAGACGGAACGGTTGACGAGCGCGATTATTATGAGTTTCTGCAACGCGGAATGCAAAATCTGCAACCGATGGCGCAGGAAGCAATGCAAGTCAGGTGCGACAGTTGCGGCGCAATTGTCAATTTCACGCCGCCCGAAACGGCGACAAAATGCGCTTTTTGCGGCGGGAAAATCGTCGCGCAACCGAAAGCCGCTGACCCGTTGGTTGCGCCCGAAGGCGTTTTGCCTTTTTCTGTTCCCGAACAGCAAGCAATGGCAGGTTTTAATTCGTGGCTTTCATCGCTCTGGTTTGCTCCGTCTGCGCTGAAAACGATGGCGAGCGCGAACAAATTGGATAGTATTTACATTCCTTATTGGACTTACGACGCTTTCACGGATGCGAATTACGACGGCGAACGCGGCGATTATTATTATCAAACCGAATATTATGAAGAAAACGGCGAACAAAAATCACGGCAGGTGCGCTATACAAATTGGTCTTCGGTTTCGGGCTATGTTTCGCGCCAATTCGATGACGTTTGCATTCCGGCGACAAAATCTTTGCCGGAAGAATATATCAAAAAACTCGAACCTTGGGATTTGCACGAATTGAAATCTTACGAACCGGCGTTTTTGTCGGGACATAAAGCGCAAACTTATCAAATTGCTTTGGACGAAGGTTTTGAAAAATTCAAGCAAATCGCCAACGCGCAAATTCACGATGATGCCGAAAACGACATCGGCGGCGATGAGCAGAGAGTTCATAATTTGGCGATAAATTACGCGAATATCACGTTCAAACACTTGCTTTTACCGATTTACGCGGGCGCATACAACTTTAAAGGCAAAGTTTTCCAAATCGTTGTCAACGGGCGCACAGGCGAAGTTCAAGGCGAAAGACCTTACAGTTGGTTCAAGATTTTCCTGCTCATCTTTTCGATTATTTTCTTTATCGTTTTGCTGATTTTGCTTTTGAAACGATAAGAAACATTTGCCCGCGAATAAACGCGAATCTGCGCGAATAATTTTGTTCTATTTTGGCTTTATTCGCGTTTATTCGCGTTTATTCGCGGGCAAAATAAGGTAGAATCTTATCGAATGAACTCTGCCGAAATTCCAAAATCAATCGTCGTGCGCGGCACAAATTGGGTAGGCGACGCGGTGATGTCAATTCCCGCTTTGCGTGAGTTGCGGCGGATTTTTCCCGAATCGAAACTCACACTTCACACGCGCAGTTGGGCGGAAGGCATTTTCCGCGATGCCGATTTTTTGGACGAAATTCTGACCTTCGACAAAACCGATTCAAAAATCTCCGACACATTTTCAAACGCTAAAAAACTGAAAGAAAACCAATTTGATTTAGCCGTTTTGTTTCCGAATTCGTTTGAATCGGCTCTGGTTGCGAAACTTGCAAAGATTCCGAAAAGGTTCGGTTATGCAAAAGAAGGCAGAAGTTTTTTGCTGACAAACTCCGTCGAAATTCCTAAATGGAAAAACGAACGGCACGAAGTTTTTTATTATCTGAATTTAGTCGCAGAGGTTGAAAAACATTATTTCGGGAAAAGTTCAATTAGCGAAAATCCGCCGAAAATTGATTTGCAAGTTTCCGAAGAAAGGCGCGAAAAAGCACGAAATATTTTAGAAAATCACGGTGTTGATTTATCGAAAAAAACAGTTGCGCTCGGCGTTGGTTCGACAAATTCACGCGCCAAGCGTTGGCAAGCGGAAAGTTTCGCAAAACTCAATAATTTGTTGCAAAATGAAACTGATGCAAATGTTTTGCTCGTCGGTGCGAAAGACGAAATTGAAGTTGCGGAAGAAGTTTTTGAAAAATCGCAAAGAAAACCGATAATTTTGACAGGCAAAACTTCCCTTTCGCAGATTGTTGCGCTTCTTGCGGAAATTGATTTACTCGTTTCAAACGATATGGGCTTGGCGCACATCGCGCCCGCCGTCGGCACGAAAACTTTAGTAATTTTCGGTCCGACAAACGAAAAAACTACGCAACCAATCGGTTCTGAAATTATCAGAAAAACGGTTGATTGTGCGCCGTGTATGTTGCGCGATTGCCCGATTGACCATCGCTGTATGACACGCATCTCAGCGGAGGAAGTTTTTGCAAAAGCAACCGAAATTTTAACCACAAACAGACACAAAAAGACACGAAAAACGGCGAACGAATGACAAAGGACAAAGGACAAAAAACAATTTTCATTGACCGCGACGGGACTTTGATTGAGGAAGTCAATTTTCTTCATCGCGTCGAAGATTTGCGTTTTTTTTCCTACACGGACGAAGCGATAAAACTCTTGAAAGACAACGGTTTTTTAACAATTATCGTTACCAATCAATCGGGCATCGGGCGCGGGATTTACACGGAAAACGATATGCACCGTGTTCACGAACAGATTCAGACAGATTTGACCGAAAAGCTCGACGGATTTTATTTTTGTCCGCATCTGCCGGACGCGGGTTGCGTCTGCCGCAAACCTAATCTCGGAATGATTGAAGCCGCAATGCGCGATTTTGCGATTGATTTGGAAAACTCTTGGATGATTGGCGATAAGATTTTGGACGCGGAAACGGGTTTTAATGCCAAAATCAAAACCGCGTTGGTTCTTACGGGTTACGGACGAAAAGACGCGGAAAAATTATCACGAAAGCCGGATTTGATAGTGGAGAATCTACTCGAAGCAGTAATGAAAATAACTGGGAACTGAGAATTTCTTAGCTCGCAGTTCTCATTTCTCACTTCTCAGTTCTCCCGAAATCGTCTTCAAACCGCTCGATGTCGTCCTCGCCGAAGTAGTCGCCGGTTTGAGTTTCGATGAAAATCAGCAATTCCGACGCATCAGGATTTTGGACGCGGTGTTTGTCCCCGACGGCAATATCAACGGCTTCACCCGTTTTGACTAGAAATTCTTGGTCGTTTAATGTTACTTTAGCAGTGCCGCGAACGACGAACCAATGTTCGGCGCGGCGCGTGTGGCGTTGATAGCTGAGACGCTTTTCGGGCAAGACTTCGATTCTTTTTACTTTGAAGTTTTCGCCTTCGTCCAAAACCGTATAGTTTCCCCAAGGGCGTTGGTCAAATTCATTCATCAATTATCATTTATCAATTTCGCTTAGCAGATTGTCAAATCAAATGAAATTTAACCGTAATTTTTTTTCAAACGAAACAGAACTGACACAAAAGATACAGACTTTGATTATCGGGCGTTTGCTGGTAATTTTTCTGATGCTCGTGGCAAGTTGGCTTTATAATAACGGCGGAAATTTGAAATTTTCGGCGAATAACTTTCCGTTCGAGTTGATGATTGTATTGCTGATTTCGGTTGGGCTGACGATTGTTTATTTTTTCGTTCTGCGGCTGAGTGAGAATTTTGTATGGCAGATTCGGATTCAATTTTTACTCGATATTTTGCTCGTAACGTGGCTCGTTTGGCGCACGGGCGACCTGACTTCACCGTTTATAATGCTTTACATTGTGGCAATCGGTATTTCGAGTGTGTTTCTTTCCGCGCTCGAAACGCTTTTTTTTGCGGCTTTGAGCGTGTTTCTTTTTACTTTTCTTTCGATTGCGGTAACGACGGGTGCGGTTCGTTCGTTTGGCGTGATGCCCGAAACGTCAAAAATCGTGCCGATTATTGCATTTAATATCGTTGCTTTTCTCGTCGTCGGATTGCTGGCGGCGCGGCTTGCCGAACGTCGTTCTTCGGGCGATAAGTTGCAGGAAACGACGAAAACGCTGGCAAATCTGCGGCTTTTGCACGAGCGCATCGTCGAATCAATCCGTTCGGGTTTGATTACGACCGATTTGAAAGGAAATATTTATACTTTTAACGCGACTGCCGCTGAAATTACCGGATTATCCGCCGAGCAAATGCGGGGCGAACCGATTTCAACACTTTTCGGCGACATCAATCTTTCGCTCGAACACGCGCTTGAACTTACCGAAACAGGCGAACATCCGTCGCGTTTTGAAGCCGATTTTATTACACCGCAGAAGGAATTTGTCAGAATCGGTTACAGCATCACACCGCTTTTGAGCGAGAACGGCGAAGCGAAAGGTTTGATTTTCAGTTTTCAAGATTTAACCGAGATTCGGACGATGGAGGAAAACGTCCGGCGCAAAGACCGTTTGGCGGCAGTCGGGCGCGTTGCCGCCGGATTGGCGCACGAAATTCGCAATCCTCTGGGCGCGATGCGCGGCGCGATTCAAGTTTTACAGATGCAAACGCCGCCCGAATCTTCGCAAGCGAGTTTGATGGAGATAATTTTGCGCGAATCGGACAGGCTCAATAAAATCATCGTCAATTTTTTGACTTACGCCCGCCCGCGTGTGAGCAATTTTTCGGAAATTGACGTGCGCGAAGCGATTAACGATACTTTTACGCTTCTCAAACACAGCCCGGACGTGCAGGAAAATCACAAACTCGAATCGGTTTTGCCCAATAAAGAAGTTTTGGTTTCGGCTGACCCGACGCAAATTAAACAAATCTTTTGGAACTTGGCGCGAAACGCTCTGCAAGCAATGCCGGACGGCGGAGTTTTAACGGTCAATCTCGAAGAATTGGGCAAAGACAGAATTCGCATACAATTTTCAGACACAGGTTGCGGAATGTCGCCGACGCAGGTTGAAAGACTTTTTGAACCGTTTTCGGATTCGACCACGGGCGGCACGGGTTTAGGACTTTCAATCGTTTATCAAATCGTCCGCGACCACAACGGCACAATCAATGTCCGAAGCATCGAAGGCAACGGCACGACAATTACGCTCGAATTTCCGACCGAATTTCGCAGTCAAAAATTGCCTAATGAAATCGAAGACGGCGAAGCCTTTGCCCAACCTTCGAGATTAGAAGGCTTTTTAACGGTCAAAGAATGAATCTTTGCAAACCGCAAGGGCTTCCCGACGAAGTTTCGGGACTTCCCAACAAACCGCAGGGACTTCCCGAAACTTCGCAGGGACTTCCCAGAACTTTGCAGGGACTTCCCAGAACTTCGTAGGGACTTCCCAACACTTCGTGGGGACTTCCCAGAACTTCGCAGGGACTTCCCAACACTTCGCGGGGACTTCCCAACGAACCGTAGGGACTTCCCAGAACTTTGCAGGGACTTCCCGAAACTTCGTCGGGACTTCCCAGAACTTCGTAGGGACTTCCCAGAACTTCGTGGGGAAGTCCCTACGAAGTTTCGGGAAGCCTTTTTTATCGAAAAACAGGTCATTTGGTTAAATTTCGAGAATTTTTTCCTTGAATTAGGTTGCCCGAATCTGTCAAAATAGATTTAGCGGCATTATCCGCCAATCAATCCAAACCGACTTTCCTTTTTATAATCCATGGCAAATTTACTTATTGTTGACGATGAGCAAAGTTACAGACAACTCCTGAATCTGGTTTTTCAAGGCGATGGACACAATATCCGCACGGCGATGAATGGACGCGATGCGCTTGCCAAACTCGAAGCCGAACCAGCCGACGTAATAATTACAGATGTTAAAATGCCTGATATGGACGGCATCGAACTTCTGCGCTCGGTGCGCGAACTTTATTCTGACATCGGCGTTGTTTTGATGACGGCGTTTGCCACCGTCGAAACCGCCCGCGAAGCCTTTAAGCTCGGCGCAGACGATTTTATCCAAAAGCCGTTCGATGTCGAAGAACTTAAAATAATCGTCAAAAAAGCTCTCGAAAAGCAAGAACTCATCGCCGAAAACAAAGCGTTCAAAAAAGCTCAACGCGAACGCGGAAGCATCAAAAATATCGTCGGACATTCGGACAAAATGCAGGCGGTTTATCAAATGATTGAAACCGTCGCCGAAGTTCAATCAACCATTTTGGTAACGGGCGAAAGCGGCACGGGTAAAGAACTCGTCGCCCGCGCCATTCACGATTTATCGCCGCGAGCAGAAAAGCCTTTTATTTCGATAAACTGCGGCGCATTTACCGAAACCTTGCTCGAAAGCGAACTTTTCGGCTACATCAAAGGTTCATTCACCGGCGCAAACTCAAATCGCAAAGGTTTATTTGAAGCCGCCGACCGCGGCACGATTTTCCTCGACGAAATCGGCGAAATGTCGCCTTCAATGCAGGTCAAACTTCTCAGAGTTTTGCAGGAACGCCGCGTGCGTCCCGTCGGCGCACACGATGAAATCCCGATTGATGCTCGCGTGATTGCCGCCACCAACCGCGATTTGAAGGCGATGAGCGAAGAAGGAACTTTCCGCGAAGATTTGTTTTATCGAATTTCGGTTATCCCGATTTCCCTGCCGCCGCTTCGTGAACGCAAAGAAGATATTTCCGAGTTGGTAAATCATTTCGTCAAAAAATTCTGTGAGCAAACGGGTAGAAACCTTTCGATTTCGCAAACCGCGATGGAAATTTTGAAAAATTATGCGTGGCACGGCAACGTCCGCGAACTCGAACACACCATCGAACGCGCCGTCGCGCTCGAACGCACGGACGAAATTCAGCCCGAACGTCTGCCCGACCATATTTCAAATTACAACCCCGAACGCATCCGCAGCGAATTCGATTTGCCCGATCAAGGCATCAATTTGACGACTCATCTCGAAAATCTTGAAAGAACTTATGTCGTCGAAGCTCTCAAACGCACCGGCGGAAACCAAACAAAAGCCGCCGAACTTCTTCAAATGCAAGTCCGCGCCCTTCGCCATTTGCTTGATAAACACAGCATTCGCACACTTTCCGCCCAAATGCGCGGAACTGCCGAATAAAATTACAATTAAAAATTGCCTCTGATAAAATCTTTTTTTCGCCTTATATGCTTTGGCTGATTTATGGCACGGTATTTGATTAGAAACTCGATTTAACGGAAATCCCAAAACCGTTTCAATTATTGGCAGATAAAAAATATGAATCGTCAAAAAGGATTTTCACTCATTGAACTATTGCTCGTAACAATCATTATCGGCATTGTTGCGGCGATTGCCGTGCCGAACTTATTGGCGGCGCGGCGAGCTGCCAATGAGGCTTCGGCGATTTCCGCTCTTCGCACAATTTTTACTGCCGAGGTTACATACAAACTTACTGTCGGAAACGGAAACTTCGGTGCCTTGAACGACCTTGGCAACAATGGCTTAATTCATAGTGTCATATCAAATGCGACAAATGCCGCCAACGCCAAAAGCGGTTATTTTTACACGCTCAACTTTACACCCGTAGTAGCAGGTAATAATACGGTTTTCGATTGCACTTCCCAACCCGTAACACATACGTCAACCGCAACTATCGCCGCTACCGGAAGCCGCCGTTTCTTTATCATCGAAACAGGTGTTATTTACGCGAACTTCTCAAATACGCCGATCACAGTCGCTTCCTCAATAGACCGCACGGTCTCCGGCGGCGCACCTATTGAAAACTAACAATTTGCCCAATTTTTTTGCTGAAAGAGTATGCGCGTGCATACTCTTTTTTTACAGCAGATGTTGATAAGAAGCCTGCGCGTCAGCAAGGGCGACAGGCGTGTCCGCCCTTGCTGACGCGCAGGCTTCTGTCCCGTATATCCAATCTAAATTTGCTATAAGTTCGCTTTTTTTATCCTTTCGCTTTTTACTTTTATGACATTTTTCGGCACTACCCGATTACAAATTTCTGTCATTTTTTAGTTTTTATTACCTGACTTTTTTCTTCAAGAAAACACTTCAACTTCTTGAAACCTTGTATTTATTGATGTTTCCTGCCTTTTAACATTCTTTTGCGCTTTGGCACGGCGATTGATTTAGACAGTCGTGCCTTAATACAAGGTAAAAGACAAAATATTGATTCTAGGAGATTGTAAAATTAAAATGAAAAATCAAAAAGGTTTCTCGCTTATCGAACTTTTAATCGTTGTTGTTATCATCGGTATTGTTGCCGCTATTGCTATTCCCAACTTGTTGGCTTCACGTCGTGCCGCTAACGAAGGTAGTGCTATCTCGGCTCTTCGCACCCTGCACGGTGCTCAAGTTACTTATCAATCAACCACCGGTAACGGCAACTTCGGAACAATGGCTAACTTGCAAAGCGCAGGTTTGGTTGACTCGGTTGTTGGTAATGCTACCGCTGCCGCCGCCGCTAAAGCAGGATATTACTACACAGTTACCCCGACCGCTGCAGCAGCGGGCAATCCGGCAGTATTCAGCATTGATTCACAACCGGTTACACACACCTCGACATCAGCGATTTCGGCTACGGGAACACGCCGCTTCTTTATGATTGAAACAGGTGTTGTTTATGCAAACACGGATAACGGAGTTATCACGGCAGACGCAACGACTCGTGCAATTACGGGTGCGACACCGTTGACCAACTAATAATTAAACTGTCTAACGGTTTTAATAACAGGGCAAGTTTTTACTTGTCCTGTTTTTTTTTGTAAATGAAAAGTCTGAGTGCGAGTATCGGAAACCTGCCAATTCATTAATAAGCGTATTTGAGGATTTTATTGCAGATTTTGAATATGGAAGGTAACAGAAGCCCGTGCGTCATCAAGGGCGGAATCGGCTTAGTTGATTGTTCCGCCCTTGATGACACGCGGGCTTCCGATTTGATTTCTACAAACATTTCGCACCTAAAGAGCTAAAATTGCCATCATAAAAATTATGCTATCTGCAGACTGAAAATTAGTATTTTCGCTCATCAAAAACACTTTGCCGGCAACCTTCAAAGAATTCTTAATCTGACAATTTATAAAGAGAAAATGACACTTTTCGGCACAAATCAATTACCAATTTCTGTTAATTAACAATTGTTGAAATGTGTGAAAAAAAAGTAAAGCATTTTGAGAAGTCCGTAAAAGTGCCGTATTTATTGGTTTTTTTGTATTTTAGGACTCTCAAACAAGTTATGGCACGGCGATTGAATTAGACAGTCGTGCCTAAGTAAAGGTAGAAAAAGAAAAAAAATATTGATTCTAGGAGATTGTAAAATTAAAATGAAAAATCAAAAAGGTTTCTCGCTTATCGAACTTTTAATCGTTGTTGTTATCATCGGTATTGTTGCCGCTATTGCTATTCCCAACTTGTTGGCTTCACGTCGTGCCGCTAACGAAGGTAGTGCTATCTCGGCTCTTCGCACCCTGCACGGTGCTCAAGTTACTTATCAATCAACCACCGGTAACGGCAACTTCGGAACAATGGCTAACTTGCAAAGCGCAGGTTTGGTTGACTCGGTTGTTGGTAATGCTACCGCTGCCGCCGCCGCTAAAGCAGGATATTACTACACAGTTACCCCGACCGCTGCAGCAGCGGGCAATCCGGCAGTATTCAGCATTGATTCACAACCGGTTACACACACCTCGACATCAGCGATTTCGGCTACGGGAACACGCCGCTTCTTTATGATTGAAACAGGTGTTGTTTATGCAAACACGGATAACGGAGTTATCACGGCAGACGCAACGACTCGTGCAATTACGGGTGCGACACCGTTGACCAACTAATAATTAAACTGTCTAACGGTTTTAATAACAGGGCAAGTTTTTACTTGTCCTGTTTTTTTTGATTAAACCTGAATATTTCTTGCTTGACTTCCACTATCGTATAAGTCCAAAATTGTATTGGAGAGTATTCCAGCCTCCGCATTCTAACCATTCAATACATTATCTTCCGATTCTGTCATTTTTAATTTAAATGCCAAATCAAACTGACGTTTCGAATTCATCAATGTTAAATAAAATTCTAACGATTGCCCGCAATACATTCCGCGAAGCCGTCCGCGACCGCGTTTTGTATAATCTCGTGCTTTTCGTGCTTTTGCTGACGGCAAGCGCAATTTTTTTGAGCGAACTGACCGCCGGACAAGAAGCACGAACGATTGTTAATTTGGGACTGACGGCGATGCTGATTTTCGGCGCGTTTATCTCGATTTTCGTCGGTGTCAGCCTAGTTTCCAAAGAAATCGAAAAACGCACCGTTTATGCGATTTTTTCAAAACCAATCGGACGCGGTGAATTCATTGTCGGCAAATATCTCGGTTTATGTTTGACGCTTTTGGTCAACATTTTAATTATGGGCGTTGGAGTTTCGCTCGCACTTTTATATGTCGGCGGAAAAGGTTTGGCATTTTCGATTTGGGGCGCGATTATCTTGATTTTTCTCGAATTAACGGTTTTAACCGCCGTTGCCATTCTCTTTTCGTCTTTTTCATCGCCCGCACTTTCCGCCCTTTTGACGTTTTTTATTTTTGTCATTGGACATTTCAGCAAAGCCTTACACGAACTTGCCGAAAATCTCGGCACATCGGCGGTGAAATTCTTTTTCGGCGCACTTTATTATCTGATGCCGAATTTTTCTTTTTTCAGCTTCACGACCAATGCCGCTCACGGTATTTTTCCGCCGTCTTCGATGCTTTTCGGTGCAATTGTCTATGCCGTAGTTTATTCGGCAATTTTGCTTGCAATTACTGTTTTGATCTTCAGCCGCCGAAACTTTAAATAAAATGCTTACAAATTCCGTAAAAACCATCATTGCATCAGCCGTAATTGTTTGCGGATTTCTTGTAGTTTATGTTTTGAGCAATTATCTCGAAAAAGTAAAACCGAATCTGCCCGAAGGTTACAGCGACCAAGATTTGGCGTTAAAAGGCGCAAAACTGAAAGGTTTCGCATTTGGTGCAGAAGGACTTTTAGCGGATTTTTATTGGATGCAATCGCTTCAATATCTCGGCGATAAAATCTTGAACTCAAAAGAAGACATCAATCTCGAAAACTTGTCAAATATCAACCCGCGCCTCCTTCATCCGTATCTTGAAACGGCGACGGACTTAGACCCGCAATATATTGCCGTCTATGAATACGGTGCGGTAGTTCTTCCGGCGATTGATGCCAATCTTGCCATCAAGTTCATTGAGAAAGGGATCAAAAATAATCCTAAAGAATGGAAACTTTATCAACAGCTCGGCTATATCTATTGGCGGCAAAAAGATTTTGCCAAAGCATCGGAAATTTACGCCAAAGGCGCGGAAATCGAAGGCGCACTTCCATTTATGAAAATTATGGCGGCGCGAATGAAAACCGAAGGCGGAAGCCGCGAAACCGCCCGCGAAATTTATACTCAAATGAAAAATGAATCTGCTGATAAACAAGTCCGCGAAGTTGCCGACATTCGCCTAATTGAGCTGGATTCTTTAGACGAACTTGACGCAATTCGCGGCGCATTGCAAAAATTCAAGGAAAAATCCGGACGTTGTGCCAATTCTTTTGCTGAAATTTTTCCGCTTCTCCAAACAGTCAAACTTCCAAGCGGCAAAGATTTTCGCATTGACAAGTCAAACAATCTCGTTGACCCGTCCGGTGCGCCCTATATTTTAGAAAAAGAAAAATGTGATGTTCTGCTTGATGCAAAAAACACGAAACTTCCATTGAAATAAACTATGAGCTACGTTGTTGAAATCGAAAATTTAACCAAAGATTACGAAAAAGGATTCTGGAAAAAAAAGAAAATTCGTGCGCTCGAAAATTTGACTTTGAATGTGGAAAGCGGACAAATCTTCGGTTTTCTCGGCGGCAACGGCGCGGGAAAAACAACCACGATTAAGATTTTGATGTCGCTGATTTTTCCCACAGCCGGAAACGCAAAGATTTTGGGCAAAGATATTTCCAATACGAAAATGCACTCTTCGATAGGTTATTGTCCGGAAAACCCATACTTTTACGATTATCTGAAAGCATCGGAATTGATGAATTATTTCGGCGAACTTTTTGGATTCGATGCGGCAAAACGCAAGCAAAAAACCGAAGAACTTTTAACTAAAGTCGGTTTGGATGAAAAAGATTGGAATAAACAGCTGCGGAAATTTTCAAAAGGAATGCTGCAAAGAGTCGGCATTGCACAATGTTTGATAAATGAGCCGGAAATCGTGTTTCTCGATGAACCGATGTCAGGACTCGACCCGATTGGACGGCGTGAAATCCGTGAACTAATCGCTGAATTGCGTGAAAAAGGCACAACGGTTTTTATGTCAACACATATTTTATCTGACATCGAAGCTCTATGCGATAATGTAGCTATTTTGCGAAAGGGCAAGCTCGCACACACAGGAAAATTGGATGAATTATTAACTCAAACAGGCGAAGTTCAACTTTTTGAAATCAATGTAAAAGGCGTTTCTGCTGAAAGTTTGAAGAATAAAATTATCGGTGTAGAGATTTTTTCAAAACCGAACGGCGCAAATATTCAAGTTTCCGACGAATCAGACATTGATAAAATTCTCAAATTAACCCGCGAAAACGGAGGCAAACTCGTGTCTGTCCAACCTGTTCGCCAATCTTTGGAAGATTTATTTGTAGAAGCGAAAAATGAGAAATGAAAACTAACTTCTCATTTCTCAACTTTAACCGCCGTAACCTTCCATTTAACGCGGGCGCGGTCGTCGTTTCTCGAAAAACCTTCGACGGCAATATTAACCGAAACATTTGTATTCGGCGGAATTGATTCTATTTTGTCGGTTGGAATAACAAGTTGTTTTTTTTCGCGGATAACCTTGTCGAATTGATCTAAAATGCTGACTTTTATTTCCAAAGCGGTAATCGTTTTATCGCTCATATTGCGGACGGTGGCTCGCGTGAACATTGTAATCGTTCCGAGCGCAGTCGGTGATTGAAAGGTATTTTCTTCGTCGTTTTGAATCGCAATTTTTTTGCTCATAGCATCAAATTCCGGCATACCTTCAACAAACGCACCTTCGAGATGTTGAGTTTTCTTTTCTTCGTGTGCCGGTTGCGAAGCGTAAAAACCGACAAGCCCCACAACAATTAAAATCGCCACGCCGACTGCCGCCAACATAACTTTGCTATTTCCCTTTTCTTTTTTCCCTTGATTTATAAGCGTTTCCATATTCAGATCATTAGATTCAATTTTCCGCAAAAAGTTCTCTTAAAAACTGCAAAAGAAATAAATTATACAACTTTCCAAAATAGAATATGTGATTTTTTCAACGCAAAGACGCAAAGTGGCAAAGACGCGAATTTCTATTAATTGTTTGGCTGATTATTGTCAGCAATTTGATTAACATCTTGCGCTGAAAAAAACGAATCTTTGTGTCTTTACCGCTTTGCGTCTTTGCGTTAAAACAGTTATCCGCAATGCTTTCAGTCGGTTATTTTGAAAAGTTGCCTATTATTCCGCAGCAAAAATTTTTGGTTTTGTGGCAAGCGGAAATTCTTTTTCATAGACATTTCCAAGATTCAGCAAAACATCTTCCGACCAGAAATTTCCGACAAGTTGTGTGCCAATCGGCAAGCCTTCCGATGACAATCCGCAAGGAATCGAAACGGCGGGAATTCCTGCAAGATTTGCCGAAACTGTGTAAATATCGCTTAAATACATTGCTAACGGGTCGTCGGATTTTTCGCCGATTTTGAACGCGACCGAAGGTGATGTCGGTGTAAGAATCGCGTCGCATTTTTTAAAGGCTTGCTCATAATCGCGTTTCACCAACGCCCGAACTTTTTGCGCTTTTGAATAATATGCATCGTAATATCCGCTTGATAAAACATAAGTTCCGAGCATTATGCGACGTTTAACTTCTGCGCCGAAGCCTTCTTCACGGGTTTTGAAATAAGTTTCGCGCAAGCTGTGCGAACCTTCAGCACGAAAACCGTAGCGCACACCGTCAAATCTTGCGAGATTTGACGAGGCTTCCGCCGTGGCAATAATGTAATAAACCGCAATGCCGTATTTCGCGTGCGGAAGTTCGACATCAACAATTTCCGCACCTAACGAACGATAATTTTCAATCGAATTTTCAACTGCGTTCCGAACTTCATCGTCCAAACCTTCGCCGAAAAGCGCACGCGGAACGCCGATTTTTCTGCCTTTTATATCGTTGTTTAAAGTTTTGGAATAATTCGGAACGGCAACATCTGCGCTCGTCGAATCATTTTTATCGCGTCCGGCGATGACACTTAAAACGTCCGCGACATCTTTCGACGTTTGTCCGAAAATGCCGATGTTATCAAGCGACGAAGCAAACGCGACAAGTCCGAAACGCGAGATTCTGCCGTAAGTCGGTTTCAATCCGACAATTCCGCAAAGCGAAGCCGGTTGACGCACCGAACCGCCCGTTTCCGAACCCAAACTTGCGCGAACCACGCCCGAAGCGACCGCAACTGCGCTTCCGCCCGAACTTCCGCCCGGAACTCGTGTTGTGTCCCAAGGATTTTTTACGCTTCCGAACGCCGATGATTCGTTTGACGAACCCATCGCAAATTCGTCCATATTCGTTTTGCCAATGATAATCGCACCGGCTTCGGTCAATTTTTTGACAGCGGTTGCGTTGTAATGCGCTTTGTAATTCTGCAAAATCCGCGAGCCGCAAGTCGTCTGCAAATCCTTCGTGCAAATATTGTCTTTGACCGCGATTGCCACACCGCTCAGGGCGTTTTCCGACGGATTTTTTTCAACTTCTTCAGCGCGTTTTGTCGCATAATCACGCTCGATCGAAAGAAAAGAATTGAGTTCGCCGTTCAGCTTTTCGGCGTTTGTTAAAGTTTTTTCGATTGTTTCTCGAATTGACATAAATTAGTTTAAGACTTTATTTATCAGCCATTTACTGTCTTGTTTGACGGTTTCGGCTTTGATTAATTTTTGTTCGCTCCGCACATCATCGCGCCAAAAAAGCACGATTTCAAAAACTGTTTTTTCTGGCGAAACGACTTCGCATTTGCCAATACGGAATGCTTTCGGAAAATCGGTGTTATTTGTCGTAAAAACATCATTTTCCGTCTGCAAATTCTGTAAAGATTTTATAAATTCCGTGGTTAAAAATTCCTCGCGCTGTTTCAAATTCGCCTGCGAAAACTTCATTTCATTAGCAAAATGATAGGAATAAAATTCCTTCACAATACCGTTGCTTTCAGTGCATTCACGCGGCTCCAGATTCGGAATACTGCCACAAGAGACAATTAAAAATGCAAAATATAAAATGCAAAATATGCGAATCAAATTTTGAGTTTTGAATTTTGAATTTTGCATTAAATTAAAGAACTTTCGGCACTTGAAAATGTCCTTCGACCGCTGAAGGTGCTTCTTTGAGTGCATTTTTCTGTCCCAAAGATTCGTGCGGAACATCTGCGCGGCGTGTGTCTGTCGCTTCGCCTTCTGCCGTCAGACCGCCGAGCATTGGCTCAATATTTTCGGTATCGAGTTCATTTAATTGCTCGACATATTCGACAATGCTCGCTATTTGCGGTTCAAACATTGCAACTTCTTCATCTGTTATTTCAAGATGCGCTAATTTTGCGACTTTTCTGACATCCATATTTTATTTTTTTAAATTTTTCCTTCGCACCAAACAGCTTCCTGCCGCGAGCAGAAATTGATAGCGCAGATTATCGTCTTTTATGGCATCGGCTTTGTGGCGCATTTTCGGCGTAATTTCGTTGAGCGCGGTTTCTTCCGAAATGGCTTTTGTGTCTGTTTTCTGAAATTTGGTGCGTTCGGCTTTAACTGCCGCTTCATTAACTTGAAATTCGATGAAAGTTACAGCGGCTGAACCGAGTTTTGAGTTGATTTTAAAAATCATCTGCCCGCTCAAATGTTCGAGATGTTTGCGCCAAGATTCGCCCGAAACAGCAACCGTCAAACGCTTGCCCGCAAGATGAAACGGAACGGCGGAAAAACGTAAGGCTTCGCCCGCAATTTTGCGCCACGCTGCAAAAACAACCGCTTCTCGCACGGCTTCGTTATCTTCAAATTCTTTCATCAGTGCAGGCAGCGCACGAAAAAGTTCGTTCATTTGTCATTTATCATTTATCATTTATCATTTATCAAAGGTTAATAATAAATGATAAATGATAAATGTCCAAAATTGATTCTTGCTTCGGGCAGTCCGCGACGCGCAGAAATATTAAATTCCGTTGGTTGGAAATTTACAAAAGACTCGGCTGACATTGATGAAACCGAAATGCCTAACGAAAAACCCGAAGATTATGTCAGGCGTTTGGCGCGTGAAAAAGCCGAAGCTGTTGCCGCAAAATACTCGGACGCAATTGTGTTGGGCGCAGACACGACCGTTGTAATTGACAATCAAATTATCGGCAAACCCGTTGATTTGGAAGAAGCGCGGCGAATGATAAAAATGCTGTCGGGAAACTGGCACGAAGTTTTGACAGGCGTTGCTTTAGTTCAAGTTACAAATTACGAATTACAAATTACAAATGTCGTGATTCAAAAAACCCGCGTGAAATTTGTAGAAATGTCAGACGAAGAAATAGAATTTTTGGTGCAATTCGGTGAA
>CAZJQP010000056.1:0-33974 GCA_964548225.1 uncultured Blastocatellaceae bacterium | reverse complement strand
ATTTCAAAGACCTTGTTTCTGTTGTTGGCTGATTCTTATCCCGAACTGACGTTATGAAAAGAAAAGTTTTTGTTTCGATTCTCTTTATTTTTGTTGCGTTTTTTAATCTGTTCGGACAGGTTGCGACGAAAACCGTTAAAAGTTTCGACGCGAATTATAAGATTGAGTTTCGTAATCCGACACAGGATAAGAATTTTTATCTGTTGAGTTTGATGCAAAATCAGAAGAAGATTCGTGCAGGGTTGGAAAAAAATAGGATTTTTCAAGAGTGGGCGAAAGAAAAAAACATCTTGCCGAATGCCGGAAAATGTGAAGATAAGGATTGTTTTGATGCGGCGTTTCGTTTTACCGAATCTGATATTGAATTTATTGCGCGAGTGTTTGAAAATTCGGCGAATGATAAGAATTTGATGAGTTTAGTCGAGAACGACCTGCGACCTTCGGGAATGTTTATACTTTATGCGCCGAAAACGAATACCGAGATGTTGGCGATGTCTTGGCGTGATGCGGCGCGTGGGTTGAATCGTATTTTGGACGTTTACGGACTTGGCAAAGACGCGCTTTATAAAGACATTGATAACGTCAGTTACGACGTGAACAGCGCAGAATATAAACAAATTTTGAAAACCAAAGTTGCGGAGATAAAGCCTGTGAAAAAGGCTCTGTTTTTTGAGCCAACACTTTTTTATGCGATGAAATTGCTCGAAGCGAACGGGCGCGATGAAGCCGGACGTTTTGAACCGATGGAACGGAGCGAAAATAAAAAAGCGTTTGAAAATTTAAAAAATATTCGTTGGGCTGATTTTCCGTATTCGGTGATTTTGACACTCGGTTCCGGTCCGAACGAGAAAAACGGCGATGCGCCGAATATCGGTAAAATCGGCATTGCACGGACGGAAGAAGCAATAAAACTTTATCAATCGAAAAAAGCACCGCTCCTTATTTTCTCAGGCGGCTATGTTCATCCGGCGCGAACGCCTTATTGTGAAGCCTTGGAGATGAAAAAATATGCAATGCAAAAATTCAACATTCCTGAAGAAGCGATTTTAATCGAACCGCACGCCCGACATACGACGACAAATGTCAGAAACGCGGCGCGTTTGATGTTTAGATATAAAATTCCAACCGACAAAAAAGGTTTGATAACGTCAAGCGAATCTCACATCAATTACGTTGCGGGCAATGAATTCGTAAAACGATTTATGAAGGAATTAAACTTTGTCCCGATGCAGATTTTCAATCGTGTTTCGCCCATCGAAGTTGAATTTACACCTTTGACCGATGCGTTATTTATGAACTCGCTCGACCCGCTCGATCCGTAAAAGGACGGCAGTTATTGTTAGCGCGTAAAAAGCGATTTTTTGCGTAATTTAACCGTTCATTCCTGCTTTCCGGTCTGACAAAAAAATCGTATTTTCAGATTTTCCATACAACTTTTTTGATGATACGCTAGTATTCTGTTTCACAGCTGAAACAGAATTTAATAAATCAAAGGAGTATTAATTATGGCAAACATCAATCCATATTTGTATTTTTTAGGCAATACGGAAGAGGCGTTTAACTTTTATAAATCGGTCTTTGGAGGCGAATTCGCTACGCATATGAGATTTAAAGACCTTCCGAACCAGGAAGGTTGCGAAAATATGTCTGATGAAGAGTTGGGAAAAATTATGCACATTGCGCTGCCAATCAGCGACGGGAATGTTTTAATGGCAACAGATGCGATTGGCGAACATGCTAAAGACGCGGTTTTCGGTAATAACATTTCGTTATCCGTTAATACCGACAGCAAAGAAGAAGCCGACAAAATTTTCATTGGTCTTTCCGAAGGCGGAACGGTAACAATGCCGCTTAGCGATACATTTTGGGGCGCATATTTTGGAATGTTAGAAGATAAATTCGGCATTCGTTGGATGGTGAATTACGATTACATAAACACGGAGGAGAATAATAATGGGTAGATATGTTGACGGGTTTGTTTTGCCGATTGCGAAAGCCAATGTTGAAAAATACGGCGAGATCGCGCAAAAGGCGGGGGAAGTTTGGAAGGAACACGGCGCGTTAGAGTATTTTGAAGTGGTCGGGGACGATTTAACACACGAAAATATGATTTCATTTAAGACGATTGCCAATGCTTCGGAAGATGAAACTGTGATTTTAGCGTGGATTGTTTATGAATCCCGCGAAGACCGCGACCGAATCAATGAAGCGGTAATGAACGACCCGCGAATCAAAGATGCAATTGCGCCGTGCGACAACACATTTGATTATAAGCGAATGGCTTACGGCGGTTTTTCGGCTTTGGTTAATGTATAAAACAGTGTAAATTATCAATTATTTATTATAAATTAACGATTATATTATTGGAGGTTAAAGCGGAACTTCTATAACTTAATTGGTAATTGTTAATTGTTAATTGGCAATGCCTTTTTCTGCTTTCTAAGGATATTAAATGTTTAAAAGAGCTACTAAAAAGCTGTTTTGAACGATTCAGCAACCTTTCTGAACGATTCAATAACCTTTTTGAACGACTCAGCGACCTTTCTGAACGACTCAGCGACCTTTCTGAACGATTCAACAGCCTTGCTGAACGACTCAGAAGGGTTGCTGAACGACTCAAAAGAGTTGCTGAACAGTTCAGAAACCTTGCTGAACGACTCAGAAGGGTTGCTGAACAGTTCAAAAACCTTGCTGAACAGCTCAGAAACCTTGCTGAACGATTCAAAAAGGTTGCTGAACGACTCAAAAGGCTTAAACAATCGTTGCGAAAAGGCAGACTGACAAGTCTGCCTTTTATTTAATTGAAATTTGCTGTAAATTTGCTTTAAAAACAGTTTGGGGAATGATTTATTGTTTCATTTTTGTTTAGGAAAGAGGTTCGGGATTAATTAAAAAGAACTTTTCAATATCATTTCGAGGGATTGAATGTTGTTCGCCGGTTTGCATATTTTTGAAAGTAACTTTGCCATCGGCAATTTCGTTTTCGCCGATAACGCAAACGTATCCGGCATTGATTGAAGCGGCGTATTTGAATTGTTTTGCGAGCTTATCGGCTTCGGGATAGACTGAAACACGCAAGCCTTTTTGTCTTAAAACATTTGCAACCTTCAAAGATTCTCCTGCGGTTTCCTTTTTCCAAATTGTAACTAAACAATCAGTAAAATTATTTTCCAATTCAGGAGGAAACATACCGCGCTCATCCATTACAACGATTAATCTTTCGAGTCCAAGCGAAAATCCGCAAGCCGGAATCTGTTCATTACAAAACATTCCGATCAATTCATCATATCGTCCGCCGCCGCCGACACTTCCGCGAAAGTCACTGCCGGTTATTTCAGCTTCCATAATCGCTCCCGTGTAATACGAAAGTCCGCGAGCGAGCGAAGCATCAATTTTAATGTGCGAATTATCTGAAATTTCAAGGATTTGCCTTAAGTCTTTGATACTTTCGGTTTCTCCGCCGATAAATTCGGTAATGTTTTTTAAGATTTCATCATTATCGTTCAAACGCGAGATGACATCAAAAAGGTTTAGGATTCTTTCCGCCGACTCTTGAGTAATTTCTCGTTGCTGCAAATCAATTTTTACGCCTTCAACACCAATTTTATCGAGCTTATCAATCGAAACCAGCGCGTTTGTCTGATATTCGTCGGAGATTCCCGAAGCGTCAAGCATCTCGCGGAGAAGTTCGCGGTGATTCAGACGAATCATAAAATCCGCAAAACCTAATCGCCGCAAAACTTCACTGATTGCCGACAAAATTTCAGCATCTAAAACAATAGATTTAGAACCGATTGCATCAACATCACATTGGTAAAACTCACGAAACCTACCTTTTGCCGGTCGGTCAGCCCTCCAAACAGGTTGAATCTGATAGCGTTTGAAAAATTTAGGCAGTGCGCCGCGATTATTTGCTACGACACGCGAAAACGGAACAGTTAAATCATAACGCAAAGCAAGATCGGCAACGCCTGACTGTTCGTGTGCGCCGCGTTTGAGAATCTTAAAGATCAGCTGATTACCTTCTTCGCCGTATTTACCCATTAGCGTTTCGATATTCTCAACCGCCGGAGTCTCCAAAGGTTCAAAACCAAAACTTTGATAAACTGCCTTAATAATCCCGATAACATATTCGCGCTTGCGAATGTCTCCCGACAAAAAATCACGCATTCCACGCGCCGGATTTGTTTTGCTCATAATTATTTAACTTCTGCTTTAATACTTTAGCTTTTGAGTTTAGATTCTATAGTAAAATGATGGTTAAGTATTGGCAAGATATTTTTCACACGATTCTGTTGTAATATTATCACCATTCATCCATCCCTTGAGTCCTTTTGGAGATTCGATAAAAAACCATCTTTTATCATTGGTATCTTGATATATTTTTTTTATTCTATCACCACGATTCAACTTTCCTATTGTAATATTGTTGTCATTGGTAATAGGTGAATTGTCATACATCACACACCAATCATAATAGGCTGAATTGCTAGCTAAAGAATTAGAAGATTTATTAAGATTTGAATTTGAGTTTGTATTATTAGTTGAATTCGACTTATTTACATTGGTATTTTGCATTATATTCGAGTTTTGATTGATAGTGTTACTATTTGCATTATTTGAATTTGTAGTTGTATTTACTGTCGAACTATTGCCAGTATTGTTCGCAATATTGGCGGGTATATTGACATTTAAATTATTTTTGTTCGAATTGGAAATGGATTGAGAAAACGGATAATTTTGAAAGATAAAAAATAATCCGACAATAAAACCTATTGTTAAGGTAAAAATCGTAGTGGCAACGCCAATCCCGACACCTAAAAATTTTGAATGATTTGTCGGTGGAGGTATTTTGACATCTCTGCTAGGTTCAGTTGACCAGTAAGGCGAAGACGGAGACGGCTTCGAAACAGGCGCAATCGGTGGTTTGACAGCAATTATAGGTTTTTTTGGAGTAGGTGTCGGGTTGGTGATCGGTAGATTACTCCAAGATACGATTTTTGATTTGTCTTGTTTTGGCGGAACTTTAGGTTTTTTACTTTGAGCCTGATTTTTTACAGATTTTAAGTTTCTCTCCATTTCGGAAACAACCGAATACAGATTTTCCAAGGGGTTACAATGCTGAAGTTTTTCAGACCTCCACGCGAGATCGAATTTTGCGGCGAATTTCGGAGAAAGCGACCGCAAATAGTTTTTTGCATGCTGATATTTTTCATCAATGTTCGGATCGCCGATATTACTTTGAAAAAAACTACTTTCTTTGACCAAATCAGCAAAATCCGGATTTGATAGAAGTAAAATCTCGCTTGCTAAAACTGCGGCAGAATAACGGTCTCCTTCAGCACACCAATAGGATTGACCCTTTTCACAACTTCGATGCTGATAGCCGATTGTCCCGATATTTGGTTTATTAGGTTGCGGCATTCCGGTAATATAAATATCTTCGAGGTCGAGCAACTGAACATCAGAATTTTCAAAATCAATCATTACATTGCCGGAAGAAATGTCTGTGTGGGCAACGACCGCAGATTCCAATTTCGTCATTATGGCTAAAAAATTTTTGCAAACCGTAATTGCTTGAGATTTACTTATTTCAAATTCTTTCAAACGAAATTTATGAAGAATATCAAACCACGTCTGACCTTTGAGCCATGGCATAAGCACCGCATATTCCAAATCGTAAAATTCTTCAACTATCGGATTGTCAGGTGAAATAACTTGTCTTTTTGCCGCCTTCATACCAGGAAAAGCTTGTAATCCTGTCAAATGTTTATGTGTTCCGATGATTTCATCTGTGCGGAAGGCTTTCTTAAATTTTTTTAGCGCATACAAATCTCCGTGAGTATCTTTTAACTGCACGACATTTGCTTTTTTTCCTTCAGAAACAAATGCCATATATTCAGCTTCGGGATGAGTTTGGACATAATAATCAGTATCAAATAATCGGATTTTTTGATTTGGTGTCGGGTTAAATTTTATTTTTGTCATCGGATTCCTTTAATTTATGTTTGTTTCATTTGTAAAGATTTAATAAGCAATTTTAATTGTAGAAATTCGTAATTTTTGTTTTTGTTGGAATTATCGTTTTCCCTCCGGTGTTTCAACAGGTTTAGGCGTTTCAACAGATTTAGGCGTTTCTGTCGGTCTTGTTTCATTGACGGGAACATTATTTTTATTAGACGGTGTAACAGTCGGTGTAATAGTCGGTTTAACATTGCTAATAACTCTCGTTGCCCCTGTTCCTGCGGGTTTTGAGCCGTTATTCTGCGCTCTCTGCATTTCTTGATTATTATTGGCTCTTCTTTGAGAATTATTTGAAAATTTTCCATTATTGCTAAGATTTGTAACTGAATTTTCCGATATAGAATTATTTTCAAAACCGTTTTGCCGATTATCAAAATCATTTCTATTATCTGAATTATTAATAACGGACTGACTAGAAGATGAATTGGAATTTGTTTCCCCAAAACCGAATAAATTTAGGAGTCTTTGCAAATTGGAAAATATTCCGATTAAGATAATGCAAACAAATATACCCATCAAAAAGTAAGCCTTATTATTGGAAATTTTATTTTTAGCAGCAACGAAAATCTTATGCAATTTTTTTTGCTTTTTTTGTTTTGCCCGAACTTGCTGCTTTGAATTCTCTTCCGTTTCTTCAATATTATTTAATTCATCATTATGATTATTTTTTGATTTTGGCAGTTTGATTTTAGAATCGGAAATCACAGGCTGATTCACAAAAACTGGAATTTTGGAAAAATCGAACTTTTGCGAAGAGTTTTTATCGAGCAAATCATTTGTTAAAACACTAATAAATGAAACATCGTCTCGACCAGATTCTTCTTCAGCTAAATCACAAAACTCGAATAATTTTGCATAATTGAAATTTTCTCCCCAATCCGAAAGATTCTTACTTACCAACCCATCGCTGTAAGCTACTATTCCAACAACATTTTCAAGTTTTTCGACATCCAAAAGCAGTTCGCTTTTTCCGGCACTTGACCATCTTCCATTAGCATTTGCGGCTGAAACTTTTTTAGGAATCAATTTCGTATTTACCTTTTGATAAACGACTACTTCTATATCCCCGACGGTATAAAAAATTGATTGTTTGGTAATTAAATTTATTATAAAAGCAGAAAATACGGTTTGTGAACCTTTTCTTTTTGTTTCACTTAGGGCTTTTTGAAGTATGGAATCGTATTTGTTTAGATTTATTGCGGAAATTTCGTTATCAACTTTACTGCAAATAGAGTATAAAAACTCTTCAACCTGTTGTTTTTCAGGAAACTCATCTCGGTTTTCCCACAAATATTCATATAAGTTTTCGCAAACTTCTTTAGCGGCAATATCTCCAAAAAAAGATTGACTGACTCCATCGGCAATGACTCCGATTGCAAATATTTTGTTATGACCGATTAGTGCAAAATCTTGTCCGTTCGCATTACTCGAATCAAAATCTTTGAATCTTCTGTATCCTAAAAGCGTTTGCCAAATATCATCCTCGGTATTTACCGAATATTTGCCTCGTCCGAAACTGACTCCGGAAGATTGCTGATTCGAGATAAGTTTTTCATTTGTATTAGTTTTTGGCGACATTTTATGATTTGATTGACTCAAAAAAAATGTTTACATAAATGATTATCGGCACTTATGCGGAAAACATACGACTGATTTTGCCACTTGTTTTTAACTTCCGTTTAGCAGATATTGCCTTGTCGGTGTTGCCTGCGACATAGCAAATGCCAATTCGATTAAATCACTGTTAGAGCCGGGAATGATCATTCTCGATCCAGCACTTAAGGAATAACCTTCTTCTGCTAACACATTTGCATATCCGCTTGGTAGGTTGGAAGATAGACGAAATAGGTTTTGAGCGTGAGGATTTTTCAATTCTTTTACATCGAATATTCCAGTCCATTGCTCGACATCATTAATCGGTGCAGTAGTTAAATCTTGACCTACATAAATATTTTCAACTAAGACATTGCCGTCTGCATTTCCCATTTGCATTATTTGGTGGGCAACCGGAGCCGGGTCATCATGAGTATATGCCCCATCCGTTAAATGACAAACCATCGGTGCCGGACAATCATTTAATCTGGGTAATTCATCTTCCAGTAAATCTCTAGCCCATTCAAAGGCAAGTTTGGTGTCCGTTGCAGAATCGGTAGATAAAGTCGGATGACCTAGTTTTACAACTTCATTGATAGAAAGTATGCCACCTAAAATATCATAAACTTCTTCACTGTAAGCCGCCATTGCAACACGATAACGTGGGGAAATAATTGCGCCCTTAGTAGAACGCTTAACCATCGTTATTAAAATCCTTTCGATTGCCTCATTGACCCTATCTATTTTAGATCTGCCTTCTAAAAGTTGGTTCATTGATGCACTTATATCAATTAGATATACAATTAAAGCTGGAGTGTCTCCGGTTGCGTATTTGTCGTAAGCCATAATGTTAATATATTCAGACTGATTATATTTTCGCTTTTTGAATGTATATTGGCATTAGAAATTTCGAGTGTCAAGTTTTTTCGACATTAAAAAGTAATTACCCAATGAAAAGTTAGGCAAGGGCAATTCGTAATTTGTCAAAAAATTAAGGAAAACCATCTGTTGTTAGCTTTAAATCAGTTATAAATTACAAATATTATTCGATTAACTTTTTGTCGGGCATTACAGTTTTAATTGCAAACTCTTGACTTCGTTTCGTGAAAAGTGTAAAACATACAGCAATAAGATACAAATTCAATGCCTTCTGCAGTTCATTTTTTTATTACTTTTATTCGGATAAAATACATTTTTGGGGGATTATAAATGAGTTTCAAAGATTTTCTCGATAAAGCTAAAAAATATATTGATAACAGCAAAATACGTCAATGGATTGACGGTGATGAAGATGCTTCGGGAGTGGAAAAAGGGTTTGAAAAACCTTCCAAAAACGAAGTCGAAGAATTTTTGGCGCAAATTTCACGAACAATTTCAAATCTGATGTTAATGAAAAAGTTTGTTATTGCGAACGGGAGAGTTTTTCTACCCGATCATTATATTGTTTTTCTTTCGCCTCAAAAAGATAAGGAATTTCAAGGCAGAATGCGCGAAATGTTTCTCGAAGGATTGCAATGTCTAGGCGAAGAAGCCGCTAGCGAAATTGTCGGCAAATCCTCGATTAATCAAATTCCGATCAAAGTTGAACTTCGTGTGGACGGAACTTTGATGAGCAGTTCGCTTGATTATCGCGTTCAAGTTTTTGACGGAAAAACAGGTAAAACCGAAACATTTGAAAGCCACTCCAAAATCGAAGATGAAGAAACTATTGTTCAAATAGATGAAGAAAAAACAATTGTTGACCCCGAAGCGACCATCGTTGAATGGAAAAAAACGCAAACATTTACCAAAACTCTTTACCGAATAGATATTTCGTTTCAAGGCGCGTTTGAAAAAGAAGTTTCCATAAATAAACCGCAAATCAAAATCGGACGACCTTCACGCAGTTCAGATGTGGACATCGAATTGCCAAACGGGAAAGTCAGTCGTCGTCATGCTACGCTGGATTTGGATAATGCCGGAAATATTTGGCTTACGCACAAAGGACAAAACCAGACTAAAGTTAATGGTTTGAGTTGCAATTTTGAAGAAAAACGACTGGTCAAGCCCGGTCAGAAAATTGAAATCGAAGACTATGTTTTGGTTATCAAAACATAGACGGATTATTTTATTCTTACTTCACTTTTTTATGTCGCTGAATATCGGAAAGATTCTTGAAGAACATTACAAAATCGAATATTTGATAGCCAAAGGCGGCATGGGCGAAGTTTATTCTGCAACAGATTTACGGTTAAATATCGAAGTTGCCGTGAAGGTAATTTTACCTGATAAGACAGAATATGATAAATTTATTCAGCTTTTTAAAAGCGAAGCTCAAAGACACGCTCAACTAAATCACGAATCCATTCCGCAAATTAAAGATTTCTTTACTTTTGAAAATCAATATTGGTTGGTAATGGAATTTATCGAAGGTGTAGATTTGGAGAAGTTATTAAAATCTTCGACAGTTCCATTTGATGTGGAAACCGTTCTGGATTGGGCGGATCAAATTCTCGATACGCTCGAATATATTCACGAAAAAGAAGTTTTTCACCGTGATATTAAACCTTCAAACTTAAAATTAACTCCGCGAAACCGCCTTAAATTACTCGATTTCGGAATTGCCAAAGGCACGATTGGCGATATGACGATTGTTGATACGAAAACCGTTGTTGCTGCCTCTGCACCTTATACGTCAATCGAACAAGGTATAAAAAGAAAGGATTGGTTTGAAGATATTTGCGCTGTTTCCGATGTTCATAAAGCAAACGCCGAAGAACTCCGAAAACTCAAATCTGATGCCACCGAAGATATATTTTCACTTGGCGCAACGCTTTACCAATTATTAACTTTGCAACTGCCTTTACAAGCAAATCGGCGGGCTAACGGAATTTGGAATAATCGTCCCGATTCGCTTATCCCGATAAACGAATTAAATCCCGAAGTTCCGCAGGAAATTGCTGACATCATTATGCAGTCTCTCGCTTTTGAAAGAAAAAATCGTCCTCAAACTGCCATCGAAATGCGACAAAAATTGCAAACTGCAAGACAAAATTTTCTAAATCAAGAAACATTGAAATCGCATAAACAGGAAATCGAGGAAGTAATTCGTGAACTAAACTCAAAATGGAGCGAACAATCGTTGACGGCAATTAACAACGAAGAAGCCAAACGTAAAGCGAATTCCGCTAAATATGAAGCCAAAATAAAAGATTTAGAGAAAAAACAGGCTGAAAATCTGGGAAAAGATAACAAGGAAATTATTAAATTTGAATCGGAATTGAAAAAATTAACACAGACTATCGGTGAGCAGAAAAATTCTCTTGAACTTGAAAAGTCAAAAAATAAAGAAATTCAAATTGAACTATCTGAAGTGAAAAAAGAAAAAGCCGAAACTTCTTTCAATCTAACTCTTACGGAAAAAAGCCTAAGCCGCTCGAAAAATAGACTTGCTGAAGCCAAACTGCGAATTCGGGAATTTGAAGCAGAACTTACAAAGCAAAAACAAAAATTAGTTTCGTTAAAAGAAGAGGCAAAATTGTCTGAAATTTCTTTTTCCGAATTAAATTTTAAAAAATATATTGAAGGACTTGTAAGCGGAATAGTTATGATGGTTGCAGTCGTTTTTATGAGTTGGGCTGGGTATACCGTGTTCACATCAACAAATACGGTTAGCAATTCAAACGCGAATCAGAATAATGTTGTAAACAAAACTCCTTCGTCAAACCAAAGCGAAACGCCTAAATCAAGCGTCAAACCGACCGAAAAACCAACTGTAACGCCGTCTCCGAAAATAATTAAACAGTAGCAAAATTTGGTTCAGTCTCAATATCCGTCAACGGCTCGTGCTGTTAATGCCAAAGGTTCGGTCAATGTTTAAATAATGATTGATGAGAACGGCGATGTATTTCGGCAGCATCTGTTTCGGGACACAAACTGCTTCGTGCTTCACCGGAAAGCGCGGCACGGGCATCGAAATTTAATCCAACAATGGTTTCAGAGTAGCCAGTGCGAGTTCAGGGAGTTATTATCTAACCTGAGTTCGGGATAAGAGTCGTTGAAAAATAAAGACTTAGCTAAAAATGACTATTTTTTGTTGCTCATTCTGTAAGTCTTTGATCTAAAATCAGTTAAAACTTACGTTTTTCATTGCAAAATTTTCAAAAGCTAACAGGCAAATTTGGCAAAGCCATTAAATATCAATAGTTTACATGTTTTTCTTATCCCGAACTGAGGTTATCTACAATTTTGTTCCGTAAACTAACCAAAAAAACGACTTGCGAACGACTGTATTTTGAACGACTATATTTTAAGGAACTGTTTTTAGTTCTTTACTTTTTTTATCAAATCTTCCGCAAGTGCGGCAAACTCTTCGTAATTGTTCAAAATCGTCTGAATGTCATTATATAAAAATCTGTCAGTTACCAAAAAATCCTTTTCATTAAAGTCAGGAACTATTTCCTTAATTTTGTTCAAATGTTTCTCGGTTGACGCGGACATTTTTGCAGTAATTCCGCCTTTTGCAAATTGTTTTCGACGCATTTCAGCAGCGTGATGTGCCGCAATAATCGAGATTGCGGTTATTTTCTTAACATTTTCAAGTATTTCAAGAGCTTGTCTGCCCGCAATAGGTCCCATTGAAACGTGATCTTCAGTGTTTTCGCACGTCGGAATCGAATCAGCCGAAGCCGGATGAACTAAAACTTTGTTTTCCGAAACCAAAGAAGCCGCCGCATATTGCGGAATCATTAAACCGGAATTTGTTCCGTCCGCGTTTTCAATTAAAAACGACGGCAAACCGTGATTTGTGTGGCGGTCAACTAATTTGGCAATCTGCCGTTCAGTTATATTGCCGATTTCAGCAATCGCAAGTTTCAAATAATCTAATACCAAAGCTATCGGCTGACCGTGAAAATTACCGCCGGACAATACTTCTTCTTCATCAGCAAATATTAAAGGATTATCAACCGCCGCATTCATTTCGTTTTCAATCACGCTTTCCGCGTGACGAAGTGCTTGCAAGCTCGCACCAAATACTTGCGGAATACAACGAATCGAATACGAATCTTGAGGAATTCTTTTCTTCGCGGCAATTTCGTCAATGGTCTTCTTTTGCTTTAAATTTATAAATTCAACTTCTTCGTCTGAACTTAATTGACTTTCATTGATTTCAAACTCGACTAATTTTCTTTTCTCATCATCGCTTAAGCCGTGTTTTTTCAAGTCATCGGCTTTAATACCAATAAAAGTCGAGCCTTCAATAAATCCGCGAATCCATTTTGCAACTTCGATTTGCGCGTCGTTTCTTCGTGCAAGATGAATTTTCTCGTCAAATGCCTCGCGCCTTGCACACAAGGCTTCAAGCATCAGCGAAGAGTTCAGCGTCGTAATTTTTAACAGCCGTTCAAAATCATAAACCGCCAAAACACCAAGCGCAGCCATCACGGTCGTGCCGTTGTTGATGGCTAAACCTTCTTTGTAACTTAAAACAATCGGTGAAATGCCGCGAGACTTCAAAAAATCTTCCGTTTTATAGATTTCATCTTCAAATTCAATAAATCCTTCGCCCATAATCGCCAATCCGAAATGCGAAAGCGGACATAAATCGCCGCTTGCCCCGACCGAACCTTGCGACGGAATTACAGGATGAATTTTTTCATTTAAGAAAAGTCTGATTTGTTCGCAAGTTTGCGCTCGAATACCTGAATTTCCTTTGAGCAGAGTGTTCAAACGGATCAACATAATCGCCCGAACTGTTTCACGAGAAAAGTTTTCGCCAACTCCGCAAGAATGCGAGCGCAGAAGATTTATCTGCAATTTCTCCGAATATTGGTTATCAACAAATCTATCGGCATTTGAACCGAATCCGGTTGTTACGCCGTAAATTACCGCGTTTTCCTTTACCTTTTGCGTAATAAAATCACGACTTTTGTTCAAATTTGAAGTGTCAATTTCAACTTTCGCGTCGTTTCGGGCAACGCTGATAACTTCTTTTATGGTCAGTGAATTTCCGTTGAGATGTATCGTTTCCATAGCCGTTAGATTTTACACAGACGGTTGCTGAATGTAAAACTTTAGAGATGGATAATCAAAAAGCCTACAATGAATGGTCAAAATCTTACGATTCGGTAGAAAATAAAACACGGGATTTGGAAGCACGGGCGTTGCGCGAAATGGTTTCGGGCGAAAATCTCGAAATTTTGGAAATCGGTTGCGGAACAGGGAAAAATACCGAATATTTGCAAACCATTGCTAAAAAGTTAGTCGGAGCAGATTTTTCGGCGGAAATGTTGGCGGTTGCCAAACAGAAAATTGTTGCGGAAAATGTTGAGTTCCGTGAACTCGATTTGCGCGAAGATTGGGGATTTGCAGAAGATTCTTTTGATCTGATAACTTGTTCACTTGCCCTCGAACATATTGAAAATATTGAGTTCGTTTTTTCTGAAGCACACAAAGTTTTAAAAAAAGACGGCAGATTTTATTTCGGCGAACTTCATCCCTTCAAACAATATCAGGGAAGCAAAGCCCGTTTTGAAACAGGCACAGGCGTTTTTGAATTAGAGTGTTTTGTTCATCACGCTTCGGAATTTTTTGAAGCCGGAACAATAAATAATTTTGAATGTATTGCGTTAAAAGAATGGTTTGACGATGATGACAAAACGCAAATACCTCGACTTTTGACAATGATTTTCCGAAAAAATTAAGCTAGAATATTGGTAGTAAATTTAATTTATCCAAAGCTGAACACAGATAAACACAGATGATTTTTTTTGATTTTATCTGTGTCTATCTTTGGATAATAATTCTATTTTAATGAAAATTTTATCCAGAGAAGATTTGCGAACTCGTCTGAGAAGGCGCGAGATTTCGCCTGTCTATTTGCTGTTCGGTGCGGAAACTTATCTACGCGATCTGGCGGCAAAAACGATTGCCGATTTTGTTTTTGCGGACAATCCGGCGCGTGATTTCAACGAGGACGAATTCAGCCTAAACCAAAACGAAAATTTAACTTACGCGCTTGCTTCGGCTGAACAATTGCCGATGATTGCGCCAAAACGTCTGATTAGAATAGTTGACGTAAAAGTTTCGCAAAGCGGCACGAAAGACACACTCAAAGAAGATTTTGAAACGGTTTTGTCCAATTATTTGAAAAATCCTTCGGAAACTTCGGTCGTGATTTTTGTTGCCGACGAACTCGATAAACGTCGCCGGATGGCAAAACTATTAATTGAACATTCCGTGGCGGTCGAATTTGCCCGGCTCGATGAAAATAATTTAACAAAATGGGCGAAAGATAAATTAACCGAAGCGGGCGCAAGATATGATGAAAATGCTTTGCGGCATCTAACTGCATTAGTTGGAAATGATGTGCGGCGTTTGACGAATGAAATCGAAAAATTAGTAACTGCGGCAATGCCCGAAAAAATTATTTCCTACGATTTGGTTGAATCGCTCGTGCCGAATTCGCGTGAATTAACGAATTTTGTGCTGACCGATCAAATAATTGCGAAAAATAAATCGAAATCATTGGAAATATTGAAGAAAATCTTAGACGACGGCGCAGAACCTTTGATGCTTTTAGGTTTGATTGCTCATAATTTCCGAAGAATATTTCTGGCTAAGGAGTTGATGGGACAAGGCGTTGAGCGCAGGGAAGTTATCAGAATTTTGAAACTAAGTCCACAATATCACGAAGATTTTTTGACAACAGCAAGGCGAATAGACGGCAATTATCTAAAAAAAGTTATCCAAAAACTTGCCCAAACCGATTTGGCAATTAAAACTTCAATCGGCGGCGGCGGCAAAAATGGCGCACGAATGCAAATCGAAATGCTGGTTTGTGAATTGGTTAAATGATGATTTTTGAACTTCGATCTTTGATTTTTGAACTTTGATCTTTGGAAAAATCAAAAATCAAAAAAAATAGGAAGCAAACTTGCTTAAGGCTTGCTTCCTTTCTAATCAAAGGAGAAAAACTATGAAGAATGAGGTAGAAAAAACTTTGATTATGAACTTAAATTATTAACATGACTCGTCAAACGCGATTTGTGCCGCGCCGCCGTGTTCTTGTGTAAAATTCCTTTGTTGACCATTTTGTCAATTAACGACACCGTAGGATTTAACAATTCAGTGCTGACATTTTTATCGCTTCCGCCAATTGCGGTGCGAAGTTTTTTGATTTGCGTCCGCAATTTGCTACGGTTGCTTTTATTTACCAAGCGTTTTTTTTCGTTTTGTCTGTCGCGCTTTTCGGCAGATTTATGATTCGGCATAAAATAATCTTAAAAAGTGAAATTTTTCTCAACCCTTTGAGAAATTATTGAGTATAGCGATTGAAATTCCGTGTGTCAAGCGCACTTTTAATATTCGAATTTTGACACAAAAGCGTGCATTATATCAACAAGCAAAACAACAATCGGCGGATAAAAAACAATTTCGGGTGAAAGTGTCGAAGAAAACATTTTCTGCATTCCTTTGGTTGCGGAAATATCGAGAAAATGTCCGATTAAAAGCCCGATTCCGAGACTTAATAAAACGCCGCCTACCAAAAAAGAAATCGCCGTAAATCTGCGGTAAGGCTTTTCGGTTGGAACGCTTTCGTGCAAAATCGAATCGTGAATATCTTCATTATAAGTATATTTTTCAAATGCCGAGCGAATGCGCCTAAAAAGATGAAAAACGCCGATAATAAAAAGTGCAAGCAAAATAACTTTGCCGACGATTTGGGATTCAGTCCAAAAAATCGGTTTGAAAATCGCCACGATACAGGTCGAAAGAAAAAGCGCAACAGTTGGAAAAATCGCTTTTTGAAGTGCCAGTGTTTCGCGGCGTTCGTCGGCAATCATTCTGTCAATTATATCGTTAAAACGGCGTTCGTAAGCCATTTTCCGCCAACGACGAGCGTGTTGATTGTCCGAATTGAAAACCGAATTGCCCGTGCCGTTAAATTGTTGATTTAGAAGTTGTTTGTCGTAATCGGCGCGTTCTTTGGGGTTTCCTAAAATCTCGTAGGCTTTGGCGATTATTGCAAATTGAGCGGCAGTTTCGGCTGATCCGTTATTTTTGTCGGGATGAAATTTTCGCGCAAGCCGACGATATGCCGATTTGACTTCGGCGTTTGACGCTTTGGGTGATACTTTCAAGGTTTCGTAGTAATTCACCATATTTTCGGATTTGAGAGAGTCAAGAATTTGCGCGTAAAGCGAGTCTTTTCAGACAAAAAAAGTATAACACAAATGAAAAGATTTAAAGAAATATTTTTTTGGTTTAGAAAATATCATTTGAAATCAAATCATCAAAATTGTCGCGTTTTCTGATTAATTCAGCTGAACCACTTTCACGAATCAAAACGATTGCAGGCAAAAATCTGCCGTTATATTGGAACATTTGTGCCACCGAATAAGCTCCGCAATTGAGCAACGCCAAAACCTCGTTCGGTTCAATGCTTACCGGCAAAAGACGATAATCCGGCAAACGATTTTGCGCTTCAATATCGAAATAAACGTCGCCGCCGTCGCACAGAGGTCCGGCGAGTTTATATGGAAAATCGTGCGGCGCATCGGCACGTTTGGCAGAAATCAAATGATAATACCATTTGTAAGTTTCCATCGAGAGAAGAATGTTAAAACCTGCGTCCGTTAATAGCCAAGTTTCATATTGTTTTGAAATTTGAGAGTTTAAATTTGAAATCGGTCTTTCCTTTTTGTTTCTGACGGTTGTTAAACAAATTCCCGCATCGGAAATAACGCTTCTTCCGGGTTCGATTAAAAGCGTGATATTATCAAGAAGATTTTCAGCGTTTGATTTTTCGGCGATTTTTTTGACCGTTGCCCAAGCATTTCGGATGGCATCTGAAGGTTCAAAATCTGCTGAAAACATTTCGCGTTGTTCATTCGGAAAATCAATCGAATGCGAATTATCGCGCAGATAATTGACGGGAAAACCGCCGCCGAGATTAAGATGTGAAAGTTTCAAACCGGTTTCTTTGTAAATCGTTTCGAGATTTTCAAAAAGCGTTTTCAGGGCTTCGGCGTAAGGTGCTGAGTCGGGATTTTGCGAACCGATATGCAAATGAATGCCGCAAAGACTGAGATTTTGCGAGTTTTTATATTGATGAAATGCTTGCAATGCCTCATCGGGCATCATTCCGAATTTTGACGTAAGCAGCGCGGTTTGAAGTCCCGAATGCGTTCCGGTTTCGATTTCGGGAACAAGCCGAAGTGAAACATTCGCCGTTTTATTTAAATTTTTTGCGGTTTCTTCGATTAGCGAAAGTTCATAAAGCGAATCAACCTGAATCGCGTAAATTTCGGCGTTAATCGCATTTTCGATTTCCCAAATCTCTTTACTCGTGCCGTTGAAAATGATTTGTTCGCCGCGAAAACCGATTTCCAAAGCCTTCCACAATTCGCCGCCTGAATTTACTTCCAAATCGCAATTTGCTTCTTTAACGGTTCGCAAAATCGCCATATTCGAATTGGCTTTTGCAGCATAGCAAACCTTTAAATTGCATCCAATAAATTGCTCGGCTCGTTTTAATCGTTCGATATTTTGCTTAATACGCGATTCGCTGTAAACAAAAAGCGGCGTGCCGTATTTTTCAGCCAATTCAATTGCCGAAATGCTGTTGATATGAAGTTGTTTATTTTTTACTTCGAGAAAATTTTCGATTTGCCAACTCATATTTAAGAAAGTGAGAAAGCGAGAAAGCGAGAAAACCTGTCAATTCTCACTTTCTTGTTATTTCAACCCTGTTCCGAGCGGATAATTGCTGACCGTAATCGGCAATTTGCCTTTGAATTCGATTTTTCCGGCAAGTGCATTTGCCGTCGCACTTTGCAAACTTCGCATATCCCCGTAAGAAACGATGTAAGTTTTCATTTCAGGAAAAGAACGAAGTAAATATGGATTTCCGAACGCTATATTTACAACTTTTTTGTCGGTTTTCAGGATTTGACGCAAAGCATCGGCGGCTTTTTCCGGTATTCCGACGCTGTTTGCCGCGCCGGAACGGACGCGCCCGAAAAGTCCGCTCAAAATTATTTCGGCTTCCGACGCTTTTTTCAGCGCGTTGGCAATTTCCGTCGGTGTTGAGCGTTCATCCAAAATTGCAAACTCGAAATTATAGCCGTTTGCACGAAGCTGTGAGCGGAAAGTATTGGCGATAAAGCCTTTATCATCGCCATTTGTAATGCCGAGAAAGAAAAGTTTTTTATCTTTCGGTAAAGGCAAAACGTCCGATTCTTTTTTAACTAAAGTTATCGCGTTAGCGGCAATTTCATTTGAAAGTGAACGCATTTCGCTGTTTGAAACAATCGAATCAATGCCTTCAATCGGTGTAATTTTTCGTTCCGTTAAACCTAACTGATGTTTCCAAGCAAGCTGTCGGCGAACAGATTCATTTATTCGCGCTTCGGTCAATCTGCCGTTTTGGACGGCTTCTTTGATGCCGCGAATCATCTCATCGGGAAAGGAAGTTTTCAGCAAAACGTCGTTTCCTGCGAGTATTGCACGAACGCCCGCTTCAGCCGGATTGAAATAAAGCGTCAAACCGCTCATATCCATCGCGTCAGTAACGATAAGTCCATCGAAACTCATATCTTTTCGGAGAATATCGGTAACAATTTTGTTTGAAAGCGTTGCCGGAATGGTCGTATTTTCCGTGATAACTTCCGATTCGGTGTAAGATGCCTTGCTTGATTCTTTCAAAGGTTTCACGTCTTCATTATCAAGCTGAGGCATCGAAATATGCGAAATCATCACTGAACCGACTCCGGCTTTGATAATTTCACGAAAGGGCAAAAATTCGGTCTTTTCAAGGCGTTCACGCGAAAAATCAATCACTGGAAGCCCGCGGTGCGAATCAACCGCCGTGTCGCCGTGTCCCGGAAAATGTTTCGCCGTTGCCAAAACATTCTGCGATTGCAAACCGCGCGAAAATGCCGCACCAAATCGTGCGACTTCCAAAGGATTTTCGCCGTAACTGCGGACATTAATCACGGGATTGTCGGCATTGTTGTTGACATCAACAACCGGCGCGAAAACTTGCTGAACGCCCATCGCTTTCGCCTCACGTCCGACAATAACGCCTTGTTTATAAGCAAAATCCGCGTTTCCCGTCGCCGAAATCGCCATATTCCAGGGGAAATTCACCGTTTCAAAAAAACGCATTCCGAGTCCCGTTTCAAAATCAGCCGAAATAAGCAAAGGAATCTTCGCATTTTCCTGCATCCGATTGACAAGATGCACGGTTTCATAAAGTCCGCCAACAAAAACAATCACGCCGCCGACCTTCAAATCGCGCACTTGGCGTATCAATTCTTTATATTCTGCGCTGTCTTGTGCCAGATATTGCGCGTTGATGCCGATGTGAATGAGTTGCCCGATTTTCTCGTCGAGCGTCATTTTCTTTAGCTGTTTGTCCGCCCATTTGTAAGATTTTTCGGATGGATGAAACCTTTTCATTTCTCGGTGCGACTCAGACGCAAAAGAAATAAAATTGAAGACGAAAACGAAAATTAAAAAAAGACTAATTTGAAACTTCATATTTTTTTGCAGAAGCCTGCACGAAGTAAGGGCGTAATTTTCATCGTAAAACACACTTACTTTGTGCGTGTTTCAGTATTATTCGGAATAACTAAACTCGCTAAAAAAGCAATTGTTAATGTAATCAAACTACCAAAAAGCGCATACCAAGTCCAAGCAATCGGCGTAGCTTCGGGGGCAATTTGAAATCGTTTGACGATTTCGACATAGAGCAGAAAACTCATTATAAAAATACTTGTCAGCATTCCAATCAAAGCGTGCGTTTGCGTGGCTTTTTTCAAAAATGTGCCAACGAGAAAAACGCCTAAAATCGGACCGTTTATCAGAGATGCGACCGACAAGGCAGAATCGAGAGCGGAGCGTTGTTGTTTCATCACAATCAAAGCCACAAAAATTTGAATAATTCCGACAATCAACGTCAGCCAGCCCGCAACTTTTAAGTAATGTTTATCGGATTTTTCGCGGACGAATGGTTTGTATAAATCATTGACAAAAGTTGCCGCGATTGAATTTAAGGACGATGAAAGTGCCGCCGCGAAAATCGCCGCGACAACCAAGCCGGAAAGTCCGGTTGGCATAAATTTTGTAATAAAATCTGGAAAAACTTTGTCGCCGCCGGTGAACGGAAACGCGCCTGTTGCGGTTTGATATTCGGGCGAATTAAAAGGCGCATAAAATGCGAAAAGTAGAACGCCAATAAACAAAAAACCAATAAATTGACCCAAAACAACCGCGCCCGATGATAAAAGCGCAAAAGCCGCGCGGCTCGGTTTGTCGGTGCAGAGATAGCGTTGAACAAAATATTGGTCTGTCCCATGCGTGGACATCGTTACAAAACATCCACCGATGAGTCCGGCGAAAAATGTGTAGGTTTTGGTCAAATCAATCGGTAGTGCGAACTGTAAACCCTCGGACAAAAACGGAATCGGCAGATTGTAATTTGTTGGGCGAATGCCCCAATCAATCAAATTGAATTTTTGAAACTGTTCGCCAATCGCCATCGCGCCCGAAAATCCGCCGTTGGTTTGATTAGCAATTACCACAGCCGCCGCAATCGCGCCGATGATGTAAATTGCAAGCTGGACGACTTCAACCCAAATCACCGCTTCCATTCCGCCGTAAAACGTGAAAATTATCATCACGATTCCGAGCAAAATCACCGAAAAAATCGTCGCCCAAAACAAAACGTCGGCTTCATTAGCCTGCGGATAGGATTTTAGATGAAACGCCAGATAAACGTAACCCAAAACAATCGCCGTTAAAAGCAAACGGATGCCGTCAGCGATGTTTCGCATAATCACAAACAGCGCGGACGCAATCATTTTCACTTTCGAGCCGAATCGCTCGCCCAAAAGCTGATAAACCGTCTGCAGTTCGCCTTTGAAATACATCGGAATAAAAAGCAGGGAAATGACCACGCGCCCCAGCATATAGCCGAAAACGACTTGCAAAAACTCGAAATTTCCGCCCTTCGCAAACGCCACGCCCGGAACGGAAATAAATGTAATCGTCGAAGTTTCCGTGGCAACGATTGACATCGCAATCGCCCACCAAGGCACGTTTCTATCACCGACAAAATAATCTTCGGTAGTTTCCTGCTTGCCTGAATAAAAAATACCGAAAAGCGTGATGCCGATGAGATAGCCGAAAATGATGATTAGGTCTAAAGTCTGCATTTTTTATAAGAATACACGAAAGATTTGCGGAAAGCGATAAGCAATTTTTATCTTGAATGAATAAATAAAGCAAGCACAATTATAAAATTATTTCGATGATTCACAAAAAAAAGATTACGGGCAATGTCTTTTCGCTTTGCCCGTAATCGTAAATGTATGATTTTTTTGTTTTTAATTGCCGTTAACCATTGCGGAGATAGGGACATCGCCGGCAGTTCCCCATTTTAAGAAAGTTGAAGCACCTGTGCTTGAACTAGAGATATACCATGTTTGATTGGACGGACGGAAAACTGCGAAATCGAATTTGCCGTCGCCGTCGAAATCACCGCTGATTGGAATATCGCCGTTTGTTCCCCATTTAAATGTTTGCATAGTGTTGTTCGAACTACGACGATAAAACCATGTTCCGTTCGAAGGGCGGAAAACGGCTAAATCATTTCTGCCGTCGCCGTCAAAATCGCCGCGCACGGGAAAATCACCGTTCTGCCCCCAATGAAAACTTTGAATTCCGTTTTGCGAACTGTTGATATACCAATTTCCGTCTGATGGACGAAAAACGGCGACATCAGTTATTGCATCAAAATCCCAATCGCCGTGAACAGGAATATCGCCTGCCTGACCGAACCGGATTAACTTAGTTTCATATGGAATGGTTAGACTTTGAAAATACCATGTCCCATCCGAAGGGCGAAAAACGCCGATGTCTGTGAATAAATCATTACCAAACTGCCCATCGTTCACCGTATTTCCCGTTACCGGAAAATCATTCGCCTGTCCGAATGTGAAATAACTTGGTGGAGCGCTGATGAAATCGTGGGTAATATACCAAGTGCCGTTAGATGGGCGGAAAACAGGAAAATCCGAGAAACTGGATTTTGGATTGCCCCCAAAATCTGCGGTGAGCGGAATGTCTCCGCTTGCACCCCAATTTCGCACGGTAAAATTCCCAAATTGACTATTAAGGATATACCAATTTCCGTTTGAAGGGCGAAAGACTGCGATGTCGGATTTGCCATCAAAATCGAAGTCCGCCGACTGTCGCGTTATCGCCGGAGAAAGATCGAGTCCGAACAATCCGGTTTGGTCGAGACTATCGCTTCTGCCGTCAACCAAAAAATAATATGTCGTATTACTTTGTGGAATAAAACCCACAACACTGCGATTGCCTGTGCTGTGTGAAAATCTACTTCTTGTAACTTCCGTCAGATTGTTCAGTTCGGTGCCTGTATATACGCCGATAATGACCGCAAAATTGCTTCGATGCATCGTAATCTGCATCCTGCGCGGATTGGCTGGTGCCGTCCATTTATACCAGACGGTTTTGCCGATGCCCGTATTATTCGGATTCGGCTCGCCCGCTTCGCTCGTTGCGTCCGTGTTCGATGCGCTGAAATGCGCGACGAAAGATATACCTTGTTGAATAGTTTCGGCATTGGCAAAGTTATCATTTGCAGGCGGCAGGGCAAATGCACCGATTGAAAAAAGACCGATAAAAGCGATAGTTAAAAAACTCAAGATTGCATTTTGTTTATTCATTTTATTTTCTTCCTCTAGTTAATTTTGTTTCGGCTCAATTTGTGCCGATGATTTAAAGTTAAATGATTTTTTTTGGCTTGTAATCGCCTGTTTAGGTAAGTGTTTGCGGGCAAAACCGGATTATCGTCGCAGTTTTTCCGGTTTCGTTACCTATTTGGGTAATAATTCGGTTTAACTGTAAAACACGTTCATATTTTTTGATTTGTTGAGCTGCAAATTTGCGATATTTCACTGACAAAGCACAGCGTTCAGCGCGGCGAAAATACGAAACCGCGACCTGAATTTTTTCAATGCCGCGCTGCTGATGCCATTCGGCAATTTCCAACAAAGCCGACTTTTTTGCAGCTTCCGCAAAACCGAATTCCGCACTTGCCGAAGCGATTTGTTTTCGCGCTTCACGCAGTAAATTTCTCGTCGCCCGATTGAGCGAATAATCTTTTTCTAATGTTTCATCGGGTTTTGAAAACAAGCCGATTATAAATTTTCTGAACATAAATTCTCCGTAAATAATTGCATTAAAATTTCGGCTTTTGGTTGCCGATAATTTAAAGGTAATTTCTTAATGATGTTTTGTAATCGCCTATTCAGGTAGGTGTGTGCAACAATTTTTTCAGAGTTTTCGGTAAAACGGCGTGGTTTAATACCTATTCGGGTAAGGTTGAAAATTAAAGCAAAAAAAAACGGGCTTTTCAGCCAGTTTTTTTACTCCAGAAGTCTTTCTTTCAACGCTTTGGCAACGGCTTCGGATTTTGAATGAACCTGCAATTTTTCGTAAATACGTTTGATATAAAATTTTACGGTATTGATGCTCGATTTCAATTCCTTTGCCGCCGTGTTGTAATTATGACCTTCGACAAGCAGTTTCAAAAGGCGGATTTCGTGCGGCGTTAGATCATAATCGGCGCGTTCGGGCGGACGGAATTGGCGGAAAAGTTTGATGACTTTTGAAGCAACTTCAGGCGACATCGGCGAACCGCCGTCAACTGCATCGCGCAAACTTTCGAGAAGGCGCATCGGCGGTGTTCTTTTGAGCAAATAACCGTTTGCGCCCGCGCACAAAGCATCAAAAATACGGTCGTCATCGTCATAAACCGTAATCATCAAAATCAGTATTTTCGGGAAACGTTCTTTCAAGATTTTAATACCTTGAATGCCGTCCATTCCCGGAAGTCCGATGTCCGACAAAATCACATCGGGAACATCTCGCGGAAGCCGATGCAGAGCTTCTTCCATCGAAGCGAAACTGCCAGTGCATTTGAAGCCGGGCGTAAAACCGATGAGCGAAGCAAGTCCTTCGCGGATATTGTCTTCGTCCTCGATAATCGCAGTTTTTATCGTTGTTGTCGGAGTCATATTTTTTAATAGCAAAGAGTCTAACATAGCGTTTTTCTAATTCTACGCTTTGGATTTTATGATTTAATGTCAGGAAAAACATCACCCGTTCGGGTAGAAAAATTTATTTGCCGATAATATTTTCGTGTTCCAAATCTAATGGAACATTCAAAACTACATTTGTTCCGTTGCCGATTTCTGACTCGATTTCATAACTTCCGCCCAAATCTGCGGCTCGTTTTTGCATATTAATCAAACCGTTTCCACCGCGAAATTTTTTCCAATCATTACCGTTTTGTTTTGCTGTTTGGTCAAAACCTTTGCCATTGTCGCGGAAATTTATGGTGAGAAAATTATCGGAAGTAGAAAAATTTATTTCGGCTTCGGTCGCTTCGGAGTGTTTGATGATATTGTTGACCGTTTCCTTAAAAATCAAAAAAACTTCACGCCGAATGTTCGCGCCGAGCGGAATTTCAATTTCAGAATTGGGCGCACGAAACGTCATTTCAATATCTTTTGCCGTTAAAACATTTGCGGCAAATCTTCTCATTCTTTGAGTTAAATCTTGCAAATGGTCTTTTTTCGGATTGATTGCCCAAACGATGTCGCTCATTGTGTCAACGAGTTCGTTGGCAACATTTGAAATCATATTGAGCGGTTCACCTGCTGTGCCGTTTTCGTGTTCGCGCTGGCGGGCAAGTTCGCTATACACAGTAATTTGGGTCAAAGACGAACCGATGTCATCGTGTAAATCGGTAGCGATTCTGGTGCGAACTCTCTGCAATTCGGCAAGCCGTTCCTCGCGCGATTTTCGCAGATTTTCTTCGGCAATTTTCGCTTCGGTCAAAGCCGCGTTGATTCGCTTTAAATTATCTGTCCGGCGGCGGTAAATGATGTATAAAATCGTGAAAACAAACAGCGAACTTAACAGCAAAAACCACCAACGTTGAAAAATTGGTGGTTGGATTGTGAACGAAACAATTGCCGGAGTTTCGCTCGATATGCCTTCGGAATTGACGGCGCGAACGGCGAAAATATAAGTTCCTGCAGACAAATTAAAATCAACACTTTGCTGTTCCTGCATCGCGCTCCAATCTTGTTCGCCGAGCTTATATTGATATTTCAAATTTTCGCCCGGTTTCTGCGAAATTGCGAAAAAATCAATGCGGATTTGTTTTTCGTCCGGCTCGAATTTGAGATTGTTCACTTCCTTTGCACCGAGTTCAGAGACAGTTCGCGGCTTGCCATTGACGTTGATTCCATTTATCAAAATTGTCGGTTTAAGCTGTTCTTCGTTGTTCGTCGGAACGTATTTTATCAGCGAATTATTTGACGAAAACCATAGATTTCCCTTGGCATCGGTGTAACATTGCGAAATTGTATTTCCGGGCAAACCATCGTTTTGCGTGTAAATTTTCACGCTGAAATTTTCCGGTTCGATTCGATTGATACCGCGTCCCGTGCCAACGTAGATATTGCCGAATTCGTCGGAAGTTAAACACAAAACGAGATTGCTCGAAAGTCCGTCAGCTGTTGAAAAATTATTAAAAGACGGTGTTTCGTCATTCGGATTATCAACCCGAAAAAGTCCACGGCTTCCGGTTGAGAGCCAAAAACGACCTTGTTTGTCGGAAATCATTTTTGTGATTGTGTTAGTCGGCAAAAGATTTTCGTTTGTCATCGAACGAAATTTACCATTCTGGTAGCGCACGATTTGACCGAAATAAAAATTTATCCAAACATTTCCCGCCGCGTCCTCGCCAAAAGCAGTTGCTCCGCTTGCTTTCGGCAAACCGTCTTCAACGGTGTAGCTGTAAATTCTTTCGGTTGATTTTTCCCAACGCGAAAGCGAATTTTCCTGTGTCGGCGCGTTAATCCAAATATCGCCGCGTGAATCTTCAAACAAATTGAAAACTTCGTTTGAAAATAATCCATCATTTTTCGTGTAGATTTTTTTCGGCTTTGTGTTTGCCAGATCGCTGAAATTATCAAGTTTCGGAAAACGTAATAAGCCTTTAATTGTCGGAATCCAAAATTCGCCGTCTTGCGATTGCAAATCGAGAAAAATATCAATCCAATTTCTTCCGGCGGATTGAAAAGGAATCAAACTTTCAAATTTTCCGTTTGCCGCACGAACCAGATTTCGCTTACCGATAGTGAGAAAAATTTCGCCGTTTTTATTGCCGAAAATTGAAGTTATCAATTCTTTCGGAATGCCGTCGCGCTCATCGAAAATCTCGAAACTGTTCGGCGAAAAACGCGCCGCACCTTTGCCTGCTGTCGTGAACCAGATGTTGCCGCTATTGTCCGTTTCGGCTGTGCCGAGTTTATCCTCAAAAACACGAAATTTTGGCTCGCCGTTCAACGAAAACTCGCAAAGGTTGCCGTCCGATGAAACAAAAACTCTGCCACTGGCAGTTTCGGCAACTACATTTGAAAAACCGCTTTTCGGCAAGCCGTCTTTACTTGTATAAAGCGTAATTTGCCTAAAATCAATTTCATTTTGCCGCTCAAAAACGCGAATTCCGATGTCATTTCCACCGCTGTCTATCCAAATCTTTCCATCTTGGGTTTCAAAAATCCGGTTGCCGCCCGTTTCGGTAATTTTGCGAATTTCACCCGTTTTTAGCATCAAAAAAACTGCAGACGGTGTAGCAATCCAAACATCTTTGCGCGAATCCGTGAAAAGGGAATTGATGTCGTTAAATTCGGTGTTTTCAATATTCTCGAATTGCCAATCGTTATCTTTTTTGGAAATCCGAAATAAACCGTGGTTCGTTCCAGCAAAAATATTTCCTGCACCATCTTGCGCCAAAGAATTGATACTTTTTGAAATTTTATCGTCTTTTTCCGCATCAGGAGTGAGAAATGTTTTAAAAATCGGCGGTTCGTTTGAGGTTTGTTCTAATTTTCCAGCGATAATATTCCACTTAAAAGCCTTGCCTAACGGATTAAAAACGGCTAAACCGCCTGACGTGGCAATCAAATAATCGCCATTGTCGGTTTCGAGCAAGTCATTAATATTTCGATGAGGCAAACCTTCAACTTGTGTGTAATTTTTGAATTTGTTACCGTCAAAACGCGACAAACCTTCGCCCGTGCAAAACCACAAAAAACCGTGAGAATCGTTAGCAATTTTATTGACGGAATCATTTGCCAATCCATCAGCGGTCGTAAAAAATTTCAAAGGCAAACGCTCGGCGAAAATGAAATGATATGCCGAAAACATCCAAAATAAGCATATTAAAAATACTCTGAAAATATGTTTTGTTCGCCGATTTTTCACGATAAAAGTTTGACGAAATTATAAAATAAAGTCGCAAACTTTAAAAATCCGTTATTAGGTTTTTCGATTATTTCAAAAAGGATAAATTCGCACCCAAGTGCGAAACCAAAAACAGCCGAGACTTTTCATTTTATTTTCTGATTGAGAGTTTAATCTGTCTGAACAGCGAGAAATGTAATTTTCATCATCAATAGTTCAGCGTTTTTCTCCAATGCCGGTTGATACTTTTTTCTGCGGTTTATCGCGTTACGATTCGGAGGGAATTTTATATGGCAATTAATTCAAATTTATTACAACGACCATCAGACCGCAGTTTATTTTTGCTGGCGGCAATCGGTTTTCCGCTGATAGTTTTGGCGGGCTATTTCAAATCTTATTATTTCAGCACATTTTTCGACGTTCCGCCCGTAGCCAACAAACTCGTGCATTTCCACGGGATTACAATGTCAATTTGGGTAGTTTATTTTGTTTCGCAAATCGTGCTGATTCGAACAAAAAACGTCAAATTGCATATCACTATGGGAGTGGTCGGTGTGGCTTTGGCGGCATTGGTGATAATTGTCGGATTAACAACGGCTTATGACGCGCAACTTGTCAGAAATTCCGCGCCACCGGGCGACAATCCGCACGAGTTTTTTATACTTCCGGTCGGCGATATGCTTCTGTTTGCAGTTTTCCTCGCCGGGGCGATTTATTACCGCAAACGTCCGGCGGAACATAAATCTTTGATGCTTTTGACAGCAATCAATTTTCTGCCCGCGGCGATCTTCCGAATGCCGCTTGCGCCGCCGCAATACACGCTTTGGACAGCTTTCGGCATTCCCGCGCTAATTGCTCTGATAGTTCTCGGCTGGCACACTTGGAAACATCAAAAACTGAATAAAGTCTTTGCTGTCGGAGTCGTTTTGTTAATTGTGAATTTGCCGTTACGTTTGGTCATCGCTAAAACCGAATCTTGGCATAATTTTACAGCATGGCTGGCTTCATAAAGCGATTTATGTTTTCTCTGCGTTCTCCGCGTGAAACTAATTTTATTTTTCGCGGAGAACTTAGAATTTTAATTAACACAACTTTTATTTAATCGAGCGACAGATATTTTCGACAAAATCATTTATCAGGACGATAAATACGAATTAATTCGCCTTCCAAATTTTCAAATTCTTTGAGTTTTTCATCAATTCTTTGTGCTAACCGAAGTCGGTCGGCATCATCGGTGCAAATTATGATGCCGGTGTGAATTGAATTTTTAAAATGCAGCCGCTTAAAGTCTTGGCGGTCAAAAGTTAAAATTGTTCTGCCGAGTTCTGTTGCACGAGTCAAAACATCAGCATCAGCAATTTGTTGATTGGCGCGTTCATCTTCAAAGGCTGTCAAAACGTCGTGTCCGAGATTTCGTAACTTTTTAATTGTGCGAAAAGGAAAATTTTCGTCTGCATAAAGTTTCATATTCGGAAGATTATCAAGTAAAAATAAAGTTTTTTTTGGAGTGTCAAAACTAGATTTTTTTTCAGAATCAATTGAGCAAAAAAAATCTAAGCAGATTCATTTTCAGCAATTTCACTTTCTATTTCTTCTGTATAAGATTCAAAATAAGCCCAAGCATTTGCGAGGTCTTTCGCCGTCAAAGTCGGATAATCTTGTAAAAGTTCAGCTTCCGAAACTCCCAGCCGACGCGAATTGACCAACGACCAAACGGGAATTCGGGTTTGTCGGATTCGCGCCGAACCGCCACACACACCTTCGGCTTTTTCGATGCCTTCAAATTCATCGGTCAAATCACGAACGAGTTGTTGAAGTAATCTGACTTTTTCGGCACGCGACATTTTTGAAACTTCAATTTCTTGCACAATCATAAAGTTATTTTACCTCATTTTTTTGCAATCTCAATCGCTTTTTCGATGACAAAATTATTTTCCCGTAAAACTTTTTCCGCGCTTTCCCGTGAAACTTTCGCTTTTGCCATCACAATCGCCACGCGCAAATCGTGGTTTGCTTCGTTCAAAAGATTTTGCGCGTCGGTTTCATTCATATTGGTTTCCGCCATCAAAATCCTCAAAGAGCGTTCTTTGAGTTTGATGTTCGACGATTTTACATTTGTCATTCGATTGCCTTTGACAAGCCCAAGCCGTATCATCGCGGTTGTCGAAATCATATTCAAAATCATTTTTTGCGCTGTTCCGGCTTTCATTCGTGTTGAGCCGGTGATGGCTTCCGCGCCGACAACCGCCACGAGCGAAATTTCGACTGATTTTGTAATTGCAGAATCGGGAACGCAAGTGATACAAGCCGTGAAACAACCCATTTCGCGGGCGTAATCCAACGCGCCAATCGTGTAAGGTGTTCTGCCCGAAGCGGCAATGCCAACGACGGAATCTTTCGCCGTTACGCCGCGCAATTTCAAGTCTTCCGCGCCTTGGTTACTATTGTCTTCGGATGCTTCCGTAGCTTTGTAAAGCGCATCGTAACCGCCCGCAATTATGCCGCAAATTAAATCGTAAGAAACGCCGTAAGTCGGCGGAATCTCGCTCGCGTCCAACACGCCGAGCCGTCCGCTCGTGCCTGTGCCGATGTAAAATAATCGTCCGCCGTTTTGTAATCTTTCGATGATTTTATCAATAGCCGACGCGATTTCCGGCAAAATCTTTTCAATCTCAAACGCAACTTTTTTGTCTTCGTGGTTGATTAAACGCACGGCTTCGACTGTCGAAACTTTGTCAATATTTTGGGTTTTTTCGTTTTCTTGTTCGGTTATTGGAATCACATTAAAATTTCAAAATGTTTTCTTTTGGAAGTCAAGCGGAAATATAATCATAATCGGATGAATTGAGTGTCCGAAGAATTTTATAATGCTTTCTATATTTTCCAATTTTTTCTGATATTCATAGGGAAATTATCCTAAAACGAAACAGCAACTTGATAACAAAGCTCTCTGAATCAAAAAATATGCCTTGAACAAATCTGATTGTTTAAGGCATATTTCGATTAAAATTAAAATACAGTTTTCTAATAAATCGTAAAAGTAAATTCCAGTATTTTGTGAACCGTTATAGTTTTTCCTTTCTTCATTGCTGGGTCGAATTGAATCTTTCTCGCCGCCACTATTGCTTGCTCGGTCAATCCGAAAGGTAATGTTTTAATGGGTGTTATTTTCCCGATTATGCCGTTCGCCTTGAAATATACTTTTAGTAAGACTGTTCCCTGAATATTGTTCTGACGCGCCAAATCGGTATAACTGGGGCGAGGTTTTGAGCGAATTAATAAATTTCGCGTTATCTTAGCAGGATTTGAATTTATTTTTCGAGGCGTAGTTGTGTCGTTGACAACATTATCAGTGTTATTACCGAGACCGCCACCTGTGCCATTTCCCACACCGTCGTCACTTCCTTTTCCTCTTCCAACACCGTTTCCAACACCGTCACCGAATCCGCCGCCAAATCCCTTACCAATCAGTTTAAAATTGTATTCTATCTGTTTGACAACTGTAATCGGAATACCGTTTTTTACGGCGGGTAAAAATTTTATTTTTTTTGCTGCTTCGATTGCTTTTTGATTCAGACCGTGCGGGAGCAAGGTTACAAGAAAAATTTTACCAATTGTTCCGTCTGCTTTGAAAGTAACACGCGCAGTAATTGTTCCTTCAACTGAATTATCACGCGCCGCATTTGTATAGTCGGGCTGCGGAGTTTCGGTTATGACAACATCTCGGTCTGACTGATTTGATGTCGTATTGACTTTTTGCGCGGAAATATCTTGAATGCCGCAAAAAACAAAAGTGATAAACGAAAATGTTATAAGTAATTTTTTCATTTCTTTCCTCCGTTTCTAAAATTCTCAAAAGCCATTACTGCCGCCGCATTTGCGGGCGAAAGTCTTGGTTTAGTCAAAAAAGCCTTCGGAGCAAGTTTGTGAACTGTATCAATTAATGAATCGGTTAATAGATTTCCGGCTTTGAAAATACTTCCGACTTGTCCGATTGGGACTTTTTTATTTTGTAACTTTAGCTTTTTTAACACAGCAAAGGCGGCAATTCCAAGTTCAAATCCGGCTTCTTTCAAGATTTCTTGAGCAATTTCGTCTTCTTCCTGCGCGGCTTCGACAACGTAACGCGCAAATCCGGCGATGCGAGCATTGTTAATCTGTGGTGAATAAATTGCAATTAGCGCGTCTTGTGGTGTTGATGAGCGAAAATATTCTACGGCGGCTTCGCTTAATTTTGTCGGTTTTCCGCGTCCGTCGGTTGCTTTGGCAACGGCTTGCAAGGCGCGTTTGGCAATTCCTGCGCCGCCGCCTTCGTCGCCGGCAATCGGTCCCCAGCCTCCGGCAGTCGCAACCGTGCCGTTTGCGTCCTTGCCGTAGCAAATCGAACCTGTTCCGGCAATTATCACGACTCCTGCTTTGCCCTGAGTTGTGCCGTAAAGCGCGATTTCGGCATCAGTTACGACTTGAGTTTTGCGAATATTTGTCAAATTTACAAATCGTTCGCGCACACCGCGTTTCAGGTCATCTCGTCGAACTCCGGCTAAACCTAAAACTGATGAAACTATGTCGCCACGGCTGATTTGGGCTTTATCGCAAGTTTGGTTTATTGCTTGAATTATATTTGAAACGGATGTTTCAAGTCCGACACGCAACGGATTTGATGCTCCCGAAAAGCCTTCACAAACAAGATTTTTTCTCTCATCAATAATAACAATATGGGTTTTCGTTCCGCCGCCGTCTGCGCCCAAATATAAATAATGAGATTTCGTTTTCATTTTTGAATTTTGACCTTTGACCTTTGAAAAACTCAAAAATTAAAAATCAAAAGTCAAACTGAAAATATTTTGACCGATGCTTGACATATAATCAAAACTAAAAGATTTTATAAGTGCGATAATTTTTAGTGATAAGTGAAAAATTAGAAGTGAAAAACGTTTCTTTCACTTTCCACTTTTTACTTTTAGTTTTTAACTCAAAGCTATGGAAATAAGACAATTAAAAGCCTTTTTAGCGATTGCCGAAGCAAAAACTTTTACAGCAGGAGCGCGGCTTGTGAACGTAACACAAGCGGCAATTTCGATGCAGATTCGACAGCTTGAAGACGAAGTCGGATTGCCGCTTTTTGTCCGCACACCGCGTCGTGTGATTTTGACCGAAGCGGGCGAGCATCTGCTCGAAAGGGCGCGAAAAATTTTGCGCGAACACGACGCGGCACTCGAAGAAATCGCTGAAATCGCCGGCGCGGAATATGGTCGTTTGCGAATTGGGTCGGCTTCGGCGATGTTTGCAACTCAGCAACTCCCGACAATTTTGCAGAATTTAAAGGAAAAGTTTCCTAATTCGCAAATAACAGTTTCTTCCGGCACCAGCCATTCACTTGTTGAAAAAATTCTTCACGGTGAAATTGATATTGCGTTTGTGTCTTTGCCGGTTGATAACACGCATATCGCTACGGATTTGCTTTTCAGCGATGAAATTGTAGCTATTGGACATCCAAATCATCCGTTAGCCGACAAAAAATTCATAAGTGCGGCGGCTCTTGGCGGTGAACCGCTGATTTTGGGAGAAAAGGGAGGAAATACAAGGCGTTTGATTGATGATTTTTTCACAGCAGGAAACGTCGAACCCGAAATAATAATGGAACTTTCGCGTCAGGAAACCATCAATCAAATGGTCGAAAACGGAATGGGCGTTGGCACCGCCGGAGCGAAAACGATAAGCAAAGAAGTTTCGGAAGGCAGATTGACATCGTGGCTCATCGAAGGCGCGGAAATCAAATGGGATTTAGGTTTGGCTAGATTGAGAGGCGGTTATCATTCACCGATTGCGAAGGAATTCGTGCGCTTTTGCAAGGAAAGTTTTAAGGAAAGGGAAAAGGAATTTAAGGCAAAAAAATGAAGAAAGATTTTTTTAACGCAAAGGCGCAAAGGCGCAAAGACGCAAAGGTTAGAGGCAAATATTTTACTTTTTACTTTTTAAATTTTAATTTTTACTTGAAAAAATTTGAGCATTTGCGACTTTGC
>CAZJQP010000055.1:0-34127 GCA_964548225.1 uncultured Blastocatellaceae bacterium | reverse complement strand
TCAATTACTTTCATTCCCCCATTCTAGCAGAGTTTCTATTTCTGTCTTGGTATTATTTAACCAAAACTGAATAGCTTTGCTACGAGAAATTAAACATACAGAATGATGAAAAAAAATGCGATTTGCGATTAAAAAAAACAATAAATCGCAAATCGCAAAACTAAAATAGCAAATACTTTACGCTTTTCCTTCTAAAAACGCCTTCAAACGGCGTGAGCGCGACGGATGGCGCAATTTTCTCAAGGCTTTTGCCTCAATTTGACGAATGCGTTCGCGGGTAACGGCAAAATGCTGTCCGACTTCTTCGAGTGTGTGTTCCGAGCCAGTGTTGCCGAGTCCGAAACGCATTTTGATAACTTTTTCCTCACGCGGCGTGAGCGTTGCGAGAACTTCATCGGTAATTTCCCGAAGATTTCCAAAAGTTACGGATTCCGCCGGATTCATAATCGAACGATCTTCGATAAAATCGCCGAGATGTGAATCTTCTTCTTCGCCAATCGGCGTTTCCAAAGAAATCGGTTCTTGTGCGATTTTCAGAACTTTTCGCACTTTTGAAACCGGAATGTCCATCTTTTTGGCGATTTCTTCGCTTGTCGGTTCGCGTCCCAATTCTTGCACAAGCGCACGCGAAGTGCGAATGAGTTTGTTAATCGTTTCAATCATATGGACGGGAATGCGAATCGTCCGCGCTTGGTCGGCGATTGCTCGTGTGATTGCCTGACGAATCCACCAAGTCGCGTAAGTAGAGAACTTATAGCCGCGCCGCCATTCAAATTTATCAACCGCTTTCATCAAACCGATGTTGCCTTCCTGAATCAAATCCAAGAATTGAAGCCCACGATTCGTGTATTTTTTTGCAATCGAAACGACGAGCCGCAAGTTGGCTTCAACCAATTCGCGTTTTGCCTGTCCGGTTTCGGTTTCGCCAATCAAAATCGCTTGTAAAGCGCGTTTAATTTCTATCGGCGGAATGTGATATTTTTCTTCAATATCAACCAGATGTTTTCGCGCATCGGCAATTTTTGCGGTCAACGCTTTCTTTTCTTCGGGAAAAGGTTTGCCTTCCAGACGTTCTTCGGCTTTATTGATGTCGCGTTCGCTCTTGCGGATTTCATCCGACACTTTGCGAATTGCCTGAATCAATTTTTGCATTGACGATTCGGTCAAATTCAAATTTTTAATTTCTTGCGAAATTTCCAAACGCAGACGTGCAACTTGCCGCCGCAACGCGGAAAGTTTTTTAGACGGCTTGTTTTTCGATTTCTTCTGTTCTTCTCGAAAACCGGCAAGTGCTTTCAATGCGTTTTCGTAGTTTCCGCGAATATTTTCGATACCTTCAATCGTCCAGCGCAGATATTCGTCAACCTTATCTTCTTCGCCCGTAAGTTCGGCTTGTTCCGAAAACATCACGGTTTCGCGGATGCTCGCTTTTCCGCGCTGCAAATCATCGCCGATTTTCAAAAGTCTTTCAACCGCAATCGGTGAGCGCGAAATTGCTTTGCGTGTTTTTATTTGTCCGCGTTCGATGCGTTGGGCAATTGTAACTTCGCCTTCGCGTGTCAAAAGCGGAACGATTCCCATTTCGCGCAAATAAAGGCGCACAGGATCGTTTGATTTATCAAGCGTTCCGGCTGATAAATCCAAATCTAAATCGTCTTCGTCAATTTCCTCATCGTCATCAAGCGCAAGGTTCGAGGCTTTTTCGAGTAGTGCGGCATCGTTATCGGCAACGGAGATATTCGCGCCTTCGAGCCGTTCAAGCACATCTTCGATTTCTTCTTCAGACATCATTTTGCTTGGCATCTCGCGGTTGAGTTCGTCAAAACTCAGAAACTTTTTCCGTTTGCCGAGTGCCAAAAGTCTGTCCATTAAATCTTCTTTTTCGTCGTAATCACTCATAATTTTCCAATGAAATTTTGATTAAAAATAGCTGTAAATAGTTGTTATAAAAATATATTCTAACGCTGAAACCTGCCGAATTGTTTCAATCGTTCAAGCGTTTAGAGTATCGCCTTCAGACGATTAGTTTTAACCGGCAAAGCGCAGAGAAACCTTCACGCATAACTGCGTTATTCTGAACCGGAAATTTTGTTTTGCAAATCGCGTTTCAATCTTGCAAGTTCGATTTGTTCTAAAACCAAATGATTCAAAAGTTCGGTGTTTCCGATTTGTTCAGCAACCATTAATTCTTGGCTGATGTCGAGAATGCGATTTGAAATCGCCATCGAACGCAAAGTAAAAACACAACTTTCGGCATCTGTTAAAACTTCGTCAATCGCTTCGCCGCCGCCTCGGAGCGGTTCGCTCATCATCAAAACCGGCACAAAATCTTGCGCTGTTTCGTCTTCGCCGCACAAAGCAAGCAAACTTTCAAGTGTAATATCTGCGCCGGTTTTGTGCAATTCCAAAACGGCACGAAAAACGCTTGCCGTCGAAAGCGTTTCATAATCGGTTTCTTCAAGTTGTGGCAAAATTATTTCCCGCAATTCGTTATCGTAAATCAGAAGTTCCAAAAGACGCGCTTCGGCAATCGTCATTTTGGCGGCAGTTGCTCGCGCAACTTGCTGTTTTACGGTGTCGGTTTCGATTCGTGCGCCGAGCTTGACGGACTTCCACAAATCGCGTTTCAAAATTACATCTTCGACGCGAAGAAGATTCATCGCTTGATCGAAAGAATCGCGTTTTTGAATCGGATTGCGAACAATCGAAATCACAGGCAACACATCTTCAATGGCTTCGGCTTTTTGCTTCGGCACATTCAAATTGCGTTCCTGCACAGCAGTTTCTAAAACGAATTGGAGATAGGTGGTCGCGTTGGTTTCGTGTTGTTGTTTATATGCTTTGAAGCCGTTGGCGCGGATGAAATCGTCGGGGTCTTGCCCGTTTGGTAGAACCAAAACTTTGATTTCAAAATCTTCCGCCAACAAGGTTTCGATAGCCCTTCGAGCCGCTTTGACACCTGCCTTATCTCCATCATAATTGACAACGACTTTCTTCGCAAACCTTCCGAGCAATCTCGATTGATGTTCGGTAAAAGCCGTTCCCAAACTTGCGACGCAGTTCGTTACGCCAAACTGATAAAGCGCAATCAAATCCAGATAACCTTCAACCAAAATCGCATATTTTTTCTTGCGGATTTCGTCTTTCGATTGAAAAAGCCCGTAAAGATGATCGCCCTTGATATAAGCCGGAGTTTCCGGCGAATTCAAATATTTCGGCTCGCCCGTCTGCAAAATTCTCGCGCCGAACGCAATCGGATTCCCGTCAACATTCAAAACAGGAAACATCACACGCCCGCGAAAACGGTCATAAACTCGTTTCTTTTCCTCATTTATCGAAACCAAACCGGAAGTTTCAATCAACTTTTCATCCGCGCCCTTTTCCTTCAAAACCGACATCAGCGCGTCCCACTTGTCGGGCGCGTAGCCGATATGAAATTTTTTGATTATGTCTTCGGAAATTTCGCGCTTTTCCAAATATTCACGCGCCGCTTTGCCGTCGTTCGTCTGCAAATTATTTTCCCAAAATTCGAGCGCGTAACGGTTTAATTCAATAACTTGGTCGGCAATCGCTTTCTGTTCTTTCTTGCGCTGTTTGTTGCGCTCATAATTCTTATCATCAATCGGCTCAGGCAACATCACGCCCGCAATTTCCGCAACTCGTTTTATCGCTTCGGGAAAGTTCAAACCTTCCATTTCCATCACGAAATTATAAGCTGAACCGCCTTTGCCGCAACCAAAACATTTATAAAAACCTTTCGCCGGATTTACCGAAAACGAAGCCGTCTTTTCCCCGTGAAACGGACAATTTCCCCACCAATTCGCCCCTTTTTTCTTCAACGGAACGTGCATCTCCACAATCCGCACAAGATCAGCGCGATTCTTTAAATCATCAATAAAATATTGGTCGTAAAGCACTAATTTTCTGCTAAAGGATTGAAATAATCTAAATCGGAGAAAAGTTTAAAGTCATTGTCGGTCGAAGCAATCCGCGCATTATGTTCGATTGCCAAAGCTGCCAAATGCGCGTCCATTACCAAATCTCCGACGGCTTTTGTTTCTTTGAGCAGTTGGAGAAAAATTTGCCAATGGACATCGCCCGGAATAACCAATTCGACATTTGATTGAGCAAAAAGTCTGCCCAATCTTTTTTCAACTTGTTGCAACGTCATCGGCGTTTTGAAAATCTTCGGATTTGTTCCGATACGCACAAATGCCGTGATTACTTGCCACGACAAGCCGATTGTTTCGCCTGCGGCAAGCACGTTTTCGAGCCATTCTTTGCTTTTCGGATGTTGCGGAAAATCTTCGATATGAGCATACAAAATCATATTTGCCTCCGGCAAAATCATTTATGAAAATCTCCCTCGATTTGCTCGATAAGTTTGCCGATATTGTCAAAATCAAAACCTTCACGCGGATAAAGCCGCGAAGAATCAACCGTAAAAACTGCGTTTTTATCTTCGACGGCGGCGATTCCGTATAAACTTTCGACAATCGCTTTTCTTTCTTCAATCGAAAGTTCGCCGTTGTTTTGTTTTTCGGTTTCTTCCAAATCTTCTTCAAAAATCTGCAAAAGCTGACGAATTATCAAAGACTTTTGCGCCTTCGGAAAAGTTTTGAATTCTTGAACTATCTGCTGTTGTGTCATTCGATTCACCTCAGAAAATTATTGTATCACCGTTATAAAATCGGCGCGATTCTTTAAATCATCAATAAAATATTGGTCGTAGAGCATTATTGGCTGGTTTATTTTGAAATAATTCTTAACGCTACACTAATAATAACTGATTTCTTGTGTGGTTACATTGGTGGGTTCAAAATACGTTTCACCGAATTTTGTTACTTTTCGATATTCTGTTTTTCTTGTCCAATTATTATTAGAGTCAAATTCGTATTCATATTTAAGAAAATTATTTGCATATTCCAAACTAATTATTAGATTCGTAGTTTTATCCTTGATAATAACGCGACCACAAACAGCGTCTTTATTTTTAATACAGTTGTATATTTCTTTTGCTTCATTTTTAGTTTCTGTTGTGGTTGTTTTGGAAGAAAGTTCAAGTTGACTTTTATCAGTTTTTAGTGGATACCATAATTCTTTTATTTTTCCACTACGATTTTCGTAAATTATTTCTTTACTTAACAACGTGCCATCACCATCGTATCTTAACTCAATGATTTTGTTTTGATTTTCTCTTTCTCGAATCGTTTTCAAGAACATTTCACCGTCAGGTCTGAATCTGGTTTCTACATCTTTTTCGTATTTGATTAAAAATTTATTTACTAACTCATAGTCTGAGCCAAAACCTTTACAATTGGGACATTTTAAATATGTTGCTTCTGTAACCATATTATTTGAATAATCATAAGAATTTATTCCCTTAAATATTGCAGGAAAACCTAAGGTTTTCTTAATGTGCATAAACATCAAGTGAACTGAAAATTCAGATTCCCAAATCCAACCATATGAGTATATTATTCCCTCAGAAGATTCTTTATAGCCATTTGAATTGTAATTTATAACAGTTGTAGAAACAGGTTCACCTAAAATCCATTCATCAAATTTCTTAATTGGAACGTAGAACTTTCGTTTTACCGATTTCACATTTCCAAATAAATTTTCTTCCACCAAATCAGGAATCTTAAATGGCATTCGGGATTCTTTTTTAGGAGTGAGATTTATTGTTGGAAATTTATTTGGTTTTTGAACTATTTTATTTGAATTGGATTGAGTGTCAGCACTTGATACTGCTGTGTTTCCAGATAAAGCAACTAGTGTCTTTTTGTTTGAAATTAAAGAACGCAAAAAAGAAACAGGAATAGCAAAATTTAATGATTGTCCGCTTTCAATCGCTCCGACTGCAACGCCGACAACTTCGGCTTTGTCGTTCAAAACCGCTCCGCCGCTGCTGCCTTCCGAGATTGAGGCGGTGATTTGTAAAAGATTGAATTTATCGGTTTTTCTGATACTGCTGACAATGCCTTGCGAAAAAGTTCCTTCCAAGCCTTCGGGATTTCCGACGGCATAAACGTCATCGCCGATGGCGATTGAATCATCTGTGTTCAACTTTAACGGTTTTCCTTTGATGCCGCTGATTTTCAGCAAGGCGAGGTCATTTTTTTCATCTATTCCGACTGTTCCTAAAACTTTATAAATTTTTTCCTGTCCGTAGATTTTTGCATAACCTTCGGTCGTGTCTTTGATGACGTGAAAGTTTGTCGCCACAATATCTTCGGCAACGAAAAAGCCGCTCCCCGATTTTATCTTTTTCGTGTTGCCGTTTCCCATTACAAGCAAAACCGTCGAAGGCAACGATTGTTGAGCAATTTGGCGCGGCGTAAGTTTATTTGTGGTTTGGGAAATAGTTTGAAAAGGCGCAAAAATAACAATTAACCAAAGGAAATTCAAAAATATAGCAATTCGCCGGAAGTTTGTTTTCATCATAAAACCAGCCTCAGATTAATTTCGTAAATTGTAAAGCAAGTATAACCGATTATCAGAATGCCTCAAAATATATCAGAGAAATCTCAGCTAATTATTCGTTAATTCCCTCATATTTATTACTGCTTCAACTCAGCAATTGTAGCACCGTTTCCGCCTTGGTTTGACGGCGCAAATGAATAGCGCGAAATGTGCGGATGTCCTTTGAGAAAATGATGGACGAAATTTTTCAATGCGCCTGTGCCGAAGCCGTGAATTATTCGCACTCTTGGAAGTTGGGCGATGTAGGCTTCGTCTAAAAAGCGGTCAATTTCGTATTCGGCATCGGTGGTTGTTTTGCCGATGAGGTTTAATTCGGCGTTTGCATCTTCGGTGTCGAGCTTGAGCGTTGAATTTTTTGCTTGATTTTGCAAGGCTTCGAGCCGATTTTCTTTCTGCGTTTCGATTGTTTCGACAACTTGCAAATTCTTGATTTTTTCGCGCAGACGCATTGCGCCGACAATGATTTCAGCCGTTTCTTTGTCAATTTTTTCGACTTTTCCTATGCCGAGATTGGTTTGAACTCTTGAGCCGATTGTGATTGGTTTATCGCTGATTGTCGAGGTTGGCACACTCCCTAACGGTCGTGTTTCTGCCTTTGTCGGATTGTTGACTTTCGACAAAACGGCGCGATTTAATTCCGCTTTTCGTGCTAAACGCTCTTTTTCGAGTTTGGTTTTTAACGCTTTGTCTTCGATGGTGTTGATGAAGGCGCGAGATTGGCGTTCAAATTCTTCGATTGTGTTTGCTAATTCTTTTTCAAATTGCTTTTGTCTTTCCTTTTCTTTTTTGCCGGCTTCGATGTCGAGTCGGGCGTATTTCATTGCGACGGTTTCGCGTTCTTCTTCCAAAGCAATTCTTAAATCGGTCGCAATCATTGTTTCATTTTGCAGTTTTCGCAGATAATTTTCGGCTTCTTGCGCGGAAATGTCGAGATTTTTTCGTGCTTGTTCGATGACATCTTCACGAATTCCAAAACGTCTGGCAATTTCGATTCCGCTCGATGCTCCGGCGAGTCCGACTAATAATTTGTATGTCGGTTTCAAGGTTTTTTCGTCAAATTCAACGCTGGCGTTTATGACGTTTTCATCATTTGCGGCATAGATTTTCAGTCCGCGATAATGTGTCGAAGCGATGACTTGTGCGCCGCAATTTCGGCGGAAAAAATCAACAATCGCCACGCCGAGCGCAGAACCTTCTTCGGGATCAGTTCCTGTGCCGACTTCATCAAGCAAAACCAGCGACGGTGCGGAACAATTTTCGAGCATTTCGGCGATGTTTGAAATATGCGAACTGAATGTCGAAAGATTCGCGCTCAAAGATTGATGGTCGCCGATGTCCGCGAGAACAGATTTATAAAAGGGAATTCGCGCATCTTTTGCCGGAACAGGCAAACCCGAAATCGCCATCAAACTCAGCAATCCGGCGGTTTTCAGCACAACCGTTTTGCCGCCCGCGTTTGCGCCGGAGATTATCATTACGCTTTTTTCTTTCGTGAGTTTGAAACTGACAGGAACAATTTCTTTTGTCTGATTTTCGGTCTTTGCTGAGTGCTGAGTGCTGAGTGCTGAGTGCTGAGTGCTGACTACTGACTGCTCCCGAATATTTTCTTCCAAAAGCGGATGTCGCGCATCAATTAAATCTAAAGTTTCATCATCCGAAATTGTCGGGACGATTGCTTTGAAACTTCGGGCGAATTCGACTTTGGCTTTGATGAAATCCAATTCCGCAACGGCTTCGGTCGCGGTTTCGATTGCCGGAAGCTGTTCGCGCAATTCTTCCGTCAAAACGAATAAAATTCGCGCAATTTCGCGTTCTTCTTTGCCTTTGAGATTTTGCAGTTCGTTGTTGGCTTCGATGACTTCGAGCGGTTCGATAAAAACGGTTGCGCCACTCGACGAAAATCCGTGTGCCACGCCGCCGACTTTGTTGCGGAAATCGGATTTTACCGGAATCACATAGCGATCGTTTCGTTGTGTAACAATTGCGTCTTGAATCGCGTCGCCCGCGCCGCGCATCGTGCTTTCGAGAGCTTTTTGCAATCTTCCGCGTTGTTGATTTATTTCACGTCGTAATCTTGCAAGTTCGGGGGAAGCCGAATCGTCAATTTCGCCTGAAGGCAGAAGTTTTTTGTTGATTTTATCAATCGCCGCAAACAGCGTCGGCGGAATATTTTCGACAATTTCCCACAAAACGGGCGCAAATTCTTTTTCCGGCGAGATTGCCGAACGCGCAAAAAGTGCCTGATTGCAAACTCGCGTCAGTTCGAGCAAAATCGTCGGTTCGAGCGTTGCGTTTTTAATCCGCAAAATTGCTATCGCATTGCTTGGGTCTTCGAGTCCGCTGAAACTCCAAGAAACTTGTTTTTCTTCATTGAGCAAAATTGTTTCTGCGATTGCCCTTAAATCTTTTTCGAGTTCAAGCCGCGAATTTATCGGCGCGAGATTTTCAATTCGCGCTTTGCCCGTTGGCGTTTGTGCATAACGCGCAATCAATTGGCAGAGTTTTTTGTATTCGAGAGTTTCCATAAGGTTTATAAAGTAAAAAAATGAAAAAGTGAAAAAGCCTGTTGAATGTGAAAATAAAAACTTTTTCACATTTTCACTTTAATTCTCATCAATTTTCATAAAATGTCGCCGCAATTCTTCGATGCCGCCGGGAACAATTTCGGCTTTTATTTCTTCGTCATTATTTTTCATCTCTTTGGCGGCGCATTCCAAACAAAACGGGCGCAAATCATTGCGTTCGCGCAAGACGTTTTGCCCCGAGACCGAAACCCAAACCGCCGTTTTACATTGGTAGCAATCGGCACGGACACTTCCATAAACCGGACGCGCTCCGCCGGCAACAGGGATGCAAACTAACATATCAATATCTTTATCTTCCGGCGGTTTATTTCCTAAAATATCCATAATTCCTATCTCAAGTTAAAAATTTCTCGCGGATTTCCGGCGTTGGCAACATACACGCATCTTGTTTGCCAAAAAGACGATAGCGGTATTTCGCAAAAAGTTTATAAAAAAAATCTCTAATCGGACGCGGAATAATAATGAAAATATAAAATAAAGACCACGTGCCGCCTAAACCCTTCGCTATTTTCAGTGCGGCTGTCGAGTGCGCGTAAGCCGTTTCGTTTTCAACCAAAACCACCGAATCAATCTCGCTTAAATTAAATTTTCCAATATATTTTTTGCCGACTTCCGATTGCAGAGGTGCAAATTTATATAGATTTTTTTTATCGCGCTCAATAATAAAATTTACCGAACCGTTACAAAAATTACACACGCCGTCAAACAAAATAATCGCGCTCATAAATTTTATGATACATTTTCGCCCTTTGAATCTGAAACCCTATCGGTTAAACTGCGTATAGACCAAAGCAGTTTCAACTTTATTCTATCTAAAAGCTATGAAAAATTTCGTTTTGCGACTTTCATTCGCAATATTTGTGTTTTCAATTATCGTTTCGGTTTCAAACGCGCAAACGAAACTTGAAACCTTTGCGCTGACAAACGCTCAAATCGTTACGGTTTCGGGCGCGACGATTCCGAAAGGCACTATCATAATCCGCGACGGATTGATTGAAGCAGTTGGCGAAAACGCGAAAATTCCGGCTGATGCGAGAGTGATTGATGCAAGCGGTTTGACCGTTTATCCCGGACTTTTCGATGCAAACACCGCGCTCGGACAACAACCGCGAAATCCGCAACAGCAACAACCGACACCTTCAAATTCAAACTTTCCCGATGGCGTAAGACCTGAAGAATCAGTCGTTTCGCAATTAAAAGCCGGCGACGCTCAATTTGAAAATAATCGCAATGCCGGATTTACGACTGCGCTGACTGTATCACGCGACGGCGTTTTTAACGGGCAATCCGCGATTATCAATCTGTCGGGAAATTCGGTTTCCGAAATGATTATTCGCGCTCCGTTTGCACAGCATTTCACTTTTACGACTGCCCGCGGCGGTGTATATCCAACATCGTTGATGGGAACGATTTCCGCTCTGCGGCAGATGCTTTACGACGCGAAAAGATTGGACGAAATGCGGAAAAATTACGATAAAAATCCGCGAGGAATGAAACGCCCCGAAGCCGATGCGTCGCTCGATGCGCTGATTCCGGTTGTCAATGGCACAATGCCGATTGTTTTTAATGCAAATTCGGAAATTGAAATTATTCGGGTGCTTGATTTGCAGAAAGAATTTGGTCTAAAAGCGATAATTTCAGGCGGTTTGGAAGCGTGGAAAGTTGCCGATACATTGAAAAAACAAGACGTTCCGGTTCTGCTTTCGCTGAATTTTCCGCGCCGGACAACGGCGGCTTCGACCGAAGCTGATGCCGAACCGCTCGTGGTTCTGCGATTCCGCGCTGAAGTTCCGAAAGGCGCATCGCGTCTGGCGGCGGCGGGCGTAAAATTTGCGTTTCAATCGGGCGGAATGACAAGTTTGAACGATTTTTTGACGAATGCCGGCAAAGCCGTCGAAAACGGTTTGGATAAAGGCACGGCAATTCGTGCAATGACTTTGAGCGCGGCGGAAATTTTCGGTGTTGATAATCGTTTAGGTTCGATTGAAGCCGGAAAAATAGCCAATTTAACTGTTGTTCGCGGCGATATTTTCTCAAAAGATAAAGCCTTTACGCATATTTTTGTTGACGGTAAATTGTTTGAGCAAAGAGAAAGACCGCGAACCACAACCACAACGGGGGGAAATACGAACATCGCCCAAGTCGGCGGGAATTATAATATTTCGATTGATGTTCCGGGGCAAACCTTAACGGGAACAATGAATTTGATTCAGCAAGGCGCGACAATTACGGGAACTATGCAGACGCAACTCGGCACGTCGCAGGTCAAAGACGGCAAGGCGACGGCAGACGGTTTCAGTTTTGCAACAACCGTCCAATTCGGCGGTCAAACTTTTGATATAAACATCAACGCCAAAACGTCGGGCAACGGATTTACCGGGACACTCGATTCGCCGCAAGGTGCAGTGCCGATTTCTGGAACGAAGATTCCGTAAATAAAAAGTAAAAAGTAAAAAATAAAAAATTATGAGAAGGGCAATCGTTTTTCTGTTAATAATATCAATGCTTTCGATTTCGCCGGCGTTAGTTCCGGCGCAGTCGAAAACCGAAGTTTTGATTCGTAATGCAACGATTCTGACTGCCGCGAAAGGCACGTTGGAAAATACGGATATTTTGATTCAAAACGGCAAAATTGCGAAAATCGGAAAGAATCTGAAGGTATCGGCAAACGCGCAAACTATTGACGCGACAGGCAAATTCGTTACGCCCGGCGTTATTGATGCCCATTCGCATACGATGATGGACGCGGTCAACGAATTTTCGTTTTCGGTAACTTCGATGACGCGGATTCGTGATGTTTTGAATCCGAAAGATATTTCGATTTATCGCGCACTTGCCGGTGGCGTTACGGCGGCAAATCTTCTGCACGGCTCGGCAAATGCCATCGGCGGACAAAATTCGACGGTAAAATTTAAATGGGGCAAAGCGGTTGAAGATTTTCCGATTTCGGATGCGCCACAAGGCATAAAATTTGCGCTCGGCGAAAATCCGAAACGAACGAATTTTCAGCCTCAACCCGGACAAACTTTTCGTTATCCGCGCACGAGAATGGGCGTGATGGAAACGATTCGAGATGCTTTTGTTCGCGCCCGCGATTACAAAAAATCTCTTGATGATTTTCGCGCCGGACGCACGAAAACACAGCCGCGCAAAGATTTGGAACTTGAACCGATTGTCGAAATTTTGGAAGGAAAAAGATTGGTTCACGCCCACGGCTATCGTTCGGACGAGCATCTGAATTTGATGTTGATGGCAGACGAATTCGGCTTTAAGATTGCAACTTTGCAACACGGACTCGAAGCCTACAAAATTGCGCCGGAGATTGCCAAACACGGTGCAGGTGTTTCAATTTTCGTTGACAGTTGGGGCTATAAAATCGAAGCCTACGATTCGATTCCTTACAACGCTTATATTTTGTGGAAAAACGGTGTCGTTGTTTCGATAAATTCGGATTCGAACGAGCGTATGCGAAGACTGAATTTAGATGCCGCGAAGGTTATGAAATACGGCGGCGTGCCGGAAGAAGACGCGCTGAAAATGATTACGCTAAATCCGGCGAAACAACTCGGAATTGACAAACGGACAGGTTCGGTTGAAGTCGGCAAAGATGCGGATTTGGTGATTTGGTCGGAACATCCGTTCAGCGTCTATGCAAAAGTCGAAACGACAATGATTGAAGGCGAAATCTATTTTGATAAAACCAAAGATTTGATGATGCGCGAAGAGATGAAAAAAGAGCGCGAAGCATTGGAAAAATTAGACATCAACCGTCCGCCCGGAACAGCCACGACACAACCGCAAATCCCGCGGGAACGAACAGCGGAACATCTCGACGAAGCCGATGGAGGTGATAATCAATGAATTCAAAATTCAAAATTCAAAATTCAAAATTTTTAAGATGCGTAGCATTTTTACTGCTCACTGCTTACTGCTTACTGCTTACTGCCAACGCTCAAAGCGACGGCTCACAGCAAAATCAAAATGGACGTGCCGGCACTTTTGCCATTACGAATGCGCGAATCATAACGGTTTCGGGCGCAGTAATTGAATCGGGAACGATTGTTATCAAAAACGGCAAAATCGAATCTGTCGGCGCAAATGTGCAAATTCCTTCGGGTGCAGAACGTATTGATGGGAAAGGCTTAAGCGTGTTTCCGGGAATGATTGACGCGGGAACAAATATGGGCTTGGTCGAAATCGGACAAGGCGCACCCGGCTCGGTTGACACCACAGAAGCAGGCGAATTAAACGCCAATGCAAAAGCAATTACGGCAATTCATCCGCACAGCGCACACATCAATATAACCCGTGTCAACGGCATTACGACGGTGATGTCTATGCCACAAGGCGGCATTGTTTCGGGACAATCGGCGATTATCAATTTAATCGGCGCGACACAAGCTGAAATGGCGATTGTGCCGACTTTCGGACTTGTTATAAATTTTCCGCGAGTTTCGACTTTTGCAGGTTTCGGACAGCCGCAGATTGATTTTAACGAAGCTGTCCGCAGACGTGACCAGCGAATGGATGACCTCAAAAAACTTTTCAAATCAGCAGAAAATTATGCGAAAATGCTGGAAGGTTATGCCAAAGATAAAACTCTTCCTGCGCCTACAACGGATTTGAAAATGGAAGCGATGATTCCATATATTCGCGGCGAAAAAACCGTAATTTTTACTGCTGAACGCGAACGCGATATTCGCGGCGTGGTCAAATTTGTTGAAGATACAAAGGTGAAAGGCATAATCGTTGGCGGTCAAGACGCTTGGATGGTTGCCGACGGTTTGAAGAAAAATAATATTTCTATTATTTACACGAATATTTACAATTTGCCTGTTCAAGTGGACGACAATTATGATTATTTGTTTAATGCACCCGCAAAAATGGCGGCGGCAGGAATAAAATTTTGCATTTCGACGGGCGACGGCGGTGCGGAAGTCCGAGATTTGCCGTATCACGCAGGTTTGGCTTCGGCTTACGGTTTGTCAAAAGATGACGCGCTGAAATCGGTAACACTTTATCCGGCGCAGATTTTGGGCGTTTCCGATAAAATCGGTTCACTCGAAGTAGGAAAAATTGCTAATGTTGTTGTTACCGACGGCGATATTTTACAGCCGCGCACGAACATCAAATATCTGTTCATTAACGGACGAATGATGCCGCTGACGAGCCGTCATACGGAGTTGTTTGAGCAATTTAAAGATAGAAAATAGTTCTGAGTTCCAACTTCAGGTGACAAACCGCCAGCGAAGCATTGCGGTTTCTGCACAGATTAAAGTTCAAGTTTATTAGTGCAAAGCAAACGCAAACGCTTCGCCCGCGTTTGCGCCAACTAAAGTTGGAACTTAAAACTATTGTGCGAATGAATTGTAGTATTCGACGGGTGCGAGTTCATCAGTTAGAATTTGCGAATCGAAATTTAATTCTTTGTCGTAAAGATTGGAAAATAAAGGTTTGAATTCCGTGTCGTTTGATGAAAGCGGCGCGGAATTTTTTTCTTTTACGGCAATGATTATCAAGTTTTGAACTTCATCGTCCGGTTTTGACGAATCAACTTTGAAAAGCAAAACACACGGAAAAATTTTGCGGTAAGTGGCGAGTTCGGCTTGCACGAATTTTCCTGTAACTACACCGCCGATATTGAAAATTACGACTCCGTCCGGTTTCAAAATACGATTGATGTTTTGCACGGCTTCGATGGTTGTCAGTTGAAACGGAACGCTGAATAGCGAGCCGAAAGCGTCCATTAAAACGGCATCGTATTTGTTTGTTTCAGAATTGTTTAAGAAAATTCGTCCGTCTTCGTGAAAAATGTTTAGGCGCGAATTTTCTTGAAGGCGAAAATATTTCTTGGCGATTTCAGTCATTTGTGCGTCAATTTCGACAACATCAATTTGCTTTTCGGGATATTTTTTTAAGTAGTCTTTCGGGAAAGAATAACCTGCGCCGCCGATGAGCAAAGTGTTTTGAAAATCGGGTTTGAAATGCCGAATCAAATGATAAAATTTGGCATATTCGGAAGCTAATTCGTCCGAATCGAGAAACATTTTCGATTGATAAAAGTTCGGATCAATGGAAAGTGCGCGGATTTGTCTGCCGGTTTTTGTGTCGGTCGTGTTAAAAACCTGAACGCGGCTGTATTCGGTGTCAATGTCGTGAAAATCGAGCGTTTTGCTTAAAAAATATGTTTTTGCTTCATTCGTTAAAACTCCGAAACCGAACAAAATCGGAATCATTAAACTCAAACGCGAAAGCGCAAAAGGCACGAGAAGAATTGAAAGCAAAATCAAACTTGCACCAACAAAATAAAGCGTTCGCACACTTCCGATAAACGGAATCAAAAAAAATCCTGCTAAGAAAGTGCCCAAAATACTGCCAACTGTAGAAAGTGCGTAAAGTCTGCCGACGATTTTGCCCGAATCGGAAAGCGAATTCATCTTTAATTTCACCGCGTAAGGCGTAACAAATCCGAGAAACACGCTTGCGGGCGCAAAAAGAACGAGCGCGGCGATAACAGATTTTATTTCTAAACCAACGTGAAATTTGCCGATTACGGAAAGAATCAAATCGTGCAATAAAATTGTCAGCGAAACCAAACCACCAGCCAAAAACAACACGAAAGCCAAAATTTTTATCTCAGGTTTGTGGTCAGCCCATTTTCCGCCGAGCCAATAACCAAGACTCAAAGCCGCCAAAATTACGCCGATAAGCGAAGTCCAAACATAAGTTGACGCACCGATGTAAGGCGCAAGCAGACGCGAACCGACGATTTCGTAAATCATCACCAACGCTCCGCTTGTAAAGACGGTTGTTTCGAGAATATATTTTTTCATAGAAAAAGAGAAAATAAGAAAAGGGAGAAAGAGGGAAAAGGAAAGTTCTTATTTTCCCTTTCTCCTTTTCTCCCTTTCTCCCTTTCTCAAATTATGCTGTTTTTTTTTCTACGGATTCGTTGACATATGTTAGCCACGGTGCGTTGTCGGGCGCAGGTCTTCTGCCATAGATAACATCGAAAAATGTGTCTTGCAGTTGTTTAGTGATTTCACCGCGTTTGCCTGCACCGACGGTAATTTTATCAACCGAACGAATCGGGGTGATTTCGGCAGCTGTTCCGGTAAAGAAAAGTTCATCAGCTAAATATAAAGCGGCTCGTTGAATAGTCGTTTCGATGACTTCGATACCGAGTTCACGGGCGATTTGGATGACGGAATCGCGTGTAATTCCGGGTAAAATCGAAGCTCCAAGCGGTGGTGTGATGAGTTTTCCGTTATTTACGAGAAACAAATTTTCGCCCGAACCTTCGGAAACCATTCCACGATCATCAAGCGCAATTCCTTCACTGAAACCACCTAAGATTGCTTCCATTTTGATAAGTTGCGAATTCATATAATTCGCGCCGGCTTTGGCAACTGCCGGAAGCGAATTCGACGTTATGCGCGTCCAACTCGAAACACAAACGTCAACACCTGCTTCCAAGGCTTCTTCGCCGAGATATTTGCCCCAATCCCAAGCCGCAATGTAGCAATCAACCGGATTTGGAAACGGATTTACGCCGAATGCGGGTTTTTCTTCGTTCAGTCCACGAAAGATTACGGGACGCAGATAACATTCGTCCATTCCGCCGCCGCGAACTAATTCAACGGACGCATCGCACAAGGCTTGGCGATCAAATTCGATGTTCATTCGATAAACCTTTGCTGAATTTAAGAGTCGCTGGATGTGTTCCGTCAGACGAAAAACGGCTGTTCCGTTGTCGGTTTTATAAGCGCGGATGCCCTCGAAAACGCTCGAACCGTAATGAATCGCGTGCGTCATAACGTGAACGCGGGCGTTGTCCCAATCAATAAATTCACCGTTGCGCCAAACCTTCGGCGCAATTTTCATCGTGCTAACATCTTTTGTTGACATATTTTATGAAAAACTCCTGATACAAGGTTGTGTAAAATCCAAAAGTAAGAAATGACGAAACTGTGTTTATTTTCAAGAAAAAAATCGTTTCAATCATTTTGCCTTCCGTGTGTAAATAATACTACAAAACACAGAAACACGCACGAAGCAAGTGTGTAACAATTAGGCACACTTACCTCGAACGTGTTTCCGCAAACAGCAAGACACTATAATATCCGCAATCGCGGCGCAGTGTCGTCAAGTCGGCTGGTGTATGTTACGCCGTTGACTGTTGTCGAAATGACAATCGGTTGATCGCCGGCATTGTTTAATTCAACGGGAAGCGTGAAATCAATTGTAAACTCGCCCGGCGCAATCAGCTTTGCTTCTGAAATAATAAACTGACTGCCGGTAATCGTTCTGTCGCCGATTCGGATTGAGAAATCCGTGTTCAGCAAACTTTGAACGCCCGTCAAATGAACACGCAAAACCGTTGCCACACGCCTTCCGCCTCGCCGTTTGATGGTCGTAACGGTGAACGGTTCACTGTTTAGAAAAGGCGCGTTCGTTGCGTTAAAAATCCGCGCTCGTCCGAATGGACTCGGCGTTGGCAGATTGGTAAAAATATCCGGACGCGAAGGAACAATAGTAATTTTTCCTTTGATTACCGTGCCGTTATTATTAATGACAACATCATAAACCGAACGATTTGTCGTGCCGTCAATAGTTAAGCCTTGCGGAACAACGAAAACGATTTGGCGTTGACTGACGCGCTTTAAGCCGCAAGCCGCACCGTTAATGGTCATTGTAACACCGCTGAGTTCAATTGGGAGCGTAAAAGCGCGTTCGAGCGAGCCGACAGCTTCACGAGCAATAATCGGTTCGTTATTGCCTGTTTGAAAATCGAGAATTGCCAAAGAGCCGGGCGAAGTTCCTTGCACGGCGGGCGGCGTTACCGGAGTCGGCGTGGCAATCGGAGTCGCGCTCGGACTTGGCGTTGGAGTCGGCGTTGGTGTTGCCGTCGGGCTTGGAGTCGGCACGGGCGAAGCAGAAACCGGAATACGGCTTGCGCCTGTCGCAAAACTGAATGTTGCCGGAGTTTGCGTAGTTTCTACAGGAGTTAAAAGGTAAAAAACTTCCGACAATAAATCGAAATTACCCGTTCCCGGTTCGGTCAAAGCCATATTGAAAGCCATTCGCCGGAACGAATTGGAGGTTAAAGGCTGAACGGACGGAAGCAAACTTATCGGCGATGGAAGTTTTGTTAATCTTGTAAAAGTTGCCGAAGCCGCCGCAACATTGAGCGGATACGCATAAACTTGTGGCGGACGGGTTGTATTCGGGTTTAAGCCGTCATCGGCGTTTGTCGGAATCGTGCCATCGGCTTTGATATTCATCCGAGTTTCCAAAACGAGTGTATTTGGTGCGCCCATCGCGTCCGTGTCGGTAAAGCCGGGGTAACGGAATACATCTCCGCCCGAAGCTCCCGCATCTGCTGTGCTACGCGGTCCAATGCGGCGAAAATTTCCGGTCATTAAAGTTGTGTCGTAAAGATAAGTTGCAAAACTCGTTTGATTTGTCGGAGAAGCATTTTCCAAATCAACAAAAGAATCAAAAGCAATGTAACGCCCGTCGCGGCTCATTCTTCTGCCGTAATTCAGCACGTTCAAAACGTCGCCCGCATTTGTTCGAACAGTTGACGTAACTTGTTTCTTTGTTGCGGTAATCACACCAACAGGATCAACGTCGGCGTAGAAAACTTCACCGTTTCTGTCGCTGTTCGTGCCGCCGGTCATTAAATGAATCGGATTGTCGGCATTGCTTTCAAAAACGATACGATGATTGCCATTCGGAAGTTTTGAAATCGTCGGGTTGCGATTTTTTATCGGTGCGGTAATTGGTCCGCGCGGTGTTTTGGTAATTTGTGTAAAAGTTGAAGAGGCGCGAATAAAAGAAAATATTTCGGGATTGTCTTCCGCCGGAAAAGCGTTGCCGACAGTCGGAACCAAATCACGGTTTGAGCCGAAGGCAATAACGCTGGCATCGTCATTAACGCTAACATCGTGGTTATCGTCAGCGATAAACGGAAATTGTTCCGTGCTTCCGGCAAGCGGCAAACTGCTTGGAAGCGTGTTTGTAACACGGGTAAAAGTTCCTGCGCTCAAATCGGTTACGGGCAATTCGTCGCCGAGCGACAGATTTACAGGCGTAACAAGGGGAATTTGGTAAAGCCACATTTCGGTATTGCCGTCGTTGACCAAATTGCTGGTAACGGTCATCCCCGAAGTGATATTACACGGGAAAGACATGGCAGTCGTGTTCGGATCAAAACTTCCGGGATTTGTCGAACTGATAATTGGCGGAAGATTCGGCGTTACTGTGGTATTTCCCGGAAAAGCGCAAGTTGCGTTTGAACCGAAAGCAATCCAACGTCCGTCATTACTGATAACGGGGCGAATATTGACAATATCAACCTTGATGTTATCGAACGTCGGGGCATTTGCCGTGTTGTTCAGCAGAGATTTAGTATCGGTAATTTGAAAAATACGGCGTTGCGCGTAATCGAAAAGAAAGATTTCACGGTTGCCGTCGGCGTTATTGCGTGCCGTTTTATCGGTGGCAAGGTTGCCGGATGATTCAAAAACGATAAATCGCCCGTCGCCGCTAATTCCTCCGGCAAAAACCTCAGATTCGGCTGAAGACGAAACTTGACCGATAATTGAATCAACCTGCGCCGAAACGCTTGAAAATACGCTGAATACAACTAAAACTGCGAATAAAAATAAATTGTGAAACTTCACAAACTCCTCCAAAAAAACTTTAACCAAAGTAGAAAATAAAAAGGGAAATCCGGTATTTTGAGCCGGTTCAATCTAAAATTTGCAACATTATTAACCGAAAATATTACTTAATGCACAAAGTATTGCATTTTAAAGGTAAAAAATGCCTGTTGCAAGCAAGTATCGAAATTAATTTTTAAATTAGTCCGAAAAACATCTGGTTTGATGCACGGAAAGTGCAAAAAAGTTGTCAATTCAGTGAGCAGTAAGAATCGTTAAAAACTTCAATCATTAGTAACGGCTTACTGCTTACCGGTAATGCCTCAGTAAAAATTTTAGAAAAAGAAACAATTCGAAATTTCTATACCTAATGTGCAACTCTTTTTGATGGTCGCTACGCAATAGAAAAGCCAAGTATTTTTACCGAAGAAGTGGAAAATTAAAAGCGGAAGTTCGCCGGAATGCCGGATGAAAGAAAATTTCTTCACATTTATCACAAAACCGCGCCGTTATCGTGCCGCAGAATGATTCCGACACACGACGGAGTCATTCCGTCGCTTGACGGAATGACTCCGACACACGACGGAATCATTCAGACGCACGACGGAATCATTCAGACGCACGACGGAATGATTCAGACGCACGACGGAATCGTTCAGACGCACGACGGAATCATTCAGACGCACGACGGAATGACTCCGACGCACGGCAGAATGATTCTGCGACACGGAAAAATCATTCTGCGGCACGGCAGAATGACTTAGCAAAGCAGCGGAATGACTTCGCCAACGGTCGGAATGACTCGGACGGGCGTTTCGGTTTAGGAAAACCAAGTATTTTTACTAAAAAAGAGTTGCTAAATTAGTGCCGTTCGTTGTTCCAACATAAATTTTTGCGAAAAACTTTAAGTTACGCTTTTTGTTTCGGCTTGATTAAGTTAAAATTACGGCAATTTCAGTTTTTTTCCGAAAAATTAATCCAGACGAAAACGGCGGTGAGCCGATTTATTAGCCGTAAAAACTGCACGATTTTCGAGTTCGCATAAACTTTTAAAGAAATGAATATTGTTCTAGCCGAAATAGTTGGGGGCGGGCAAATGAAGCCCGAAAAATCTTTTGGCGGAAACGCCGTGCGAATCGGGCGCGACCCGAATGATTGTCAGATAACTTTTGACAGCGCACAGTTTCCGATGGTTTCGCGCAAACACGCCGAATTGCATTTGCAAAACGGGCAATGGGTTTTGCACGATTTGAATTCTTCCTACGGAACTTATTACAACGGTCAAAAAATCTCTGCACCGCAGATTGTCGCCGCCGGCGATTCGATTCAGTTAGGAACAAACGGTCCGGTTTATCGTGTGGTGCGATTTGATGATGCTTATCAACCTTCACAACAATCTCAGCAAAGCTACGCGAACGAAGTCAAAGGACCAAATTTTCCGCCGATTCCGCAAAACCCGACATATTCGCCGCAAAATCAATCTGTTACGCAGTCGGCACAAATTGATTTTGTCGGCAAAAACGCGGTGGCACAGCCTTTTAAAATTTCCAAAAACAGTATTTGGCTCGGACGCGACCCAAACGGCGACATCGTTCTTGATGCCGATGCTGTGATGGTTTCGCGCAGACACGCCGAAATCCGCAATGAAAACGGCAATTATTTGGTTTATGATAACGGAAGTTTTAATGGAACTTTGGTCAACGATCAACGCATTTCCGCGCCTACGCCGATTTATCATAACGACCAAATCCAACTCGGAATGGGCGGTCCCGTTTTGAGGTTTAATATGCCTTCGCGGGTTGCTCCGAAAGGTGCAAGTCACGCCGGACAGCGCGGCGTAGCGGCTTCGCAAATGGCGGATTTGAACGCGATGATGGAAAGCGGCGGTTCGAAAACGATGGTTTTCAAGGCGGGCGATATTTCTCAGCAAATGTCGAAAAATCAGGCTTCGGTCGAACCTTCCTTACTGATGTCTTTGACTTTCGGCAGCAAGCAGGAACTCATCATCGGACGCGCCGAATCGAGCGACATTACGCTCGACGGTTTGCAGATCTCCAACCAGCACGCTCGCCTCGTCCGCACGGCTTCGGGCGTTGACATCGAAGATTTGAATTCGACAAACGGCGTGTTTATTGACGGAAACCGTATTTCGCGGCGTTCGTTGACGCTGAATGATTCGGTGCAAATCGGTTCGTTTATTTTGCGAATTGACCAAACGTTCAACATCGGCGTTTATGACACGCGCTCGAAAACGCGAATTGATTCGGTGAATATCACGAAGGAAGTCAAAAACCGTTCCGGCGGCGGAATGATTCGTCTGCTCGATGATGTTTCGCTTTCGATTATGCCGAATGAGTTTGTCGGTTTGCTTGGTCCTTCGGGCGCAGGAAAATCTACATTTATGGACGCGCTCAACGGAATGCGCCCCGCGTCGAGCGGCAATGTTTTAGTCAATAATGCCGACCTTTATCAAAATCTCGATGCCATCAAACAATCAATCGGCTACGTTCCGCAAGACGACATTATTCACCGCGAACTGACGGTTTATCGAACGCTTTATTATGTTGCAAAACTCAGACTTTCGGGCGACGTTTCGCGCAAGGAAATTGACCAAATTGTTGATGAAGTAATGGACGTTACGGGCTTGAGCGAACGGCGCGATGTGCCGATTAATCAACTTTCCGGCGGACAAAGAAAGCGCGTTTCGATTGCCGTCGAACTTGTTACAAAACCTTCCGTAATTTATCTCGACGAACCGACTTCGGGACTCGATCCGGCGACGGAAGAAAAAATTATGGTGCTTTTCCGTCAAATTGCCGAATCGGGCAGAACCGTGATTTTGACGACACACGCGATGGAAAACGTCAAACTCTTTGACAAAATCGTTCTTCTGATGCGCGGAAAACTTGTTTTTTACGGCGAACCGCAAGCCGCACTCGACCACGTTGGCGCGAAGAGCTTTAAAGAACTTTACGATAAGATTGAAGCTCCGATTGAAGAAAGATTAAAAACCGGCGGAAATCGTCATCAAATAACCGAACAAGTTGCGGAAGAATGGAAGCAGAAGTTTATGCAAACTCCTGAATACCGCAAAAATGTTTATGAGCCGTTAAGCCAACTCGGAAATATGCAGACAACGGCAGTTAATCAAAAACGCCGGTTGGGACTTTTCGGTTCGATTCGACAATTTTTCACACTCTCTCGACGTTATTGGGAAGTGCTGATGCGCGACAAATTGAATCTTTTTATTTTGTTTGCCCAAGCTCCGATTGTCGCATTATTGACATTTCTCGTAATGGACGACGACCAACCGCGTGATTTTCTTTATTTCGTTTTATCGCTCGTTGCAGTTTGGTTCGGAACATCGGTTGCCGCGCGTGAAATCATTCGTGAACGTGCCGTCTATAACCGTGAACGAATGGTTAATCTCGGCTTAATTCCGTATGTTTTCTCGAAGCTGTTTATTTTGGGCATTGTCGTCGGAGTGCAGTGTTTTTTGCTGTTTTTGCCTTTGAAATTCTTTGATATTGTCGGGGTAATGCCAATGCCCGGAGTTTTAGGCGGAATTCCGCATTTTTGGGTAATGTTGCTTGTCGCGGCGGTTGGTATTTCGCTTGGACTTTTGATTTCCGCACTCGTAAAAACTTCGGAAATGGCGACAAGTCTTGTGCCTTTGATTTTAATTCCGCAGATTTTGTTTTCAGGTTTAGTTGGAATTCCTTACGGACTGGCGCGTGTCGGAAGTCTTGTAATGCCTGCAAGTTGGGCGTTTGATACGATGAAACGGCTTTCCGATTTGCCCGTTTTGCGTGAAGAAGACGATAAAGACAAAAAGAAAGTTTGTTCAAGCGGAACGCCTTGCGGATTGTATGAAAGAATCGAAAGTGATAACGACAAAATAATCGCCGACGCGAAAAATGACATCAACAAATACAAGGATGATGCCAAAAAAGATATGGATGATTATAAAGATGATATGGACGAATATCAGAACAAATTGGGACGCGGCGAAAATCCGACTAAGCCGAAAGCTCCTGAAATGAAGGAAGTTCCAAAAATCAAAGATGCTGTCCCGATTCCGAAGGATCTAAGCAATTACATAGATTTTTTGCATCCTTGGATGAACGAAATCGTCAATCAGATAATTTTGATGATGATGTTTTTTATGTTAGTTATGGCAACGCTGATTGTTTTACGAATGCAGGATATTGCCTGAGGGTGAACACTTTTTGCAAAGTCGGAAAAAAGATTTTGACTTATCACGTTTCGCTTTTCACTTTTCGGAATAAGTGATAAATGAAAAGCGAAACGTGATATTTTTGCCTCTGAAAAAATCTGATTTTAAAGGAATAAAAAACCGAAAATTTTGCATCTTATTTATTTACCATTGATTTAATGCAAAATAATGAATAATGTAGAATGTGAAAGACAGATTTTTATCGAAGTTTTATGAAGAGTTTATTTACAAACGCAATTTTATTTGTCGCGCTGTGTGTTGTTTTTTCGGGTTGCCAAACTGCACAAACGGATTCGGTCAATACTGCGTCGAAGGATGATAAAACAACAAATACGAAAAAAGATTCAAACCCGAACGGTTATCCGCTTGCGCCGTCGGCGATTTTGCAGTCGGAAATTAAAATGCTCGATGGCACGAGCTTTAAGGTCGAAGACAAAAAAGGCAAAGTAATTTTGCTGAATTTATGGGCGACATGGTGCGGACCGTGTCGTTCTGAAATGCCGCATCTTGTTGAAATGCAAGATAAATACCGCGATAAAGGTTTTGAAGTCATCGGTTTAAATACCGATCAAGAATCCGTTACCGAGATTAATGATTTTGCCGGAAAAATGAAGCTCAATTACGCGCAAGCATATTCCGACCAAAAACTCACAAACGAATTTGTCAAACTCTCGCAAATGAACGGTATTCCGCAGACTATTTTGATTGACCGTGAAAACCGTCTGACCGGAGTTTTTGCCGGCGGCGGTCCAAAGGTTATAAATTCGATGAAAGATACGGTTGAGAAAGTCATCAATCAATAGTTTTTTATGTGAGAAATGAGAAGTGAGAAATGAGAAATATTAGGCTCTCATTTCTCATTTCTTTTGGCTTCAACTAAAATCGTCTTGAAACTCGATAAACTCACAAGTCCCATAGCCGCGCCTTTCGGTTTATTCACAAATTTTTTTTGCGTGTAATGCACGGCAACTTTCGGTTGTTCTTTCGCCGTGCTGTAAAATGCGGCAAATTGCGCCGCTTCGAGCAGAGTTTTTTGAGGAATTTCCCCACGATTCGGATTTTTGACAACAACGTGCGAACCCGGATAATCTGCCGCGTGAAGCCATAAATCATTTGATTTGGCGATACGAAACGTCAAAAAATCATTATCTTTTGCGCCTTTTCCAACCAAGATTTCAAACCCTTCGGACGAAACGAATTTTCGCGCACCTTTGATGTTATCGGCAGATTTATCTTTCGATTTCGCTGAAATATTTTCTGCTTTTGCGCCGATTATTTCATCTAAAAAGGCTTCATCTTTTTCGGCAATCGCTTTATCTAAAAGTTCAATTTGCAATTTATAATCTTTAATCTGTAGTTCTAAAGCCGCCAAACGCTTGGCAATTTCTTCCTTCGCGTTTCGCGCTTTGGTATATTTCTTAAAAAACTTTTCGGCGGCTTGCGTCAATTCATCATTTTCGTCAATTTCAATCTCTAAGGTCGGCAGATTTTCATCAAAATAATCAATGACCAAGACTTTATTTTCAATCCGCACCGCGTCCGCCAAATTCGCCAAAATCAAATCGCCAAATCTTTTCCAACGCGCTGCGTCGCCGTGTTTCGCCAAATCCGCATTCAAATTTGCGACCTGTTTTTCGCGTTTTTTCAATTCCGAATTCAAACGGCTTCGAGCCGAAATTGCTTTAGATTTGAAAGCATTTTCCGCTTCTTTCTCTAAATAAAAAACATCCAAAGCCTCCGACAAACTCTCAAAACTCCCAATCGGAAAAATCTCCTCTTCTCCTGTTCTCCTCTTCTCCTCTTCTCGAACGGGTGGCGCAAATCTCTGTCCGACCAACTGACCTTCGCCGGAGTTTTCACGGATTGCGTCAATGATGAAATCATTTGCGTCTAATAAAAAAAGATTCGCCGAACGTCCCGTTAATTGGACGATTAAAGCGAAATCTTCCTTCTGTCCGATTTCGTTGACAGCCGAAAATTCAAATCGCAAAATGCGTTCATTTTTTAATTTTTCGATGTGTTCTAAAATAGCATTTGAAAGTTTTTTTCGCAGAAGCAGAAGAAAAGGTGCAGGATTTTTTGATGTTTTTTCCAAATCGCGCAAACGTCTTTTAATCAAAAAAATGCGTGGCGCAGAAGGTTCAAAGCTGATAAAAAGATAGCGCGAATCGTTAAGTCGAAAATCAATCGCCAAACGAAACCGCGAAAGAGGAAAAATTTTGCCGAACTTTCGCCCGCACAAAACAGACTCAAGTTCGGCACATATTTTTTCGAGTGTTAAATCGTTCACTACTTTAGTTTCTGGTTTCCGGTTTCCGGTTTCAAGTTCAAATAACCGGAAACCAAAAACCGGAAACTCGAAACTCAAATTTCCTTAACAACAATTGTTCCCGAAGCAATATCGTGAACGGCGCGTTTTTCTTCGTTAAAAGGCAATGTCAAAAAACCCGCGCCGCCGAAAACCATCGAGAGCAGATAAAGCGAAGAACTGACTGCGGCTTGATGAATTGTCGGGTAATTTTCGCCTTCGATGTCCACGACTTCGAGCGAAAACAGGCGCATTCCGAGCGTTCTGCCGTAAAATCCGACCGAAACGGTCATATAAACAAACATCACGACCGCACAAACCGCCAAAAATCCTAAAAATCCACCAAAAGTGAACCAACCGCCTTTCAACATAAAAGGCGAAAGCAGAATCAAGGTCGCAAACGAACCGATAATCAAATCGAAAAGTCCGGCGTTAAAACGCATTGAAAACGGTGCGATGTCTTCGATTTCTTCTTCCGGTTCGACGAGTTTTAGTTCGGTTTTCTGAATTTCTTCGTCTGCAACCGTCTTATGCAAATCGTCTGAAGCAGTTTTGTGAATATCGAATGTTGCTGAAACTTCGTCCGGCAAAGGCGGCAATTTGTTCGTGTCAAATTTTTTCGCTTCGGTTTTCAACGTTGTGGCAGTGCGCGGTTTAATAGTTTGATTAACTGTTGCGGGTTTCGGCTCGGGCAAAATTTCGCCTTCTTTGGCGGCAATGCGAAACGGATAATTTTTCTGCGGCACAGGTGTTTCTACAACCTCGACAGGCGCAAGCGCAACTTCCTCCGTCACGATAAACTGCCGCCGCGAATTTGCAATGCGCTGTAAAGCCGCATTCAACGTCGGATTGGCGTGTGAAACCGTTTGCGGCGCAGGTGTTAGTTCGGTTTCCGTCTGAGCTTGCGGTTGGAGTTTGAGCGCATTTGCGCCGCTTGTCATCGCCACCGGCTGAGAACTTGTAGTCGCAAAGTCCAAATCCTGACGTTTCCGCACAGCATTCTGAATCTGCAAACGCCATTCGGGAAGCGTGGAGTTTTTGCTTTGAAATTCAACCAACGTGGGAGCCGTCGTTTTGACCGGAATTTCGCGTGTTTCGGGCTTTGCCGGAGCCACGCGCACACTATTAATTTGCGGTTCTTGTTTTTTCGGAATGTTCAAAATTTCTCTTTTCTCCATAATTTTTGGTTTTGAAATCGGAGTTATTTTTACTTCCAACTCTTCACGAACCGTGTCATTTATCATCGCTCCGCAACTCGGACAGATTGACAAGTCGGCGTGGTTTTCTCGATTACAAACAGGACAATTCATAGATTTTTAAAGATTGTTAATACTTGAAATGATTTCTTTTGAGACGGAAAATTCTTGATATGAACTAAACTGAAAAAAATAATATCAGAGATTACTTTAAGTAGTCAATAGTAAATTATGCAAACAATGAAGATTTTTGATTTAAAGTTTAGTTTTTATTGAGTTGATCTGAAATCCAAAATCCAAAATCGGAAATCATAATGGTTGTCGTCCGGCAAAACCTGTGTTGGTTTCGTGCCACCATTTGATTTTATTGCCGTCGCCGAATTGCCAGCAGAGGAGAACGATGCGACCTTCGCGTAAGCAAGGGAAATCAATTAAACCGCGTGTGTAATCTTTTAGTTGAACGCCGAGTTCGTGGATTTCGGTGGTGTGTTTGCCGATTTCGTAGAGAGATTTGACGTATGCAGAGCCGCCGGGCATTCCGCCGCCGCCGCGTTCGTTTCCGGCGATTGCCGCCGACTTTGCACTTTCGCGGTAGAGCGACATTTTTTCGTATTCGCGTTTTATTTTTTCGAGCTTCGGGCGCACGAACGCGAGTGTTTCGTTGGCTTCGCTGAGCGTGAAAAGTTTCATACTTAAATGAGAAATGAGAAGTAAGAAATGAGAAGTAAATTTTATTTCTCACTTCTCATTTCTTACATCTGATTTATCTTTCGTCTTTAATTCTCACCAACTCGTGGAAGTTTTCGAGTTCTTCGTCGGCGTAATTCGGCTCGAAGCGCGTTATCGGTTGGCGGATAATTTCCGGCGGAGGCATCTCGTCAGGTGGGATGAATGACGGAATATCGTAGCTGCCCGATTGCGAAATATCTTTGCGAACGAGTTCGTGAATGTCGCCTAAATCAATGAAAAAATCGGCAACGTCAATCAAACGCGGCGCGGTGTTCGAGCGAAATCCGGCGACTTCGACGCGGCAGCCTTTGTAAGCTACGGCATTCAAAGCGTAAACAAAATCTTCATCGCCCGAAACCAAAACCGCCGTGTCATATCTGCCCGCTAAACTGAGCATATCAACCGCGATTTCGACATCGAGATTTGCTTTGCGCGTGCCGTCGTAAAAGGTTTTCAATTCCTTCTGGATAACACGAAAACCGTTGCGGCGCATCCATAAAAGAAAACCTTGCTGGCGTTCCGCGCCCGCATCAACGCCGGTGTAAAAAAAGGCGCGAAGAAGCCTGCCGTCTCCGAGAAGAACGCGCAGAAGTTTGTTGTAATCTATGTCAATATTATGAAATCTGGCGGCGTGGAAGAGATTGTTTCCATCAATAAAAACCGCCACTCGTCCGCGATGTCCGAACTGCCAAGACGAGTTGGCACTCATATCAAACTGCATTTTTCAAAAACCTTTATGATAAAATTTTAAGATAAACTGAAATACAGTCGGAATCGGTAAAAAAAACGGGGATTAATTTCCTACCTTAACTTTTGAATTTTCAATAAATTAAATTATAAAATGTGTTTCTCGTTATATTATTACCCTGTTTTTCTAAAAATCTGACTGCTAAAAATAAGTTACTAATTAAAAGTAATAATAGTTTGCCTTTTTCACGGGTAATTGGCAAGTAAAATTCATTTATCATTTATCATTTATCATTTGTCGGTTATTATTTATTTGCTGTTTCAAAAGGCGCGAATTTTATATTTACCGATTAGTTGTTGAGTGCCATCCGATAAATGATAAATGACATTAATTTTATGGAAAAAAAAGCTGAAAAAAATCACGATGACGAATGGCTGAAAAATTTGCCCGTGCTGACGGAAGAAATTGCGTTTAAGCCGGAAGAAATGGTGGTTTGCGGCGCGTGTCAGCGAACTAATCCGCCAACGAGATTGAACTGTTTTTATTGCGGAAAAGAACTTGAAATAAGTGCGGAACAAGCCAAAAAAATCAAACCGAATCTACGAAAATTGGAAGCGTGGGAGAAAGGTTTTAACTTAATTTGCCAACCTTTGAACAGCCAATTCGACGAAGACTCTTTGGCAAAAATCGCAAAAATCGTCAATCTCGAAACGGCAACTCTCGAAAAAATCTGTGCGGCGAAAACTGCTTTACCATTAGCGCGTGTCGAATCGGAAAAAGAAGCCGAAATTATCGCTGAAAGATTGAAAGAATGCAGTTTTGAAACTTTGATTTTGAGCGATGAAAAATTGGCGGCAAATCAAATGCCGCAACGTCTTCGCGGCGTGGAATTTTGGGACGATAAATTGATTTTAGTGCTTTTTAATACGGATGAAATCGTCGAAGTTGATTTGAATGATTTGGTTTTAATGGTTTCGGGAGCGATTTTTGAGCGCACCACAAGCTCAATTGAAAACCGTAAAAAAGGCGAAAACAAGTTGCTAAAATCAATCGAAACGGCTTCGGACGAAATGCTTTTCGATATTTACAGCCGTTTTGACACGCAAGGTTTTCGGGTTTTTGCCAAAGGTTTTGATTTTTCTTCGCTCGAATCGGAAAAAGCGATGACAGCAAACGAAAATCTGAAAAAGCTCGCGGAGAAACTAAAATCCGTCGCGCCGAATCTGAAAACGGTTGAAAACTATGTGTCGGTGCGCGAAAGTTTGGCAAACATTTGGGAAGCCGAAGAAATGAAGGATTCAAAAGGATTGACGCGCCAAAAATTCGGCAAATTTAATCTGGAAAATGTAACAAAAATCAGTAACTGGACGCAGTTTAATAAATTTTCACGGCTTCAACGGCACGTTTTATGAAATTTTCAAAAGCAAAGGACAAAAAGCAAAAAACAAAATTTGAACCGCAGAGACGCAGAGACACAGAGAAGAGAGATTTTGAAAAAACTTCTTCGAGTTCGCGGGTAATTTTCGGGTTGCTTCCGGTTTTGGAAGCCTTACGCGCAAATTCGCGGCGTGTGGAAAAGATTCTGATTGCCGACGGTGCGCGAGAGCATCGAATTTCGGAAATCATTGATTTAGCAAGAGAAAATCGTGTTCCGTTTCAGAAAACGCCGCGCGAAAGTTTGGCAAAATTGATTGAGTCGGGAGCAAACCATCAAGGCGTAATTGCTTTTGCGGCGGCGGCGGATTACACGAATGCGGACGAACTTTTGGAAGAAATTTTTGCTAAAGAAAATCCGCTGGTTTTGATTTTAGACGGCGTGGAAGACCCGCGAAATCTGGGCGCGGTTTTGCGAACGGCGGAATGCGCGGGCGTTGACGGCGCGTTTATTCCCGAACATCGCGCCGTCGGTTTGACCGAAACCGTTGTCAAAACTTCCGCCGGAGCAACCGAATACATCAAAATTGCGAAAGCGAAAAACCTGAATCGTTTGATTGAAGAATTAAAAAAGAATAATATTTGGGTTGTCGGCACAAGCGGCGAAGCGAAAATAAACTATACCGAATGGGATTGGACGCAGAAAACCGCGTTGGTTTTGGGCAGTGAAGGAAAAGGTTTGCATCGGCTTGTCGCGGAAAATTGCGATGCGCTCGTAAAAATCCCGATGCGTGGAAAAATCGAAAGTTTGAACGTCTCGGTCGCTTGCGGCGTATTGCTTTTCGAGGCAAACCGCCAAAGGAAAGAAAAAGAGAAAGGAGAAAAGGAGAAATCCAAAAACGGATAGTTTTTCGACGAACAACTAACGACTAACAAAATTATGTTTTGCCCTAAATGTGGAAAGGAAAATTCTGAAACGGGAAGGTTTTGCCGTTCGTGCGGCTCGGATTTGGGAAATGTTTCGGCAGCACTGTCGGGAAAATTGCCGCAACCCCAAAATCTCGTAAATAGTAAAGGCAAACCCATAAGTTGGGAAGGCGCGATTACCAAATTTTTTATGGGAATTGCGTTTCTGATAGTTTCGATTGCTTTGGCTTTTTCGATTGGGAAAGGTTGGTGGTTTTGGATGCTGATTCCGGCGTTTTCAATGATAGGCGCGGGCGTGGCACAATATATTCAACTTAAAAAAAGCGAGTCGCAAGGCATTACTTTCGCACCGCAAACTTCGCAAAATGCAGTTTCTTCCGCTCCGATAAATGCTGCGCTTCCGTCGGCACAAACCGAATTTGTTTCACCAGATAATTCGCGCTATAAAACCGGCGATTTAGTTCCGCCGAGCATTGTTGAAAACACCACGCGCCATCTCGAAATGGATTCCGAAGGCGAAACGATGACGCTTCCGAAGCCTTCGGAAGTAAAAAGTAAAAAGTAAAAAATAAAAAATTATAGAGCAACAAACCAACGCTATGTTTTGTCCTAAATGTGCCACTGAAAATCCTGATAACGGTAAATTTTGCCGTTCGTGCGGAGCTAATTTGAGCAATGTTTTGGCAGTTGTTGAAGGCGATCTTGCGGTTGAAAATGTTTTTGACCCTGAAAATTCCGTGCCGGAATTGCGAAGCAGTGCAATCAGAAACATAATTCTCGGCTTCGGTTTTTTATTTGTTGCCGCGTTTCTTTTTATGACAACGTGGCGCGACGGAATTTTCTGGATATTATCCGCGATTGCGGGTTTTTCGTTGCTGGCTTCGGGCATCAGCCAATATGTAAAATCAGATGCTTTGGAAAAGGAACGCAAACTGCGCGTTAATGTTCCGCAACAGCCGATTTTTGTCGAAACTCATTCAAAAAAAGAACTTCCGCCCACTCAAACCGATTACGTTAAACCGCAAAAATCAATCTACAAAACCGAAGAGTTGGTCGGCGAACCGCACAGCGTAACCGAAAGCACGACGCAGCATCTCGATTTGAAGCAAGAAAGCGAAACGCTTGATTTACCGAAGAAATAATTTATATCTGCGAAAGATATTTGGTGGAAAATTAAATATTGAAGTAAAATTATCAGAAGGGGAAATTGGATTATGGTTAAAATGCAGGAAGCAATGGAGCTTGCCAAATCTTTCATCATTAAAAATAGTGGAGTAAAACAAGGCTTTCATTTAGAAGAAGCCTTTTTCAATAAAAAAGAGAATATTTGGAAGGTAACTTATAGCTTTTTTGAAAAAAATGAATGGTTAAATTCACTTCAGGAGTTCGGCGGAATCGAAGGTAGACGAGTTTATCGGACGGTTGAGATAGATAATGAAAACGGAGAGATTCTTGGAATGAAAGCCGGTTTCGGCTCAAATTTGGGTGTTATTGCTTGATGAATACTTATGTCAAAAAGCTGATTCAAAAATATAAATTTAAAGGTATCTTGACGGACACAAATCTGCTTTTGCTCTATATTGTCGGTTCATATGATATTGAGTTAATCGGAAATTTCAAAAGAACATCACATTATTCGATTGACGATTTTTATATTGTTTCCGATTTTATCGGGTTATTTGAAAAGAAAATAGTTACGCCGCACATACTCACGGAAGTCAGCGATTTTATTGATAACAGGCGCGAACTTCAGATATTATTGAAAATTTTTGTCCAAAAAGAATCAACAGAAAAATATATCGAAAGCAATATAGTTGTTCAAAACAAAGAATTTATCAATTTTGGATTAGCAGACACGGCAACTATCGAAACAGCCAAAAATTCTTACTTGATTTTTACCGACGACAATCCACTTTACGGACTTTTACTCAATTCAAAAATTGATGCCATAAATTTATCTCTGCTTCGGGGAGTCTAACTTTTCTTCCGCAAATCAAGCCGATGTCCTGAAAGTTTTTCAATTACGCGCAGATATTTCTTCGGGAAAAGACGCGAAACGTAATTAATTGCGTGGGCATCCTTGCCGATTAGGATTCGCGGATTTTCGGCTTTGATGCCTTTGATAATTGTTTCGGCGGCTTGTTCGGGCGTGGTTAGGGCGACTTTATCGAAAAATTTTACGCCCTGCGCTTTAAATTCTTCGGGTGTATTTTCGCCGATGCGCGAATTGCGGGCGATATTGGTTTTAATTCCGCCCGGATGCACGCTCGAAACGCGGATATTTGTGTCTTCGAGTTCGTGGCGCAAGGATTCGGTAAAGCCGCGAACGGCAAATTTGCTTGAACAGTAGGCAGTTTGTTCGGGCGGCGCAACCATTCCGAAAACGCTGGAGATATTGACGATATGCGCCGTTTCCTGTTGCTTCAAAACGGGCAGAAAAACTTTGCAACCGTAAATCACGCCCCAAAAATTGATGCTCATCAGCCATTCAAAATCTTCCAAAGAAATCTGCTCAAAAGTTCCGATTAATCCGACTCCGGCATTATTTATCAAATGCGTCGCCCGCCCGTGTTCGGCGAGGACTTCCGATTTTAATCGCTCAATTTCCGCGAGTTTTGAGGTGTCAATGAGATGTTTTGAGGCTTTAACGGAAGAATTTTCAAGCATCTGAAAAGTTTCGTCCAAGCCTTTTTCGTTGACATCGGAAATCGAAATTCCGGCAATCTCTTCCTGCGCGAATCGCACGGCAAGCGCACGTCCGATACCGGAAGCCGCGCCCGTAATTACGGCAACACTGTGTTTTGATAGAGTCATAAAATTCTAAAATTTGACCTCCGATTACTGATGAAACTGTTTTAAAACTCAAATATGATGAGGAAAAAAAGCACGGCACTGTCAATTATTAATTACCAATTATCCATTAAATTGTC
>CAZJQP010000054.1:0-34495 GCA_964548225.1 uncultured Blastocatellaceae bacterium | reverse complement strand
GCCGATGAGTGGCTTTGGAGAAAATTCATTTACACAGTTTATTTGACACCCTCTATTTGACAGATATTCGGCTAAAGCCGCTTGGCTATCCCAAACCTGTTCCACTAGCTAAAGCTAGTGGCAATTTAAAGAACATTACTTTTATTTCCCTACCAAATCTTTTTGCACGATTACATTTTAACTAAAACTTTGCACTTTGCACTTTGCACTTTGCACTAAACAAAAATTCTTGCATTATTTCGCTTTTTGCGTTAGAATCGAGGCAATTTTGTAAAATTGTCCGGTTTATTAAATGCTTTCGATGGAGTGATTTTTGTAAGTATTTTTATGAAAATTTTCAACCCGCCGACTTTAATCGCCGACTTTTTTTGACAAAATGTTCACTCAGAAGTTTCCTGAGTTCACTCAGAGAGTTCCTGAGTTCTCTCAGAAGTTTCCTGAGTTCTCTCAGAAGTTCCCTGAGTTCACTCAGAAAGTTCCTGAGTTCACTCAGAAGTTTCCTGAGTTCTCTCAGAAGTTTCCTGAGTTCACCCAAAAAATTTAAAATAAGGAGATACGTTCATGTTAGAAATAGTATATCGAACCATTTCACGCTTTGTTCAGCATTTGCAAATACAGAAAGCGAATATTAACCAATATAAAGCTGAAATCGGCGCATCAAGTGCCGATATAACTGAAGTTACAAATGATGCAGATGTCGCGGAATTTCTCGTCGAAGTTACCGATTTACTTGAAGAATTAAAAAAAACCGGTAACGGCATCAAGGCGCGGTTTTTCAGTAACAAAACTGAACCGCCCGCAGGCGAATTTATGAACGCGCCGGACACAACTCCGCCGGCGGCAATCATTGCCGGAGCTATCAAACGCAGTCGGGAACGCGATCAACGGTTTTTAAATTCGCAGGGCATCACGGAAGCCGCCAAAATTGCGATGGATTTAATCGGCGAAGCCGCGCCCGATGTCCAACCCGAAACAGTTAAACCAACCGTGGAGGCACATTCGGCAGTTACGGGCTATGAAGCCGGACTCATCATCGGAAATCGCCAAAAAGCCGACTCATACCGTGTTTTTGTTCAACGCGGAATTAACGGCAACCGCGAACAAATTGACGACGGCACGGGCAAAGCCATTACCGTTCACTTAATTCCAAGTGAGCCGGGCAAAGCCGAACAAGTCTTGCTCACGGTTCAATTACGCAAAAACAACCAAAACTACGGCGTGCCGTCTGACCCGATTTATGTAACCTTTAATCCGTAAAAGGAATGGAGCGCAAGCGTCCCCGCTTGCAATGAGCGTGAAACGCGAAAAAAATTCCGATTACTCGGAAGTTTTAAGTGAACAAACGCCGTTACACCGCTGAAAAGCGCGGTGTTTGCAAGCGGGACGCTTGCGCTCCATTCAACAAAAATTATGAAAAACTTAATCTATGCGCTAACTATCATCATTCTTTCAACCATTTCCCTGTTCGCCCAGAACGAAACTTTGCGCGGCGACGCGGCTATCGAAAAATTAAAACAAACGGGGCAATACGACTCGTTAATGGAAGCCGTCCGCTCTGCCCGTCAGAAAAACAATCAAACCGAAGAACCAAACACCGAAGACGCAATCGGACAAATGACAAGGTTAAACGCTTCCGACGGCGAGGCAGAAGACCAATTCGGTTTCAGCGTGGCGATTAGCGGCGACACGGCAATCGTCGGCGCAGTTTTCGATGATGTCGGCGCAAACTTCGACCAAGGCTCGGCTTACGTTTTTGTAAAGAGCGGCACGGTTTGGACACAGCAAGCGCAATTAACCGCTTCCGACGGCGCGATTGGCGACCAATTCGGCAACAGCGTAACGATTTCCGGCGACACCGCAATCGTCGGTGCAAACTTCGATGAAATCGGCGCAAACTTCGCTCAAGGCTCGGCTTACGTTTTTGTCCGTAGCGGCACGGTTTGGACACAGCAACAGAAATTAACCGCGTCCGACGGTGCGACAAACGACTTTTTCGGCTGGAGTGTGGCGATTAGCGGCGAAACGGCAATCATCGGCGCATATAGCGATAATATCGGCGCAAACTCCAATCAAGGTTCGGCTTACGTTTTTGTGAGAAGCGGCGTAACTTGGACTCAGCAACAAAAATTAACTGCTTCCGACGGTGCGGCAAACGACGTATTCGGCTTCAGCGTTTCAATCAGCGGCGACACAGCAATTATCAACGCAACTGCCGATGATGTCGGCGCAAATACTGACCAAGGTTCGGCTTACGTTTTTACCCGTAGCGGCGTAACTTGGACTGAGCAACAACAATTAACCGCTTCCGACGGCACGGCATTCGACAATTTCGGTATCAGCGTTTCAATCAGCGGCGACACGGTAGTCATCGGCGCACAGGTAGATGATGTCGGCGCAAACTCCAATCAAGGCTCGGCTTACGTTTTTGTGAAAAGCGGTATAACTTGGACACAGCAACAAAAATTAAACTCTTCCGACGGTGCGGCAAACGACAATTTCGGTTGGAGCGTTTCAATCAGCGGCGACACGGTAATCGTCGGCGCAATAACTAATGATGTCGGCGCAAACCTTGACCAAGGCTCGGCTTACATTTTTACGAGAAGCGGTGTAACTTGGACACAACAGCAAAAATTAAACGCTTCCGACGGCACGATAAACGACTATTTCGGTGGCAGCGTCGCAATTTCCGGCAATAATATTTTTGTTGGCGTAAATTTTGATAAGGTCGGCGCAAACGTCAATCAAGGTTCGGCTTACGCTTTTCGTGTTCTCGGCAACGGTTGGACGCAGGAAGCGCAGAGAGTTCTTTCCGACGGTGCGTTAAATGATTATTTCGGTCGGAGCGTGGCAATCAGCGGCGACACGGCAATCGTCGGCGCGTATCTCGATGATGTCGGCGCAAACACTGACCAAGGTTCGGCTTACATTTTTGTTCGTTCCGGCACGACTTGGACACAACAAGCGCAGTTGACGGCTTCGGACGGCTTGGCATTCGACTATTTCGCCTTCCATGTGGCAATTTACGGCGACACGGCAATCGTCGGCGCGATTTTAGATACTGTCGGCGGCAACGCTCAACAAGGCTCGGCTTACGTTTTTACACGAAGCGGCACGATTTGGACTGAGCAACAAAAATTGACCGCCACCGACGGCGCGGCAGGCGACTTTTTCGGCATCAGCGTCGCCATCAGCGGCAACACGGCAATCATCGGCGCATCCAACGATGATGTCGGCGCAAACAATGACCAAGGCTCGGCTTACGTTTTCACGAGAAGCGGGACGGTTTGGACACAACAAGCACAATTGACCGCTTCCGACGGCGCGACACTCGATACCTTCGGCGTAAGCGTTTCAATCAGCGGCAACACGGCAATCGTCGGCGCAAATCAAGATAATGTCGGCGCAAACACTGACCAAGGTTCGGCTTACATTTTCACGAGAAGCGGCATAACTTGGACGCAACAAGCACAGTTGACCGCCACCGGCGGCGCGGCAAACGATACTTTCGGTATCAGCGTTGCCATCAGCGGCGACACGGCACTTGTCGGCGCATATCAAGATGATGTCGGCGCAAACACCAATCAAGGCTCGGCTTACGTTTTCACGAGAAGCGGCGGCGTTTGGACGCAACAAGCACAGTTAAATGGAACGGGCGGCGCGGCAACCGACAATTTCGGCAGCAGCGTTTCACTCGACGGCGACACGGCAGTCGTCGGCGCATATCAAGATGATGTCGGCGCAAACGCCAATCAAGGTTCGGCTTACGTTTTCTACCGTGTCGGCACGGTTTGGACACAACAAGCACTATTAACCGCCACCGGCGGCACGGCAAACGACCAATTTGGTATCAGTGTGGCAATCAGCGGCGACAAAATCATCGTCGGCGCACCGACTTCCGACGCAACCACCTCCGTTCCGTTCGCCCCCCAAGCCACCGACCAAGGCGCGGCATTTATGTTTATCAATAACCTCATCCCAACCGCCGCCGGAGTTTCCGTTGCGGGAAGAATCTTATCGGCAAACGGCAACGGTGTTCGCAATGCCATAGTTTCCGCAACCTTAGCGAACGGCGAAGTTATCACAACTCGCTCAAGCGCGTTCGGTTATTACCGTTTCGACGACCTCGAAGCCGGGCAAACAATCGTTATCTCGGTCAACTCAAAGCGTTTTGCATTCACGTCGCAAGTCGTAACATTAAACGAAAGCATTGGCGAATTGGATTTTACGGCAAATCCTTGAGGAAGAAAGGAAGAAAGGGGAGAAAGGGAGAAGGGGAGATGTTTCTCCCTTTCTCCCTTTCTCTCTATCGCACGTCAGAACTATTCTGACGTGCGTCAGAATAGTTCTGACGGATGACTGAATAGTTCTGACGTGCGACTGAATAGTTCTGACGCACGACTGAATGATTCTGACGTGCGACTGAATGATTCTGACGTGCGACTGAATAGTTCTGACGCACGACTGAATAGTTCTGACGTGCGTCAGAATAGTTCTGACGTGCGTCAGAATAGTTCTGACAGACTGCGGAATTGTTCTGACACACTGCGGAATTGTTCTGCTGTCTGAAATTATCCTTCTGCTTCGTGTTTTTTTGTGTAATTTTGTGGTTTCAATGATGATTTAACCACGAAATTACACCAAACGGCACGAAATTTCTCTTTCGTTTGGAAACTGCTTTAAAACTCCAATCTGCTTAGGAAAAAAAACACGGCATTATCAGTTATCAACTTTCAATTATCCATTAAATTGTCGGAGTTATACTTAAAACCCCGACAATTTAATTGATAAGTAAATTGACAAAATAATTTTAAGAAAGTTTTGAGTCCCTGCTTCAGCAGGATTTCCGCCGCGCTTCGCTGGCGGAAAGAAGCCGCCTAAAGGCGGGACTCAAAACAATGCCGAACATTTTTAATTTAATTCTGTCCACTTACTTAATTGAGAATTAATAATGGATAAACCGTTTGTAATTATCCGGCTGTTTAGAGTTTTAAGGCAGATTCATTCGGATTTTACCGTAAAAGAAAAAAGGCGGAGAAAAATCCCCGCCTTTTTTTAGGTTGCGTTTCCGCTCTATGGCTGTGCGTATAAGTCCATCGAATCTATTGACTCGTTCGCAATTACGGCTTGCGGCGTAAATGTGTAACGCTTGGAGCTGACGCTGATTGTGTATGTCGCGCCGGCTGTCAATTCATCGAACCGATAATATCCGAAACTGCTCGAACGAATCGAACGGGTTTCCCCGTTGCTGTCGGTCAAAATCACAGTTTCGCCGTTGAGTGCCATTCCGCCTGACGAAAAGAGTTTGCCGCCAACCGAAACGCTCGCCGCCGTCGGAGCAAGAATTTGAACTTGCCCGTCGTTGGTTACGTCTTGCGGCACGCCTTCGTTAAACATAAAGTCTTGAATCGTCAAAGGCGAATTCTGTCCCGCCATTCCAACGGCGTTGAATTTAAGTTTAACCAAAGTTCCCACGCCAATCGTCGGCGTTGTTCCAAAGACTACAACCCGCAACAATCCCGGTGTTGAAGCATTACACAACACGCTCAAATTACTGCTGATTGTTCCCGTAACCTCGCACGGAATTGCTTGCGGCAGAATAACTGCTTGATTATAAATCAAATTAAATTCATAACCGAGTATTCCTTCGCCCGTCGTGTCGGTTGCTGTCAAATTCACCGTGAAACCACTGCCCTGACTCGTTTGTTGTAAAGGCGCGGTTACGACAACCGGCTGAACGACGCGGCTTCCGTCCGTCGGACGATTGCTTTCCATCGAAAACGCCGGACGAAGCGGTCCCGCCGGATTCCAGTTCCCTGTAACTTCACCCATCAAAATTGCGCTGTAATCTTGACCCGTAAAGTTTGCCTCGACATTGGTATATGCACGGTTCGCCGGAATAAATCTCCACGTTCCCGTAACGCCCGGATTCGGAATTGCCGCCACGAATTGCGCGATATACGCCGCGTCGAGCGATGTAATCGTGCCGTTATTCGTAACGTCCGCCGCGATTTGCTGTGTCGGATTCAAAACCGCAAACCCGACGATATGTTGCGCGACCCGCGAAGCATCGAGATTGGAAATACCGTTCACCTGATTCGCTTTCGACGGCGTGATGGTGTATGCACCCGCGCCGAAACCGCTCAGAGTGTAATCGCCGTTAACGTCAGTCGTCGTCGAAAGCGGAGTCGAACCGGCGGCGGAAATCGTTGTGTTCGGAACATTTGTCGGAGTCATTGCGTTGGCGTAAGTTACCTTACCCGCAACCGTCCCCGAAATTACCGTAACATTCCCGTTAGTCGTGTTGCTGCACGGAATTCCTTCGTTAAATTGGAACGCCGAGAAGTTTATATTACTCGTCGTGCCGATTCCGCCCGTGGCGATAAACCGAATGTTCAGCAAAACGCCCGCGCCCGTTAAAGCCGTCGTGTTAAAGCCCGAAACAACCAATGTTCCCGGAGAATTATTAGTCGTAATCGTCCAACCCGCGCTCAAAGTTCCGGCGGTTTCAACTGCCAAAGGCGTTACGACTGCCGGATTATATGTAATCGTGAAATCGTAGCCGAAAATGCCCCGCGCCGTCGTGTCGTCCACATTTACCGGAGATAAGAACTGCGAATTTCTGATTGCCGTCTGTCCGGTCGGTATCGAAACATTGTTGCACGAAAACGCAATCGTTATCGGCGCATTCACCGTTTGCCCGTCAACCGTCGTCGCGGCGTTTCCGCTTCCGGCTGAAATTCCGGCGGTAAATGTCGTGCCGGTTACGCCCGAAGTAGTCGTTCCGGTCGGCGGCGCAACTGTTCCGAGTGTTCCCGCAAAGCTCGCGGGTGTGCCGTTCGGAACGCTTCCCGAACCCGAAGTATCAACATTATTTGAATTGAAGTTCAGATTTGACGAAATGCTCGAATTGCCGCCCGTCAAAATAGAATTCGGTGTCGCGGAAGTTCTCAAAACGAGCCACGGATTGGCATCAACCGTGCCGATTGTGCCGTTTGCCGTTCCCGCACAACCTGCGCCGCCCGCGCCCGGACCGAAGTTACAACCCCACCAATTATTTTCCGCGTCAACAACGCCGTCAACATTATTCACGCCCGCCGTGCTGTTGCCGACAATGCGGTTATATTTCAGATTTGCCAAGCCTTGCGATTGCACCAAAACGCCCGTCGCGTTATTACGGATGACGTTGCTCGTCAATCTAACGGGTTGATTGCCCGCAAAGTTTGATCCCGTAATCCATTGGAAGCCGAGATTTGCGCCTTCGACGGTGTTGTTGGCGTAAGTAACAGTAGTCGTGGCAGATGAATGTGAGGTTACGCGGAAGGCTCTTTGTAAATTAACCGCCGGATTATTTCCGCCAGCAATATTTAAAAATTGATTACCGCTAACATTGATGTTGCTCAAATGTCCGTGTGCGTTTTCCCAAATACCGAGAACGACTTGCGGATTTGCGTTATTTTGTGCGTTCAACACGCGAATCGTGTTGTTCGTTATCTGCAAACCGTCGTAAGCATTTCCGCCGCTCGTGTTCGACTGCATCGCAACTTCCGTTGAAAAAAGATTGTTTGCCGTATCGCTGATGCCGTCGCCGTGAACTTCGATGGTGTTGCCCGAAATGGTCTGATTTGTGCCGAACGAGAAATGGATGCCGATGTTCTGATTTACGTCCGTGGGCGCAACCGTCGCGTTCAAATCTCTCGCAGTTAAAATGTAATTGTTGATAATCTGCGTGCCGTTATAAATCGAAGTCGGACCGCCGTTAAAGTAATATCCGATAGCGTTGTCGAAATCTAGGAAACGCATATTGGAAATCGTCCAGTTTTGATTATTCCCGCCGGCGTAAAATTGCAAAACGCCTTCGAGATTCGCGCCCGGCAAATCGCCCGGACCTTGAATCGTTGCCGCACCGAGCGAGCTTGCGGTGAACGTAACATTATTCAAATCAAGCGGCGCAAGAACCCCGTAATCGTCGTCGGTAAAAATTCCGCCTGTTCGATAATCACTGCCTAAAGCCCAACTTGCCGCCGCAAACGGTTCAACCCAATTGAATGTTCCGTTCAATGTAATCGTTGTGCCGTCTTGGGCGAGTTGAACGGCTTCATTGATCCTGATGTAGTCGTTATCGGTTGCCGACGGTGTCGAGGCAGGCGAAACCGTGATGTTTGCAACCGGCTCGAAGTCGAAAATCGCGCCGTTGAAATTTACCAAATCAACTTCGGTGTTCCAACTCGGATTAAACGAACCGACATTCACGCCGTAAGCCGCAACCACCGCATTCGGACAAATTGCCGCAAGTCCCGCCAAAGTATAAAATGGCGGACCGCCGCCGCCCGCTGTTACCATACAACCGCCGCCGACATTTACATTTCTCGATGACCAAAAATCTTCACCGACGGCGTTCCATTGTTGCCAAGTATTTGGAATAATCGTTTCGCCGTTGTTGTAAGGTTCATAAACCAAAGTTGTGAACGATGCCGGATTTGCCGTATTGCCGTCCAAATAAACCGCGATATTAAACGCCGGTGCGCCGTTGGCAAATGATGCGCTAACTTGTTTCGTGTAATAACTGAGCGTTGTTACGCTCGACAAAAGCACATTTGAAGGAACAAAATACTGTGCTTTTGCAGTGTTCAGATTGTTTGTGTAAAGCCGAAGTGCGCCCGTTCCCGAAGGACTCGTGCCGTCTGTGATGAAACGGACGTTTCCGCCCGGTCGCGTATCAGCTCGATTCCAACCTTGGGGATTGTTGGGCGTGATAACGGTTTGCGCTGAAATTGATGTGCCGGAAACCGCCGCCAGAAATAAAATATATATAACGGCAAGCATATTTGCCGAAACTTTTTTGAAGCCGGAATTTGTAAAAACGTGCGGCTTTGCAACAGGGACATTGAATGTCTTTCTCATAAATCAAAATTCTCCTCTTCTATTTGAAAATCGGAAGCTAACTTAAACAGTGTTGCAATCCGGCAAATGTGCCGAAAGGAATCCATTTAAATAACTTAAATAATTGAAAAATTTAAGGATTAGCGAAATTGATGAGATTTGGTGCCTTTCTTCAATAGAAAAACAACAATTCACCCGATAATATTCGTTTAGCCTTAATTTACGTTTGATTTTGAGAAACGGAATGCCTTAAGATGCAGATGTATGGTCGCACCAATTTTGGAACATCCCGTTTCTCTTGGTGAACCTACGCCCGAAAGGTAACGCCATTACCTTTCGGGATTTTTTTTAGATTCACCCTTTTGGAATAAACATTGTATTCATTCCAAAAATAAATAGACGGTTAACTCACAGTTGAGCTAACCGTCTATAAATGCTGTTATAAAAATCTTGATTGCGCGTAGAAGCCGCAAAATTTATCGTATTATTTATTCTTTGAGTCGAAATCAAATTAGCAAACATATTGAAAGTCTCCTTGACACAACTCTCAAACAAAACAGTTTGACGGGAGTTGTGTTAATTAAGATTCACAAACTTTCTAAAAAATCGGGCTTTCGCCCTACCCTTAGTTCTTTCTTAATAAAAAACACCCTAAATCGAGAACAAACTTTTTACACGATAAAACTTAAAAGTCTATTCCGATTTCTTAACTATTGTTGTAAAGTTCCCCTAAGATTTGATGCTAATTGAAATCTTCTACCTTACAATGATTTCTCAAATTAACTTGAAATTACCATAACTGTAACAAGACTGTCAAATATTTTTTTATTTTTTATTTTTAGAACAAATGAATTTGAATTCCCTTTCAAAACCCCGCCTTACACGGCGATTTGTTTTAGGCATTTTCGCCTAAGGTGAGTCAAAAAAAAACATCTGAAGTTCGTGTAAAAGATGCTCATATCCTGATTTATTGCTAAACTTTCGGTTATGAATAGACCGAATGTTTTGGTGGTTGAGGACGAAGAATTGATGCGCTCGATTTTGCGGCAACTGCTCGAAGATGAGGGTTACAGCGTTTTAACTGCCGACAGCGCGGAGAATGCTTTGCAGATTTACGCCGCCAGCGAAGTTGCCGTAACGCTTACCGATATAAAAATGGCGGGAATGGACGGATTGGAATTGCTCGACCGCATAAAAACCGTTGACGAAGATGCGCTGGTGATTGTGATGACGGCGTATTCTTCGGTTGATTCGGCGATTTCCGCGCTCCGAAAAGGTGTTTTTGATTATGTTACGAAACCTTTTGTCAACGAAGATTTAATCAAAACCGTCAAAAATGCAATTCGTGTCAAGGAATTATTCAACGAGAATCGCGCTTTGCGCCGCGAACTCAACCGCCAATACTCTTTTGAACAAATTATCGGCAAAAGCGCGTCGTTGCAGGAAGTTTTCCGTGTCGTCGAAAAGATTGCCGACACCAACGCTTCGATTTTAATTCAAGGCGAATCCGGCACGGGCAAGGAATTGATTGCAAAGGCGATACATTTTAACTCACGTCGCGCCGCGAAGCCGTTTTTGGCAGTAAATTGCGGCGCATTGCCTGAAAATCTTTTGGAATCGGAACTCTTCGGACATACAAAAGGCGCATTTACCGGCGCAATCGGCGACAAAAAGGGTTTGTTTCGTGCAGTAGACGGCGGAACGCTTTTCTTAGACGAAATCGGCGAGATGCCGCTTGCTTTGCAGGTGAAATTATTACGCGCCTTGCAAGAACACGAAGTTCTGCCCGTCGGCGCAAGCTCTTCCGTCGGATTCGATGCGCGGATAATCGCCGCCACAAACAAAAATCTCGAAACCGAAGTTGAAGAAAATCGTTTCCGCGAAGATTTATTTTATCGTCTAAACGTCATCGAGATTTCCCTGCCGCCATTAAGAGAAAGGCGCGAAGACATTCCGCTTCTCATAAAACATTTCATTTCGCGCACCGCCAAAGAACAAAACGCACCCGAAAAAACTTTTTCGCCGGAAGCAATGCAAGCACTGATAAATTACGGTTGGCAAGGCAACGTCCGCGAATTGCAAAATGCCGTCGAACGCGCTTTTCTTTTAAGCGATGAAGAAATTTTGTTGGAAAACTTGCCGCCAAAAATCAAAAACGATTCTTCAATCCAATTTGAAATGCGCGACCGTCGCGGAATTCATCCGACGCTCGAAGAAATGGAACGCCGCTATATTTTGGAAGTTATGAAGTCTGCCGATGACGACAAAACCAACGCCGCAGACATTTTGGGCATTGATTTATCCACGCTTTACCGCAAACTAAAGAAATATGAAGTCTAAAAAATGATTTTATGGAGCTAGAAAATCATTTCACAGCCCTAGAAAATCATTTTACGGGGCTGGAAAATCATTTTACGGGGCTGGAAAATCATTTTACGGGGCTGGAAAATCATTTTACGGGGCTATGAAATGATTTTCCAGCCCCGTGAAATGATTTGAAAACTCCTAAAAATTCTCTCATTGAATTATACCAAAACCGATTGAAAATGTGAGTTATTAAATGCGGAAACGCGCACGAAGTAAGCGTGGGTTGAGTTTTTCACGCTTACTTCGTGCGCGTTTCCGCATTGATTGAAAAATTCTTTAACCAACAATCCGATTTTGTTTTGGTATTATTTATGATTATGACGCGGACAGTTCCAAAATAAAATAATTTGTGCTATCAATCCGCGTGATTTTGCCTTTTGTGTAAGGCGCGAGAAAAAAATCGTTTGCCGCATATTCTTTGCCTTTCAGAGTCGCGTCGCCCGCTTGTTGACTTTGCGCGACGAGTTCGGGCGGAAACCAATTTTCGGCGTTGACTTCGGCATTTTGCGCGGGCTTGTGCTTTTCGATTTGGGCAACGAGATTGTTGGCTTCGGTCGCAGAAAATTTCAGCACGGCGATGATTTTTTTATCTGCCGATTCGCGCCACGAAACTTCTTCGGGCTGAACAGGAAGTTTGACGATTTTGGCAAACTCTTCCGTGTCGTCTTTGGTCGTATCGGCGTTTGTATTGCTCGGTTTATTGGCTTTTGCCGAGTTGTTGGAATTTGTGTTTGGCGGGGCGCAAGCGTTTAGAAAAAGTGCGGCGAAAAAGACGAGAAACAGTCGCGGTTGAAAATATTTCATTGATTGATTCTAAGTTTTATGAAATCGGTTTGCAACGCGGGAAATTTCCATTCGGCGCGAATTGATTTATAATTTCTGACAATATGAAACCACAAACCGCATCGAAACCGATTGTAACGGCGGAAGATTACATAAATTCCCTGCGCGGGAGAAATCTGAAAGTTTATCTGTTCGGCGAATTGGTTGCGGATATTGTCGAACATCCGTTGATTCGTCCTTCGATAAATGCCGTCGCCGAAACTTACGATTTGGCACAGCGCGAAACCGATTTGGCAACGGCAATCTCGCATCTCACGGGCAAAAAAGTCAATCGTTTCCTTAATATTGCGACGAACCGCGACGATGTTGTTTTGCAAAACAAAATGCAACGTCGTTTGGGACAACTCACCGGAACTTGTTTTCAAAGATGCGTCGGAATGGACGCGCTCAATTCGCTTTATTCGACGACGTTTGAGATTGACGAAAAGCACGAAACTTTTTATCACGAACGGCTCAAAACTTTTATTGCGGAAGTTCAAACGCAAAACCTCGTGATTGGCGGCGCGATGACCGATGTCAAAGGCGACCGAAGCCTTGCGCCGCATCAGCAAGCCGATAAAGATTTGTTTGTTCACATTTCAGCTAGAACGGATGAAGGCGTTTTTATCACGGGCGCAAAGGCTCATCAGACAGGTTGTTTGAATTCGCATTGGTTGATTGTGATGCCGACGATGCGTTTGACGGAAAACGATAAAGATTACGCGATTGTCGGCGCGATTCCCGTTGACGCGGAAGGAATTACATATATTTACGGTCGCCAATCGTGCGACTCGCGAGCGATGGAAGGCGGCGAGATTGACACGGGAAATAATAATTTCGGCGGACAGGAAGCGATGGTAATTTTCGACAATGTTTTCATCCCGAATGATTTGATTTTTATGGACGGCGAAACGGAATTTGCTTCGATGCTGGTCGAAAGATTTACCTGTTATCATCGCCGTTCGTATGTCTGCAAAAGCGGTGTCGGCGATGTTCTTATCGGCGCGGCGGCGCAGATTGCCGATTACAACGGCGTGGAAAAAGTTTCGCATATCAAAGATAAATTGGTCGAAATGACTCATTTGAACGAAACGATTTACGCCACCGGAATCGCTTCGAGCTATCAATCGAAACCGACCAAATCGGGCGCGTTCATCAACGATGATATGATTGCCAATGTCTGCAAACATCACGTTACGAAAATTCCTTACGAAATCGGACGTTTGGCGCAAGATTTGGCGGGCGGAATGGTCGTTACGATGCCGTCGGAAAAAGATTTTCAAAGCGAAGAAATCGGACATCTTTTGAAAAAATATCTAAAGGGACGCGCCGATGTTCCGACTGAAAATCGTGTGCGGATTTTGCGCCTCATTGAAAATATGACTTTGGGCAGAAACGCCGTCGGATATTTAACCGAATCAATGCACGGCGCAGGTTCGCCGCAAGCTCAACGCATACAAATTGCACGGCAGATGCAGATTGAATTCAAGAAAAATCTGGCGAAAGAATTAGCCGGAATCGAAGCAAAAAACCGCGAACAATTAACAAGCGAAATTTCGGATTATTTTGGGAAAGTTTTTGATACAAATGTTTGATACAGGACGAGAAAAAAAGCCTAATATTGAATCTATTTGGTGTGCTACTGCCAATGTCAAAGAAGATATTTTATTTGGCGAGGAACATATTCCGAGAAAAGGAACAAAACACTTTCGAGGCGGCGCAAAAGTTTATATTGCGTCTGTTTACGGTGGAATGTGTAATGATGCGACTGTTATTGGACATCATCGAAGCAATGGGCGGTTTATACTACTTACAATGCCCGTCAAACATTTGGAAAATTTCCGTTTGCAATTAACTTATAGTCCTAAAGTTATTGAATTGATTAACATAAATGCAGAAAAACAAAATATCGAATATACGAAAGAATACGCTGAGTATTTGATTATGATTATTCCTCAATGGATTGAAGAAAATGACCGCTAAAATTCCACGAAACAAAGAAAACGATTATACCGGCGAAGCAGCGTTGGAAAGACGTAAATTTGCTAAAGAGCAAACAAATGCCGAGCTAAATCACGTCGGGCAATTTTCGTTTGAACCTTCGATAACGCAAGGAAATATCGAAAATTTTATCGGTGTCGCCCAAGTTCCGATTGATCTTGCCGGACCGCTTTTGGTTAATGGAGAATATGCAAAAGGCGAATTTTTTGTGCCGTTGGCAACGACCGAAGGAACTTTGGTTGCTTCGTATAATCGCGGAATGAAACTTCTGCGCGAATCGGGCGGCGTTACGACGACGGTGGTTGATGATGCGATGCAACGCGCACCGGTTTTTGTGTTCAAATCGGCGCGGGAAGCACAACAATTTAGCGTTTGGATAAAAGAAAATTTTGCCGAAATAAAAGCCAAAGCCGAAACGACGACGAGTGTTGGGAAATTGCGCGATATTCAGCAATTTCCTGCGAGCCGATTTTTATATTTGCGGTTTAATTACACAACGGGCGATGCAGCTGGACAAAATATGGTCGGCAAGGCGACGAAAGCCGCTTGCGATTGGATTTGCACGGTTTATGAAGGCATCGAACGCTATCAACTCGAAGGAAGTCTGGCAACCGACAAAAAAACTTCGTGGGTGAATACGCTCAACACACGCGGCAAAAAAGTCATTGCCGAAGCAACAATTTCGGCTGAAAAATTGAAGCAAATAATGCACGTTTCAGTCGAGCAAATCTTTGAAGCGCGTCTGACCTCACAACTCGGCGGATACCTTGCGGGCGTGAACAACAACGGCGCACATTCGGCAAACGGCATTACGGCAATGTTCATTGCTTGCGGACAAGATGTTGCAAATGTCGCCGAAAGCTCGGCGGCGGCGGTTTATGCGGAAATTACAAAGTCCGGCGATTATTATTTTTCGGTTACGATTCCTTCTTTAATTGTCGCAACTTACGGCGGCGGAACAGGTTTGCCAACTCAAAAAGAATGCCTCGAATTGCTTGATTGTTATGGCAATAACAAAGCGAAAAAATTCGCCGAGATCGTCGCCGCAACTGTTCTTTGCGGCGAATTATCGCTCGGAACGGCTGTTATCGCCGATGAATGGGTTTCATCGCACGAACAACTCGGACGAAACCGCTAGGAAGTTTAATCGTGAAATACGCGAAAAGAAACGAAAGAAAGATAGGAAATTTTTCGCGTTCTTCGAGTTTTTCGCGGTTAATTGGTTTCTGCTTGCTTTGCGGTTTTTGTCGCCTTAAACTAATATCTGTATTGAGTTTAATAATCTAATAACAATAATTTTATGGCAGAAGTTAAAGAAGCAATCACGGAAGCACAAGCGGAAAAGGCGCGTTGGGAAGCGGAAACTTTGCAGAGAGTTTTGGACAAAACGGCGGAACGGAAAAAGTCATTTGAAGGCGTATCGTTAGAGCCGGTCGAACGGCTTTATACGGAAAGCGACACGGAAGATTTGGACGAAATCGGTTTTCCGGGCGAATATCCTTACAAACGCGGCATTCATCCGACGGGTTATCGCGGCAAACTCTGGACAATGCGACAATTTGCCGGATTTTCTTCGCCTGAAGAAACAAATCGGCGTTTCAAATATCTGATGTCGCAAGGTCAAACAGGACTTTCGACGGCTTACGATTTACCTGCTTTGATGGGTTTGGATGCCGATTCGCCTTTGAGCGAAGGCGAAGTCGGCAAATGCGGCGTGGCTGTATCAAGTTTTGCCGATTTTGAAGTTTTGTTTGATGGAATCAATCTTGAAGAAGTTACGATTTCGCAAACAATCAATGCTCCGGCTTGGATTTTTCTTGCGTTTTATGTCGCGCTCGCCGAAAAACAAGGTGCAGATTTTAAGAAGATTTCCGGCACTCTCCAAAACGATATTTTAAAGGAATATATCGCGCAGAAAGAATGGGTTTATCCAATTAAACCCGCGATGAAATTGGTCATTGATACGTTTGAATTTTCCGCGAAACATCTGCCGAAATACAATCCGATTTCCGTCAGCGGCTATCACATCCGCGAAGCCGGCGCGACCGCTTTGCAGGAACTCGCGTTCACTTTGCGCGACGGCGTGGAATATGTTCAATACGGTGTTGAAAGAGGTTTGGAAGTTGACGAATTCGTGCCGCGCATCTCGTTTTTCTTCAACGCGCACAACGATTTTTTTGAAGAAATCGCCAAATATCGCGCCGCTCGCGTCGTCTGGGCGCAAACGATGAAAGAGCGTTTCGGTGCAAAAAATCCGCGCACAATGCAGATGCGTTTTCACACGCAAACTGCCGGAGTTTCGCTCACGGTTCAGCAACCATTAAATAATATTGCCCGTGTTGCGATTCAAGCACTCGCCGGAGTCCTCGGCGGAACGCAATCTCTGCACACCGATTCTTATGACGAAGCACTCGCGCTCCCGACCGACGCGGCGGCATTAATCGCTCTACGAACACAGCAAATCATCGCCGAAGAAACCGGCGTGGTGAACACGGTTGACCCGCTCGGCGGTTCGTTTTATCTGGAAAGTCTGACGCAGAAAATGGTTGACGGCTGTTTCGATTATTTCGACAAAATTGACGGATTCGGCGGAATGGTCGAAGCCGTCGAAGCCGGATTTCCGCAACGCGAAATCCAAGAATCCGCCTACCAATATCAAAAAGCCGTCGAACGCAATGAACAAATCATCGTCGGCGTGAACAAATATTCAATGTCGCAGGAAATGCACAAAACCGACATCTTACAAATTGACGAAACCGTCCGTGACCATCAATTAGAAAGACTGCATGAAACCAAAACCAAGCGCGACAATGGCGCAGTCGCCAACGTCTTGGAAAAACTCAAACAAGGCGCAAAAGCCAACGAAAACCTGATGCCGCTAACCATTGAAGCCGTCAAAGCCTACGCGACAGTCGAAGAAATCTGCACGGCTTTAAGAGATGTTTATGGAATCTATGAAGAACCGGCTTTTTGAGGAAAAATCTCAAATTTGAGATTTTTCCTTTTTAATCCTTCAACTATTTTTGAGGAATTTTTTTGAATTAAGTTTTATCAATGTTTGAACAATCTTTCATTTACTTTTTTTATTCTGCCGGACTTTTTTTGTCTAATTTTTTGGCGGCTGACCTTGCTAAAAGTAAAGATGACTCGTGGATAAAAAGTTCGCTTGATGGAATTCATACAGAGATTTTAGGGAGCGTTGTTGATAGAAATTATAATTTAGTCAAAAACAACCTCAAAAATAAATTTCCCCGCTGGATACGCGATAACAGCAATACCCTTTACAAATCTATCCGTCATTCTCAGTTACAAGCAGTTCTTGATATTTGTGGTATGTATCGAGGTGAGATTAAAGAAACGAAATCCGAAAAATATAATCTTGAATACATCAAAGAAGTTGAAAAATATTTGCGCCTTGAATTAGCAAAATTGACGCAAGGCGATTTTGTTGAAATCAATGTTGACGAAAATCAAATCAAGCAATTATTGTTGAATGGCAAAATCTCTCAAAAACTGCAAACTGACACAAATAATGCTCTGATTAAAGAATTACCCAAAAGCGATATTTTGCCGACGCGATTTGTTGAAATTCTGCAACACAGATTGCTTGAAAGATTTGAAGCGCATTTTGAAACAGAATTAGCCAAGCCTGAAGTTGCTAATGTTTTTTTCAAGAGAGTTTTAAGCGAAATCCAATTTTCGCTTGATGAATTGTTGGAAGGACAAGCGCAACACAATGAAGACATAGAAAATTTAAGAAAGCTAATTGAGAGCAAAACCGATAAACTTGAACAACTTGGGTATCGAATTCTCCGCGAAGGTGGAAAAGTTAGCGGTGTTAAATTTAGTGAAGAAAAATCAGAAGAAATAGCGAAAAGTTTGAAAAACGAAATTGCAGAATTTCGGAACGACAATTCTCAACTTCATCAAGAAGGAAAGCAGATTACAAAAGAAACAGGAGAAGATGTCAAAGCGCATTTTGATAAAAGATTTTCAGAATGGATTCAGCATCCTAAAACGAAATCTGTTTTAGCAGATAAAATAAAAGAAATTGAAGAAATTGAAGAAACCGCAGAATTTAAAGAATCAGAATTCAAGTTAATTCCTTACAAAAAAAGCGATAAATGGGGCTTTTGTGATAGTGAAAAAAAGATTATCGTTGAACCGAAATATATTGATATTCGATTCTTTAATAATGAAATGGCTTGTGTGAAACTAGAAGAAAAATATGGATTCATTAACAAAAATGGAGATGAAATCACACCGTTCAAATATGATTTTGCAACCCCAGATACAGAGGATGGAATAGCCAGAGTTATCTATAATGAAAAGATAGGATTTATAGATAAAACAGGAAAAGAATTTATAACGCCTAAATACTATTCAGGCGATTATTGTTTCGCTGAAGGACTTATCAGTTTGAGCCGAGGCGGTAAATGTGAAGTTTTTAATAAGTCAGGCGAGTTGATAATTCCGCCTAAATACGATGAAATAGGCACTTTCAATGAAGGTTTAGCACCTGTAAAGTTAAAAAATAAATTTGGATTTATTAACAACAAAGATGAAGAAGTTATTCCGATTAAATATGATGGTGCTTCATCTTTTTGGGAAGGACTGGCTAGAGTGTTCAAGGACGGATGGCTTAATGGAAACGGTTTTATTGATAAAAATAATAATTTAGTCGTTCCTTTCTCCTATAGTTCAGCTCAATCTTTTAGCGAAGGTTTTGCTTGGGTCAGTCGTGGTTATGAATATTCTTTCATAGATAAAACTGGAAAAGAGATAATTCCTTTCAGAATTTATGACACAATATACAATTTTAAGGAAGGAATGGCAGGGATTATTGTTTATAAGAAAGAATCGCCTACTTGTGGATTTATCGATAATTCAGGATATGAGGTTATAGAATTTAAGTATGAATTAAGTTCTAGTTCCGAGTATTTTCACGAAGGGTTAGCTTGTATGAAGTTACGGGGAGTTTATGGAGAATATGGTTTTATTGATAAAACAGGTTATGAAATTATTCCATTCAAATATGCCGAAGCAAAACCATTTAGTGAAGATTTAGCATGTGTCAAATTAAATGGAAAATACGGCTTTATTGATAAAAAAGATAATGAAATTATTCAGTTTAAATATAACTTTGCTAGTTCATTCAAAAATGGACTAGCCTCCGTTATCCTTGATAATAATAGGTTCTATATCAGTAAGGATGGAGCTGAATTTTTTGAAGATTAATTTTAATAATTCCAACATTTTCTTAAAGCAAATGGATTTTCTCCAAATTGAAAATAGGTATTCGTGTAATGGAAAATATAAACGAATTACGTCGAATAATCGAAACCGTCTTAACGAAAAAAGCCGAATTTTATCGTCGGGTTAATGACCAAACGGCGATTGAAAATATGGTTGAAGTGGTTTTTGACCGTGAGCGCGACAGTTACGTTTTGTTCAATATCGCTTGGGAAAAATACGAACGAACTTATTATGCGGTCGCGCATCTCGACATCATCAACGGCAAAATCTGGATTCAAAAAGACGCAACCGAAGAAGGTATCGCCGGTGATTTAGAAAATCTTGGCGTTCCCAAAGACAAAATCGTTCTCGCCTTTCATTCGCCAACTTTGCGTAAATATGGTGAATACGCTTTAGCCTAAAAATGAATCCAATTTTCTTTCCAACACAAAACGATTTCCGCCACTGGCTCGAAGAAAATCACGATAAGGAAACTGAAATTATCGTCGGTTATTACAACGTTAAATCGGGCAAAGGCGGGATGTCTTGGAGCGAATCGGTTGATCAGGCTTTGTGTTTCGGTTGGATTGATGGCGTGCGGCGCAAGATTGATGAGGAGAGTTATTGCAATCGTTTTACGCCGCGCCGTCCGAATAGTAATTGGAGCGCGGTGAATATCGAAAAGGTCAGAGTTTTGACTGAAAAAGGTTTGATGAAACCCGAAGGAATTGCGGCGTTTGAAAAGCGTTTAGAAGATAAATCGGCGATTTATGTATACGAAAATGAATTGAAGCAGTTTTCCGAGGAATTTGAAAAATGGTTTCGGGCAAATGAAATCGGTTGGAGATTTTTTGAAAAACAGGCGAATTGGTATCGTAAGCAGATGATAAATTGGGTGATGACCGCCAAGCAGGAAAAGACGCGGGTAAGCAGACTTGAAAAATTGATTGAAGCAAGCGCGACAGAAAAACGGCTTTGATATTGGGAAATATGATTAGGCTTTTGAGAACCGATTCGGATAATGAGGATTTTCGGGAGTTGGTCGCTCTGCTTGATGCGGAATTGGCGATTCGTGATGGCGCGGAGCATTCGTTTTACGCGCAATTTAATAAAATTGATAAAATCCGTGAGGTTGTTGTAGCTTACGAGGACGAAATTGCCGTCGGTTGCGGAGCATTTAAAGAATTTGCCGAAACCACAGTCGAAATAAAGCGAATGTTTGTTAGAGAAAATCTGCGTGGGCGCGGAATTGCCGGTAAGGTTTTGGTGGAACTCGAAACTTGGTCGAAAGAATTGAATTTTTCCGAATGCGTTTTGGAAACAGGTTTGAAACAACCTGAAGCTATTCGTTTGTATCAAAAAAGCGGTTACGAAATTATTCCGAATTACGGGCAATATGAAGGAATTGAAAATAGTGTCTGTATGAGGAAATTTATTATTTAACAAGACTTTTTTTGCAATTTCATCTTATAATTTTCGTATGTTGAAACCGACGGTCATTGCTATTCCTTTTTTCGCGTTGATGATAGCGTTGGAAACTTATCTGTCCGTTAGAAAAGAGGAAACTTACGACCGCAAAGACGTTTGGACAAATATTGCGCTCGGTTCCGGAAGCATCGCTTTCGGATTTGTTCTTGGCTTTATTCAGACATTTTTTTACGAAGGAATTTATCAAAATTTTGCGCTGTTTCAAATGCCGATGAATGCTTGGTGGTCGTGGGCGATTTTGCTTTTTGCCGACGATTTTCTTTATTATTGGTTTCACCGCATCAGCCACGAATCACGTTTTTTCTGGAATTTCCATGTCGTTCATCATTCGTCGAATCAATACAATTTGTCAGTCGCTGTGCGCCAGAGCTGGTTTTCGGGCATCGCGCATTGGATTTTTTATCTGCCGCTCGCCTTTTTTGGTTTTCCGCTTTGGGCGTTTCTTTTTATGCACGGTTTGAATCTGATTTATCAATTTTGGATTCACACGAAAACGATTTATAAATTTCCGAAATTCATCGAATACATTTTCAACACACCTTCGCATCATCGCGTTCATCACGGCGTAAATGAAGAATATCTCGACAAAAATTATGCCGGAATTTTTATCTTTTGGGACAGAATTTTCGGCTCGTTTGTTGAAGAAAAAGCAGAAGTTCGCTATGGAATAATCAAACCGATTCACAGTTATAACTTGCTTTGGATAAATTCGCACGGTTGGGCTGAAACTTGGGAAGCGATGAAAACTAAAAAAACATTTGCCGGAAAATTACGCTGTGTTTTTGGTGCGCCGGCAATGGATTTTGAGGAAAAAATTTTACTGAAACCAAATACTAATTTATGAAAAAATCACTTTTATTACTGTTGATTATTTTGGCTTTTTCAACCTTTACATTCGCCCAAAGCGTAAAAATCACTTCAAAAAAAGTAACTTATACGCGCCCGAAACCGATTGCAGACTTCAAGAAAACTTTTACGGTAAATTATCCCAAAGTGAAAGCGGCAACTCCGGCATTGTCAAAAAAAATCGAAAACTCTATCAGTTATTCAAAAGTTTTGGGTTTGAATATTGAGGAAGAAAAACGCGAATATCAATGGCTCGAAGCCGCAGATTATCTTGTCGGTTACAATAAAAAAGGTATTTTGTGCATTTATCTTTCATTGGAAGGAACTGCCGCCTATCCAACATCAATCGGCAAAAATGTAGTTGTAAATTTAAAAACCGGAAATCAAGCCAAACCTGCCGATGTTTTTACAAATCTTGCCGGACTTATAGCAGAAATCAAGAAACAACAGCAAGAAGAAATCAAACAGGCGAAGGAAGATTATAAAAAAGATTCGGAGACTGCAGACTTTGACGGTTCTGAATATTTTGATAGTGCAGATTTCAAAATTGAAAATCTCGAAGGTTTTGCCGTAACTGATACAGGCGTAATTTTTAGCTACAACTACGGCTTTCCTCGTATTATTCAAGCACTTCAGCCAACCGGCAATTATTCTTTATCTTGGGCTGAACTAAAACCGTTCATCAAACGCGACGGCTTGCTTGGGCAGTTTGTTCGCTAATATACTTATAAAATTATGAGTGAAAGAAAAATCAGAGTTTTAGTTGCCAAACCCGGACTTGACGGACACGACAGAGGCGCAAAGGTTGTCGCACGGGCTTTGCGCGATGCCGGAATGGAAGTTATTTATACGGGTTTGCGGCAAACGCCGGAAATGATTGCTTCCGCCGCGTTGCAGGAAGATGTTGACGCGGTCGGAATTTCAATTTTGTCGGGCGCACATAATACGCTTTGCCCACGAATCGTTAATCTTTTGCGTGAAAACGGAATGGACGATTGCCTTGTTTTTGTTGGCGGCATTATTCCGCAGGAAGATATTGCCGGACTTAAAGAAAAAGGCGTGTTTGAAGTATTTTTGCCCGGAACTTCAACCGAAGATGTCGTGCGAATTCTACGCGAAAATGTTCGCTCAGACAATTAGTTTCTGTGGCACACTCTTTGCACTTTCTTGTTTGTAAGATTTAGAAAGTGTATCAGATGATTACACAAATATTTTCAATATACAAAAGGAGTTTTTATGAAAAAGTTTTTAGGTTTATTTTTTGCGTTAGCAATGATTTTAAGTGTCGCCTTTATTGCAGATTCATTGAGCGTGATGGCTCAACGAAGCGGAAATGTTACAGTTAAAAAGAAAAATCGAAGTTTGGCTTCAAAAACCTATCGCGGCGGAAAATATGTTTATCGCAAATCGGCAAACGGTGTTCGATATGTTTATCGGAAAACATCAAAAGGAACGGTTTATGTTGGAAAACAAACTTATAAAGGCGGCAAATGGACTTTTAACAAATCAAAAAAAGTCGTCAAGAAAGTTTTCTAATCAGAATAATTTAGTTTTGCAAAAGTTAAAAGCCGATGTTTTGAAAAACATCGGCTTTTTTAATGAATGATTTTAATGCAATGATTTATTTTTTTTATATTTCCACTTGTTCGCCTAATTCCACAACTCGATTAGGCGGTATGCGGAAAAATGCGGTTGCGCTTCGGGCATTTTTCGACATCAAACCGAAAAGTTTTTCACGCCACCGCGCCATTCCCGAATATTTTTCGGTAGCAATAATCGTTTCGCGCCCAAGGAAAAATGTGGTTTCTTCCAGATTGAAAACAAATCCCGGTTGTTCGATTTCTGTTAAAATCATTGGAATATCGGGATCTTCCATATAACCGTAATAAACTTTCAACCTTGCAAAACCATTGGTTAATTTCTCATATTTATATCTTTCTTCCGCTTCAACATATGGAATCGGGCGATTTTTTACAGTAACGAACAAAATCCGTTCGTGAAGAACTTTATTATGTTGCAGATTGTGCATCAACGCGGTTGGCGTTCGGGTCGCGTTTCCGTTCATAAAAACAGCCGTGCCGGAAACTCGCGTCAATTTTTGTTTTTCGACTTTCTCCAGAAAATCTTCCAAAATCTCCGTAGTATTTTGAATTCGAACCGTCAAAATGCTTCTACCTTTCTTCCAAGTCAACATCATCATAAAAATGATTGTCGCCAAAGTTAAAGGAAACCATCCGCCGTCGAGAATTTTAATGACGTTTGCGCCGAAAAAGGATAAATCAATTACCAAGAAAAATCCGCACATCAGAGCCGCTTTTTGAAAGTTCCAACCCCAACGCTCACGGGCGACAACAAATAGCAAAGCCGTCGTAATTACCATTGTCGAAGTTACGGCAATTCCATAAGCGGCGGCGAGATTGCTTGAAGTATGAAAACCCAGAACAATAACGATACAGCCGATCATCAATGCCCAATTTACTGCCGGAAGATAAATTTGTCCGTATTCTTTGTCAGATGTATGTGTTATTTTTAGACGTGGAATCAAACCGAGCTGAACCGCCTGCATCGTCAACGAAAACGCCCCCGAAATCAACGCTTGCGAAGCGATAATCGCCGCACACGTCGCTAAAATAATCATCGGATATAATGCCCATGACGGCGCAAGATTGTAAAACGGATTTTCCGCCATTGCCGGATTTTCCAGCAATAATGCGCCTTGCCCGAAATAATTTAACAACAAAGACGGAAGCACGACCGCAAACCACGCAATCCGAATCGGCTTTTTCCCGAAATGCCCCATATCGGCGTAAAGTGCTTCGCCGCCGGTTACAACGAGAAAAACCGAACCTAAAATAATAAATCCGTGCCAACCGTTGCGGGCAAAAAATTCGACGGCGTTTATGGGATTAACAGCCGAAAAAACTTGCGGATAATGAAAGATTTGAGCTATACCGAGAATTGCCAAAACCAAAAACCACAAAAGCGTTAAGGGACCGAAAATTTTTCCGATTCCGGCAGTGCCGCGTTTTTGAATGAGAAACAACCCGACCAAAATACCAATTGTAAGAGGCACGACAAAACGTGTTAATTGCGGAGTTGCCACACTCAAACCTTCCATTGCACCGAGAACTGAAATCGCCGGCGTAATAATTCCATCACCGTAAAGTAACGCCGCACCGAAAGTTCCGAGTGCGATAAGAAAGATTTTTTCGGTTCTGCCCGAAGGCTTTATCGGTGTGGCAAGCGCGGCAAGCGAAAGAATTCCGCCTTCACCTTGATTATCAGCACGAAGCACAAAAACCAAATATTTTATCGAAATAACGATAACCAACGACCAAAAAATCAACGAAAGAACGCCGAGAACATTCGCCGCTGTCGGTTGAATTGCGTGCGGACCATGAAAACATTCGCGCAGAGCATAAAGCGGCGAAGTTCCGATGTCGCCATAAACTACGCCGAGCGCACCGAGCGATAAAAATAAAAGATAATTCCCTTTCGGTTCTTCGCGGGCAATGTGCGCGTCCACGTCTGCGTAAGTTGAATGAATATCGGTTGAAGCTGTCTGTGTCATAAATTTAAAATAAAAATGCTTGTGAAATTTTCGATAAATTTGAAAAATTCACTTTGTAAATTGTGAAAATATTATTTGCCGAGCTTTTTCTTTTTCTCAATTTCCCTGATTTTATCGAGCGCGTGTGCGCCGAGCATCATCAACGGAAATGCCGCAATCAGCATAAAGTTTCCGGCAAAATTTATTGATTTCGCATTTTTGAACGCAAAGATATAAGAAATTGCACCTAAAACCAAACCCAACAATCCTGAGATAATGCCGCTACTCATAGCAACAAACAAAACGTAATTCCAACGCTTTAATCTTTTTTCCAAGATTTCGTTTTCGGTTATTTTAGTTTCAACAATATGCTGTGTTTGCAAGACGATTTCTTCCATTTTTGCTCCTTTTCAAGGAAAACTAATTCCTTCTGAAAGCAAGATTACGAAAGAGTTAATAAAGGATAGGTAAAAAGTTTATAAAGAGTTCATAAAGATTGTAGAAAGTGAAAAAATAGAAAATTGTTAATGCGAATAAACTCATTTTTTTCACTTTTCCACTTTAAAGCGATAACCAACCCAAGGTTCGGTCAAAATATATTGCGGTTTTGCCGGATTCGGTTCAATTTTTTTGCGGAGATTTCCGACGAAAACTCGCAAATATTCGGTTTGTTCGGTAAAATTTCCGCCCCAAACTGCCGCCAGCAGATTTCGATGTGTAAGCACCTTTCCGTCATTTCGGGCAAGATATGTTAAAAGTTCAAATTCTTTTGGCGTGAGATGAATTTCTTCGCCGCGCACTTTGACTTTGTAAGTTGCCAAATCAATTGAAAAGTCGCCGATTTCCAAAAGCGAATCTTCCCTTTTATCAGTCGGCGCACGGCGCAGAGTCGCCCGCACACGCGCCAGAAGTTCGTCCATCCCGAAAGGTTTCGTAACGTAATCGTCCGCGCCTGCGTCCAAGGCTTCAACTTTTGTTTTTTCCTCGCCTTTGACGGACAAAACGATTATTGGAATTTGCGAAACTTTGCGAATTTCACGGCAAAGTTCGATGCCATTCATTTCAGGCATCTGCAAATCGGTGATGATTAAATCAGGATGAAAATCGTGAAACAAATCAAGCGCGGCTTCGCCGTCGGAAGCCGTTCGCACGTCGTAACGATGTGCCAAAAAACTACGCTTCAAAACCCGTGTGATTTGATATTCGTCGTCAACAATCAAGATTTTTTTTGCTTCCATAATTTTCTTCACCTGCAAAAAACGCTGAGAAAAGTTTTTGATAATATTAATTAAAGCCGTATTTTGCGGTCAAATTTATTTTTTACTTGTCCCCAATCGGCACAGCAACCACAAATTTCGTCTTATAATTTTCACGTCCGTCTTCAATCCAAATTTGCCCGTCTTGCGATTCGACAATCCCGCGAGCAATTGCCAAACCTAGCCCCAAACCGCTTTCCGTTGAATGAATTGCATCTTCCGACACACGAAAAAATTTGCTGAAAACCTGCTCACGTTTTTCCGGCAAAATTCCTTTTCCTTCATCCTCAACGGCGATTTTTATCATTTCATTCTCCGCACAATGCGCCGAAATTAGAATTTTTGAATTTTTATCGGAATATTTTGCCGCGTTATCAAGCAATGTAAAAACGACTTCTGAAATCGAATGCGCGTCAACAAAAATATCCGGCAAATCGGGTTCGATTTCGAGCAAGATTTGATGCGATTGAAGTTGATTTTTCGCCCGTTCGAGAGCGTTATTAATGATTTCTTCAATTGCACTCCAATTTTTTCGCAAGTGCAAAGCATTGGCTTCAATCTTTGCAATACCAACCATTCCTTCAATAAATTCGTTCAAACGGTCGGTTTCTTCATTTATTATTTCAAGAAATTCCTCGCGTCCTTCGTCGTCTAAAATATTTTCTTTATTGTCGTCAATTAAAGTTGTAACTGATGCTTTGATTGAAGTTAGAGGTGTTCGCAAATCGTGAGTAACAGCATCAAGAAGCGAAGATTTCAGCTTTTCACTTCGGCGCAAGGCTTCGGCTTCGCTGGCTTGCTCAAATGCTTCTTGCAAATCCTGATATAGTTTTTCGGCTTCTTCTGCACGCCGCTTGGCTTTTGCTGAAAGTTGTCCAGCGGTTACGGCAACAATCAAAAAGGCAATTAAGGCAACCCAATTTTGCGGATCGGCAATTGTTAAAGAACCGAACGGCGGCAAAAAGAAAAAATTAAAGCAAATCATTGCCAAAAATGATGCGAAAAGAGCCGGCTTGCTTCCAAAAGCTGTTGCCAAAAACAATATGAACAACAAAAAGACAAGAGCAACTGTTGTCGGGTTTATCTGGTTGCGAAAAAGATATTTAACTGCGGTCATTCCGGCAATACCAAACCCTGCAAGCATATAAGGCAAATAATTTTTTATTAAATTTTTGTTCACGCCGGCTTATTTTATCAAAAAATGTAAGCGCAAAACCTTTTATTATGCTGATTTTTTTTGAACTTCCCAATATTTTTTTCGTAAAAGTGTCGTTGCCTTTTACACAACCGCAACTATTTGGAGTAATATTTCAAATAGAGTTTTTTTAATTTTTGGAGAAATAAATTAAATGTTAATAAAAGCAGTTCGAGAAATTTCAATTTTGACGATTTTTGCATCAGTCGTTGTATTTACGGGATGCAAAGCAGGACTTTTAGGCGGAGAAAATGTAAATTTGCCACAAAACCAACAAGCCACACAACCGCAAGCTCCGGTAGTCGTTGACGGCGTGCGAACATCTTACGCCGACATCGTTCAAAAATCTTCTCCGGCAGTTGTTCGTATTGCCGCCGAACGCAAAGCCCAACAAAATCCGCAAGGTCAATTTCCCTTCGGCGATTTATTCCGTGATTTTTTGCCGAATATGCCGCAACAACAGCAACGTCCGCGCGTCGAACGCGGTGTCGGTTCGGGCGTAATTGTTAATGCCGATGGAACCGTTTTGACAAATTATCACGTTGTCGAAGGCGCAGAAAAACTCACGGTTCAGATGGAAAATAATAAAACTTATCCGGCAAAAATCATTGGCTCGGACGAACCTTCAGATTTAGCAGTTTTGAAAATCGAAACGGCTGAACCTAACTTTCCGTTTTTGAATTTGGGTGATTCAAACCAAGTTCGTGTTGGCGACATTGTGCTTGCAATCGGCAATCCGCTTGGTATCGGACAAACCGTTACAGCCGGAATTATTTCAGCAAAAGGCAGACAAACCGGTTTAAGCGACGGAACTTCTTTCCAAGATTTTCTGCAAACTGACGCGCCGATAAATCGCGGAAATTCCGGTGGTGCATTGGTTAATGTTCAAGGCGAACTCATCGGCATCAATTCGCAAATTATTTCCGATTCCGGTGGCGGCGGAAACATCGGTATCGGTTTCTCGATTCCGTCGAATATGGCAAAATCCGTAATGGAACAACTGATCAAAGACGGCAAAGTCCGCCGCGGAATGCTCGGTGTCGGCATTCAGGACGTTACGGAAGAAGTCGCTAAAAGTCTCGATTTGAAAGAAGCCAAAGGAGTTCTTGTTAATAGCGTAAGAACCGGCGGCGCGGCGGAAAAAGGCGGCATTAAGCAAGGCGATATTATCACCGCAATCAACGGCGAAGCGACTGATGACAGTAATATTTTACGCAATAAAGTTGCCGGAACTGCACCCGGAACAGCAATTAAAGTAACTGTTTGGCGAAGCGGAAAAACTGAAGAATTAAACGTAACACTTGATGAGTTCAGCGTTGAAAATATCAAGAAAGAAAATAAAGACGAAAAAGATAAATCGAACGGCGAAAATAAAGACGAAAATAAACAAAATGAAAACGGCAAACTCGGTCTAACGCTGTCAAAGCTCACGCCCGAAATTTCCCGTCAACTCCGAATACCTGCGGACACGCAAGGTTTGGTCGTTGAAGATGTTGATGAAAACGGGGCGGCGGCTGAACAAGGAATTTTGCGAGGCGATGTTGTTTTGCAAATTAACGGACAATCCGTGAAATCTAATGAAGAAGCAACTGCCGCAATTGAAAAATCAGGCTCGAAACCAATTCTTTTGCTCATCAACCGTCAAGGTCAAACACGGTATTTTACCGTTACGCCAAAATAGTAACCCGAATCAGATGGCGGCAAACAGTGAGTTTCAAATTTTAGAAAAATTCTGACTGTTGCCGCCATCCTAAAAATAACTGAAGACCGCATATTAGTTTTCCGTTTTTATAATTTCGTGTCATTTGCCGGTGGTTGAAGAAAAATCAAATTTGTGCTACAAATGCGTCTATGTTTAACAAACTTTATCTTCTTGCACTGGCAGTTTTCATTTTCGGAATGTGTTTTTTTGATTTATATGGCATCGGATTGGTTGACGAGTGTTTCAAATCCGGAAATAGTCAGTCAAGAGTTTCAGTTTTGGTTTCGATACGGAAGAATTTACTTGCTGATTACTTCAGTCCTTTTGTTGGCATTGGCAAATGTGATTCTTTGGAAAACAGAAAAATCTTGGTTTTTTTGGACAACGTTGCTTTACTTTTCTGTTTTTATTATTCTTCAAACTTTTTGGCTCGACCGCGCTTTTGCAGACTTTAAAGTTGCCAAAAGATTAGAGGACAGCGCATTTACTTTCAGTCCTATTATTGGTGTTTTAGGTGTGATAGTTTTTGCAGCTTTTGTTCTGATAAATCAAGTTTTGCTCAAACGGATTCTTTCAAAAATGTCTTCAAAAGACGATCCGATACAAGAATTGTCCGAAGATATTGATGTTGAAACTAACAAAATGGAAACTGAAAATTAAAAAAAGGGCGGTCAATTAAAATAATTGACCGCCCTTTTTTTAATCGGGACGACAGGATTTGAACTTGCGACCTCTTCCACCCCAAGGAAGCGCGCTACCAGGCTGCGCCACGTCCCGACAAGTCGAAGTTAAAGATTAAGAAACCCATAAAGTTTTGTCAAATAGTTATTTTTCATTCAATTTACATTTTCTGTTTCTAAACCGCTCAAAATTTCCTCTTAAAGTTTTGTCGGTCTTCGGCAGATTTAGTTTTTAGCATTTCGCGGAGTTCGAGCAATTCAGAAGCTAGTTTATGAATGGCTTCGCGGCGTTCATCATCGAGATCAAGCGGCTCATTTTGCGGAAAATCTTCAATTTCGCCTAATTCCTGCTCAAAATCTTCTTCATCTTCTTCGATAACGGGGGTGGGAATTTCGCGGATAAAATTTTCTTCTTTCGCAGGTTGCGGCGGAACGATTTTCAGGCGGCTGGTTTCGCGCAAATCTTGTTGCAATTTTTTCCGCGCTCCGGCAATTGTGTATTCGTCTTCGTAAAGAAGTTCTTTGATGCGAAGCGCAATTTCAACATCCCGCCGACGATAACTCCTTTGTCCTGAACGATTTTTTTGCGGTGAAAGCTGTGGAAACTCGGTTTCCCAATAGCGCAAAACGTGCGCTTGCACGTCAACTATGTCGCAAACTTCGCCGATTTTAAAGAATATTTTTTCCGGTATGGCAACTGCCGCGTATCCCATTTTCTACCTCGAATATGTTAAAGTTTTGTATAAATTCCGCCGCCGTTATTGTATGAATTTAAGCGGTTTATGTCAACATTTTTTTTATGAAATCCGAATTTGAGTTTATCTCGGAATTAAAAAACAAATATTCGCTCTCGAAAATCGGCGACGATTGCGCCGTTTTGCCGAAAGATTCGCGCACGGATTTGGTCATCACGACGGATTTGCTGGTCGAAGATATTGATTTTCGGCTTGAATGGACAAAGCCCGAATTTCTTGGTCATAAATCACTCGCCGTTTCGCTTTCGGACGTTGCCGCGATGGGCGCAAAGCCTGTCTGGTCAATGGTTTCCATCGGCGTTCCAGAAAAAATTTGGAAGACTGATTTTGTCGAAAAATTTTATGACGGTTATATGCGTTTAGCGCGAAAATTCGATGTTGAATTAGTCGGCGGCGACGTTTCAAAAACGCCGGATAAAATCGTCATTGATTCAATCGCGGCGGGCGAAGTGAAAAAAGGCAAAGCGATTTTGCGTTCGGGCGCGAAGCCGAAAGATTTAATTTATGTTACGGGAAGTTTGGGCGGCGCGGCGGCAGGTTTGAAACTTTTGGAAGATGGTTTTAGATACGATTGGTCGGAAAAAATTTGGCGAAGAGGACTTCTGCTCAAACAACTGCAACCGTTTCCACAAGTTACTGACGGAGAAAGAATAGGCGAAGCACAAATTGCCGATTCGATGATTGATTTGAGCGATGGAATTTCTTCCGATTTGGCTCATATTTGCCGCGCAAGCAAAGTCGGTGCAAAAATATTTGCCGAAAAAATTCCGATTGATAAAGATATTCGCGGTCTGACAAAATTATTTGATGAGAAATTGAACTTTGCTTTGAGTGGCGGCGAGGATTTTGAACTACTTTTTACGGTCAATCCGAAAAAAAAAATTCAGCTTGAAAAAGCGTTCAAAAATCATCGGTTTTTCCACATCGGGGAAATAACTGCAAATGCAGAAATAATTGAACTTATCAACGATAAAAAATCAACGATTTTAGAACCGAAAGGCTTTCGACATTTTTAAGAAAATTTCACTTTTTCAAAAAAAATTTCAAAAAAGGCTTGACAAGCGATTTTTTTTCGTGCTACAACTTTCAACTGTCCGATAAAGTTCGGACGATAAAATTTTTAAGGAGATAATTTCGTGGTTCATATTTGGACACAGACAATTCAGCAAACGATAGACTCGACCGCCGGACGTGAGATGCGGTATAGCCGAAGTCTATCAGCCGATTTGTGTGCGAATTTTGAAAATACGAATTATCAACCGAAACCAGTCGGCTTAGACCGACTCGGTAGAAAGATTTGATTTAGCGGGAGCGGCATCGTTTCCGCTCCCAAAACGTGAAAATTTAGCGGTTTTGTAAGAAAAACCATAAAAGTTTTAGGAGCGGTAACGCAAAAGTTCTCGAAAGAACTGTTTGAGTTACCGCTCCTTTTTGTTTTTTGACAACTGAATAACCGAAAAAGTTCGGAGATTTTGCAATTCGTGCGCGAAGATGCGGCGAATTGCATAATTGTCCGAACAAAATCGAAAAAAGGCAGAGAGTTTGGAAAGATTTTCATTCGACATAAACTTTGGCGAGTTCCGAAAGAAAATCTTATGCGACTTGTTCGGGCATTTTTGCGCCCGAAGTCTGTCTAAATCTCTGCCTTTTTCATTTTACACAAAATTTTTATTTTTCCGAGCATCGGTCGCCGTTGGTAAGGTAAGGCAGTCTGTAAAACTGTTGCGATTTCGCTATGAAAGTTCGAATCTTTCCCGATGCACCAATTTTTTGTGAGCGAAACTCAAACGGCTGAGTGTCGGTCTTCCAAACCGAATGTTGCGGGTTCGATTCCCGTCGCTCACTCCAAGTTAGATTTAAGATTTAAGATTCAAGATTCAAAATTAAACAAATCTTAAATTTTGAATCTTAAATCTTGAATTTTGAAGGTGCGTAGTTTAACCGGCAAAATCTCGGTCTCCAAAATCGAAGTTTTCAGTTCAAATCTGAACGCGCCTGCCAAATTTTCTCCTGCTGTTGCTGTTGTCGGAAGAAAAACGTGATTTCTTCAAATCTCACACCTCACTTCCCTCACTTTTTTTCATCGCGGAAGGCAAGCCAAATCGGTATGGCAGCAGTCCTGAAAACTGCCGTGTGAAAGCATATAGAGGTTCGAGTCCTCTGTCTTCCGCCAAATATTTTCGGGGGCGTGGCGCAACGGAATTAGCGCAATTCATTACGAATGAATAGGTTGGAGGTTCGAGTCCTCTCGCCCTCTCCAAAATTTTACGGCTTCGTAGTTCAACGGATTTAGAACACAGGTCTTCTAAACCTGAAGTTGCAGGTTCAAATCCTGCCGAAGTCGCCAATTTTATTTCGGGTTCGTCTAACGGCAGGACGCATCGCTTTGAACGATGAAAAATAGGTTCGAATCCTTTACCCGAAGCCAATTTTTAATTTCTGGGTGTTCCGCAGATGGCTATACGGGCTTGTTTTGGAAACAAGTGTTCGCTGGTTCAAATCCAGCTACCCAGACCAATTTTTTTTTCACGCCGATGTAGCCAAACGGCAAAGGCACTCGTCTTAGAAACGAGTTATTGCGAGTTCGAATCTCGCCGTCGGTATTTATTCTTTTCGGGTTGGTGATGTAATTTGACAGCATAGAAGTCCTGCAAACTTCTCGTAAGGGTTTGAATCCCTTCCGATCCACCAAATCAATTAAGCTCGCGTGGTGTAATTTGGCAAACGCGCTAAGCTCAAACCTTAGTTTTTGCAGGTTCGAATCCTGCCGCGAGTAAATTTTCTCAAGCGCGTGTAATCCCAATCGGCAGAGGTAATTGGCTTAAACCCAATTTATGTAAGAGTTCGAATCTCTTCACGCGCAAATTTCACGAGGACGAATGCAAAGCGGTCGCGCAGTTAGTCTTTCAAGCTAACCGTAGCGGGTTCGAGTCCCGCCGTCCTTACCAAATCAATTACGAATTTCAAATTACGAATTACGAATGAAAGTTGTATCAGATAATTCGTAATTTGTAATTTGAAATTCGTAATTTTCCAGCGAGTATCGCCAAGTTCGGTTAAGGCTACAGTCTGCAAAACTGTTACGCGTCGGTTCAAATCCGTCTGCTCGCTCCAATTTTCGGGCGAATGCCGAAAACGACTACATCGGAAAGAGCGTTTGAAGTAAAACTCAAAAGGTCGTCGGTTCAATTCCGACAATTTGCGAAAGCAAATTTAGCTCAGTAAAACTCGTCGTTTCAAAATTTGTCGCCCAATCTTTTTACAAAACGGAAACGTGATGAAACGGTAGCCATAACTGTCCGCTAAACAGTCGAGTGAAAACTCGTGCAAGTTCAAGTCTTGCCGTTTCCGCCAAATTTCAAAGGGCGAATGCCAGAATGATTACATTCAACTGCTAATTGAAAAACCGTATCATTCCAATTCTTGTCGCCCAAATATTTTCTGTGGATTGTAGCTTAAACGGATAAAGCACCGCACTGTGACTGCGGCTAATGCGAGTTCAAATCTCGTCAATCCACCCAAACCTTTCGGGGACGTAGCATAGCGGCAAATGCGCTTGATTGTCTATCAAGTTATCGCGGGTTCGAGTCCCGTCGTCCTCGCCAATTTCTTTTAAGGCTGAATAGCTGAGACAGATTAGCGCAAGTTTGAAAAACTTGAGAGATTGGAGCGATACCAATTTCAGCCACCAAAAAATAAAGTAAAAAGGTAAAAGTAA
>CAZJQP010000053.1:0-34678 GCA_964548225.1 uncultured Blastocatellaceae bacterium | reverse complement strand
AAAATTATATTTCTACATTGAATTATCTAATTTTCTTTTGCAAGAGGTCTAATTATCGAAAGATTTGCGTTCGGCTTTTCCCGAAATGAAAGGATTCTCCACCCGTAACTTAAAGTATATGCGAGCTTTAGCGGAAACTTATCCTGATGAACAATTTGTGCAAGAGGCACTTGCACAAATTACTTGGTATCACAACCTTACGCTTCTGGATAAAGTTAAAGACCAAAAACAACGCGAATTTTACATCAACAAAACCATCGAAAACGGTTGGAGTCGGAATGTTTTGGTTTTGCAAATCGAAAGCCGTCTGTTTGAGCGGCAAGGCAAAGCCGTAACGAATTTTGATTTGACTTTGCCGAAACCGCAGTCGGAATTGGCGAAACAGCTTTTGAAAGACCCGTATAATTTCGATTTTCTGACGCTCCACGATGAAGCCGTTGAGCGCGATTTGGAAAAGGCTCTGCTTGAAAACATTCGTAAGTTTTTGCTCGAATTGGGCGTTGGTTTTGCGTTTGTCGGCAGTCAATATCACTTGGAAGTCGGCGGCGAGTGTTTTTACATAGACCTTTTGTTTTATCATCTGAAACTTCGTTCGTTTGTCGCGATTGATTTGAAAATGGGCAAATTCAAGCCCGAATTTGCGGGGAAAATGAATTTTTATCTGTCGGCGGTTGACGATTTGCTGCGCCACGAAAAAGACGAACCGAGCATCGGTTTGATTTTGTGCAAATCGAAAAACGGCGTGGTCGCCGAATACGGTTTGCGCGACATCAACAAACCAATCGGCGTGTCGGAAATGCGATGGTTGGAGGAATTGCCCGAAAATCTGAAAGGGAGTTTGCCGACGATTGAAGAAATTGAAAAAGAGTTAAGCGGAAATGTGATAAATTGATTTGAGATTTTAATTTTAAGGAGAATTCGTAGAAATGAAAAAAATTAGTATTTCGTTGTTATTATTTTTGGGGTTTTTGTCTAATTCTTATGCACAGGATTTAGATAAAACGCCGCAGATTACGGTTACAGGAAGTGCGGAAGTTTTTGTTGAACCTGACGAGGCTCATATTTCGCTTGACGTAACAAAACTTGACAAAGATTTAGCCATCGCCAAAAAACAAAACGATGAAACAACTGCAAAAGTTTTGGAAGTAACCCGACGTTTTAATATTCCGGCGCAAAATGTCAATATCCGAAATATTTCCGTTGAAATGAAATACAAAATCATCCGCGACCCGAAAAAACCTGTTTATGACGAAGACGGCGATTTAACGGGCGAGAAGATTTTTGTCGGATACGAAGTTTCAAAAACTATCAAAATAAAATTTTTAGAACTCAATAAATTTGAAGAACTTTTTTCGGAATTGCTGAAAACCGGAATAACCGAAGTAAATGATGTCAGTTTTGAAACGTCAAAACTGCGTCAATACAAAGACCAAGCCCGCGATATGTCGCTCAAAGCTGCGAAGGAAAAAGCGACCGCAATGGCAAGTGCAATTGGACAAACTATCGGCAAAGCCATAAAAATTACCGAAGGAACAGTTTCAAACACAAATTTGAATTATTCAAATCTTTCGGTTAACGGTCAGATGGTAGCAAATACTCGCTCAACTCCAACTGTCGAAACCGTTTCAACCAATGTCGGAACTTTTTCGCCCGGAATGATAACCGTTTCGGCTCAAGTAACAGTTGTTTTTATTCTGAACTAAAATGAGTAATTTCCTAACTACATCCGATTTTTCACGCGCCGAACTCGAAGAAATTATCGAATCCGCGCTCGAATTCAAAAACGGCGCAAATCTCGAAAAATCTTTGAGCGGAAAATCGGTTGCGCTTGTGTTTTTCAATCCTTCGCTGAGAACTCGTGCTTCGATGCAGGTCGGGATTTATGAACTTGGTGGAAATGCGGTGATTCTTGAGCCGGGCGGAACTTCTTGGACGCTTGAACATCGGGAAAATGTCGTGATGGATTCTGACAAAACCGAGCATTTGGCGGAGTTTGTGCGGGTTTTGGAAAGATATGTTTCGGCGATTGGTGTGCGGACGTTTACGGAGTTGAAAGATTGGAATTTGGAGCGCACCGAGCCGATTTTGTCGGCTTTTCAGAAATATGCGTCGAAGCCCGTGATAAATCTCGAATCGGCGATGCACCATCCGTGTCAGTCAATGGCGGATATGTTGACGATTCGTGAAAATTTCGGGAAAGTTAAAAAGAAAGTTTTGCTGACTTGGGCTTGGCATCCGAAACCTTTGCCGATGGCTGTGCCGAACAGTTTCGCGCTTGCGTCGGCGCAGTTTGGACACGATTTGCGAATCGCGCATCCGAAAGGTTATGAACTCGACGACGAGCTTTTGACGGAAATCGAAAATCAGGCGAAAGAAAACGGCGGAAGTTTGGAGATTGTCAATCAAGTTGATATGGCGTTTCGAGAGGCGGAAGTCGTTTATGCCAAAAGTTGGGGAAGTTTCCGGCATTACGGAAACGCGAATCAAGATATTCGGGAACGCGAAGTTTATCGCAAAAAATGGATTGTTGACGAGGCGAAAATGTCGCGGACAAATGATGCGATTTTTATGCACTGTCTTCCCGTGCGGCGAAATGTGATTGTTACGGATGCGGTGATTGATTCGGCAAATTCGGTGGTTATCGCGCAAGCCGAGAATCGTTTGCACGTTCAGAAAGCGATTATGTCAAAGCTCGTCGGGCAACAAAAATAAACCGCGAGTTATCAAACGATTATGCTGAAAATTACTTTATCAATCGTCTTTTGTCTAGCGTTTTTCGTATCAAATAATTTCGCGCAAGCCTGCGGACGAGGTTTTTATCAGATTGATTTGAACACCGAAGATGCGGTCGAGTTCAAACTGTTTCCGATAACGCCGAAAGGCAAACATTACAGCGACGAAGAAACGCAAAAAACGCTCGGCGAAAAGTTTCTGCCGAACGAAAATAAAACGAGTTGGTTTTGGAATTCGCCCGTAAAGATTGAAAATTTTATCGCCGAACAATTTTTGGAAAACTATCGCGCCGAAGATTTTGAGCCGATTTATGATGATTTGAAATCTTCGGGAAGTTCGCAAGACGGCGTTATCAAAATCGTAACCGCCGAAGCCTATTCCGCGCCGTTTTTGATGAAATTAACTTCAAGAAATTATAAAACCGCGTATTTTATCAGCAGTTTTTTGGGCGGTTGTAAGAAGTTTGAGAAAATTGATTTAGAGCGGACTTTATAAATTATGAGCCGACAAAAACTTGATTTATTGCGCGAAGCCTTGCCTTATATTCAACGATTTAAGGGCAAAACTTTCGTCGTCAAATTTTCGGGCAAAGTTACGGAAGACAAAGAAAATCTCGCATCTTTGGCGGAAGAAATCGCGCTTTTGCATCAAGTCGGGATAAAAATCTGTGTCATTCACGGCGGCGGCAAACAACTTTCGGAATTGGCGCAAAAATTGGGTGTAACGCAAACCGTGATTGACGGGCGGCGCGTAACGGACGACGAAACTTTGGAGCTTGCAAAGATGATTTTTGCGGGCAAAATCAACACCGAAATCCTTGCAGCTTTAAGACAACGCGGCACAACGGCAGTCGGGCTTTCGGGCATTGACGGAAACATCGTTCACGCCGAAAAACGTGCGCCGAAAGAGATTTTAAATCGTCAGACGGGCGAAACTGAAACGGTTGATTTCGGCAATGTCGGCGACGTTTTGCAAATCAACGCCGGACTTTTGCAACTGCTTCTCGAAAATGATTATTTGCCTGTTGTTTCATCGCTCGGCGCGGATGACGACGGCAGAATTTTTAACATTAACGCTGACACGATTGCTTCGGAAATCGCCGCACAATTAAAGGCTGAGAAACTGGTTTTGCTCTCAGATGTCAATGGAATTTATCTCGAAGCGGAAAAGCCGGAAACAAAAATCTCGCGTTTGACGATTGCAGAAGCTGAAAACTTAATCAAAAGCGGCAAGGCGACAGGCGGAATGATTCCGAAATTGCAATCAATTATCGAGTTGCTAAATCGCGGCGTAAAATCAGCGCATATCATCAGCGGAAATAAGCGAAACGCGCTTCTTTCTGAAGTTTTTACGGACGAAGGCGAAGGCACAATGTTTATTTCGCAATAGGATTTGATAAGGTTGATAGATTCTACACGAATGTAAAATGTTTCGTTCCCTGTGCCGAAACATTCGTCCTTATTGACGAAAGATTGGAACTCTGTGCCGAATGATTGGGAACGTCTTCCGAATGATTGGAACTCCGTGCCGAACCATTGGAACTCTGTGCCGAATGATTGGAACTTAAGGGCGAATAATTAGAAAGGTCTTCCGAAGGTTTGGAACTTTGTGCCGAATGATTGGAACTTAAGGGCGAAACATTCGTCCCTAAGTTCCAATCATTGAATCTTTGTGTTTAATTCTCGGTTGATTTTTCTTCCGAGTCAGAATCCTTCGGTTTTTCGGTGGTTGTCGTCGGTTTGCTGTCGCCTTTGACCGAAAAAGTGCCGGATTTTTTGTCAACTTCTTTACCCGTCTCGTCCACCAACACGGCTTCGGCTTTATATTCGCCGCCGGGTGCGCTGGTGATTTCCAAATAAGCCGTGCCGCTGCCGGGCATATCAACTTCTTTGGTCAATGGTGTGCCGCCGCCCGCGGTGTTTTCAACCTTGAATTTGACTTTATATTTGCCCATTGCGCCCGAAATAGCTGCTACGGCAAAGATTTTTTCGCCGGCATTAAAACTCGTCGTCGCGGGGTCGGCTTTGTCGTTTTTGCCGAAATTGAAACTGCTGATATTGGCAGTCGTAAAACTTGCGTTACAAGCCATCACAATAAATACTAAAATGCCGATGGCAATAATCGAATTGATTTTTGTTTTCATAATTTTTTGATTAGATTTTTGTTTGGAACTGAGGAAATTTTAATCAAACATTTAAGCAATAGCAAGGCGAAAAGCGTGAATTTGTGTTACTCTAAATGTTTATTTTTGATTTATGAAAAAAGTAGGATTTGTCAGTCTCGGATGCCCGAAGAATTTGGTTGATTCCGAGGTGATGATGGGACAATTAAAAGAAGCCGGTTATGAGATAACGAACAACGCCGAAGAAGCGGAAACCGTTGTCGTAAATACTTGCGGGTTTATCGAATCGGCAAAGCGCGAATCTATTGACGCGATTTTGGAAGCAACTTCGCTCAAAGCAGAAGGCAAAGCGAAAAGAGTTGTCGTCGCAGGTTGTTTGGTTGAGCGTTACCGCGACGATTTGATGAAGGAATTGCCCGAAGTGGACGCATTTATCGGGACAAATGAATTAAACCGAATCTTAGACGCGGCGGACAAAACGAAAAACTTCCGCGAACTTCCGCTGTTGCCGATTGGAAATAAAACCGCGACATATTTATATGATTTCGACACGCCGCGTTATCGTGCAACCGATTCTTACACGGCTTTTATCAAAATCGCCGAAGGTTGCGACCGTCCGTGCGCGTTTTGTTCGATTCCTTCGATGCGCGGTTCGTTTCGTTCGCGTCGTTTCGGTTCGATTTTGAAGGAAGCCGAAGACCTTGCAAAACAAGGCGTGAAAGAAGTTGTTTTAATTGCCCAAGATTCATCGCGTTTCGGCGAAGATTTGGGCGAAGTTGATGCTTTGGCGAAATTGATTCGTGCGCTCGGCGAGATTGAAGATTTGCAGTGGATTCGCGTGATGTATGCGTATCCGACGCATATTTCGGACGAGTTTTTGGCGGCGATAAACGAAACGCCGAAAGCCGTAAAATATCTCGATATGCCGCTCCAACACGGTTCGCGCAATGTTTTGAAATTGATGAAACGCGGCGGAAATCGTGAAAGTTTGGAGAAATTAATTCGCCGTGTCCGCGAAAAAGTCCCGAATATTACAATCCGCACGACTTTTATCACAGGTTTCCCCGGCGAAACCGAAGCGGATTTTGAAGAATTGATGCAATTCGTCAAAAATTGCGAATTTGATAACGTCGGCGTTTTCACATATTCCGATGAAGAAGGAACTCCGGCGTTTGATTTGCCAAACAAAGTTGACGCAAAAACCGCGAAACGCCGCCGAACCGCGTTGATGAAAGAACAAGCCAAAATCTCCAAACGCAAAAACAAAGCGAAAATCGGCAAAGTCTATAAAGTTCTCTTTGAAGGCTTGTCGCAAGAATCCGATTTACTTTTCCAAGGCAGATTGGAAGGACAAGCGCAGGAAATTGACGGCTACATTTTAATCAACGATATGCCCGAAAACTTCGAGCCGAAAGTCGGCGAAATTTACGATGTAAAAATCACCGAAGCGCACGATTATGATTTGATTGGAGAAATAATATTAAGTAAAGGAGATTATTTGATGAAAACTGCAAAATATTTCATTTTGATTTTTGTTCTCGGACTTTTTTCTTTTCAAACAGCATTCTCACAAAAATTGTGGGAAAAAGACTGGAAAAAGTGGAATAATGAGGATTGTTTGAAGATTTTGACCTCTTCGCCGTGGGCTTACAATTATTCGGACATTGATATTGAAATGTTCACCAATACTATTAACAAAAATTCACCAGCGATGGAGGCGGCAATTCCAAAAATTGCTGTTCGTTTATATTCCTCACAAACTATTCAACGGGCATTATTTCGCCAAATTCAAATTAGTCAAAAGTATGACAAATTGGAAGAGAATCAAAAGAAAGAATTTGATGAGAAAACCAAGAATTTTTTAAACTGCGAAGATTGTAAGAAATATTATATTGTAATGATGGCGCAACCCGCCGGTAGAAATTCCACCACTTTAGTCGGTAAAATGTTCAAAGACTATACTTTTGATTTATTAAAAGACAAGATTTATCTGTCGGATGAAAAAAATGGAAAAAGAGAACTGGCTAAATTTCTTGCCCCTAAATCCGAAAGCGGTTATGCAGTTTTTTTCTTTAATAGATTTGATGAAAATCAAAAGCCCTTAATTACAAATGAATCCCAAAAACTAACTTTAAGAATTAAACGTGGTGATTTTGGAGATTCGTTCAATTTTCTAAAAGACAAAATAGATTTTGATGTTACGAAGATGATAATTGACGGGAATGTTGATTTTTAAGAAGTTAATATTTGAATCGAAAAACAGCAAATCTTTCAACGCAAAACTAAGGAAGCGCACGATTACGATTTGATCGGAGAAACATTACAAACCCGCAAGCAACAATAAAATATGCCGCTTGCGGGTTAATTCGTTTGATTTACCATTTATAAGTAGTTTGCAGTCCGACCACAGGTTCGCCGTTGATGCCGACACCGACGGAAACTTCGACCGGAACTTTGATTGAAGTTTTCGGGATTATCAAAACCGCTGACAAAGATGCTTTGAGTGCGGCGTTGACTTCCGTGTGGAGTTGTTTTCCGTCTATTTTAAATCCGGCGGTTGCTTCGCCCGAAACTTTGAATTTCACTTCCTGAACTGCGCCCCAAAAGGCTTTCTTTTTAATTTCTTCTTCTATCGCCGTCCATTCTGCGCCGAGTTCGACTGCGCCGGTTTCTTTGACGCTGGCTTTAACGCTGACGGGCGGTTTGGTTTTGAAAATTCCGCCTTCTTTGAAAGTTAGTTCGATTTCCAATGCCAATTCGCCTTTCAAAACATCTTTTTTGACCGAGCCGTCGCCATCAATCCATTGCTCTTTTGCCCCTGAAGGCGTTTGCGGATTGGTTGGAACGGGCGGCGTATATGGCGGCAAGAAGCCTGAATTTAAGTTTAATTCTTTGAGCGAAATATGGATTTGTCCGCCCCAGTTGCTTGAATAGGCAACTCCGCCGATATAAATGTTATCATTCGGCACACCCATTTGAATCAGATAGTTTCGCAGATAATTAAATCGCGTTTGCATCGCGCCGCGTTCTCTTTTTTCGGCAACGCTATTCATCTGCGATTCGGTATTGATATATCCATAGATATTGATGTCTGCCACTTTGGATGTGCTTTTGTAGGCACGAACAATCCGAAGCACTTTAGCGGAGGCGGAAGCCTCGGAATCTACCGAATAAAGTGTTTCAAAAGTTGATGTTTCTTGTGTTTGTTGAACCGATGGTGCCATAGCGATTATTTTCCTCTCGATTTATAATTTTTTGATAACCGACGACAAAAGATTCTAATTCAAATCATTTATCCTGAATTTGAACGGACGAGTAAATTTTAATTCTATTCCAATAAATTCATATCTGGTAGAAGTATAAAAATTCTGCTTTTGCATTATTCCCGAAAAAAAATGAATCTTTTCGCCCGAAAAGCAGATATTTCCGAAAATCATTGACGGTTCGCAGGGATATAAATTAAACTACCCTAAACTTGAAGATTTAAAAAGTAGAGGTAAAAATTTATGCGAACGGTATTTAGATTCACGGTTTTGGCAGTTTTCTTGGGGTTATTTTTACTGCAAACGACGGCGACGGCACAGCCGCCGGGCGGAAAATCGAATAATACAAAAACTACTACGTCCTCGGAAATTGTTTTTCCCGATGTTGATGGTTGGGAAAAAAGCGAGATTCAAAAATATCCGACCGCCGCACTTGGTTACAGTGTCAGTTACCGTTCGAATTACGGCGATATTGTTACGATTTACGTTTATAACGGCGGACAACCAAAAATTCCGAATGACATTAACGACAAAATCCTGAAAGACGAAATGAGCAAAGCGAAAAATGATATTGTTCAAGCCGGAAAAGCAGGTTATTACGATAATGTTAAAGAAGTTAAAAGCGATATAATAACGCTTGGCGGAGCTAACGGTAAGATAAAAGTTTTGCGGACACTCTTTAACTTTTCTTTGAAAGGCACACCGGTTGATTCGGAAATTTACCTTTTCGGGCATCAAAACAATTTTATAAAAATTCGCACCACACGCCCGAAAGCGGAAAATAACACAGAAAACAAATTCCTTACCGGCTTTTTAGCGGAGATAGAAAAAGTGTTTTCGGAATAGTTTCCAAACAAATCAAAAACAGAAGGTAGCCGTTCGGCATCAAATTTCGGTGCGGGTCGCTACCTTTTTCATTTGGGACTTGGTAAAATCATATTTTTTTATCTAAATGGCTGATTACGATGAACTGATACATATTTCCGCGACGGTTGAAACGCGGAAACTTCAAAAAGAAAAATCCAAACGAAAAACTGCGATTGATTATTTGTCGCTTGGCATAACGACTTTCGGAGTGGGTTATTTGCCCTTAATGCCGGGAACTTACGGTTCGATTGTCGGCGTTGGGATTTATTTGCTTTTCGGTTTGGCGGAAGCGAATTTTGGGGTTTCGATGCTCGGAAAAGGTTGGTCGGGACAGCAGGTTGAAGGTTGGTTTCACGCTTTTAATCTCGTGTTTTTTCTGCTTTTTTGTCTTTTGGGAATTTGGGCTTCAGGCAGAGCGACGCATTTGTTCAAAAACAAAGACCCGCAACAAGCGGTTGTTGATGAAGTTATCGGGCAGTTAATCGTTTTTCTTTTCGTGCCGTTTGCGATTTCTTGGTGGTTGGTTTTAATCGGTTTCGGACTTTTCCGTCTGTTTGATATTTGGAAACCTTATCCGATAAATTCACTGCAAAATCTGCCCGCCGGAATCGGCGTTTGCGCTGATGATATTCTCGCCGGAGTTTATGGCGGCGTGTGTTTGGCTTTAATTTATGCAGTAAGCCTTTCGTTCTGAAAAAACATCTGATTTAGCGGCTTGATAATTTATCCCGCGAAAGAATTTTATGAGAAAAAGACATTTGAAACTTATTGTTTGGCTTCTTCTGGTTTTCAGTTTTTCATCTGCCTTGTTTGCCCAACAGGCAACGCAACAAGCTGAAAAATCTGCGGTTACGGTTCAAGATTTAAAGTTGAACAGCAAACTTATGGCGCGGCAAATGCCCTATAAAATAATTTTGCCGTCAAAATATAACGCCGAAAAAACGAAAAGGTTTGCGGTGATTTATCTGCTTCACGGCTTGACCGGACATTATGATAATTGGACTTCAAAAACGAAAATCGCGGAGTTTGCCGCGCAATATAATTACATAATCGTTACTGCCGAAGGCGACGACGGTTGGTATTCGGACAGCGTTACCAAAGCCAACGATAAATATGAAAGCTATATCGTTAAAGAACTTATCCCCGAAATTGATAAAAATTTTCGCACGGTTGCCGAAAGAAATCATCGTTCGATTGCCGGTCTTTCAATGGGCGGTTACGGCGCGATAAAATTCGGTTTGAAATATCCCGAAATGTTTTCGCTCGTTGGTTCGTTCAGCGGCGCACTTCCGGCAACGGGTTGGACAGATAAAAATTCCGCCGCGTGGCTTTCAAAATCAATTATGACTGTTTTCGGCGACGCGGCGCACGAAACACGGCTGACCAACGACATTTACAAAATCGTCCGCGAAATGCCGGACGCGAAGAAAAAAACTCTGCCTTTTATCTATCTCGATTGCGGCACGGAAGATTTTTTGATTCTGCCGAACCGCGATTTTGCGACGCTTTTATTTGAAAAGAAAATCCCGCACGAATTTCGGCAACTGCCCGGCAAACACGATTGGAATTATTGGAATTCACAAGTTCAAGAGTTTTTGAAAATTTCGGGGAAATTTGTGAAATAGTATAAAGCGGTCAGCGGTCAGCGGTCAGCGATCAGTAAAAGGCACGTTAATATAGATGAAAAGTTTTAGGGATTTGTTAGTTTGGCAAAAAGCGCATCAGTTGACTTTAGCGATTTATAAAGAAACAAAGTCATTTCCGAAGGAGGAATTGTATGGTTTGACAAGTCAGATTCGACGTGCCTGCGCTTCTATTCCTGCAAATATTGCTGAAGGTTGCGGAAAAGGTTCTGATGCTGACTTTTCAAGATTTCTGCAAATTGCCTTCGGTTCTGCTAATGAACTTGAGTATCATTTACTTTTAGTTCACGATTTAGGTATTTTAGAAAGCGAAACATATCGCAATCTCGAAAGCAAGTTAGTTGAAATAAAGAAAATGCTTGCCTCTTTAATAACAAAAATCCGAACTAATCTTTAAAATATAAAAATTAATTTCTAACTGCCGAAAGCTGAAAGCTAATTGCTGACCGCTAAAAATTTATGCTTAATTTTGCTATTGAAACGGCGCGTGAAGCCGGACAGATTTTGCTCGAAAAGTTTGGGCGAAAAATAAATGTTTCTAAAAAAGGCGACATCAATCTCGTTACGGAAGCCGACCTTGCTTCGGAAAAACTCATTATTGAACGGATAAAAAGCTATCATCCAAAACATTCGATTTTAGCGGAAGAATCGGGCGAAGCTGTGATAATCGGCGGTGAAAATAAGTGGAAATGGATAATTGACCCGCTTGACGGCACGACGAATTTCGCACACGGCTATCCGTGTTTTTGCGTTACCATCGCGCTCGAACACGACGGCGAAATCATCGTCGGCGTTACGTTTGACCCGACGCGCAACGAGCTTTTCGCGGCTGAAAAGGGAAACGGCGCAACCTTAAATAACAAACCGATTCGCGTTTCCGACACCGAAAAACTTAGCGAATCTTTAATCGTTACGGGTTTTCCCTACGATTTCAAACAGAAGGAAAATTTTGCGCGGCATCTGACCGATTTTCTCTTAAACTCACGCGGTGTGCGGCGCGACGGCTCGGCGGCGATTGATATGGCTTACGTTGCTTGCGGACGTTTCGACGGATTTTGGGAAGAAGGCTTAAACCCTTGGGACGTTGCCGCCGGAGTTCTGCTCATCGAAGAAGCCGGCGGACAAGTTTCGTATTACGACAACACAAAATTCAGCATCTACGCGCCGCCGATTTGCGCTTCAAACGGCTTAATTCACGCGGAGATGCTGAATGTTTTAAAGTGAGGTTCGGGTGAAAACTCTTCACTCGTTCAAAACGACAAAGTTTTCGTTTTGCAATTCTTCGGTAATCGAAAGAATGCGCGGATTGTTTTGGAAAATGTAACGCTTGCTGTTTGCCTGCAAAGTGTAATTTTGCCCGACTTCGACACCTTCAAATTTGTAATATCCGAAGGCATTTGTCGTAACCGTTAAAATTTCGCCGCTCGATTTAGTTAAACTCACACGCACACGCGGAACGCCGTTGCCCGAACTATCCGTGATGCGTCCGCCGACCGAAACTTCGGCGGCTGATGGAGCAAGCGATAAATTCAAGAAAAACGCGCCTGTTCCATTGCTATAACCGTCAACCTGAAAATAGTAAGTTGTTCCCGCAACGGCAGTAAAAGTTAAACAACTCGAAGCCATCCATTCAGTTCCGAGTGGAACTGTTCCGTTACAGCCATTAGGAGGAAGTTCCATCCAATCGTCATTCCGTCTAAGTTGCGTGAGACTGCCAAAAGTCGTGCCGCCCGTATAAAGTGCAATTTGCACGTCAAAATTGGTTGCTCCATTTGGATTCGTTCCTCGCGTATCCAAAATGTAATTGGCGTTTATCGGTGCTGTCCAAGAATACCAAAGCGAATTTAATGCTGTTATTTCTCCTGTATAAACTCGCGGTTCGCCCGTTTGTCCGGTGGTCATTGTGTTATTGTCCTGTATTTGCCAAACCTGAAACGAACTCGGAACATTGCAAGCCGTTACGGGAAAATTATCGCACGGATGTTGCGCGAAACTCGTGGTTGCGTGGAAGCCGATAATTACTGCAACAAAACTCGCAATAATTAAAAAACGGGAGACTTTTATTGATTTTTTCATATTTATTCACCTCTAAAATTTAATGTAGAAATTGCTTTCTAACGGTATGTGTCGTTTTCCCGCGAAACGTAACGGAGATTTTTTTTATTTTTTTTAAGCAGTCTTTTGGGCGGATGAGTTTGTAAAATGAATTTCCCGAAATGATTTTTCGGTGTCCCAAAATCATTTCGGGACACCCCAAAATCATTTCGGGACACCCCAAAATCATTTCGGGGTAACCCAAAACTATTTCGGGATGCGGCAAAATGATTTTGTAGTGCCACAAAATAGTTTTGTGGCACTACAAAATAAAAAAAGACTCGAAGAAAATTGCTTCTTCGAGTCTTAATTTTGATATTATTTTGAGTTTTAAGGAACAAATGCGCCCGGCACGGGTTTGTCGCCGCTTACGCCGAATACGGCTGAAGTAAATCCGGCGGTTGAACGGAGCAGAAACCAATTATTCGTGCTTGGGCGGAAAACGCCGACATCGGCTTTGCCGTCGCCGTCGTAATCGCCGACAGTCGGTAAATCATCGGGAACGCCCCAAGATAAGCCGTAATAATTGAAAGTGTCGGTTGTCAAAATATAAAAATCGGGCAAATTTGAATCAGCCGTTGCGCGGAAAACCGCGACATCCGTCTTGCCGTCGCCGTCATAATCTGCGGGAACGGGTTTGTCGCCGCTTGAACCGAACGGAAACGCGGTGTAAGCATTATCCGAACTTTTGAGGAAATGCCAAGTGCCGTCTGACGGACGGAAGACCGATAAATCGCCAAAGCCGTCGCCGTCGTAATCGAAAATCTGCGGAATGTCCGTGCCAAGTCCGAATTGTTGGATAAAGACTTGATTTGTAAGACTTCGGAGTTGATACCAAACGCCGTCCGACGGGCGAAAAACGGCAATGTCGGCGCGTCCGTCGCCGTCGAAATCATTCGGAATCGGTTTATCGCCGTTTGCGCCGAATTGCGTGATGGTCGCGGTCAAAGTCGCCGAATTGAAAATAAACCACGTTCCGTTTGACGGTCGAAAAACCGAAAAATCGGTTTTGTTGTCGCCATCAAAATCGCCGGGCGCGAGCAAATCGGTCGCGTTTCCCCAAACGGTCGGTGTTTGAGCCGAATTGATTGATGAAAGATACCACCAAGTTGTTGTCGAAGGACGGAAAATTGAAATGTCGGTTTTGCCGTCGCCGTCAAAATCAAAAGGCGAACGTGCAACCCGCGTGATAACAATGTCGTTGCCGTCGCCGCCCGTATAGGTGATGCGGAAAGCCGTGTTCAGCGTGCCGCCGAAAACTGCTCCTTCGGGAGCATTCAAAAAAGTTCCGCTGATTGCGTCCGTGCCGTCGTTTCGCAAAATGATAAATTGATCACCAATTGCGGGACGAAAATTGTTCCAAGGAATCGGCGCAAGTCTGGCGTTGGCGAGAGTTACTGTTCCCGTAACATTTAATTGGTCATGTCCATTTGCACCCGCAGTCGTGCCGCCGATTTTGCAGGCGTAATTTCCGTTTGCCGTAAATGTCAGATTTTTTGTGCCTAAAATTCCGGTCGGCGATTGCAGAGTTCCTGCGCTGATTGCGCCTTGCGTAACTTGGACGTTTCCGACTGAGCCGGTGCCGCCGAAACCGCTGAAACCGAGCGTTCCACCGCCGGTTGTCGGCGAATTTATCGTTACGTTGCTGTTTGGAATGTTTGCGTCAACCACGAAAATTCCGTTGTTCATATTTATCGGCGCAGAATACCCGAAAAGTGTTGTCGTAATCAGCGACGCGCCCAAACCGTTTTTGGTAATCGCGCCCGAACCGCCGATTGCACCGATGCCGAAACTTCCTTCGCCGTCAATCGTCAAACCGCCAGCCGCCACGGAAAGCGAAACAATCGTTGCCAGCGAACCTGTTGCGGCTGTAAAGACCGCCGTTCCGCTCGTATTTACAGGAACATTTATTGTCTGCGTTCCGCCGCCGAGATTTAAAGCGCGAGTGGTTATCGGATTCAATAAAACATTGCCGTCAACCGTATAAGTTCCGCCTTCAAACGTGATGGAATTGAAAGTCGTTCCGGTGAAATTATTCGTCGTCATAAATTGTGCCGAAGTTGCCGGAAAAATCAAATCGTCGTTTGCCACCGGCGCAACATCACCAACCCAATTTGCCGCCAAGTTCCAATTACCGTTCGCGCCGCCGCCGTCCCAAGTTCTGGTTGCGGCGGAAACGCTCATCGAAAACAAAAAAACAAAAATAAAAGCGGATATTTTTTTCATATAAATTTTAACTCGGTTCGTAAAGGGAATTTTAGCGCAAAGACGCAAAGACGCAAAGGCGCAAAGAATAAAGAAAACAATTTGAACGCCAAAATTAAGTCAAAAATCCCTTTGCATCTTTGCGCCTTTACGCCTTTCCGTTGAAAATATGCTAATCTAAGACACTTGCAAAATCGCAAATTTAAGATCGAAAATAATTTATGGCTTGGTTTCGCAGAAATAAACCGAAAATTGAAGAACAAAGCGACGAAGAAGAAAGAAAAGTTCGCACTGAGGGGATTTTTATCAAATGTCCGGAATGCGAAAATCCGCTTTATCGGCGCGAATTGAAAGAATCGCATCAGGTTTGCACGCATTGCGACTATCATTTCCGAATCGGCGGACGCGAACGGCTCGACGAACTTTTTGACGACGGCAGATATGAAAAGCTCGACGAAGAAATTACATCGGGCGACCCGTTGGAATTTGTTGACACCAAACCTTACAAAGACCGCATCGAAGCCGCGAAAAAATCTTCCGGTTTGCCCGAAGCAATCGTTTCCGGCAAAGGTTTAGTCGGCGGACATCTGACGTTTGCGGGCGCGATGGATATGTCGTTTATCGGCGGATCTATGGGTTCGGCGGTCGGCGAAAAAATTACGCGGCTGATTGAATACGCTTTGGAAAATCGCGGTGCGGTGATAATTTTTTCTGCTTCGGGCGGCGCACGAATGCAAGAAGGAACTTTGAGTTTGATGCAGATGGCGAAAATCTCGGCGGCTTTGGCAAGATTGCACGATGCGCGTCTGCCGTTCATTTCCGTTCTCACAGACCCGACGACCGGCGGCGTAACGGCGAGTTTTGCGATGCTCGGTGATGTCATCGTCGCCGAACCGAAAGCCTTAATCGGTTTTGCCGGACCGAGAGTTATTGAGCAAACAATTCGCCAAAAACTTCCGAAAGGTTTTCAGCGAAGCGAATTTTTGCTCGAACACGGAATGGTTGATATGGTGGTTGACAGACGCGAAATGCGCGAAACGCTAATTCGTCTGCTTGATTTTATGATGAATGAGAATTTGAAATCTTAAAATTGATAAACCATTGCGTTGCAATGCATTCCCGCGCCGACCGATGCCATTACGGCAATTTGTCCGTCTTTAATTTCATAATCGTTTAATTGCTTTTTTCGCACTAAATCGAGCATTGTCGGAATTGTTGCAACTGACGTATTTCCCAAAAATTCAATCGTCGAAGGAATTTTTTTTGCAAAAAACTCGCAACCGATTTCGTAAATATCGGCTAAATTTTTCGCCATCGCTTCGAGCATTTTGGTATTTGCCTGATGAAACAAAAACAAATCTACGTCGTCAATTTTTAAGCGGGCTTTTTCCAAAGTTTTTTGAATAATTTTCGGCACCCAAACGGTTGCATATTTATAAACTTCGCGTCCGTTCATATGGAAATAACAATTTCCTTGCAGTTCTTGATTGTTCGATTTTCCGAGATAGATGCTTCCCAAATCTTCCTGCGCGTGAGAAAAAGTCAGATAAGATAAAACTCCTTTTTCTGCGTCTGATTTTGAAATAACACACGCGCCGCAACCGTCCGCCAAAATCATCGAATCAACATCGTGCGGGTCGAGCAGACGCGAAGCAATTTCCAAACCGACGACCAAAATATTTTCCGCATCACCGCACAAAATTGTCTGATGCGCTTGAATCACGGCTTGCAACCAGCCCGGACAACCGAATAACAAATCGTAAGCAAAACATTTGTGATTTGTGCAGTTTATCGCATTTTTCAAACACGCGGCGAGATTTGGAACAGGATGAAAATCTTTCGTTCCCGGAATCATATTTCCGGCATTGTGCGCGACAATGATTCCCGAAAGCTCATTAACTGCAATATTTGCATCGTCAAGCGCAATCTGCGCGGCTTTCGCCATCAGCGGAATCGAATCTTCTTCAAAAGGCACATAACGCCGTTCTCTGATTCCGGTAATGGCTTCCAATTTACCGATAATTTCGCCGACGCTTTTTTCGATTTTGTTGCCGGATTTGTCGTAAAATTCGCACTTTTCAAAATGCGAATTCGGCACAATCATTTCAGGCAAAATGCTTCCAGTTCCGGCAATAAAAGTTTTCATATATTTTGTTCCTTAGAATCTTTTGTGCAAATTCTCAATCAAAGCTAAAACAATGTCCTCGCGCCAAGGTCGTGCCGCAATTTGCACGGAAAGCGGCAAACCTGCGGACATTTTTTCGGTTTTCGCGGCGGTTCTATCGCGCAAATCCAAACCGGCTTTTCTGCCGACGGCTTCGTGCTTTTGAACTTCCGAAACTCGCGCAACTCCGGCGGGAAAACCAAGAATATTATAGAGAATTGTGTAAGTTCCGCCGAGACCGACTTTATCGGTCGAGCCGTGTAAAAATGCGGGCAAAGCGCAAACCGGACTAATGATTGCATCAAGATTTTCCGCGTCCATTGCGGCTGAAAATTCGGTGCGATAATCTGCTTGTTTTGCCGCCCATTCGCGCAGATATTCCGCGCCTTTGCCGCCAAAATACGGCATCACACGCGAAACGCTTTTTTGTCCGAAGAGTTTCGCCGCGTTTTTTATCGCATTTCTTTTAAATGGCGAAATCTTTGCGAGCATCATCAGATTTTTTAGTTGCGGCAGAGGTTTTTCGTTTCCCAGAACTTTTCTGAACAATTTTGCATCATCGGTGCATAAAATTCTGAGAAAAATTTCTTCGACATAAGAAGTATTCGGCGGCTGAAATTCGACAACTTCTGCGCCTAAAGATTTTAATTTTTCTACCGATTCAAGAACTCCGCGTTTGACTGCCGGCATCGGTTCAAAAATACCGTCGGACAAAAAATAACCGATTTTGAGTTTTGAAACGTCAATTTTTTTATAATCTTGCAAAGGCTGAACTTCGTGCATTTTTGCGGCTGATTCGTTAATGATTTTCAAAAATAAATCCAAATCTTCCGCGTGATTTGCCAAAACTCCGGCGACCGAACCGATTGAGCCTTCGAGTCGTGTTTCACCATATCGAGTCAAATCCGGCGTGCGCTGCATCGTCGGTTTTATCGAACAAATTCCGCAAAAAGCCGCCGGAAATCGCACACTTCCGCCTAAATCCGAGCCAATTCCGACCGGCGACGCGCCCGCGCCAACCGTTGCGCCTTCGCCGCCTGAGCTTCCGCCGCAAGTGAAATTCGGATTTATCGGATTGTTTGTCCGCCCATAAACACGATTTTCGCTTTCGATAAAAATCAGCAGTTGCGGCACATTTGTTTTGCCCAAAACAATTCCGCCTTCGTCTATCAAAGTTTGAATATACGCATCATTTTCCGTCGGCTTGTCATTTTTTCGCGCCGAAACGCCGAGCGTGCTTGGCGTGCCGAGATAATCGAAACATTCTTTAATCGTGAATGGCAAGCCGTGAAGTCTGCCAATTTTTTCGCCTTTGGCAAGTTTTTCGTCAGCTTCGTCGGCTTTTTTCAATGCTTCATCATAAAATTTCAGCACAACCGAATTGATTTTCGGATTTACCTTTTCAATTCGGTCAATAAAATACTGTGTAACTTCGCGGCTCGAAACTTGTTTGGTTTCAATAAGTTTCAGCAATTCGACGGCTGATTTTTCGTGTAAATTATTCATAAACTTTCAGGTTTGCTATGCCATTCGTGGAAAAGATTTTCCGAATCTCTTTGTATTTTAATTTCGGTTAATTTTCGCAAATTTTCGTCCGAAATAAAACGCGCTGTGCGTTTGTGCAAGCCTTCGTCTGCAAGTTGAATTCCGCTTGCAAGATGCGACATTTTTTGCATCCAATCGGTTGCCCAATTTTCATACAAAGCAGTTTCCGAAGGCGTTTTCCACGCGCCGTAAAGCGCGATATAAATTTTATCTTCCATCGAAAAAGCCATTTCGGCTTCGCGTTTCGGCGGTTGCCAATTCAGCCATAAAACGTGCGCCGGCGGTGGCGGCAGAGTTTCGCTAATGCCTTTTAAATACGGCATAAGTTCTTTTATTGAAACATTTGTCCACATATTATCAACGCCCCATTGATGGTTTGATGGATAATGCGTCATTGCAAAACGATACATCATTTTCACGCCCATTCGGACAAAAGGTGTGCGAAGATACGCTTTACTTTTTATCGGACTGTTTTCCATAAACGCTTTGGCTTCTTCGAGTTCTTCGCGCGAATCGGCAAAAATCGGCGCGGCGGCTTCGATGCCGGGCGCGAGAAATTTTAAAGTGTTTCGGCTCATCAGCATCTGAAATTCGACGCTTGACGGAATTGTCGGACCGATTTCGTAAGCCCAATTATAAACGTCTTCGAGATGTTTCATCGCAAAAATATGCGACATCATTCCGCAAAATTTCGGGCGTTTGTAAATTTTTAGATAAAATCGCACGATTACGCCGAAAAATCCGCCGCCCGAACCTCGTGCTGACCAATATAAATCGGCATTTTCGGTCGCGCTCGCGTGTAACAATTCGCCGTCTGCCGTAACGACATCAATGCCCAAAACACTTTCGCAAGCCATTCCGAGCTTGCGTCCGTTCCAGGCAAAACCGCCTTGCAAAAGATAACCGCCGATGCACACGCCTTTGCAATGTCCGGCAGGGAAAAATAAATCTTGTTTGAAAAGTTCTGATAATAAATGACTTCCGCCGACAGCCGGTTCAGCCGTTGCGGTCATTGCTTCTTTGTTGATTTCGTAGCGATTGAAATTGCTCAAATCAATTACAACCGCATCGTCGCGGACGTGATTTGCCGACCAACTATGCCCGCCCGAAAAGACGCTAATTTTCTTGCCGTTTTCTCGCGCAAATTTGATGATTTCGATAATGTCTTCGACCGTTTCGGGGTTGACGAGCATAAACGGTTTTCGATTGAGCGGACGTTTATTAAAAAGCGTTTCCATTATCGCTTCGTCAAATTCTGCGTCGGTGTTTCGGATAATTTTCATTGTTTTGAGTTCCAACTTTAGTTGGCAAAACCGCGAGCGAAGCGATTGCGGTTTTTGGTTGCATTGGGAAAATCTGAGCTTGCCACGAAAGAAACCGCTTTGCTTCGCTTGCGGTTTCAACCAACTAAAGTTGGAACTCAGAACGAAACTCTCCGTAAATTTCGGGTAAAAATTTCGCCAGATGATTCATTTCTTCGGCGCAATGAATCAGTAAATCTTTGGCGCGTTGTTCTTGTGCGGGAACGATTTTTTGCAAGAATTTTGAAGCCGCGTTTGAAATCGCGCCATCACCGCGCACTTTTATGTGTTCGCCGCCAAACCAAAAACGCGAACGCATTTCCGCACCGTTTTCGGTTGGGCGAACTTGATGCAAAAGCCAACCGAAATCAATTGGATAATTAGTGTAACCGACTCGCGCACAAATAAAAACGTCCTCATTTTGCGGTTTGATGCCGATTTCCGTCGGCGCAACGAAACTAATCGAAGCGTGTTCCATTGATTTGCCGATAAATTCCTGAATCACCGAAGTTCGTCCGATGTAAGCGACATCATCTTTGCCGTCTTGCCAATGCGCCGATTTATGCGCTTTCGGATGCCAAAGTTTATAACGGTTGTCGTGTGAACCGTGCCAACCAAACCACCAATCCCACATTTCGGGCGAAACTCGCGGCATTTCGGTCAAAATCGCCACCCGAATTTCGCCAGATTTTTCTATCGAATAACCTGTTTCAATTTCCGCATAACCTTTGTTTGCAAGATTTACAGCTTCATCAAACGGCAGTAATTTGCCGGATTCAAACGGCGATTTTTCTAAACCTTCGGCAATATGCGCGGGCAAATCTGCCATCTTTTCGTTAAAATATTTGGCGTAAGGCGTTTCAAAATCTTCCGCTTGATAGCCGATATATTTTTTATTTTCGTTCATTTATCAAAGTCTTCCTAAATTCCGAAGCGCGTTTTGATGATGATGCTCGACGTGATAAATCGTAAAATAGAGCATTTCACGAAGCGTCAATTTTCCTAAAATCGGATGCGGCAAAACATATTCGTCAAGTTGTATTTCGGAGAATTTTTCAACATTTTCGTTTAATGCCGCAACCGTTTTCATTAACTTTTCAACCAATTCTTCGCGTTTTTCAAAACCGATTTCGGGCGGAATAAATCTGCCGGACGCTTTGCCGCCGGCGGCGAGTTTTTCCTGATAATTTTTCACTACTTTTTCAAACTCAATCGAATCTCGATTCGATTTTCCGAACAAAAGATGCGGCACGATTTTCGGCAAGTTTAGAGCCGTTTTAACCGGCGAAACGCCGCGAATTATATGTTCGAGTTGTTGTCCCGCCGTCCATTTTTCATCGGTCGAAGCGATAAAATCCGTTTCATTCAAAGAAACCAAGAAATCGGTAAATTTTTGATGGTTTTCGACCAGTTTTTCGGCGATTTGTTGCTTGTTCATTTTGTTTTACTTTACACTTAAACTTAATGAATTTTCAAGAATCAGTCGAATATCTCTACGGTTTAGGCAACGAAGTTTTGGCAATGAAACTCGGACTCGAAAACATCGGAAAACTTCTCAAAGCCTTAAACAGTCCCGAAAAAAACTACTTAAAAATCCAAATTGCCGGAACAAACGGCAAAGGTTCGACCTGCGCTTTTCTCGAATCAATCTGTTTGCAAGCCGGAATTTCCGTTGGAATGACAACTTCGCCGCATCTGATTTCGGTAACGGAAAGAATAAAAATCAACGGCGAAGAAATCAGCGAAAAAGAATTTGCGCGATTTGCAACACGGATTAGAGAAGCGTCGGAAAAATTGGTCGAAACGAGCGAACTCGAAACAGTTCCGACGTTTTTTGAGCAAGTTACGGCGATTGCTTTGACAGCGTTTGCGGAAAATAAAGTCGAACTTGCGATTTTGGAAACAGGTCTCGGCGGAAGATTTGACGCGACAACTGCGGCAAATGCTGAAATAGTTGGGATTACGCCGATTGATTTTGACCATCAACGAATTTTGGGCGAAACTTTGGCGGAAATCGCGGCGGAAAAGGCGGCAATAATTCGTTCGGACACGCGAGTTTTTTCCGCACCGCAAAAACGTGAAGCCGAAAAAATAATTTACGGAAAATGCCGCGAAACTGGCGTTGATGCGGTTTGGGCGATTCCTAATGTCAAGGTTATTACAAATTCTATTGATGATTTTCATTATTTATCGTTACGGACGAAAGAAACTAATTACAAAGCCGAATTTTGGATGGAAGGAAAGCATCAATGGACGAACGCAACATTAGCGATTTATATCGCCGAATCTCTGCGCGATTTTGGTTTGAAGATTTCAAAAGATGACATCGAACTCGGTTTGGAAACCACAAAACACAAAGGTCGTTTGGAATTTTATCAAAATATTCTCTTTGACGGAGCGCACAACACTGCCGGAGCAAAGGCTTTGCGCGAATATTTGGACGAAGCCGTTTCACGTCCGATTGTGATGATTTTCGGTGCGATGCGTGATAAAAATCTATCGGAAATCGCCGACATTCTTTTCCCGAAAGCCGATAAATTGATTTTAACGAAGCCTAATAATCCGCGTTCGATGGAAACTTCGGAAATTGCCGAATTTGTTATGAATGAAAATATGTTTCAAACCGAAACGGTAGAAGAAGCATTAAAAATTGCTGATGAAATTTCCACCGAAAATGATTTGATTTTGGTAACAGGTTCGCTTTATTTAATTGGTGAGGCGCAAAAATTTTTGGCGCAAGCGTCAGAAATTTGAAGTTAGGAAAAAAATCATTAAAATAGCAGAATCCCAACTGTTTTTGGAGTGAACAAAATAAAATAAGGAGAGATAAATTATGGATGCACAACCGGCAATGAGTTCGGTGAGGACTTGGATTACAGGCGAATTGAAAAGACTGCTTCCGGCGGATACTTCGGAGATTCGTTCGGACACAAACGGCGTGGTTTTTCAGGAATGGACGGCAATGACGCAGAACGGACTTGAAAGTATTTGGGTGAATGAAGATATGCAACGCGCCATCAATCTGATTGCCGCGGGCAAAGACCCAAACGGCGGCATAAAGTTTAAGAAACGCGGAGCTTACGCGATTCAAAAAGCGAAAGATTTAATTGAAGCGCGGCGCAAAAGCACGGAAGAAGCCCTGAAAGTTTCGAGCGGCGGAGCGGCGTTTGATGTGAAAAAATTGGTCAATGCACGAGTTGGAACGACGACGACTTGCAACGCATTTTTGGGTGTTGTGGTGAGAAAAACTCTGGCGGCGGGCGGTTTGGCAAATCGGACTTTTCATTCATTTGATTTGCCGAAAGCGGGTGGAACTGCTTGGAATTGGTTTCCGACCGAAGGGAAATCGCCGAAACCGGGAGATTTCTTCCAAGTCGGCACACGCGGCGGAACATATTTGCACGTCGGCATCATTCTCGATGTCAACGAAATAATTTGGACAACCGCCGAAGCCGGACAAGGCGGACCCGGTTCGGGTTATGATGCAATCAAACGAAAAACAAAAGTTTCCGGCGGCATTATGGGCTGGATTGACGTTGATGCGTATTTCGACGGCTGGAAAGGTTCAATTGCCGATGTAAAATAGTCAGAAAGAACATTTTCAAAGCAAAGCAGTTTGAATTTTCAGACTGCTTTTTTATTTTCGAGAAATGGTTTGCTAAGATTAAAAATTATGCACAAATTGGTTTTAATCAGACACGGCGAAAGCACTTGGAACAAGGAAAATCGGTTCACAGGATTTAAGGACGTTGACCTTTCAGAAAAAGGTCGCGCCGAGGCAAAAGCGGCGGGTGAACTTCTGCGTAATGAAGGATTTACGTTTGATGTGGCGCACACATCAGTTTTGAAACGCGCTATCAGAACGCTTTGGTCGGTTTTGGATGAATTGGATTTGATGTGGATTCCGATTGTTAATTCGTGGAAATTGAACGAACGACATTATGGCGATTTGCAAGGTTTGAATAAGTCGGAAATGGCGGAAAAATTCGGCGAAGAACAAGTTCATATTTGGCGCAGAAGCTACGATGTTCCGCCGCCGCCGATGTCGAAAGATGATGAGCGTTATGAGGGAAATTTGCCTAAGTATGCGAGTATTGAAAACTTTCCTTTGACCGAATGTTTGAAAGATACGGTTGAACGAGTTGTGCCGTATTTTGAAAGTGAAATCGCGCCGCAAATTAAAGCAGGAAAAAGAATTATCATTGCCGCACACGGAAATTCGCTTCGGGCTTTGGTAAAATATTTAGACAATATTGCAGATGAAGAAATCGTTAAAATGAATATTCCGACGGGCGTTCCTTTGGTTTATGAATTGGATGAAAATTTGAAGCCAATTAAAAGCTATTATCTCGGCGATGCCGAAGCGATTCGCAAAGCGCAAGAAGCGGTTGCGAATCAAGGTAAGAAAAAGTAAAAAGGCAAAGGAATTTCTAAAAGTTACATCAAAGATGCGATTCGTTTCAGAATCGCAAAGGAGGAGAAAAAATGCGTTGGTTGAAATTTGGATTTTTGAGTTTAGTTTGTTTGAGTCTGCTTGCGGGTTTGGCGTTCGGACAGAAGAAAAAAACGACCGTAACGGATACGGAAATCGCCGGCGGTTTGAAAGAAGCCTTAACAAAAGGTGTAAAATTTTCGGTTGATTCTTTGGGCAAAGAAGACGGATTTTTCAAAAATGTCCGTGTCAAAATTCCTCTGCCGAAAAACTTGCAAAAACTCGAAAAAGCGATGCGCGTTGCCGGACAAGGCAAAGCGGTTGATGAATTTATTTTGTCAATGAATCGGGCGGCGGAAAAAGCCGTGCCGGTGGCGTTTGAGGTTTTTGTTGATGCCATCAAACAGATGACTTTTGACGATGCGAGAAAGATTCTTTTTAGTGGGCAGGACGATGCCGCGACACAGTTCTTCCGCCGCACGAGCGAAGAAAAATTACGCGAAAAATTTCGTCCGATTGTCGAAAAATTTACAGCAGAAGTCGGTGTAACGCAAAAATATAAAACGATGATTGGTAAATATCCGTTTGCCAATCAACTTTTAGGAAAAGAAGCGACGGATTTAGACGGTTATGTTACGCAAAAAGCTCTCGACGGCTTGTTTTTATTGGTCGCCGACGAAGAAAAGAAAATCCGCAAAGACCCGATTGGCAGAACTTCGAGCTTGCTGAAAAAGGTGTTCGGGATTTTGAAATAAAACTCGTTAGCCTTCACAAGCCATAAACTATAAACCATTAACCATAAACTATTTATGGTTAATGGTTTATAGTTTATGGTTTGGTTTTGTGTTATTATCAGCAATTTAGCCGCGCCGCTACTGTAGGCGGTTCTGATTTTATGCCGCGAAAAATCGTCTTTTTTCTTCTAATTATCGTTTGCCTCACGCCGTTTGTTTCGCCGCCGATTGCTTTGCTTCTGGGATTGATTTTGGCTTTGACGGCTGGCAATCCGTTTCCTGATGAAACACAAAAAACAACTCATTATTTATTACAATTTTCCGTTATTTTGCTTGGCTTTGGGATGAATTTGACAAATGTCATCGAAGCCGGAAAGAAAGGAATTTTGTTCACGATTGCCACGATTTTCGGGACGTTGATAATCGGTTCTTTGCTCGGAAAGTTATTAAACACCGAAGAAAAAACGTCATCTTTGATTTCGGCAGGAACAGCGATTTGCGGCGGAAGTGCGATTGCCGCAACTGCTCCGGCAATTCGCGCCGAATCGAAGGAAATTTCCGTTGCGCTCGGCACGATTTTTATCTTAAATTCGGTTGCGCTTTTTGTATTTCCGATTGTCGGACATTTTGTCGGCTTGAACGAAAATCAATTCGGAATTTGGGCGGCGATTGCCATTCACGACACATCTTCGGTTGTCGGCGCAAGCGCAAAATACGGCGACGAAGCCTTGCAAATTGCGACAACCGTCAAGCTCGCCCGTGCGCTTTGGATTGCGCCCGTCGCCTTGCTTTTCGCATTTCTCTATCGCCCGAAACACGGCGAAACCAAGATTTTAGAAATAATTCCGTGGTTTGTTTTTTTATTTTTAGGCGCAACTTTAATCAGAACTTACGCGCCTTCGATAACGCCTCCAAGTATTTTTGAATCAATGGTAAATCTTGCCAAAGCAGGTTTGACCGTAACGCTTTTTCTCATCGGCGCGTCGCTTTCACGCGAAACTTTGAAAGCCGTCGGGATAAAGCCTTTGTTACAAGCCGTTTTGCTTTGGCTGATAATTTCATCGGTTGCACTTTTCGGCGTTTTGTATCTGTTATAATCAAAAAATGGACGAAGAAAAATCCTTAAAACCAAAGTCTGAATCAAAAGGTGTGGTCAATCCGAAATTAGTCCGTTGGATTGCTTTTCTTGTCATCACAATTTCACTCGTTTTCTGCACGGTTTTGTGTATTTTGGCGATTTGGGAATTTACAAAATCAGATGCGGTTTGGCGGGCGATTGCAACTTTCATTGTGGTCAGCGTTGCCACCGCAATATTTACTTTCGTCAACGAAAAACTCGGCTGAAACCATCTTTGCGTTGCTCGTTTTGAATTGGTAAAATAATCGTTTCTGCCATCGGCGCATATTTTATCCGTAAGACACAATGAGCATTAAACAAATCACCATTCGCGGCGCACGTCAGCATAATCTTAAAAATATCAATGTCGAAATTCCGCGTGATTCTTTTACCGTCATCACGGGCTTGAGCGGTTCGGGTAAATCTTCGCTCGCTTTTGACACGATTTATGCCGAAGGTCAACGCCGTTACGTCGAATCTTTGTCTGCATACGCGAGACAATTTCTCGACCAACTCGAAAAGCCGGATGTTGATTCGGTTGAAGGTTTGAGTCCGGCGATTTCGATTGAGCAAAAAACGGTTTCGCGTTCACCGCGCTCGACTGTCGGGACGGTTACGGAAATTTATGATTATTTGCGTCTGCTTTTTTCATCAATCGGGCAACCGCATTGCCAGATTTGCGGCGAGGCGATTACGCGGCAATCGTTTGAGCAAATTGTCGCCAACATTTTGGATTTGCCCGAAGGCGAACGAGTGATGATTCTTGCGCCGATTGTGCGCGGGCGCAAAGGCGAATTTAAGAAAGAACTCGAAAAACTCAACAAAGACGGGTTTATTCGCGCTCGGATTGATGGTGTGCTTCGCGCTTTGGACGAAGAAATTCGGCTCGACAAACGCAAAAATCATACGATTGAGGTTGTCGTTGATAGATTATTGATAAAAAACGGCGTGAAAGAACGCTTGACCGAATCGGTCAAAACGGCTTTGAAATTGACGGGCGGCGCGGTTTTGATTTCGATTATTGACGGCGAAGAAAAACTTTATTCGGAAAAAATGGCGTGCGTGAATTGCGGCGTGAATATTCCGACACTTGAGCCGCGTTCATTTTCGTTTAATTCGAGTTTCGGCGCGTGTAAGAAATGCAACGGCATCGGCATTGTCGCCGAAGCTGACCCGAAAAAACTTGTCGCGGATGTGGAATTGCCAATCAAAAAACAGCCGTTTCTTGATGGAATTGACAAAATGGCTTCGACTGTTTTGAAAACTGCGCTTGATGCCATAATCAAAAAATATAAATTTCAAACTACTGAAAACACAACATTTAAGGAATTGCCTGAAAATATCCGCGACGCATTTTTTCAAGGCATTGTCGGCAAAGTTCCGATGAAATGGGGCGATAAGTTTTACGATTCGGACTGGAAAGGCGCAGTGCGGTTTTTGCGGGAAAGATTGCACAATTCATCGTCGGAAAAGGTCAGAATCGGTTTGGCTGAATTTATTTCGCCGCAAAATTGTCCCGAATGCAATGGAAAACGTCTGCAACCCGAAAGTTTGGCGGTCAAAGTCGGCGGGCTTGGCATCGGCGATTATACGGAACTTCCGATTGAATCTGCGCTTGAAAAATTTAATGAAATTGAGCTAAACCAGCGTGAAGAAAAAATTGCCGGACTCGTTTTGCGCGAAATCAAAGACCGTCTGCGGTTTTTAAATTCGGTCGGTTTGGGTTATTTGACGCTTGATAGAAGTTCGGCAACGCTTTCGGGCGGCGAAGGGCAACGCATTCGCCTTGCGACGCAAATCGGTTCGTCTTTGCGCGGTGTTTTGTATGTTTTGGACGAACCTTCAATTGGACTTCATCCGCGAGATAATCAAAAACTTCTGGAAACTTTGCATCAACTCAGAGATTTAGGCAATACGGTTTTGGTTGTCGAACACGACGAAGAAACCATCGAAAAAGCCGATTATGTGGTGGATTTAGGACCTCTTGCGGGAACACACGGCGGGGAAGTTATCGCCGTCGGAACGCCGAAGGACATTGCCAATTCAAAAGAATCTTTGACAGGAAAATATCTCAAAGGCGATTTGAAAATTGAAATTCCCGAATGGCGCAGAATTGCCAACGGCGAAAACATCACGGTCAAAGGCGCACGGGCGCATAATTTGAAAAATATTGATGCGCGATTTCCGCTCGGACTTTTAACGGTCGTAACAGGCGTGTCGGGAAGCGGAAAATCAACGCTCGTTGGCGAAATTTTATATCCGGCTTTGGCAAAACATATTTATAAATCAGCAACGCAACCGCTCGAACACGATTCGATTGAAGGTTTGGATGCAGTTGATAAAATCATCGAAATTGACCAATCGCCAATTGGCAGAACACCGCGCTCGAACCCTGCAACTTACACCGGACTTTTTACACCGATTCGTGAACTTTATGCAATGCTTCCCGAATCTCGTGAACGCGGCTACAAAGCCGGAAGATTTTCTTTCAACGTCAAAGGCGGACGTTGCGAAGCCTGTGAAGGCGACGGAATGAAGCGCATCGAAATGAATTTTCTGCCTGATGTTTATGTGCTTTGCGATGTTTGCCGCGGGGCAAGATATAATCGTGAAACTTTGGCGGTAAAATATAAAGGTCTTTCGATTGCAAATTTATTGGATACAACAATTGAAGATGCACTTCCGATTCTCGAAAATATTCCGAATATCAAACAAAAACTTCAAACTCTGCTCGATGTCGGGCTTGGTTACATTAAAATCGGACAATCTTCCACGACTCTGAGCGGCGGCGAAGCGCAACGCATCAAACTTGCGAAAGAATTGTCAAAACGCGCTACGGGAAAAACGATTTATATTTTAGACGAACCGACAACCGGACTGCATTTTGCGGACGTTCACAAACTGCTTGACGTTCTCCAAAAATTAGTTGACACGGGCAACACGGTCATCGTCATTGAACATAATCTCGATGTCATTAAATCAGCCGATTACATTATAGATTTAGGACCCGAAGGCGGCGCGGACGGCGGGAAAATTGTCGCACAAGGAACGCCCGAAGAAGTTTCGCGGGTGCGAAAATCTTACACAGGGAAAGCCTTAAAGTCAGTTCTGAATTAATTGGACTAAATTATCATTTGTATTCGGACACAAATAAATGATTATAAAACCAAACGGAATAATTGAAAGTTGATAATGAATAATTGATAATTTGCGTTTATTTACGGAACAGTTATCAAATTTCAATTTAGAGAGGATTTGAACAAGAAAGCGGTTGAAATTAAAAAATCTCTTCAAAAAAGTTACGCATCACAACCCACGCCCGACGGTTTGAAAGTTCATTGTAAATTAAACCGCGTTCCGGCATATTTGCAGTCGGATTTGTAAATGCGTGTCCGGTTTGACCTAATGAAAGAATTTGCCAATCGGCGTTTCGCGCCGTTAATTCTTCGGCGAGGGCGACTGTTGACGATGGCGGATTTAACGGATCGTCCCAACCGTGCAAGACGAGAACGGAAGATTTGATCGGCGAATTATTTTCCAAGCCTTCCGGTTTGTCATAAACGCCGTGAAACGAAACCGCGCCACGAAATTCCGCGCCTGCCCGCGCTAAATCCAAAACGCATTTGCCGCCGAAACAAAAACCGATTGCACCTGTTTTCGATTCATCAACTTCAGGGTGATTTTTCAAAGTTTCGAGCGCAAGCGAAGCTCTTTTGAGCAACAAATTTCGGTTGTTGTTCAATTCATCCATCCAAACACGCGCTTTTTCGGAGTTGTTACTGTTGCGTCCGTTGCCATACATATCAACGGCAAAGCCAACGTAACCTATTTTTGCCAATTCCTGTGCTTTTTCGGTTTCAAAATCCGTGCATCCCCGAATGGTATGAACGACCAGAACTCCGGCTTTGGGTGCGGAGTTCCGGTCGTCAAAACAAATTTTGCCGCGAAATTCATTTTCGGAATCGCCGTAAATAATTGTTTCTGTTTTAATCATCTTTAAGCTACGGGATTCTTCAGAATCATTGCCAAAGCTCGCATTCGAGTCGAGTCGCCGGAGTTTTTGGCTGATGCGGCGTTTTTCTCCAATGATTTTGCAAAAGTTTTGAGCAATTTAGCATCTTTTTTATTTAGATTTGAAGTTTCCGCACTTTTAATTGCATCACGAAGACTTGCTATCTGTTCGTTTGGCATTGCTTGCGAACGCTCAAGCTGGTCAATGTAAGCCTTAGCGACAACTAATTTATTTGAAAAAACAAATTTTTGTTGATTCTGCACGTTCAATTCACCGACTTGAACTGATTTTGCGGCATCAATTTCGTTTTGTGTCAGATATTTTGAAGGCTCAAGTTCAAAAACGTCCAAACCGCGGGCAATTTCCGAACTGTAAATATTTCCGTTAAACCAATATGCCGACCAACTTCCGCCTAAAATAACCATATTGGGGTTAATCGCTCCGCGGTCAAAGTAAGCGATTTCTTTGGGGGTCTTTTCGTCGGTAAAATCCATAATCGAAATGCCGCCTTGATACCACGCCTGAACTTTAAGGTCTCTTCCCGGAACAGGAATCAACGAACCGTTGTGTGCAACACAGTTTTCGCTTTCTCCTTGTGCGGCAGGCATTTTATAATAACTTGCAAATTTAAGTTTATTGTTTTCAAGGTTAAAGAGCGCGTTTGCGCCCCAAACATTCGGGTCGTTTTCGCGGCAACGTGCGCCCATTCCGCCGCCCCATTCGTCCGTAAAGACAACTTTTTTTCCGTCATTGGAAAACGCCGCAGAGTGCCAGTAAGAATAATTAGGATCATTGACTGCATCAATACGCTTCGGATTCGCCGGATCTTTAATGTCAAGAATAATTCCGTTGCCGGAACACGCGCCGGCGGCAAGTCCGATTTCCGAATAAACGGTAATATCGTGGCATTGGTCGGATTCTTGAACTCTACCGTTGCCATCGTGTGAACCGCCGTCATTCAAACTATTGATAACGCCTGTTCTCGAATCCATAAACACACGCGGACTCGAAACGATTTTCGCTTCCTGCGGTGCGGCAACCGGAACTTTAATCACGTCAATGCTGAAAAGAGATGTTTTCGGGTTTTTATCGGGCAAACCGTCGGAGCATCCGGCGAGTTCTTCACCCGGACGAACAAAAGAAGTTCCCGAAACATAGATATAGACGTTGTTTTTATCATTTTTATCGGTAACGAGCGTGTGCGTATGCGAGCCGCGGCAGGTTTGCACTGCGCCGACTTGTTTCGGGCTTCGGATGTCGGAAATATCGAAGATTCGCACACCGCGAAAACGGTCTTTTTGGACATCGGGCTTAGGTTCTGTTCCATCAGTCGGCAGAGGCACGGGCGGAAAACCTTGCACACCGCAATCGAGCCGTCCGTTTGGCATTTCGACCGACATAAACATCAGATTTTTATAAACCGAAACATCGCCCTGACCGCCCGGACAAACCATCGAGGTCAGCAATTTAGTTTCTGCGGGTTTAGAAATATCAAAGATATTCACGCCGTAAAAATTTCCCAGAAAGAGATGATTGCCTTGAAACGCAATATCCGAATTGGAGAATGCAAGTTGAGCAAAAACAAGCTGAAATTCTTTCGGAAACTGCGAAGTATCGGACACGCCGAGGAGTTTCAAGGTATTTTGCACCTTCGGATTATCCACATCGTCCGTGCCAAGCTGAAAGGCTTCGGGTTTTTTGAGCAATAACAGATGCTTAATCCCAAAAGCCGCTTCACCGGCATCCCATAAACCGGGTTTAAGTTTTGCACGCGGATCATCAACATTTGAACCTTTCATTCCAGCCGGAAGCTGTTTGGTTTGAGCAAAAGTTTCAATGGCAAAAAAAGTTCCTGAAACAAAAAAAGCGATAATAAAAAGGCAAGTAATAGATTTGATTCGATTCATAATGGTATTTTTACGGTTTTTCCTCTAATAAAGTTTGCATAATTCTGATTTCGGCGCGTTGTCCGCTGTCAACGTCGGTGGCGAAATTAAAAATCTCGGCATCTTGTCCCGCGCCCGTGGTTTTAAAAAGTTCTTCGACCATCACCAACGCGCCTTTGTGATGCTGAATCATTCCTGCCAGAAACAATTTATCAAATTCTGCGCCTTTTGCATTTTTCAGCGCGTCCATTTGTTTTTTCGTCAACATTCCGGGCATCAGCATTTCGTGGTGTTTATGATTCGACATATCCATTCCGTCCATATCTTCGGACATTTCCATCGAAGTTTTTTCGCCGCGAATTTCGAGCCAACGCTTCATAAAATTCATTTCGTCCGATTGTGATTGACTGATTCGCGCACCCAAAAGGCGAACTGCTTTATTTTCCGTCCGCGCTTCAATCAAAGCCGTCATCTCGACTGCTTGCGAATGATGATGAATCATTCCTTGCATAAATTCGACATCTTTACGCGAAATAGGCGGCAATTTCGCTTTCGTCGTCGAAGGCAAAACCTTTGTTTCCTGTCCCGGCGCACCCGGCTGAACAATCACAGGCAAATCCTGCTGTGCAAAAACATTCAGCGGCAGTAAAAAAAAGACTGCAAAAAAAATTAACTGTTTCGGCATATATTTTCTAACATTACTAAGCGGCATAAAAATTAATTTAGGCAATAATTTTATAAATTCACATTATTTTCAAATCGTAAAACAGACTGTTAGTCTGTTTAATACTCGATAATAGCTCAAATTTGATGTCAAAATTAACAGTTAAAACAGACTAACAGTCTGTTTTACGGAGATTTTACAAGTCGCGCAATTTTACGATAGCTCAGTAATGATTTCCCAAGTATTAAATTGTCTATTTTATCACACAAAAAAGTGATAATAATTCTATACGAACACCGAGCAAAAAAGATTTCGGAAAATTTTGATAAACAGATTCAAGAAAAACAAACCTGCCAATATTTCATTAATTTTTTTCACCTGAATATTTTTTGTAAAAGCAACCATTTATTTTTTTCTACTCATCAAAATAAACGGTTGCTTGATTTTGAAAAGTTTGTAGTTGGTTAACAGCAGTTTTTTGTTGATTAAAAACTTTTCAGAATTGGGGAATAAAAGTTTTTCGATGGAGAAAAACTTTTTTTTGACAGAGAAAAATAGTTTTTAGTTAGGGAAAAACTTTTTCGCACTAAGAGAAAACTTTTTTGCACTAAGCAGATGTTTTAAAATTCTAGAGCAGATTTGAGTTGAGTGTAGGTTTAGAAAGCAAGGGCAGAAACACGACTGTTAAGGAGTGTGTTGCTGGTTGAGCGTGTTGACACACTCCTTGACAGTCGTGTTTCTGCCATTTTTGCCAGACGCTCATTCAAAATATGCTCTAATACAATTAGTAAGAAAAAGCGCAACATTACTAATTGGCAATTATCAATTATCAATTATATCGTTGGTATAAAACATAAAAAACGAACAAAATAATTGATATTTGATAATTAATAATTAATAATTTGCTCGCAATTATCTAATTTTTTAGAGATTTGAAACAACTACCGGCAAAAAACTATTTTTGGGCAATTAAAAAGCTGTTGGAGTTGGATTTTAAGTTTTACCAACTGATTCCGAAATCTCAATTCTGAAGTGGAGAAAAAAAACAACACAATGGCAAGCAAAATATATCCATCCAACGACGCGGAATTTGCTATTTGGTTAGCAAATTTTATCAACAAGGCTGATTTTTATAAGGCATTACTTAATTTATCAGGCGGACAAATTACCAATTTACAGACAAAAGCAACGCAATTTAATGCTGATTTGGCATTGAAACAGCAGAAGAAAGAAGAATCTGTCGGGCAAACAGCGTTAGTCAAAGACGAACGCAAAGATTTGAACAAAGATATTGGTCTGCTTAACAATGCTTTTAAGGCAATTGACGGTTTGCCCGGTAATATTTTGGAAGAACTCGGATTAAGCATCAATCTGGGAAATTTCGGCAATGTTCAGCCTTTTATACCAACCGATTTAGTGGCAACGGGAACTTCCGACGGCATAAATTCGATGAAATGGAACAGAAACGGCAACCGGCAAGGCACGATGTTTATTATCGAAGCCAAAATCGGCGATTCAGACGCTTGGGTAATGATTGATGCTGTAACAGGCTCAACCTACAAACACAAAAATCAAACGCCCGGCGTAAAAATCCAATACCGCATCAAAGCCAAACGCGGCGATTTAGAAAGCAGTCATTCAAACACCGCCGTTGTCTACGGCTAAAACTATTCAGAATTGTTTAAAATCAAATTTAGAGTTCAGGATTTATCTTGAACTCTTTTTAAGTATCAAGACAGAATTATTTTTAAGATAAAATCACGAAAGAACACGAAAAAACACAAAAAGAATCAACCTGTTTCGTGCGTTTTCGTGTGTTTTCGTGGTTATTATTCATAAAATAACGTCAGTTCGGGATAAGAAAAACCGACTGGAGCGCAAGCGTCCCGCTTGCAA
>CAZJQP010000052.1:0-35205 GCA_964548225.1 uncultured Blastocatellaceae bacterium | reverse complement strand
TTATAAAATATAATCTGCGTAAATAAACGACTGGAGCGCAAGCGTCCCCGCTTGCAAACTCCACGCTTTTCAGTGGTGTAAAGCCTTCGCGTTAATTCAAGTTGATTTGATTCTAAACGCTTTTTCGCGTCGAAGCGACGCTCATTGCAAGCGGGGACGCTTGCGCTCCAATCTTATATGCACAAAAATCTCCGTTCATTTATTGAAACGCTGCGGCGTGAGAACGAAATTGTCGAAATCGAGGCGGAAGTTGATCCGTATCTCGAAATTGCCGAAATTCATCGGCGCGTTATCGAAGCGCAGGGCAAGGCTTTACTTTTCAAACGAGTTAAAAATTCGATTTTTCCCGTGGTAACAAATCTTTTCGGCACGGCAAAACGCATTGATTTGGCGTTTGGCAAAAAGCCGCAGGAATTTGTTAAAAACGCGGTCGAAATGGTTGAAGTTTTGTTGCCGCCAAAACCGAAGGAACTCTGGAATTATCGGCAGATGGCGTTTGATGCGGTGAAGCTCGGCACGAAATCGGTAAAAAACGCGCCGATTTTAGAACGATTTTCAAAAGAACCGAAATTGACGGAAATTCCGCTCCTTCAACTTTGGCACGAAGACGGCGGGCATTTTGTAACTTTGCCGCTGGTTTATACCGAAAGTCCGACAACGGGAAAACACAATCTCGGAATGTATCGCATTCAGCGGTATGATGACACGACGACGGGCATTCATTGGCAAATCGGCAAAGGCGGCGGTTTTCATCATTTTGAAGCTGAGAAATTAAACAAACCTTTGCCCGTGAACATCACCGTCGGCGGTGCGCCCGCGATGATTTTGGCGGCGATTGCGCCTTTGCCCGAAGACGTTCCCGAATTAATGCTCGCCTCGCTTTTGGCAAACGGCAAAATCGAAACCGTCAAAAACCCGCTCGAAAACGGTTTGCGTCTCATTGCCGAAGCCGAGTTCGTTTTCAGCGGCGAAGTTCCGCCCAATGTTAGAAAACCCGAAGGACCTTTCGGCGATCATTACGGTTATTATTCGCTAATTCACGATTATCCCGTGTTTAATTGCAAAGCGATTTTTCATCGCAAGGACGCGATTTATCCCGCAACCGTTGTCGGCAAACCGCGTCAGGAAGATTTCTTTATCGGCGATTATTTGCAAGAACTTCTTTCGCCGCTTTTTCCTTTGGTTATGCCCGCCGTCAAAGATTTGTGGAGCTACGGCGAAACGGGTTTTCACAGTTTAGCGGCGGCAGTTGTTAAGGAACGCTATGCCAGAGAAGCTCTCGGCGCGGGTTTTCGCATTCTTGGCGAAGGTCAGCTTTCACTCACTAAATTTTTGATGCTCACGGATAAACTGCAAGATTTGCGCGATTTTAAGACGGTTTTTGAATATATTCTCGAAAGAGTTGATTGGGCAAGCGATTTCTTTATTTTTGACCGAACATCATTTGATACTTTGGATTACGCCAGCGGAAAAATAAATCACGGTTCAAAAGCAATGCTCGTTGGTGTTGGTGAAAAGAAAAGGGAATTAAAGCGCGAATTTTCGGGCGATTTACTTTCAGGCGTGAAAAAAGCAAAGGTTTTTTGTGGAGGTTGTTTGGTTTTGGAAACTGAAAACTACGAAGCTAACAAAGATTTGGCTTTGTGCGTTGCCGAATCTGGCGCATTCGATGATTTTGAAATTGTTGTGCTTCACGATTCGATTGAGTTTGCCGCGTCTGCCGATAAATTTTTGTGGGCAACGTGGACGCGGTTTAATCCCTCGACAGATATAAAAGCAAAACAGATTTCAGTTGAAAATAATCACATTTCCTACAAAAATCCGATTGTCATAGATGCGCGAATGAAGCCTTGGTATCCGAAAGAAGTCGAAGCCCGCGACGATATAAAACAACTTGTTGATGCGCGTTGGAATGAATATTTCAAATTATGAAATTAAATCGTCGGAAAATTTTTATCGCCTTTATTTGTTTAACGGTTTTCGGTTTAATTTGCCTGTTATATGCTTATTTTATCGAACCTTTTCAGCTTGTTGTTACTGAAAACGAAATCAAGATTAAAGATTGGAATCAAAATCTCAACGGTTTGAAAATTGTCGCAATCTCCGATATTCACGGCGGTTCGCGTGGAGTTACGGAAGAAAAAATTCGGCAGGTAGTTGAACGCACAAACGAACAGAATGCAGATGTGGTTGTGCTTTTGGGCGATTATGTTTCGGATACCGATTGCCAAAATGGTGTGTTAAGAATGCCGATTGCCACCATTGCCGATAATCTCAAAGGAATTAAAGCTAAATATGGTGTGTTTGCTGTGATGGGCAATCACGATTTATGTATCGGCGATGAACCTGTAAGAAAAGAATTTGCACGAATCGGCTATCGCCTTTTAGTCAACGAGATAGTTATTATTGAGCATAACGGACAAAAATTCAGGCTTTTAGGTTTGACTGACCACTTAAAACTCGATTCTTGGTTTAAATTTGACTCTACTGTAAGAAATATTGTTGCGGCAAACGAGAAAGTTGGCGACATTATCGTTTTAGAACACAGCCCTGATATTTTTTATGTTTTAAATTATCACAAATCACTCGGTAAAGATTTCAAACTAATGATTGCCGGACATTCACACGGAGGACAAGTTTGGCTTCCTATTTTGGGCAGACCGATTGTGCCTTTATCCTACGGACAAAAATATGCTTACGGACATATCCGCGAACAAGATGTAGATATGTTTGTTACAAGTGGAATCGGCACAAGCATTCTTCCTATCAGATTTCTCGTTCCTCCCGAAATTTCCGTTTTAACCATAAACAGCGAAAATCAAAAGTAATTCAATAATGAAGAAAGCGGTAACGCGAGTTTGAATGAGTGTGTCTAACGCTAACTTTAAGATTCGCTTTCTCTTGGTTGAGTTTCTGCGTTTGAAACGCGCCGGTGTATTGAATTCTTACATTAAATTAATCGAAAAATAGTTTGTTCGATAGCTAAAGGTCTCCATAAATCCCACAAACACAACAGTTATAAGCATACTTAAGCGGCGTGGCATAGCGGTTGCTTTAATCATCTACGGATATGCAAACTGCAACTTTCAGAAATCTTGAAATACATCAGAAGCAAATCACGGAGGTTTTTATGAATAATAATTTACGAAATTTTTTTGCACTAACATTACTAATGCTTGCTTTTGCCGTAGCAAATACGGCGGCGCAAACTCGCGCTTATACGGCAAGCGATTCGCAGGTGCAAACTCTCCTCAACCGTATCGAAACGCAAACCGATACATTCAGACGGAATATCGCCGAAGCACTCGACCGAAGTTCGTTAAATAACACGAACTCGGAAGATATGCTGATGAATTACATTACCGAATTTGAAAATTCAACCGATTCGCTCAAACAAAGATTTGAAGCACGGCGTTCGGTTGATAATGATGTGCAGGACGTTTTAAATCGGGCGGCGAACATTAATCAATTTATGGCGAACAATCGTTTGACTAACAAAGTTCAGACGAATTGGACGGCGTTGCGAAACGATATAAATACTTTGGCGCGATATTACAACGTGAGTTGGAATTGGAATTCAACGGTGAATAACGATTACAACTCGAACACCAGACCTTATCGCGTTACTGATGCTTCGGTGCAGACGCTTTTGAGCCGCATCGAGACAAATACGGACAAATATCGCCGCTCGCTCGAACGTGCGCTTGACCGCAGTCGTTTGAATAATACGAATACGGAAGACAATATCGCGCAATTTATCAGCGATTTTGAAAATCAAACCGACGAATTAAAACGCAAATTCGAAGCGCGTTCATCAGTCGGCACGGACGTTTCCGATCTTTTGTCGAGAGCGTCATATATCGAAAGATTTATGCGAAATAATCGTTTGAACACGGCGGCGCAGAGAGATTGGCAGACGTTGCGAAACGATTTGAATACGTTGTCGAATTATTACAATGTCAGCTGGAATTGGAACACTTTGCCGACGAATAACAATCAAAATTCAAGAATGGATTTGAACGGAACTTATCGTTTGAACGCCGGTTTGAGCGACAATGTTTCGACGGTTGTCGGCAATTCCGTCAACCGATATTATTCGGGAAACCAGCGCGACCGAGTGCGTCAAAATCTCGAAAGACGTTTATCGCCGCCGAATATGTTGGCGATTGAAAGAAGCGGACAGCAATTTACAATCGGCTCTGATTTATCGCAACAAATCAGTTTTGCGGCAGACGGAGTTTCGCGCACTGAAACTAATGAAAACGGACGAAACGTAAAAATAACAACGAATACGACGAGCGATAACGGCGTGATGATTAACTATGAAGGCGACCGAATGAACGATTTTTATGTTTCGTTTATGCCGATGAGCAACGGTCAAATGAAGGTTATGCGCCGCGTTTATCTTGAAAATCGCAACGAAACTGTAACGGTTACGAGCGTTTATGACAAAATCAGCCCGACGGCACAATGGTCGCAAGTGAATTATCAAGATAACGTCAGCAATAATTCTTACGATCAGTTTGTAATTCCGAATAACACGCAATTAACAGCAGTTTTGGAAAATATGGTTTCGACAAAAGTCAGTCAAGACGGCGACAGATTTAGAATGCGCGTTACTTCGCCTTCGCAATATGACGGCGCGATTATCGAAGGGCGAGTTACAAAATCCGAGCGTTCGGGAAGAGTTTCTGGGCGGGCGAATGTTTCGCTCGAATTCGATACGATTCGTTTGAGAAACGGACAAACTTACCGTTTTGCCGGAATCGTTGACGGAGTAAAAAACGCCAGCGGCGAAAATGTAACGGTCAACAACGAAGGTTCGGTGCGCGACAATAATCAGACGAGCAAAACCGTTAAACGCGGCGCAATCGGCGCAGGCATCGGCGCAATTATCGGCGCAATCGCCGGCGGCGGAAAAGGCGCGGCAATCGGCGCAGTAATCGGCGGCGGTGCAGGCGCGGGAACGGTTTTGATTCAAGGCAAAGACGACGTTGAACTCGACAGCGGAAGCGAATTCAGAATTACGGCAACCGCGCCGAATAATTTGAGTTCAAATCGGTAAATCTTTGTAAAGTTTTGGGATTGCAAAATCTCAAATGAACAAGGGGGAAGTCGGAACGGTTTGTTTTGGCAAATCGTTCCGACAAAAAAGTTTATGAAAGACAACAAAACAAAACCGATTTCGACCGCCGAAATCGGCGAACAAGCAAGCGGAAAAGACGCAGACGAGATTCAACGTGAAATGCTGCGCCACGGCAAAAATGACGAAGCCGCAGACGACCGCGACATCGCCGGAAGCGCAGATATTAACGAAACTCCGCAAAGACGCGAAGAAATCAAAACAAAATTGAAGGAAAAATCAAATGGTTGATAACAAACTCGAAATTGAAGAAGCGCAACGTGCGGCAAATTACGAAGCGATAAAATCGAATGTCAAAGCCGATGTCGGCGGAGAAATTTCTGCTTACGCTAATGATTCGACAGTTTCCGAAGCCGCGCAAACGCAAGATTTAGCAACAGGAATGCGACAAAAAGCAATTAACGAAATCGCCGAAACCGACCGCGAAGTAGAACGCGGAAGATTTATGGCGCGTATTTCGCAATTTGTTGATTACGCATTTTTTTTGATTTACGGTTCGCTGGCAATAAGGCTTTTGCTCGAACTTTTTGCGGCTCGTGAAAGTGCCGGATTCGTCAAATTTATCAAATCCGTAACGGGCATTTTCTACGCGCCTTTTGCCGGAATCGTGCCGAGTCCGTCCCGCGATGGATTCACGCTTGCGCTACCGATAATTGTTGCCATTGTTGCATATATGGTTTTGCATTTGGCAATAAACGGTTTGCTGAAATTATTCGCGCAAAGAAAGACGGCAATTTAATTTGTAAAAAAAATGCCGCCAACAACTTTGGAATTGTAATTATTTGCAGATTGGGTGTATTGTTAATTGAATCTAAAAAAAACAGGAGAATTGAATTTATGTTACATATAATCGGTCAGTTAATCGTCGGTTTGATTATTGGTGCTTTGGCGCGTCTTTTACTTCCTGGCAAAGAAGCGATTGCCAGCGGTGCGCTCGGTTGGTTAATCACGGCTTTAATCGGAATGGGAGGTTCGCTTATCGGAACTTTTATCGGTAAAGCGATTTGGAAAAACGAAAATTATACCGCAGGTTGGATTGTGTCAATTCTTGGCGCAGTTCTGCTTTTGCTGGCATACCGAATGTTAATGTAGTTTTTGATATTTTGCAGAAACACGCACGAAGTTAAGTGTGCCGAGACGTTGGCACACTTAACTTCGTGCGTGTTTCTGCATCTATCGTTTTCGCTGTTTCGGATCGAGATATTCGCGCAAACCATCGCCGATAAAGTTAAAAGCTAAAACCGTCAGCGCAATCGCAATCGCCGGAAAGAAAAAAACGTGCGGCGCGTTGTAAAGCGTGTCGAGTCCGCGTGCTTCTTCGAGCATTTTTCCCCACGAAGGTGCGGGTGGCTGAATTCCCAAACCCAAAAATGACAAAGATGCTTCGGACAAAACCGCGCCCGCCATTCCCAAACTCGCTTGAACAATCAAAGGCTGAATTGCATTTGGCAAAATATGCGTGAACAAAATTCGCATATTGCTTGCGCCTAAAGCCCGCGCCGCTTGCACGAAATCATATTCACGAATCTTCAAAACCTGTCCGCGCATCACTCGCGCATAACCGACCCAACCGATAACGCACAGCGCGAAAATCAAAATATTTACCCCTTCACCTAAAATTGCAACCATCGCAATTGCCAAAAGCAAACCGGGAAAAGCCAGAAAAACATTAAACAAATAACCTGAAAGAAATTTATCAACAAAACCGCCGTAAAATCCGGCAATCGCGCCGATAACGATGCCGATAATCGAAGAAACTGCGACAACAATTATCCCGACTTCGAGAGAAATCCGCGCTCCGAAAACCAGACGCGAAAAAACATCGCGCCCAAGCGAATCCGTGCCGAACCAATGCGCGGCAGACGGCGCAGAATAGCGCATCATTAAATTTTGCGCGGTAACATCGTGTGTCGCAATCCAAGGCGCGAAAATCGCCATCAAAATCAATACGGCGACCACGAAAATTCCGATGTAAGTTAAACGATTCATTTAAATTTGCGATTTACAATTTGTTTAATTGCCAACGACTCAGATTTAACCGAGAAATTTTGAGCCGTGAACAATCACAAATTGCAAATCACGAGAGTCTGATTCGCGGATCGAGCCAACGATAAACCAAATCAGTTACAGAATTTGCCAAGATAAATGTAACCGAAATTACGAGAACACAGCCTTGAATCAAACGATAATCTTTTTTTCCGATGCCTTCTTCGAGAAGCAGTAAGCCCAAGCCTTGCCAACCAAAGATTTTCTCGGTAATGATTGCGCCGGCAAGCAACACGCCGAGTTGTAATCCTAAAATCGTAACCACCGGAATCAAACCGTTTTTCAAGACGTGCTTATAAATGACTTTTCTTTCGCTTAAACCCTTTGCACGCGCTGTTCTGACGTAATCTTCGCCGAGTTCTTCGATGACGCTTGAACGCACCATTCTTGTTAAAATTGCTGAAAGTGCTGCCCCCAAAGTTATCGCCGGAAGCACAATGTCTTTAGGATTTGCGCTCCCTGTCGAACTGAAAATGTGAAACTGCACGGCGAAAAGATAAACCAAAAACGGTCCGACAACAAATGTCGGCAAACTAATTCCGAGAAGCGCAAAAAACGATGCGAAATTGTCAACAAAATTATTTTTATTTGTTCCTGCCAAAACGCCGAGAGGAATAGCAATAGCAACCGCGACAAGTAGAGCGGCAACCGCAAGTTTTATGGTTGCTGGATAACGGTCTAAAATCATTTTTGAAACAGGTTTTTCGTTTTGGAAAGATTTTCCAAGGTCGCCCGTTAAAATTCCTTTCCAATAATTTGCATAACGATTATCGCCGCCGTTCCATTTTAAGCCGTTTTCGTCAGAGTAACTAAAGTAAAAAGCCGGTTTATCTAGTCCGTGAATGCGGCGGAAATTGGCTAATTGAATGGGCGTAGCATTATCGCCGATTGCAGGAGATGCTGGATCGCCGGGTAGGATTTCAATCATAAAAGTTACGATTGAAACTACTGTCCAGACAACAAGCAAAGTTAATCCGACTTGTTTGGCGAAATTTAGAAGTTTGTATTTCATCGTTTATTTTTTAACCATAGATGAACAAGATGAACTCGGATAAAATCAGAAAAATACCTGTGGTTATCCTGTTTATCTGTGGATAAATAGTTCTTAACCTTTTCTTATGCCCGAATGAATGGCGGCGATTCCGCCTGTCAGATTTCTGTATTCTACATCAGTAAAGCCGATTTCGCGCATCATCGAAGCGAGATTTTTTTGATCGGGAAATTTTGAAACCGAATCGGGCAGATATTCATACGCGCCACGCGAACCGCTGACTGCGCCGCCGATTCTCGGTAAAACGTGCGAAAAGTAAAATTGAAACGCTTGTCGAAAACCCGGTAAAACGGGCGATGAAAATTCTAAAATAACGAGTTTTCCACCGGTTTTTAAGATGCGGTGAAGTTCGATAAGTCCATCTTTCCAATTTGAAAAGTTTCGCAAACCAAAGGCGATTGTTACCGCATCGAAGGTTTTTTCTTCAAATGAAAGATTCATTCCGTCGGCTTCGATAAACGGAATTTCAGCGTCTTTTTTATAAGCAATTTCGAGCATCGGACGGCAAAAATCCGTGCCGATAATTTTCGCTTTCGCATTTTTTTTGAGTTCAACCGCCAAATCGCCTGTGCCGCAAGCCACGTCTAAAACCTTTGCCTTCGGATTTTCCAAAACGTCGGTTAATTTTTTAGAAACGAGCTTGCGCCAGCGTTTATCTATGTTTGCAGAAAGCAGATGATTGAGAAAATCGTATTTTCCGGCAATGCCCGAAAACATTTCGCGCACGGCTTTGGCGTGTTTCAATTCATCTGCAGTTCGGGTTTTTGACATATAAATTTAGTTAGCAGTCAGAGTTATATTGTAAGTGTAACCTTTCTCGAAAACAAAACTGCTAGATGTTGACTGCTAACTTCTCATGGTTTTGGAGCGGTAATGACCAAACTTGTTGTAACGGCTTCTTTGCGCCAATTTTCCAGAATTCTTTGAGCATCGGCAATTGTTGCGGCGGATGATTTTTGAATGTCATCTTTTACGGACGAAAGTTTGTATGTCATAAAATCGAGCCACAAATCAAGTGCGGTTTGTTTATTGAATTCAGATAAAAAATCACTTTTTGCATTGTCGAATTCGGCTTGTCCGACATTTTCTTTGAGCAAGTCGCCGACAAATGTAAAAGTATTTACGGGCAAAGAAACTTGATTTTCAGCGAATTGAAATTTGCCGACGTTCCATTTCGGCAACTCAAAAATGACAATTCCGGGTAAAACGTGCGTTTCGTGCCGGACGTTTCCGGGCTGATTAATTTTTACGGTTTCGGTTTGATTCAGCCGGTTATGCAAAATGCGCGTTAGAATCTGCGAAGCGGCATAATCTTTGTTGTTTCGTGCCAAACCTCGAAAAGCGTAGCGTAATTCGCTCGTGTTTTCAGTTTCGACCTTTGTTAAAAACGATTTTGTGTCCGGCGAATCGGGCGAAGCGAAGGTCGAAGGAATTTTTTTGTCCGCTTTTATCCAACTGCCGAAAAATCGTTTGACGACGCGGAAAACGAATTCGGGTTTGACGTTGCCGGAAATGGCAAGTGTTGCGTTGTCCGATGTTAGATACCTTTGTTTGGCAAGCAAAATGTCGGCAAAATCAATTTTTCCGACCGTTTCGGTTGTTCCAAGCGCAGGTCTGCCGTAAGGAAAATTTCCGAGAAGCCTTTTGCGAACAGCGAGTTCGGCAATATATGACGGATTTTTTTCGAGTTCCTGCAATTTGGCAAGATGCGGCGTTTTAACGGCGGCAGTCGTATCTTTGTCAATCGGCGCATTTTGCACTGCGCCGGCGAGCGTTTCGAGAATTTCGAGAATTTTATCGTTATCGCCCGAAAGATTAATTTGAATATAATCGTAATTACTGACAATCTCGAAACTTCCGTTCAAATCTTCGGTGAAAAATGCCCGTGCCGCATCGCTGGGGAAAAGGATTTCGCTCAAAAGAGCCATTGTGCCTTCTTTGCCCAACATATCAAATGAAGCACCGCTGTGAATGCGAAGTTTGACTGTCGCTTTTTCGGCTTTTGTGTCTGTCCAAATATATGTTTGCAAGCCGTTGAGCAATTTATCTTCACGCGGCGCGGCAGAATTCATCATTTGCGCTGAAGCATTCAGCGCAGAAAATATTAAAATTATTGCAATAATCGCAATTTTTTCGGAATAAATCTTAAAATTCATCGTATAATGTTGCGGAAACACGCACGAAGTAAGTGTGCGATCTCTCGTTTTTTTAGGTTAGGCACACTTACTTCGTGCGTGTTTCTGCATTGTCGTAATTTTGAACCGTTATTTTAGTTGCAAATTGTCCGCAGATAGTTGTTAGCTTAAGCGCAAGCAACATCGGATGACGAAATAAAAATTTTAAGATGCGTCAGGCATCTCGTCAAACCGTTGATACATCAAAAAAGTGTTTCGGAAAGATAAAATTTGGCGAAAATCTTTCGGAAACGCTTAACATCTGCGAAAATCGCGTTATAATTAAAGTAGTTTTACTCAGGTTTTTGAAGAAAAAGCCTGAAAAATTTGTGAGGCAAAAAAAAAGAAGATGGGAAAGTTAGTAAAATATTGTTCGGAATGTGAAGAAGGTTTTGCCGAAAGATTCGGGTTCTGCCCGAATTGCGGTGGGCAGTTGGAAGCATTTGAAATGAATCCGATAGCAAAAACCGAAAACACAGCGGTTGTTGAATCAACGAATCAACCCGCAGTTTCAAATCTTTCGTCTGCACCTGTTGCGGTCATCCCCGAAACGGTAGATTTCTCCGGCGATGATATTTTAGAACTCGACGCGGTTGACACACGCGAAGAAGAAACGCTCGTCAAGGAAACCGAAGTTTTTGAAATTCCTAAAATTGAATCGAATGGTTTTCACGAGCAAACTTTTGCGGCGAAAAAGACAGACTATTCATCGAAAAATACTGCGGAAACTACAAATGATGACAGCGGGGATTATCACGTTACAGTTGTTTCGGGAAAACCGAACGATTGGTTCGCACCGTTTTTACTTGGTTTGATGGCGTTGGCATTTATGTCGGCAATCGGAGTTTGGGTGGCTTCGGTCTGGATTAACGGAATGGTTATTCCCGAACTTACCGAAAATGATATTTTTTACGGTATGTTGACCGACGACGAGCCGACCGAAATGGAAGAAGTCGAACGCAAAAAAGGCAAGAAAGGCGGTGGCGGCGGTGGCGGCGGTAGCGAAAACGAAGAAGATGCTTCACGCGGCAGAACTCCGACGCATTCGGATGTGGAAAACAGATTGATGGTTTTGCCGAGATTTAACAGCGATTTGAAACATAACAATACGATTCAAAGCAAAGTCAACGAGCAAGACGACGGTCAACAAATCGGTAACGGTAATGTTGACGGAAATTCAGGTGGCACCGGCAAAGGCGGCGGTGTCGGCAAAGGTTTCGGAACAGGATTCGGCGATGGTGTCGGTAGCGGCAGAGGAAAGGGAAGAGGTAAAGGTTCAGGCAACGGTGAAGGCGAAGGAATCGGTGATGATAGAGGAAATTTCATTGGCGATGACGATGATGATGGACCTAAACTGACTGCCAAAAAGACGCAACCTACCGGCGAAACTAAGCCTTTGAGTATTACTTCAAAACCGCGTCCGAATTATACGGATGCCGCTCGTCAGAACAATGTTCAAGGAACGGTAACATTGCGCGTTACGTTTAATGCCAACGGCACAATCGGTGCGGTAACTCCGGTTAGCCAGTTGCCTTACGGTTTGACCGAACAAGCAATTTCGGCGGCTAAACGAATGACTTTTCAACCTGCAATACGAAATGGTCAGCCATATGCCGTAACGAAGCAAGTAGCATTTACTTTTACGATTTATTAGAAACAAATCAAAATTGTTAAAAGCGCGAATCTAAACAGGTTCGCGCTTTTTTGTTGTAATTTATTGAGATGAATAAATTACAGAATGGACAGATGCGACAGATTTTCATATTGGTTTATTTTCTCAAACCGAAAAACTTTCTGATTTGCAGAAAAACACCGGATTTATCGGCTTCGGTAATTTCCGAAGGTTCGTTAATTTGGTCGAGCGCGGCGCGGCGGCGTTCGATGATTTCGCCAAAACTTTCAACCAACTCAGGGTTATTTTCGATGATCGGTTTTAAGCAATTATGTTTGATTTCCAAGACTTCGGCTTCTTCGTCCGCGACAACGGTTGCTGTTCGCGGTTCGCCTGTGAACAGAGCCATTTCGCCAAAGAATTCTCCGGCTTTGAGATTTCTAATCGGTTTAATTTTATTTTTTTCGCGGATTTGCACCGTTACTGAACCGCGATTGACGATAAACATCGAATTGCCTTTCTGTCCGCGTCGGACGATTTTTTCCTTTGGCGCAAACACCCGCAATTTACTTGATTCGGCGATTTTTACTATTTCCTCTTCGGTTAGCGGCTCAAACAAAGGAATGCCGCTTATTAAATCAATAATTTCCGATTCAGGTTCGATAAAAGCTGAATCCTGCGGTTTGGTTTCAACGTGAATCGTGCGTGTCGGATAAGCAAATTCAAGTTGTTCGCGTTGGAAGGTATACCAAATTCGCTCACGAATCAGTGCGTCTGTATCGTTAAATTTCGTGTAATCTTCAAGCCAATATTTGACTTCCCAATCAATGCCGTCCGCGCCCAAATTGCGAATACGGACAATCGGTCGGAGTTTTGCGGAAACATTTTCGCATTGCCGCACGGCTTCGCGGATAACGTGAGCGGTTTTGGCGGGTGAATGTGCGTAAAGCGTGTTGAAGAAAACAATTCGCGCATTAAGATTATCACGCGGTGCAACTTCGATGAATTCTTTGCCAAGGATAGAGTTACTGATAACGACGACTTTATTTTGAAAAGTGCGAATTTTCACACCGCGCCACGAAACGCTTTCGACTACACCGATATAGCGATTTTGAATATTGATGACATCGCCGACTTGAAACGGTTGGTCGGCTTGCAGAGCGATTCCGGCAAAAAGATTGCCCAAAGTGTCTTGCAAGGCAAGACCGACGACGATTCCCAAAATCGTCGAACCCGTAAAAAGCGGCGCAAGCTGAACTGTCGGATATTGAGATTGGAAAATTATAAAAAATGCGACAATGCAGACAATTACCGACAAAATTGTTCGCAAGAGCGAGGCAATTTCGTTTTGGGCGGCACTGCGAATGATGATATTAAATATTAAATAATTTATGTATCGAACCGTAATGACAACCACCGCCATTCCCAAAATAATCTTGACAATATGAACGAGGTTTATGAACAAACTCAGCAAGGTGTCGCTCATTGCTGAAGCTGTGGAGCCGTCAAGATTAATGATTTTTCCTTCCGGCGTAATGGTCAAACTAAGCGATTTCATCAAATAAGTTCGGATAGTTTCTTCGTCAATAACGAGAAAAAGCAAGATGATTATTGCAGTCGAGAGAAGAAAAAAAACGGTTTTTTTGCGTAAATCGGAAACAGGCATAACTTTAAAAAGTGAAAAAGTGAAAAAGTGAAAAGGTTTATTAGCGAAAGATGTCGCTACTTTTTCACTTTTTCACTTTTTCACTTTTAGAACATATCAATAAACGTCTTTCCAATCAACATCAGCGAAAGTATAGAGATAATAATTGTCAGAAGCCATGCGAAAATGTTGAAAAAAAACTTGTTGGCGTATTCGCCCATAATTTCGCGGTTTGAGGACAGCAAAACGATTGTAACAAGAATAAAAGGCAGCAAAACTCCGTTAATTGATTGGGTTACGAGAAGTAGTTTTATCTGTGGAATTCCCGGAATCAGCGCGACGATTAAGCCGACAACGATTAAAGCCGAAAAAATTCCGAGAAAAATCGGGGCTTCGCGGAAACTCCTCGAAAGACCTTTTTCAAAACCCAACGCTTCGCTGATTGAATAAGCAGTTGCAAGAGGCAAAACGCCCATTGCCAACATTGCTGCACCGAAAAGTCCGATGGCAAAAAGATATTTCGCATAAACGCCGGCAACCGGTGTCAATGAATCAGCGGCGGTGGCGGCAGAATCAATTTCGTAAATGCCTTGAACGTGAAGCGTTGCGGCAGTAGCAATTACAATAAATGCGGCAATCAAACAAGCAAAAATCGTCCCCACAATTACATCGGCTCTTGCAAGCGGCAAATCTTCTTCGTCCATTCCTTTTTCGACGACCGACGATTGCACGAAAACCTGCATAAACGGCGTAATCGTTGTGCCAATAAGTGCCATTAGGGTAAATAGGTAGCCCGAATGAAATTCAAATTGCGGCTCAACCAATTGAACGGCAACTTTAGACCAATCGGGCTTTGCCAAAAAAGCCGAAATGATATAGCCGAAAAAAACGAGCGACATTGCCAAAAAAACCTGTTCGACGCGCTTTTGTGTGCCTTTTACAACTAACCACCAAATCAATCCGGCGGCAAGCGGAACGGTAAAATATCGTGGAATTCCGAAAAGTTCCGAAGCCTGTGCAATGCCAACAAATTCGGAAATAATTACGCCCGTATTGGCAATCAAAAGCGAAAGCATAATGAGCGCCGTCCAACGCACACCGAATTGTTCACGAATCAAATCCGCTAAACCTTGTCCTGTAATAACGCCCATTCGGACGCACATTTCCTGCACGACAATCAGCGAAATCATCATCGGCAAAAAAGCCCAAAGTAAAGAATAACCGTAACTTGCGCCGACTGTGGAATAAGTGGCAATGCCGCTGGCATCATTTCCGGCGTTGGCGGCAATAATTCCGGGACCTAAAACTGCAAGATAAGCGTAAAAGCGGTAATTAGACAGGTTTCGACGGATACGCGATGGAACGCGCACGAATTTCTGCACATAATTTTTCGGTGAAAATCGCGCTAAATTCATTTCTACTGCTACTGTCGCCGTCGTTCATAGTAAAATCGTAAAACGAAATTTGAATATAACTTGTTTGAGGGAATTAGCAAAGGGTGAATGATGAATTTATTTGACCGGAGCGCAATTTGACTGGAGCGCAAGCGTCTCGCTTACCCGTTTGCGCGAAGCAAGAACGAAAACGCCGAATTGTCTGAAAAGTTTAAGATTCATCAAAAGCCGTTTGCTGAGATGTCTTGTTTAATAAACTTTTTAGATAATTCGGCGTTACGCGCCTTGTTCTCGCAAAGCCTCGAACGCGCGTTGCAAGCGAGACGCTTGCGCTCCAGTCATTTTATTTTACCGGCGAAGTAATCGGAATATCTGTGCTTAATCCGAATTTGACCGCTTTGACGTTAGAAGCCGAGCCGCTGTTTAAAATCCACCACGTTCCGGCACGGAAAACGGCGAGGTCAGATTTGCCGTCGTTATCATAATCGGCAGGTTGCGGTTTGTCACCGGATTGACCGAATCGAATGGCGGTTTGTGCGCCGTTCAAGCGATTGCGAAACCACCATACGCCCGTTGATGGACGGAAAATTGCGATGTCGGCAAAACCGTCGCCGTCATAATCAGCCGGAACCGGAATATCGTTGGCTTGTCCGAATTGGACGGGCGGCAAAAATTGTCCGTTGAACGGATTGGCAAAATACCACGTTCCGTTTGACGGACGGAAAACCGCAATTTCGTCCGTTCCGTCGCCGTCAAAATCAGCCGTTACGGGAACATCACTGTTTTGTCCGAGCGGGAATGCAAAACTGCCGATGCCGGGCGGTTGAAACCACCAAGTTCCGTCATTCGGACGAAAAACCACGATGTAAGGTGAAACTCCGCCGTTGGCAAATCTTGTCAGCGTCAAAGGAATATCGGTAGTATTTCCAAAGTTGTAGGCGGAATAAGTGTTGGTCAAACTTCGACTGACATACCAAATTTGTGTGTCGGGGCGATAGACGAAATAATCTGGTTTGCCGTCGAAATCCAAGTCATTAAACATTGGTTTGTCGCCGTTCACGCCCCATTGAAAAGCGCGGAGATTATCGGTTACGCTGTCGAGCGTGTAGAAAACTCCGGTTGTCGGACGATAGACGCTGATGTCGGCTTTGCCGTCGCGGTCGAAATCGGGAATCTTTTTGCTTTTGTTGATGCCGTAAGTCAAAGTGAAATTTGCCGTTGGCGCACCAACACCGGTATCTAAAGTATCAATGGCGATGTAATATTTCGTGTTCGGTTCGGCGCGGAGAATCAAATTGTTGAAATTGCTTGAACCCGCGAGATGTGTAACTTCGGTTAGCGAATCAACGCTTGAACCTGTATAAACTGCAAAAAGCGGCGTAACAACTCCTAAAGGATTTAGAGTGCTTCGGGCTTCGACTGCCAATTCAAAAGTCATTTGTGTCGCGGCAGAATTTCTCAAACTAAACCAAACCGATTTTCCGCCCGGATTTCCGACAATATCAGGTTCGCCGACTTGTTTGCCCGCCCCGACGTTTGAAGTTGTTATCGTCCGTGTTGTGCTTCCGGTTGCCAGACCTATTGCTTCCGATGTCGAAAAATTGTCGTTCCACGCCGCGTTTTGCAATTCAAAATACAAATTGGTCGTTCCTGTCGAAAGCGTTCCGTCTTCGTTTCGATGTCCGTCAACAGCAATGTAATAAGTCGTGCCTGCTTGCGTGCCAAAATCAAGTTTCGAGGCGTTAGTAAATCCGAAAGAGGTTACATAATCGTCGTTGGCGGCAACCGACACAAGATTGCTTAAACTCGTGCCGCGATAGACGGCAAGCGTTGTGTCCCAACCGTTTGAGCCAAGAAGCAGTCTTAAAACGCCATTGCCCGGCGCGACGTATTTCAGCCATACCGAACTGCCGCCGGCATTGAGCGCGTGTGCCGCTTCGCCGGATTCTTTGGTCGCTTCGACGTTTGTAATTGAAACCTGTCCGCTCGTGCCGCTGATAATTTGCGCGTTTGTAAAATTATCATTCACCGGCGGCGCGGCGAAAACTTTCGTCTCTGCGAAAATCACCACTGCCGCCAAAATCAATCCGATAGTTAAAAAATTGCGTTTTTTCATAATTTATTTCCTCTTATTTTTATTCGATTCGACGGAAAATTGCCGTCAAATCGTTTTGCAGAATTATTAAAGCAATTTACAAAAACAAAATCGCTATCCTGTCAGATAGCGATAAAAAGGCTTTTTTGGAATTTTTCGGCGAATTTTCGTGTTGTCCTATTCGATTGGGTAGCGAAAAAAAGACTGGAGATTATTGCGTAACTCCCGAATAAGTAACGGGAATGTCGCCGTTTGAGCCATATTGGACAATTTTGGCTTGACCGTTGGAACTTTGCAAAATATACCAAACGCCCGTTTGCGGTCGCCAAACGGCGATGTCGTCACGTTCGTCGCCATCGTAATCGGCAGGTTGCGGAATGTCGGTGCTAATGCCGAATTTGACGATTTGAACTTGTAAATCGCTACTTCGACGAATATACCAAACGCCGGTTGACGGGCGATAAACGGCGATGTCGGTATATCCGTCGCCATCAAAATCGGCGGCGACAGGCTTATCGCCATTCATTCCGAACTGAATGTGATAAAAAGCAAAAGGGCTTTCAAAAATATACCAGCTTCCCGTTGACGGGCGAAAGACGGCTTCTTTGTCCCACGCGCCGGTGTTGTAATTAACCAAAACCGGAATGTCGCCGCTTTGCCCCCATTTGAAATTACCGGCGGAGTTGTTTTGAGGATAATATTGCCACCAAACGCCAGTATTTGCACGAAAAACTTGCACTGAACCGTTGTCAAAAGAACGATGGATAAGCGGTGTGTCGCCGCTTGTTCCGTAGTTAAATGCTTGAAAACCGGCTTGAGTTCGGTTGATAAACCAGGTGCCTGTGTCGGGGCGAAAAACCGTGTAATCGAGTTCGCCGTCTTGGTCAAAATCAAAAAGCATCGGCTTATCGCCGTTTGTTCCGAACGGCACGACACGCCATTTTTCAGTGATGCTGTCCATCGAAAACCAGGTTCCGGTCAGCGGACGAAAAATCGTTAAATCGGCTTTGCCGTCGCGGTCAAAATCCGATTGCTTGCCGCTTCGGGTAACGCCGTAACTCAAGGTAAATGTTCCCGTTTCCGCGCCCGTTCCGCTGTCGAAACCGTCAATCGAAATGTAATAATTTTCGCTGACAGACGTGCAAAATTGCAGAGTTTTTACGCCGGTTCCGCTGTTGGAAACCCAATGTTCCAAAGAATTTACCGCCGCACCTTTGTAAACGCCGAACAGCGCGTTGACGGTGTTTGTTCCCGTCAGATTTTTGCTTTCCAGCGTAAAGGAATAGCATTTTTTTCCTGCGTTTGCCGGAGAAGTCCATTTAAACCAAACCGATTTTCCGCCTTGATTGTTGAGAATTATTGGCTCACCCGATTCTTTGCTTGCGCCGACATTGCTCGTAACAAACATTTTCCCCGATGCGCCGCTCAAGAGAGTAGCATTTGCAAAATTATCGTTGCTTGCTGTGTTTGAAATCAAGAAATTGACAAAAATATTGCCGTTTGCCGCGCCCGCATTGTCAACATTTTTGCCGTCAACGGCGATGTAATAAGTTGCGTTTAGCTGTGTTCCGACAATTACACGGCTTGCCGTTCCGCCTGCCGCATCATCGTTGGCGGCGATAAGTTTCAAATCGTTCTGATTAGTGCCGACATAAACCGCGAGCAATGTGTCGAAATTGCTTCCGATAGTATCAATCGTCAAAACGCCGTTGCCCGGCGCGATATATTTATACCAAACCGATGCGCCGCCGCGATTTTTGGCGTGTGCCTTTTCGTCAAACTCTTTTGACGCGCCGACATTCGTTCCCGAAACTGTGCCGACATTGCCGCCAAGCAATTGGGCATTGGCAAAATTGTCATTGGTCGGCGCGGCTTGCGCCAAAATCGCCAAAGTGAAAATGAAACCGATTGCGCTTATAAAATTTGCAAAATAACTTTTCATAAATTTTCCTCTAAAATTAAAATTTCGGACAAGAATTTTCTTGCTTGCCAAATAGATTAAAGAATCGGAAAAAACAAATCGCCATCCGGTCAGATAGCGATAAATAACTTTTTTTAGAGTTTTCAGCGGGGAAATTCGATTTACTATTCGATTGGGTAGCGAAGATTAAACCAGACGATTTTGCATTGCTTTGACGACGGCTTCGCTTTTTGAATGAACTTGTAATTTTTCAAAAATATGACGGACGTGAAATTTTATAGTGTTGTAGCTGACACCGAGTTTTTTGGCGGCAGTCGTGTAATTGTAACCGTCAATCAAAAGTTTCAAAAGGCGCGTTTCGTGCGGCGTTAAATCATAATCGGCGCGTTCCGGCGGACGGACTTCGCGGAAGAGTTTGACGACTTTAAGAGCGACTTCGGGCGACATCGGCGCACCGCCGGAAACGGCTTCGCGGATGTTTTCGAGAATTTTTGAAGGCTGTGTGCGTTTGAGCAAGTAACCGCTTGCGCCAGCGCAAAGTGCGTCGAAAATTCTTTCGTCGTCTTCGTAAATCGTGAGCATCAAAATCAGCATTTCGGGATATTTTTCTTTTAAGATTTTTACGCCTTCGATGCCGCTCATTCCAGGCAAAGCGATGTCGCTCAAAAGAACGTCCGGCACATCTGATTTTATTCTTTGCAAGGCTTCTTCGACCGAACGAAACGCGCCCGTGCAGGTAAAACCGTCGGTGAAATTTATCAGCGTCGCCAAACCTTCGCGGATTTGGCGCATATCTTCGATGATTGCGGTTTTGATGATTTTTGTCGTTTCCATAATTCTCAATTTTTAAATTACACGGATTTCGGTTCAAATTCGCCACCCAATTGGATAGCAACAGGCAAGCGGAGATTTACGATTGTTCCTTTGCCTTTTTCCGAAGCAATTTCAAACTCGCCGCCCATTTCTACGGCGCGGCGTTTCATACTTAAAAGCCCGTTGCCGCCTTTGTAATCGGCGTAGAGATTGGCGGACGAATCCGAATTTTCAAAATCGAAGCCTTTGCCGTTGTCTTTGACGGTTAAAAACAAATCTTTAAAATCAATTTTGAACTCGATTTCGACCTCGGATGCTTCGGAATGTTTGACGATATTGTTGACGGATTCCTTAAAAATCAAAAAGACTTCGCGCCGCAGGTTCGTGTTAAGCGAAATGTTTTCAAGATTTTCGGGTTCTTCAAATTCAAAATCAATGTCTTTTGCCGATAAAACATCGCTCGCAAAACGGCGCATCCGCAAAGTCAAATCGTGCAGATGGTCTTTTGTCGGATTGATTGCCCAAACAATATCGCTCATTGTCCCGACAAGTTCGTTTGAAACGCTGGAAATCATCGTCAAAGGCTCGGCGTTTCCACCGTTTTTTTGCTGTTGCGCGACTTCCGATAAAATTGCGATTTGCGTCAGACTCGCGCCAATGTCGTCGTGCAAATCGGTGGCAATTCGTGTGCGGACTTGTTCGAGTTCGGCAAGACGTTCTTCGCGCGATTTTCGCAAATTTTCTTCCGCCTGTTTCGCTTCGGTCAGAGCCGCGTTGATTGTTTGCAAATTTGAAATGCGATAACGATAAATTGCGTAAATAATTAGACTTACCGCCAAAATGCAAAGCGCGATAAACCACCAACGCGCCCAAATTGGTGAAAGAATCCGAAACGAAACAACCGCCGGATTTTCGCTCACGATTCCGCCACGATTGACGGCGCGAACGAGCAGACGATAATTTCCCGACGAAAGATTTCCGAAATTTACCGAGCGTTGTTCGCCCAAATCGCGCCAATCTGCCTGTGCCGCGCCTTCGAGTTTGTATTGATAACGAAGCTCGCTCCGTTCACCGATACTGAAAAAGTTTATTTGCAGATTGTTTTCCGATGCGCTGACTTCGATGTTTCCGACTTCGCGCTGACCTAATTCCGACACCGAATAATTTGTTCCGGCAATCTGCAAATCGCTGATAAAAATCTGCGGCGCGGGTGCGTCCGCCTCTTTTTTCGGCTCTAATTTTGAAAGTCCGTTTGCCGTTCCGAACCACATCGCGCCTTTTCTATCTCGAAAAGCCGAATGCACAAAATCCGCCGCCAAACCGTCGGCAGTCGTAAAATTTTTTATCTTTCCGGTTTCCGCGTTAATGCGCGAAACGCCGCGCACCGTTCCGGCATAGACGTTGCCGTCCAAATCTTCCGCCAGACAGCGCACGTTGTTATTTGCCAAACCTTCCGTTTCGGTATAGCGCGTAATTTCAAATTTTTCAGCCGCCGGATTTTCAATTCGTGAAATACCGTCTTCGGTTGAAGAAATCCACAGACGACCTTGGCGGTCAGTCAAAATTGACAAAGCAGAACTTTTCGGCAAACCGTCAGCCTCCGCAAAGAGCGTAAATTTTCCGTCGGAAAATTTGGCTAAACCGTTTTCACCATAAAATCCGAACCAAAAATTTCCTGCCTTATCTTCGGCAAATGAGGCAAAAGATTTTTTCGTCGGAAAACCTTCCGTTTCGGTCAAATCCGTCCATTCGCCGCTTTGCAAATTGTATTTGAAAAGATAATTTTTTTCGGGCAAAAGCCGCGTCGAAAACCAAATATTGCCGTGATTGTCGGAAAACGCCCGATACCAGAGATTTTTATTGATTGAAGGATTTGAAGCCGAGATGTTTTGCGGCGATTTGCGCTCCAATTCGGGCAGAGAATCGAACGGCGAAAAGCGATACAAACCTTTATCGGTCAAAGACCAAACCGCGCCGGTTTTGTCTTGAATCGTCGGCAGAGCCGTCCAAATAAACCGATTTTCGGCGGGCAAATTCAAACGCGCCGTCTGAATTCCTTCCGCCGTCAGAATGCTGACGCGCCAAGTTCCGTGAATAACCAGAAGTTTTCCGTCGGGCGTTTCCTGAATCGAATGAACGAGCGGTTCGGTCAAACCGCCTGCCTGTGTGTAACTGACAAAACCGTTTCGCACAAATTTAACTGCGCCACCGAAAGTTCCGAACCAGAGATTTCCTTGACCGTCTTCGGTAATTTCCTGCGAACGTCCGGGCAGGGAATTCGTGTCTTGCAGACGCAGATAATTTTTGCCTTCAAAAACATACAAACTTTTCGCCGAAGGCAGCCACATTTTGCCGTCATCGGTTGGATAAATGTCGTTAATTGCCGAATCTACGGCTTGTCCGGCGTTGTTTGATTCGGTTTCTTGCTTAAATTTCAGACGAATCATTTTGTCCGCCGCCGGAAATTTTATCGTGCCGACAATGCCGACTTCCTGTTCTTCAATCGGCAAAGAACGAACGATTTGATTTTCGCCTGCGGCAAAAGCCGTTGGCGTTTCGGGCTGAAAAACATAAATTCCGGTGCTGTGGGAAAACCAAGCGCGTCCGTCTTTGTCAAAACGGACGGAAAAAACTTCTTCATAATCGGCGATTCGCGGCAGACGATATTCAACCCAACGTCCATCCGGCAAAAGCCGCATCGCACCCGAAAGCGCGGCAAGCCACAAACTTCCGTCCGCGCTTTCGGCAAAATGGCGCACCGCATTTCTTTTTTCTTCACGCGATTTCGGGCTAAAATCAACTTTGCTGAAAGTAATTTCGTCCGCCTCACGATTTTCAATTAAATTCACGCCGAAATTTCCCGCAATCCACAAACGTCCCGCACGGTCTTCGTGCATCGCTACGGCAGAAGTGCCGGAAACTTTTTTAACATTTAACCGCCGAACGCCGCTTTGCAATTCGTTGGCGATTGGTTTGACATCGGCGTTTTCACTTCGCCGGACGCGATAGATTCCTTTGTCGGTAGAAATCCAAAACGTGCCGTCGGACGTTTCGAGAAAATAATGCACGAGCGGCGAAGTTTCATCGCCGATTTGATACGAAGTAAATTCACTGCCGTCAAAACGTGAAAGTCCGCCGCGGGCGCAAAACCACAAAAAACCCTGCGAATCACGCGCAACGTGATGAATCACACTGCTCGCCAAACCTTCGGCGGACGAAAAAACTTTTACGGGAAGCTGTTCGGCGCGTGCCAAAACGACTGCCAAAATAATGATGAAAAAGCCCGAAATTTTCTTCCATTTTGAAGTCATAAAACTTTTAGTTTCAGCCGAAATGCGAACTTTGGGAGGTAAAAGCATTTTACACCAGAGAAACGAATGTGCAAGAAAAACCGACTTATTAGTTTTTGAAATCTGTCCGAACGCACAGATGAAAAAAATTACTAAAACTAATAAACGCTTGAGTTTTAACGGCGCGAAACTTAAAATAAGACTTGATTTACCAAGCTATTTGCAACTTTTCAAATTTATCAAACTAATATGACACATAATCTTTTCAACACACGACAGACATTCAAAACCGGCGACGGAAGCGAGGGCGTTTTTTATTCTTTGCCACAATTAGAGAAAGAAAATATCGGCACGATTTCGCGTCTGCCGATTTCGATTCGGATTGTTTTGGAATCGGTTTTGCGAAATTTCGATGATGGCAAAAAAGTTTCCGAAGAAGCCGTGCGGCAAATCGCAAATTGGGGCGCGACGGCGGAAAGAACTGACGAAATTCCGTTCACGGTTGCCCGCGTGATTTTGCAGGATTTTACCGGCGTTCCGCTTCTGGTTGATTTGGCGGCGATGCGTTCGGCGGTTCAAAAAATGAACAAAGATGTCGGCGTTATCGAGCCGCTCGTTCCCGTAGATTTGGTGATTGACCATTCGGTTCAGGTTGATTATGCGGGAAGCGAAGAAGCCTATCGCCGAAATATGGAAATCGAATTTAAGCGCAACGAACAGCGTTATAAATTCCTCAAATGGGGAACGCAAGCCTTCAACGGTTTCCGCGTCGTGCCGCCGGGAATCGGGATTGTTCACCAAGTTAATTTGGAATATTTGGCAAAAGGCGTGTTTGAAAAAGACGGCGTTTATTATCCCGATTCATTGGTTGGAACTGATTCGCATACAACGATGATAAACGGTCTAGGCATTGTCGGCTGGGGCGTTGGCGGCATCGAAGCGGAAGCCGGAATGCTCGGACAGCCGGTTTATTTCTTAACGCCTGATGTCGTTGGCGTAAATTTAACGGGAAGTTTGCCGCAAGGCGCGACGGCGACGGATTTGGTTTTGCGAATTACCGAAATGCTTCGAAAAGCCGGAGTTGTCGGGAAATTCGTCGAATTTTACGGCGAAGGCGCAACCGCTTTAACCGCGACCGACCGTGCGACGATTGCAAATATGGCTCCCGAATATGGCGCGACGATGGGATTTTTCGGCACGGACGAAAAAACCTTAGATTATTTCCGCGCCACGGGACGCGATGAAGCGCAGATTGAAACGATTCGCAATTATTACACGGCGCAAAATATGTTCGGCATTCCGCAAGACGGCGATGTTGATTATACGACTTCATTAAATCTCGATTTAGCAAAAATCACGCCCGCCGTTGCGGGACCGAAACGTCCGCAAGACAGAATCGAGCTTTCAGCTTTGGACGACAGATTTATCGAATTATTTTCAAAACCTGCGGCAGACGGCGGTTACGGCAAGAACAAAGACGACCTCGAAAAACGCTTTTTGACGACGATGGGCGCGAAAAATTCAGGCGTAGCAATCGGCGGGGGCGAACAAAAATCAAACTCAATTCCCGAATCAATTCACGATTCGGTTACGCCCGACAACACGAATCCGAAAACCGAAATTGAGATGATGAACAACCGCCCGACACCCGACCGCGTTCACGATTTGGACGAAGTAACGCCGACACAAAACGTAACCGTCGGACACGGCGACGTTTTGATTGCGGCGATAACTTCTTGCACAAACACATCGAATCCGGCTGTGATGATTGCCGCCGGAATTGTGGCGAAAAAAGCGGTGGAAAAAGGTTTGAAAGTTCCGCCTTACGTCAAAACTTCGCTCGCGCCCGGTTCGCGTGTCGTTACCGAATATTTGAATAAAACGGGTTTGCAGAAATATCTCGATGAAGTCGGATTTAATCTCGTTGGTTACGGTTGCACGACTTGTATCGGTAATTCGGGTCCGCTCGATGCGGGAATCGAAGAAGAAATTGTTGAAAACGATATTATCGCGGCTTCGGTTTTGTCGGGAAATCGTAATTTCGAGGCGCGAGTTCATCAAAACGTCAAAGCTAATTTTCTGATGTCGCCGCCTTTGGTTGTGGCTTACGCGCTTGCGGGAACGGTTATCAAGGACGTTTATTTGCATCCGATTGGCAAAGACCAAGAGGGAAATGACGTATTTTTGAAAGACATCTGGGCTTCGCTCGATGAAGTTCAGGAACAACTGCAAGCGGCGTTTGATCCTGAAACCTACAAAAAACTTTACACCGAATTTGCCGAAGAAAATCCGCTTTGGAACGAAATTCCTTCGAGCATCGGGCAAGTTTATGAATGGGACAGAGATTCGACATACATTCAAGAACCGCCGTATTTCGATGATTTCGGAATGGAAAGCGGCGCATTTTCAGATGTCAACGGCGCACGGGCATTGGCAATTTTCGGCGATTCGGTTACGACCGACCACATTTCGCCCGCCGGAGCGATTAAGCCGAGTTCGCCTGCCGGAATTTATTTGCAAGAGTTGGGCGTTCCCGTCGAAGATTTCAATTCTTACGGTTCGCGTCGCGGAAACGACCGCGTGATGTTGCGCGGGACGTTTGCAAATGTTCGAATTAAAAATCTGATGGTCGCGCCCGTCGAAGGCGGTTTTACGAAGCATCAGCCCGACGGCGAGCAAATGTCAATTTACGATGCGGCGATGAAATATAAATCGGAAAACACACCGACGGTGATTTTCGGCGGCACGGAATACGGCACGGGAAGTTCACGAGATTGGGCGGCGAAAGGCACACGGTTGATGGGCGTTTCCGCCGTCATCGTCCAATCGTTTGAACGCATTCATCGTTCAAACTTGGTTGGAATGGGCGTTCTTCCGTTGCAGTTCAAAGACGGACAAAACGCAAGTTCATTGAATCTCGACGGAAGCGAAACATTCTCGTTGTCAGGACTCGAAGGCGCAGAAGTCAAACCGCGTCAAGACGTAACATTGACCATCAACCGCGCCGATGGAACAAGTGAAGAAGTCGCTTTGACCTTGCGGATTGACACGCCGATTGAGGTTGAATACTACAAATCCGGCGGCATTTTGCCGTATGTTTTGCGCCAGCTTTTGAGTAATTAATTTTGCGAAAAAGAAACCGCGAAATTGCACGAAGCAGCACGAAAACTCGTTTTAAATTCGTGCAATTTCGTGTGATTTCGTGGTTTAATTGATTTGAAATTTATGCAAAATCTTGCTGTCAAATCTGAATATACTTTGGAAGAATACGCCGAACTCGAAAAATCGAGCGAAGAACGCTTGGAATATTTTGAGGGTAACGTCTGGTCAATGGCAGGTGCTTCGCCTAATCACGAAGAAGTTTCGGCAAATTTGATAACGGCGTTAAAAATTGCGTTGCGCGGGCGCGGATGTCGTGTTTTTGGTCCGAATTTGCGCGTCAAAGTTCCGAGTTACCAGCCTTATCGTTATCCTGACGTAACGGCTTTGTGCGGACAGCCTATTTACGAAGATTTTTACGGACTGCAAGTTTTAATCAATCCATCGCTGATTGTCGAAGTTCTTTCTCCTTCGACGGAAGCCTTTGATTTGAGCTATAAATTCACTTATTACAAATCAATCGAGAGTTTCACGGAATATTTGTTGATAACTCAAGACCGACCGCACGTTGTTCTCTACACAAAACAAAATGATTATGGTTGGTTGCAACGCGAGTTTAACTCTTTAGACGATAAAATCTTTTTGAGTTCGTTAAATTGTGAAATTTCGGTTGCAGATATTTACGACAACATTGAATTTCCGCCGGTTGAGCCATCGCGCTTTCCTTTTGATATTCTAAAAAACGAATGATAACGACCATCGCATTTGACGCAGACGACACGCTTTGGCACACGGAGCGGATTTTTATTTCGACGAAGGAGAAATTCGCTAATTTGTTGGCGGAATACCACGATTTCAAATACATCGAACGACATCTCGACCAGACCGAAACAAAGAACATTCAGCATTTCGGTTACGGCATCAAAGGCTTTACGCTTTCGATGATTGAAACTGCTTGCGAACTGACGGAAGGCAGAATTACGGGCGACAAAATTAAAGAAATCATCGGTTTTGCCAAAGAGATGATTGCTTCGCCGATAGATGTTTTGGAAGGCGTAAAAGAAACGATTGAAGAATTATCGAAAGAATACAACATCATTCTCATCACAAAAGGCGACCTTCTCGACCAAGAGACCAAACTTGCCCGCAGCGGACTCGGCGCATATTTCAAGGCGTTCGAGATTGTCCCGAACAAGAACGCAAAAACATATAAATACGTTTTGAAACGACACGGAATCAGCGCGGATGAATTCGTAATGGTTGGAAATTCGCTTCGGTCGGACATACTACCTGTCTTGGAAATCGGCGCACGAGCCGTGTTTGTGCCGTATGAAACCGAATGGTTTCACGAAGCCGTTTCGGATGAAGAACTCGAAGGCAAAGATTTTGCACGAATCGAGAAAATGAGCGATTTGATTGATTGGCTGGAAGATTTTCACCACAAAGACACAAAGAACACAAAGATAATTTAAGAAAAAAACTTTGTGTTCTTTGTGTCTTTGTGGTGAAAAATAAAAAAGCCACCCGAATCAATTCAGGCGGCTTTGAAAGTTAAAATTTCAAACCAAAGGTTGTTCAAGCATAAGCCGTGCTTGAAACATTCGGAATCTGCGGACGCGCATCGAGTTCGACAAATTTAATCGGAACTGCGCCGTTTATTTTCGCACGTTCCTTGCTCATCTCATACCATTTCTCGCAAATCTCGCAATGATAATACTTTTCAAAATTTTCGGTCGTAAAATCCAACTTTAATTCCTTATCACAGTGCCAACACAACATAAATTTTTTCCTTCCTTTCCTAAGTTATGAATTCATCTTAGCACACTTCGCCAAAGATTGCTACAACTTTTTTTTCGTGTGGGAAATTTATTTTGCGGAAACATTTTGAAAAACGACGACGTAAGAACTGCCGGTGAAATTTATGTTAAGAGCCATCGAATTAACTAAAACTTATAAGACGGGAAGCGACGAATATTGCGCTTTGAACGGCGTAAGCGTCGAGATTTCGGAAAATGATTGCTTGGCGATTGTCGGAAAATCGGGAAGCGGGAAATCAACTTTGATGCATCTTCTTGCGTGTCTTGATTCACCGACTCGCGGAAAGATAACTTTCGACGGCGAAGACATCACGACGTTTTCTCAATCGCGGATGAACAAATTTCGCAATGAAACTTTCGGGTTTATCTTTCAGCAATTCTTCCTTAACGGCAGAGATTCCGTGCTTGAAAACGTCATCTTGCCGTTAAAGATTCGCGGGCTTTCTTCTTCTGCGCGGCGCGAGAAAGCAATGGAATATTTGCGGGCAGTCGGGCTTGAGGACAAGGCGCGAAAACAGGCGAAAGACCTTTCCGGCGGCGAAAAGCAAAGAGTTTGCATTGCGCGAGCCTTAGCAAGTGAACCGAAAGTCATCTTTGCCGATGAACCGACCGGAAATCTCGATTCGGTTACGGGCGCAATGGTCGAAGACACGCTCTTCCGACTCAACCGCGAACACGGCATTGCCGTCGTCATCGTTACTCACGATGAAGATTTGGCAAGCAAATGCCGGCGGAAGATTGAATTAAAGGACGGGGAGATAATTTAGAGTTTAGGGTTTAGAGTTTAGGGTTTAGGGTTTAGAGGTTAAAACTAAAACTTTGAATCCTAAACCCTAAACCCTAATTCCTAATTTCTAACCCCTAAATTTTGAATCAAATTTTATGAAACTGAAAGACTTAATTATAACTGCTAACCGCAATCTTTTTCGGAATAAGCTGAGAACTTTGTTGACTGTCTTGGCAATCTTTGTCGGTGCTTTTACTTTGACGTTGACTAACGGTTTGGGCGATGGAATGAAGGATTATATCGAAAAACAAGTCAAGAATTTTGAAGGCAATGACATATTATTTATCCGCCGTAAGTTTGAAATGCCGAAAGATAAAGCCGGTGGCGAGGTTGTCGAATATGTTGAGCAAAACGAAAAAGAAGCGGTGCTTGACCCGAATTCGGTTATCGTAACTCCCGAACAAATCGAAAAGCTCGCGGCTGAATTTCCCGAAGTTAAGAGTGTTTCGCCGAATTATTTTATTCAAACCGAATATATTTCGCTTGAGGGCGGAAAGAAATACAAAAATCAGATTAACGCCGTCGGCCGTGGAGTCGTGCAGAAGGTCGAAGCCGGTGGGCAGATAACTGATGATAATCAAATTATCCTTCAATACGGCATTGCCAAAGCGATGAATCCCGACTTTCAAAGTCTTATCGGCAAAGAGATAACTCTTGGCTACAAAGCCGGAAATCCGGCGACGATGCAGACCAGACAGCTAAAGATTGTCGGCGTGGCAACTAAAGGTTTGATGGCTTCGCTTTTTTCAAACGTCAGCCCGAATGTCGAAAAGGAAATCTATGACGCACAGCAGAAGGATTCGCCGAATTACAATAAATTAACAAACTTCTCGTTTCAGCTTAATACAACCGATGCGAAGAAGTTGGAAGAAGTAAAACGTAAGTTGGAAGAGAAAGGTTTCTATTCGGATACCTTCGCCGATCAGTCCAAACGCACCTACGATGCCATCGGAATTTTCCAAATCGGGTTGAATCTTTTCGCTTTTATCGCTTTGCTTGCGGCTTCTTTCGGCATAATTAATACTTTGGTCATTGCCGTAATGGAACGCACGAAGGAAATCGGACTCCAAAAGGCTTTGGGAATGGGACGCGGGCGAGTTTTCTTTCTTTTCTCGTTGGAATCTATTTTGATTGGCTTTTGGGGCGCATTCTTAGGCATTGCCGGCGCGATTCTGGTCGGCAGTATCGGGAATTCCTACGCATCAAAATATTTTCTCGAATCATTTGAAGGTTTTAATCTCGTAGCATTTAAGCCTTTCTCGTTGTTTTCCATAATGTTGCTGATTTGTTTTATCGCTTTCATCGCCGGAGTTCTGCCCGCGTTTCGCGCAAGTCGCTTGAATCCGATTGAGGCTTTGCGTTATGAATAGAAACCGTTAAAATACAATGAAAAAAGGAGATTTCAGCAATGATTGTAACAACAGGAAACGAAGTGGAAATGGGAAAAATCGTCCAATATTTGGGAGTTGTGCGCGGAATCGTCGTCAGAGCAACAGGAATCGGACGCGGTATCGTCGGGAGCTTTAAGGCAATCGGCGGCGGCAACATCGAAGAATGGTCGCAAGTCTGCGAAGCCGCAAGACAAGAAGCCTTTAACCGTATGCTCGCTCACGCGCAAGCCATAGATGCAGACGCAATCATCGGTTTTCGCTACGATGCCACCGAATTCTCGCAAGGTGCAACGGAAGTTCTGGCTTACGGCACGGCGGTTAAGCTGACTAACAAGTAAAATGCAGAAGAGAAGAAAAGGAGAAGAGGAGAAAAGGAGAATTTTGCACAAATTCAATTTTCTCCCCTTCTCCTTTTCTCCCTTTCTCCCCTTCTCATTAGCGAAGAAACGCGCCTTTGCCTCTTCTGCCGATTCGCATATTCACAAGCCAATCGAGAAAACGATATTTTAACGCTTTCGGGTTTAAGGTTTCGGTGATTCCGATTGTCTTGCGCGGTTTTCCGTCCCGAAGCGTGAGCGTTATCTCCGAAAGAAAGCGCAGATAAAAGAAACTTTGGTCAATGACCTTTGTTTGTTTGACGCGCAGGCTGATGTTGTCGTCGGTTTGAAAACGAATGCGCTTCGGATATTTGATGCCAAAGACGTTTCGCGTTAAGTTTTGCTCTTCATATTTCGCGTCGCGCACGCGAAGCTCGCCGTCGCGCACGATAAAGAGTTTGGTTACGGCTTCGGGTTCGTTTAATTCGTGATAACGGTAGAAAATTGCGCTCGAATCGTTGAAATGTGCGCGTCCCCATTGCCAATCTTTAACCGTTTTCGGCAACCAGCGTGTATCGTGGTTATGGTCGTGATAACCTGTGCCGCGAAAATTTACGGTGTCAACGAGTTTTCCGCGTTTGTCCTCGATTTTGATGCTTCCCGTAACGTCCGAACGTGAAGAAACCAAGTTCCAATGATGCGCTTCATTGGAACTTCGGAGTTTGTCGGGCAAAAAATCACCTTCAATCGAAAGCCATTCAAAATTCGCCTTCAATGACTTACCGCGCGGCAGTTTGCTTTCAATCGAAAGCAAAAAACCCGAACCGTAAGGCGCAGACTCAAGTTGAAAATTGCTTTTACCGATGCGACACGCGGGCGCGTTTTCATCTGCCGAAAATTCATTATTGAAATATTCGTTAATACTGCGATAAAGCGGCTTGCCGTCGCGGTAATAAATAAAAGCAATTGCCGGAAATTTGCTGAAATCCTTAAAATTATCACCGAGTTTTTTATTTTCTCGCCGAGTTTTTTTAGAATTGTAGCGTGGCGAAAAGACGAAGTTATCGAGAAAAATAACCACTACCGCATCGCGCCCATTGTCCGATAACGCATCGAAATACCACCACTCGAAAGCATCAGGTTTTGTTTTCGGCTGCCACACGGCGGCGGCAATGCTCGACGTAAAAGAAAATTTTTCAAGCGGACTTGTATTCATTAATCGCAAATCGCAAATTAAAATGTGCTTGGATCGGCTAAAGGTTGCGACAAAATTTTGTCGTAATATTCGTTCATTCCCGTTTCGGTTTGATTAACGCCTTTATAAATCTGTGTAAAAACAGATTTCCAGTTTGCCGCTTCTTCGAGTTTTTGCGCTTCGGCAATTTTTGCGGCTCTCGCATATGCGTCCATCATTAAATTGAGGAGTTTGCCCAGTCTTTCATTAGCCGCGGCGGCTTCTTTATCGGCAGTTGTTTTATTGGCATATTTTTTCTCGAATTCTTCCGACAATTTTTCATACATTTTGTGGTAATTCAAGGCAATGTAGTAATAGGGCAATGAAACGTTTTTAATTTTTGATTCATACTGCACGGATTTATAGAAACTATGAGCGGCTTCGGGCAAATTATCATCAACCGAAAAAAGTCCGACAATATAATACATTGTTGCGGTTGCTTCATTTCGGTCGGTGAACGGCTCAAATGATTTCGGTGCTTTGTTTTCGTCGAATAACCTCAAAGTCGTTTTAGCATAGATGACCGAATCTTTCCCGAAAGATTTATCTTTTTTCTTTTCCGAGGCTTGAAGTCCGGCAAGCGCAAGCTCCATCGTAACCACAACATTTTCGGGATTGGTTGCCAAGATTTCCTTTCCGAAAGCAAATGCTTCACCGGTTTTGCCGTCATCAATTAATTTGCCCAACTTGGCAATTTCGTGATTTTCGATGAAAGCTTTTATCTTTTTGACATTTTCGGAATCGTCTTTACCGAATCTTTCAAGATATGTTTTACTTAATTTATAAGCCTTTTCTTGATCATCGGCTTTTTTGGTTTGTGTTAATTTGGAAATTTTTTGAAAAAGCTCGCCTTCGGTTTCAACTTTTTGAGCGACTGCCGACAAACTCAAAAGTGCAAAAGAAACAAGCAAACAGAACGTAAATAAAATTTTTTTCATTATTATTGAAATTAAGCTCCTTAAGAAATCTAAAATATTTTGAATAATAGCAAAGCCTCGAATTTGAAACAATCCGATGAATGAAAATTAAAAAAGATTGCAAACTTTTTTCACCAAATTGAATCTTTAAAGCAGTTACGAAAGTCTTTCCCCAAATTTTCAAGACAAAAAAAGGAGAACTGATGAAAAGCATTACGAAAGTATTTGTATTGGGAGTTGTTTTGTGCGTTGGACTTTTGACGGCGTGTCCGAAGCGTGTGGCGATTGCCGACATTCAGGCAAATCCGTCAAAATTTAGCGGCAAAGAAGTTGCCATTGCCGGAACAGTTAAAGAAAGTTACGGCATTTCGATTCCGGGAACGAATTATCGCGGCGGCGTTTATAAAGTTGACGACGGAACAGGTTCGATTTGGGTCGTAACCGAAAACACAGTTCCGGCAAAAGGTTCAAAACTCGGCGTAAAAGGCAGAATTCAAGACGGCGTAAATTACAACGGCAAAAATTACGGGTTGGGAATGAGAGAATCAGATCGAAGATTTGCCGATAAATAATTTTTTGTGAAAATGACATCCGGCGGACAGGCAAGTTAAAATCTTGTTTGTCCGCCGATTTTTTATGAAAACTTTAATTAATTTGTTTGACCGTCAATTTGCGCTTTTGCACGAAAATACTGTTTTGTTTGTAAAGAAAATTCCGCCGGAAAAATTATATTGGCAACCGTTTGAAACCAATGCCCTCTTTCCCGTGAACTCTTGCGGGGAATATGTTTTGCGTTCTGCCGGCGCGGTCGAACAAACTTTCGGCGGTATTATGACAAGGCTTTGGGACGATCCGTTTGAATGGACATTGCCCGAAAAACTTTCGACAAACGAATTAATCTTGGAATATCTAAATGAGGTTGAAGAAACTCGTCAGCGTGGTTTTGCTTTTTTTCAATCGGACGAAGATTTGAAAAAAGAAATGCCCGCACCCGAAAAATTAAAACCAATTGCCCAAATTTTACTTGAAACACTTGCCCGCGCCGAAAATTTTCAAGGTCGCGCCCTTTCTATTTTCAAAATTCTAAGGTCATAACGCCAAAAAGTAAGTTAATGCAGACTGTTCTGAGAGAACTTTTTAAAGTAAAATTACGTTTGGCTTAAAGACTTAGCAATTTTTCAACTTTTGGAGATATAAAATGCACTGTCCGCGTTGTGGTCAAGAACAGGTTTCAGAGGAAATAAAATTTTGTTCGCGTTGCGGATTTCCGCTTGGACTTATTTCGGAAATCCTCTCGCACGGTGGTTTTTTGCCGCAATTAGCCGATTTGGGCAAAGATAAAAAATGGCTGACGCGCAATATGGGCTTAAAAATTTCTCTGTTGTGGTTTTTGTTAATTACGTTTATTTTAGTTCCATTGGCGGCAATTACGAAAGCTCCGGGTGGAGTTGTTGCCGGATTGTCAATCATCGGTTTTTGCGGCGGACTTTTTTTGACGGCGTTGTCGTTTCTGTTTTTGAAAAATGAACCAAAACCATTTCAAAATCAAACCGATAATTTCGCACCGCAATTTTTTAGCGGACAACAAGTCTACACGGCATTGCCGCCTCAAATGAGTCAGCCGGTTTCGAGCTATAATCAACCGATGGCAGGTGCTTGGAAAGCCCCCGACACGGGCGAACTCGTGCCGCACAGCGTAACCGAAAACACGACGAAATTATTGCAGAAAGACGAATAACATAATGAAAGTTTATTGCCCCAGATGTAGTCAGGAACAGATTTCTAACGAAACAAGGTTTTGTTCGCGTTGCGGATTTTTGATGACCGGAATTGCCGAAATTGTTTTTCAAGGCGGCGTTCCGCAACAGCTAGAGCCGAATACTGAAAAAAAGGTGTCTCCGCGCCGAAGAGGTTTGAAACAAGGCGCAGGAATGTTTCTTTTAGGCATTTTGATTGTTCCGATAATGGCAATTTTTCAAGAATTGTTTCGTTTTCCCGATGAAATTGTCGCGTTGTTTGCAGTTATATTTTTTCTCGGCGGCATTTTGCGGATGATTTACGCATTGTTTGAATCAAGCAATCCGGCGGATAAAACTCTGGAAGAAAATGCCTTTCAAACCGCACAAAAATTACTAAATAAAAATCCGCAAACCAACGCTCTTCCGCCTTCGCAATCCGTTCCGGCTTCGAGCTACGTTCCACCAATGCAGGGAAGTTGGCGTGATACAAACGATTTAACGCCGACAAGCGTCAGCGAAAGCACGACAAAATTGTTAAAAGATGAGTAAGTGGCGGATTTTAATTTTTCGAAACTTTAAAGTGAAACAGTCTTTCGGATTTTCCGAAAGACTGTTTGCGGGAGATTTATTTTGTTAAATCAGTAGTTTAATTTTGGGTTGCTTATCCGGCAATAATAATACCGTCGCGGCAAGCAACTGGTTGATTTCTGCCGGTTTCAT
>CAZJQP010000051.1:0-36419 GCA_964548225.1 uncultured Blastocatellaceae bacterium | reverse complement strand
TCCATTAAAATAAATGTTCATTTCTGCCATTTACACAGTTTTTTTTACACCCTCACCGGAAGCGAAAAAGGGTTTTGTGCTGTTACCGCGCCGTTGGGTGGTTGAGCGCAGTTTCGGCTGGGCAGCGCGGTTTCGCCGACTGGCACGAGATTATGAACGCTTGCCAGAAACTTTACGCGGACTGCATTTTCTCGCATTCGCCATCTTAATGTTGAAAAGATTTGCCGAAATTATGACTTAAAGTTCATAACACGCTCTAAGAATATCTCGCGTCATAACAGCACATTTTGCGGCAACATAAAAAGAATGTTCAGATGAATAAACAAAATCATATTCAATTTTTTCCAAAACAACACGAATTCCCAAATCAGGATTGTAACCAATTTCGGTTAATCCATCTCTGACTCCTTTTTCTACTACATCACCAAAATTATAATCAATCCATTTAACCGCATTTATAAATTCGTAAATGTCAGCAGTTGTCATTCTTAAAGAAACACCTGCACTGTCAAATCTTGGTCCTAGATGTTCAGAATAACTAAAACTTATTAACATTTCACCACGAAATTTTTTCATACATTTATGACTTTGGTAAGTTTTCCAAATCTTTGCTTCTTTATTCCGTAAAAATCTTTTGATTCATCGAAATTGTTATCCGACAGGCTCTGTTAGCTCGCCCGAAATATCAATCACATCGTCAAAACGAACTATCAGTTTTTCTATTACCCAAGATTTTGAAGACCAAACTTCGTAAAAAGTGCTGTCGAAAGCAACAATGACAAGCCAAGGATTTTTCGCCGCGCCTTCTGTTTTTGCTTCAAATCGTCCGTCAATTACTTGTGCGGCTTTTGAGGCAAAATCTGTAAGTTCTTCGCCCGAAAGTTTGAGTCTTTTATCACGAAATGACATCGGTTCACCGTCAATTACTGTAATGCACCAAAATTTCGTGCAACGCCACTTGGATTTAAGAATTGGTTCGCCAATCACTGCAAGAATATCTTTTAAGTCGAAACTTAAAAATCTTTCGCTGTTTCGTTGCTTTTTGTCTTGAATTCTAATGCTTGGCATATTTTGTAATTTCAAAAGCACTCAACAGATTTTCCAACCTTTGTTCTTTAATTGCATAAAAATCTTTGATTGATTTTATTTGTTCTGCAAATTTTTCCGAGTCATCATTTTTACTTTGCTTTGTGCCGACGATCATATTGTTTTTCGGCGTGTGTTCGGTGGCGATAAACTCGAAAATTCTGGTTGAATAGCCCGATTTTTCTAAAAGCAGAGAGCGCAAGCCGTCGGTAATAAGTTCGGCTTCGCGTTCGAGCATTATGCCGTGTTTTAGGACGTTGGAAAACATTTCGGGCGATTTCATTTGTGGACGGATTTCTTGATGACAGCACGGCGCGACGACAATTAAATCGGCATTTGCTTTGATGCCTTTGAAAATCGCGTCGTCGGTCGCCGTATTGCAAGCGTGAAGCGCGATAAGAATGTTCACGTCTTCGATTTCGTAGTCGCCAATCCAACCGTGAACAAACTGTAAATCGTTAAATTCAGATGCTTTAGCAATATCATTGCAAAGTTCAATAAGTTCCGATTTGGTGTCAACGCCGATGATTTTAACGTCCAAATCTCGAATGTTTTTGAAAAAATCGTAAGCGGCAAACGTCAGATAACCTTTGCCCGAACCCATATCAACGATTTTTAATTCTTTGCGGTCTTTCAGATTCGATTTATCGAAAAGATTTGCCAAAGTTTCGACAAATTTATTGATTTGCCGCCATTTGTCATGTTGTTTATCGCGGATTTCGCCCGCGTCAGTCGTGATGCCGAGAGCTTTCAGATAAAAAGCGTTTCGATTGACTTGAACTTTCTTTTCGCGGTCGTGCGTGAGATTCGGTTTTGCCTTAAATGTTGCTTTTGCAACATTTAAGCGCGATTTTCCTTTTTTGCCAATGTCGAGTTGGAAATCGTTTTCGGTCGTGAAAAGATGTCCGCTAAAAAATTCAGAACCCAAAATTTTGCTTAAAATTTTCCCGCCTTCCGCAAAATCGAAATTCTTTGCCGTGTCGCGTGTGTCGTATTTGTAAAGGAAAAAAAGCCTTTGCCCACGGCGCGTTTCGATGAGCCGCACGAGAAGTTTTTGCAGATGTTCGTCCGTGCCTTTATAATTACCTAAAGTCATTTTGACAAAAGTTTCTTTCTGCAAACTTCGGACGACTTCGGCGATGAATTTTTCGACGTTTTCAATCATAGAATTTAATCGAATGATACGAAAGTTTTAGGAAAATAATCAAACACAAATACTTTTTCAAACTGAACCATTTTTGCTCGAAGAAATTTTAAACTTATTTACTTTTAGAATTAAACTATGAAAAATTTATTTCATTTGGCGTTTCCTGTAAAAAATTTAGAAGAATCACGGAAATTTTACGGCGAAATTTTGGGTTGCGAAGAGGGCAGAAGTTCGGAATGTTGGATTGATTTCAATCTTTTCGGGCATCAAATTGTCGCACATTTGGCGGAAAACGCGGGCGCGAAAACAACTAATCACGTTGACGCTGACCACGTTCCCGTGCCGCATTTCGGGATTGTTTTGTCGCCGGACGAGTTTGAAAAACTTGCCGAAAGACTTAAAAGCAAAGGCGTTCAATTTGTCATCGAACCGAAAACACGCTTCAAAGGCGAAGTCGGCGAACAATCTACGATGTTTTTCCTCGACCCAAGCGGAAACGCGCTCGAATTCAAATCTTTCGCGGATTTTTCGCAGGTTTTTGCGAAATAATTTTTGCCTGCGAAATAAACGAAAAAATATGAAGTTCTTAAAAATTTTGTTGCTGATTAGCGTTTTTGTTTCGGTCATTCAAGCGCAGAAAATAGAGCGTTTTATTGCGGTAACGATTGACGATTTGCCGGTTGTTTCGACGCGCTCGGCTTTGAAAAATCGTCAGCAAATCACGCGCAAATTGCTCGCGCATATTACGAAAGCCAAAGCTTCGGCAATCGGGTTTGTCAACGAAAATAAACTCTACAACGGCGACAAGCGCGACGAGGCGCAGATTGACCTTTTGCGAGCTTGGCTCAATGCCGGATTGGAGCTTGGAAATCATACTTTTTCGCACGTCAATATCGCCAATGTTCCGCTCGAAAAATATAAGGAAGAAATCTTAAAAGGCGAAATTATTACAAAGGAATTGTTGCAAGCAAAAGGTTTGCAGATGCGTTTCTTTCGTCATCCGTTTCTTTGGACAGGTTTGAGTTTGGAAATAAAAAATGATTTGGGCAAATTTTTGAGCGAGCATAATTACACGATTGCGCCCGTTACGATTGACAACGCCGACTACATTTTTTCACGCGCTTACGACCTTGCTTTTGACAAAAAAGACAAAAAATTGATGAAGCAAATCGGCGACGCTTACGTTCCGTATATGGAAGCGAAAATTGATTATTGGGAACGCCAATCGGTCAAAATTTTCGGGCGCGAAATCAAACAAACTTTGCTTCTTCACGCCAATTTTATCAATTCCGATTATTTTGATGACCTCGCCAAAATGCTCAAAAAACGCGGTTATAAATTCGTCAGCTTGGAAGACGCATTGAAAGATGAAGCCTATAAATTGCCCGATAATTTTGTCCGCCGCAACGGAATTTCGTGGCTTCATCGCTGGGCTTTGGACAAAGGCAAGGAAAATATTTTGCCTGATGAGCCGAAAGTTCCCGAATTTGTTGTGAAATCGTCGGGTTTTGATTCGGAATGAAAATTAGCCGCAGATGAACGCAGATGAACGCGGATAAGAATTTATTGGATTTAATTCGCGTTCATCTGCGTTCATCTGCGGCTAAAAATTGTATGAAAAAAGCTGAAATTGTCATCATCGGCGCGGGCGTTGTCGGCGCGAGTATCGCGTATCATTTAACCGAAAGAGGTGCGAAAGATGTTTTGATTTTGGAACGCGAAGCGCAACAAGGTTTCGGCTCGACCGGCAAAGCAACGGGCGGAGTTCGCGCTCAATTTGAAACAGAAATCAATATCAAAATGTCGCTCTATTCGCTCGATTTTTTGGCAAATTGCGGATTTGATTGCGGTTATGAACCACGCGGATATTTGTTTTTTGCGACTGATGAATCTCAGTTTGAATATCTGAAACGCAACGTCGAAACACAAAAATCGTTAGGCGTGAAAGATGTCGAAGTTGTTGACAGCAAACAGATTAAAGAAATTTGTCCGATTTTGAATTGCGAAGATATTGTCGGCGGAAGTTTCGGCGCAAACGATGGTTTTGTCAATCCTTTGGCGATTATGCGCGGTTTTACGTCGAAGGCGTTGGAAAACGGCGCGAAGATTGAATTTGATACAAAAATTCTTTCAATTGAAACCGAAAACGGAAAAGTCAAAGCCGTCGAAACAACACGCGGCAGAATCGAATGTGAAAAAATCGTTCTTGCAACGGGCGCGTGGGCGAAAAATCTGGCGAAAACTGCCGGAATTGATTTGCCTGTCGAGCCGCAAAAGCGTCAAATCGTTTGGGCGCGAAGCGAAAAAACTTTGCCTGAAACTTTGCCGATGGTCATTGACATCGGAAGCGGTTTTCATTTCCGTCCCGCAAGAGATTTTTTAGATTTGTCGGCAAATTCGGACAACACGGAAATCCTTTTTGCTTATCCTGATGTTGAAGAACCGAACTCTTTTGACACGAATTTTGACGAATCATTTATCGAAAAAGTTTATCAACGCGCCAAACATCGCTCGCCGTATTTGTTTGAAACTAAAGTGATTAAAGAAAAATGCCGCGCCGGACTTTACGAAAATACGCCTGACCATCACGCAATTTTGGGCGATTGTGAAATCGAAGGTTTATATTTCGCCAACGGTTTTTCGGGACACGGCGTAATGCACTCGCCCGCGACGGGAAAGGCGTTAAGCGAAATTATTTTGGTCGGAAACGCAAAGTTTTTAGACGTTTCGTGTTTGAGTTTTGAAAGATTTGCGAAAGGCGAATTGCTTCACGAAACTGCTTTTATTTAAGTTTGACTTCGCGCTATAAATAAAATAATAGCGCGAAGTCTTGAGCCTTAAATTAAAGCCTTATAAAAAAAGCCTTGCTGAGGTCTTTATTTCTTTCAAACAATCCCCAAACTTCATCGTCTCTTTTGCCGTCGCCGTCCAAGTCTTTGTAAATAGCCGTGTTGCCCTCGATTGTTCTTGTTTTCTTCGTTTTGTAAGCGGGATTTGAATGCAGAATTAATGCTGTGTGTCCTTTATTATATTTTATGTAAATATCGCCGATTTCGGGCTGTTCGACAAACAAATTATGATCTTCCGCAAATGTGTATAAACTTGAAGTCCTGCCTGTTTTCAGCATAGGATTAACAGTTCCGAAGAACTTAGCCGTTTGCTCATAACACCAATAAACGAAGGCAACGCAATAATTTTCATTCGGACCTAAATCTACAAGGTCTAAATATTTTTTTCTCTTTTCTGATAGCGGAGCGGGTGATTTAACCTCTGTCTTCGCGTATTCCAGCACTTTGTATCTAAAACTTTGATTTGTAAACATAAAACAATTTCTCCGTAATCTTAATCAATTTGAGAACGCAAATTTGTGTTCCGTTTGAATAAGGCGAGAAAAATTAAGAAAAACTATCATCAAAAAGGTATGTGTTCTTGGCTTTTTCGGAATTAGCTTTTTAATATAGAGAAACAGACCGCAGAGCCGGTATATATATTTGCAAATTATTAACCTATGAAAACAGCAATTATCCATCATCCGATTTATCAAAAACACGACACGGGATTTGGTCATCCCGAAACGCCGCGACGTTATGAAGCGGTGATGAAAGCGTTGAAAGCGGACGAAGATTTTTACAATTCATTGCTCGAAATTACGCCCGAACAGGTTTCGCAAGGCATTGTGCAAGCGGCGCATACGAAGGAACATTTCAAGCGTGTCGAAGGTGCGTTTGAAAATGGTTTTGATTCGCTTGATGCGGATACGGTGATTTCGATGCAGTCGTTTGATGCTGCGCTTTATGCGGCGGGCGGAGTTTGTCGCGGAGTTGATGCAGTGATGAACGGTGAAGCGAAAAATGCGTTTGTCGCGGTGCGTCCGCCCGGACATCACGCGACGGCGGAAACGGCGATGGGATTTTGTCTTTTCAACAATGTCGCTGTTGCCGCAAGATACGCACAGAACAAATACAAGGAAATCGAACGAGTTGCGATTATTGATTGGGACGTGCATCACGGCAACGGCACACAAGGGATTTTTTATGATGATCCGAGCGTGTTTTTCTTTTCGATGCATCAATATCCGTGGTATCCGGGAACTGGAAGTCGCGGCGAAACGGGTTTCGGGCGCGGGAAAGATTTTACGATGAATGTAACGGTCAAAGCGCACACCAAACCGAGCGACCAAAAGCGTATGTTTGAAAGCGCAATCAGCGATATAAATTCAAATTTCAAGCCTGATTTGATAATAATTTCCGCCGGTTTTGACGCACATCTGACCGATCCGCTCGGACAATTACGTTTGCAAGACGAGGATTTTAAACAACTGACGCGGACAATCAAACAATGGGCAGACGAGACTTGCAAAGGACGCATTGTTTCCGCACTCGAAGGCGGTTACAATCTCGAAACTTTGGGCGCAACCGTCAAAAATCACGTTGCAGAACTAAGCAAGATTTAAGATTCAAGATTTAAGATTCAAAACCACCTTTTTCTTGAATCTTAAATCTTGAATCTTAGACTTTTGTGATACACTTACAGAAAACGCCCGCAAATTTTAGCGAGAAGGAGCAAACTGAGATGCCGGACATAGAAATTCCGTGTGTGCAGTGCAAAGAAATTTTTCTTTTCACGGAGAAAGAACAGCAAACATTTTATCAGCGCAATATGATGCCGCCGCAGAGATGCGCCAAATGCCGCTCGAAAAAAGCCGCACAGGGTGAAAATGCACCAACACGATTTGAAATCGTCTGCGACCATTGCGGCAAACACGACCAAGTGCCGTTTCAACCGAAAGTCGGACGGTCTGTTTTGTGTAAAGAATGTCATCAAGCGAGTAAATCGCGCACTCGCGCCGTATAAATTTCAGTTTATGAATTGCAATTAGTGCGGAAACATCTCAATAAAATTTATGTCATTTGAAACCGTAAAATACGAATTAACCGAAAATGTCGCAACGATTACCTTTAATCGCCCCGAAGCGTTGAATGCGCTTTCGCTTCAATTAACCAAAGATTTGTTTTCGGCAATCAGCCAAGCCATCGAAGACAAAGCGCGAGCCGTCATTTTAACGGGCGAAGGGCGTGCGTTTTGTTCGGGCGGCGATTTGCGCGAGATGCAAACGATGTGGCAGCGCGAAGGCAGAATCGAAGCGTTTTTAGAAGAACCTTTGAAGGCATTGCACGACGTAATCTTATTGATTCGTGAAACGCCGATTCCGTTTGTCGCTTCCGTGCAAGGCGTTTGTGCGGGCGCGGGAACGAATTTTGCGCTGGCTTGCGATATTGTTTTTGCGGCGGAAGATGCGAGTTTTAATGAAGCATTTGTCAAAATCGGTTTGTCGCCCGATTGCGGCGGTTCGTTTTTTTTGCCACGCGCCATTGGCGACAAACTTGCGGCAGAAATTTTTATGACGGGCGAAAGCATTTCAGCCGGAAAAGCCGCGCAAATCGGAATGATCAACCGCGTCGTTCCGGCGGAAGATTTAGCCGAACAAACTTTGCATTTGGCAAAACGTCTGTCGCTTGCGCCGACGGCTTCAATCGGCAGAATCAAACAGATGCTCAATGCAACTTTTTCAAATAATCTCGCCGAACAACTCGATTTGGAACATAAATTACAAATCGAATCGGGCAAAGCCAACGATTTCAAAGAAGGCGTTCACGCATTTTTCGAGAAACGCGCCCCGAATTTTAGCGGAAATTAAACTTTGCTACCTTGAAAAAAACTCTTGACGGCATTTTGCTGAAAGGTGTAGTATTAAAACTCGTTCAAGCGGAACGGATGATGAATTTTATGATAAAAAACGAATTTTCAACAATTACGCAGATGGTTCAAACGCTCGTGCCGAAACTTTCGGTAATGTGCGCCGACCGTCGTGCGAAAACATAAAATTTATTATCTTTTGAAAAGTTTAAGCCGTCAGGTTGCAAAACTTGGCGGCTTTTTGATTTGGTTAGTCGTTAGTTGTTAAATCCTTCTTTGCAACGAACAACGAACAACTAACCACGAACAACTTTATGAATTTATCTTACGGTGAATTATTAAAAAACAACCGCAATTTCCGCAATTTGTTTGCGGGACAGTTAATTAGCGAACTCGGAAATTGGTTTAACTATATTGCCGGAATCGGGTTAATCCGAATGGTTTCAAATGCCGCGCCGGAGGCGGCGGGATTTTTCCTTTTGTGCCGAACTTTGCCGTGGGCGGTTTTGATGCCGTTTGCGGGAACTTTTGCCGATAGGTTTTCGCGGCGGCAGTTGATGATTTGGACGGACATTTTGCGCGGCGCGTTGGCGTTGGTCTTTCTGCTCGTCAAAGCTCCGTCGGATTTGTGGATTGCCTACGTCGGTTCGATACTTTTATCGTCGGCTTCGGCGTTCTTTGACGGCGCGAAGAATGCCGCCGTGCCGAATATTTCGGGCAAAGACGGATTGCTTTCGGGAACTGCGTTGATACTTTCGTCGCGCTTTTTGCTGATGGCTGTCGGCTCTGCGCTCGGCGGTTTGGCGGCGGCGTTTTTCGGTTATGAAGTCGCGTTTATCATCAACGCCGTCTCGTTTTTCGTGTCTGCCGTTTCGATTTGGCTGATTCCCGACGAGGCAATGCGCGAAACCGAAACCGTTCAGCGCGAGAAGGAATCGTTTTTCACCGAATTGAAGGAAGGATTGCACTATACTTTTGCCAATCGGTTTGCGATGACAATTCTTTTGATGAATATTATCTGGGCAACGGGCGGCGGCGCGACGTTTTTGGTGTTTGAAGGTTTAGCGTCGAAAGTTTTTGCTAATGCCAATCAGAGCGCAGATTTCGTCGTTGCTTTTTTGATGACGGCAAACGGTCTCGGCTTAACAATCGGAATGTTTATCGCGCATCGTGTCGGCTCGCTTGTCGAACGGCGCGGCATCGAAAAATCATTTATCGGCTGGGCTTTGCTCGTTCACGGCGTATTGTTTGCGATTGGCGGTTTGATGCCGAACGTCTGGCTTGTGGCGGTGTTTATGATTCTTTCGCGGGTGATTGTCGGCGCGGAATTTGCAGTGCAGGAAACTCTTTTCCAACGCAGTTTGCCCGACTATATTCGCGGACGCATCACGACTTTGGACAGAGGCGCGGAGATTACGATTTTCAGCTTTTCGAGTTACATTGCCGGAATTTCGCTCGGCGTTATCTCGGCGCAACTGCTGACCGTAATTTCGGGACTTCTGGCGGCAAGTTCCGGCGCGGTTTGGTTTTTGCGGCAGAAGGAAGATGCTTCCAAGTTTAACCTCGATGATTTGCGAGTCAAAACTGCCGATTAGAGTAATTAAATGCTAAATATGCGATTAAACCAAGCTGATTTAGCTTTTAGCCGACTCGATTAAGGGTTTAACCGACTCGGATTGCCAACAAATCAGGTCGGATTGCTATCAATCCGAGTCGGATTGCTGTCAAATCAGGTCGGATTGTTGTCAATCCGAGTCGGATTGCTGTCTAATCAGGTCGGATTGTTGTCAATCTGAGTCGGATTGACGGCGAATCAGGTCGGATTGACGGCGAATCAGGTCGGTTTAACTCTTAACCGACCTGATTCAATAGTCCGTAATCTAAATTCATTAACACTTATTATCCGCGAAACGCACGAAACACACGAAAATTAGTGTATTTCGTGTGTTTCGTGGACAGAAAAAAAGAAGAGGAAAGAAGAAAAGAAGAAACTTTTCTCCTCTTCTCCCTTTCTCCTCTTTTTCTTTTCTCAAATTATGCTGTGATAATCACGGCTTTTGTGCCGGTTAATTCGCTGAAATCTTTTGTAAATATCGTGTCAACGCGGCGCGTGTGTCCGATGGTTTCGACAATCTCCTGCGTTGAGATAAAACCGTCCTCGACGTGCGCGATTGCCCACGTTCCGATGTGTTTGGCGGTAATCAGAGTTTCTTCCAAAAGCCGTAAATACTGCGATTTAGTCTCAACCGCCGTGCCGAGACGATTTGCTCCGGCGCGTTCGACATCCGTCCAAAAATCGTCGCCGCCGCGCAACCATTCTTCGCGCCAAGCCGTGCGTCCGAGATGGGTTTTCGGCGTTTGATTATGCGCTTGAGGCAGCCGCAAAAACATCAAGTCGGCGTAGTTTTCGGCGATAAAATCGTAAGCGTTTTTGTTTAGACAGACGTTGTTGTTTGAATTATTAAAGGTTTCGGGCAACACGCTCCAAAGCCTTCGATAAACGGTTGAGAGCGGCTGGCGAAACTCGCGGGTGTCTTCGGCAAACGACAAAACGTAATCGCCGACGCTCATTCCAACCGTCAAAGCAATCGCTTTTGAAGTTGGTGATGCCAGACGTTCGATATTGTTTCGGACGTTATCAAACCACCACGCATCGGTTTCGCCAAACCAATTTCGCAAACTCGGATTTTGCAGACGATATTGGGGAACGTAAGCGTCTTCCAAAACCGAATTAACATCGTCGTCCGACAATTTTTCGCCGTTGTTTTGAATTGCGGCGACCGATTTTATCCAGCCGGTTTGCAGTGCATCATTTGCCAAAACACGCGAATTCCAACGCTTGAGATACATTCCGACATTCGCGTTTTCGCAAAACGGCAGAATCGCCGATTCAAACTTCAAACGCCGCAAAACATTGAGTTCAAATGCCAGCCAACTTTTTGGTATATTTGATTTACTATTCAACATATTTCGATAAAAACCCCTTTCAATGAAGTCAATGAAAAGAAAATTGACTTCAGGAAACTTCTCGCTCACCTAAATAAACTTCTCGCTCACCTAAATAAACTTCTCGCTCATCTGAATAAACTTCTCGCTCACCTGAATAAACTTCTCGCTCACCTGAATAAACTTCTCAGTTAGTTGAGGAAACTTTTCAATTACTTCAAGAAATTGCTACTTGAGTTAAAAAAACTGCGGACTGACAACATTTGATGAATTCGGCACTTGATTTTCCGGCTTATCTGCGTAAGAGCGCATTTCCTTTAAGTTTTCAAGCGTCAGAAAGACTTTGACGACTTTCGGATCGAATTCGATTCCAGCCCATTCAACCAAATATCTTCGCGCTTCCGAAGACGAAATTGCCGTGCTGTATGGACGCGAATCGGTGAGCGCGGAATATGTGTCGCAAACGCGCAAGATTCGTGCGGCAAGCGGAATCTGTTCGTTTTCCAGCGCGTCGGGATAACCGCAGCCGTTCCACCATTCGTGATGCCAGCGAACGAGAAGCTGGACGGCGCGGGGCAGTCCGCGTTTGGCGGTTTCCTGTTCGCCGATGACGGTGTGCCGCTGCATATCGAGTCTTTCCGTCTCGCGCAAAAGCCGATTGGCGCGGATGTATTCGCGGTTCATCGTCATTTCGCCAATGTCGTGAACGAGCGCGGCTTGCGAAAGCGAAAATCTGTCGTGCGAAGCCAAATTAAACTTTTGCGCCAAAGCCTCAGCCAATCGTGCAATCCGCAATGCGTGCGGATGCGCGTAGCCTTCAAATTCATCAATCTGCGCCGCAAGTTCAATAAGTTTTGCATCAAATTCTTGCGTCAAATCTAAATTATTTTCCATTTTTTTTAGGTTTCCGGTTTTAGGTTTCCGGTTTCCGGTAGTTATTTTTGACTAGAAACCGGAAACTAGAAACCAGAAACTAATTTAACTATTTATTCTGCAAACTGTCGAGTAAGGTTTGCGCCTCGCGGTTGTCGGGGGCAATTGCAAGAAGGCGTTTGAGTTCGCCTTCAGCTCGTTTTATAAGATTATATTGAATAAAAAACTCTGCCGAAATAATGCGGTAAAGTTCATTAGTCGGATCGAGTTTGATGGCTGTTTGGATTTCTCCTTCAGCTTTGTGGCGTTGGCTCGGATCCTGTGCAAGAATTTTGCCGAAAAATGCGTGGTAGCGGGCATTTTTGCTGTCCAAATGCACAGCACGGGCAAGAAACGGCACGGCTTCGGCATAAAGTTCATCCATAAACAAATTATAACCCTGGTTGAATTGTTCCTCTGCCAACACTTCTTTATTAACAGTATCGTTTTGGTCAAGGGCTGTTTTTCCGCGGGCGCGGCGTTCTTCCATTTGGGCGATTTCTTTGCGGAGCTTGTAATCATAGATTTCGCGCAAATCCTTGTCGCGTAAATTTTCGTGCGCTCCGGCGAGCTTTGTAAAGGCGTTTTGGATTTTTCGATGAATGTCAGGCGCAACCGAACGATGATAAATATCAGGATGAAAACGCTTTGCAAATTTGAAATAGGCTTTTTTAATTTCCTCCGAATCGGCTTTGACATCAACGCCTAAAACCTCATAATGATTGGTTGCGGATTCGTTTTGTGCCAGATATTCTTCAAGGGTAAGCTCATTTTCTTCAACAGTTTGCGGTTTTTCGGCAATCGGTTCAACCGGCTTTTCTTCGATTTCGGGTTTTATCAGTTCAGGGTTCTTTTCGGGCATCGCGGAGGCTTTATGTTTAAGTGAAATCGAAGCTGTTTTGATATACGCGATTCGTCCTTCGCTGAACGCGGAATGCCAATCATGGCGCGTTACACAACCGCCGAGCCAAAGCACATAAAGAGTCTGAAAAGTTGCTCCATCGGGCAAACCGCTTAAGGTTTTTATCTGTTCAATGGTTAATTCTTCGCCTTCAAATCTCGAAAAAACAAAGGCTTCGTGAGGTTGGAGATTTATTTGTGAGTGCGGGAAATCTTTCGCGGAAAATTTTTCCTGCGAACTGCGAAAACGCAAAGAAACCGCTTCTCCTGCCAAACTTCGGGCATAATCAGCAAGAATTTTTGTTGTATTTATTTGGAAACGGATACCTTCGCGGATTCGTGCCAATGGATTAAAATTCCATTTGCCCGACTTCCAGGTTAAACAATCGCGCAAAATCTCTTCGATTTGAATTAACAAAATCGCGTCAATTTCTGTTTGCGAAAACAAATTTTTTTCAACCAAAGCCTTGCCGAGTTCAAAATCGTTAGTAAAATTTTCAATCGAAGTGAGAGTCGTTTTATCAATTTTGTTTTCGCGCAAAAGCAAATCGAAAAGCCTTGCGACACGGGCATTTGAAATTGCATAAACAATCTTGCCGTTTTGAAAATAGATAATAATTTTGCGTTCATCAAGCGAAAAACGCAAAGAACCGTCAAGCCCCGCTTGTTCGATTTCAATTAACAATTCGGCAAGCGGGAAAATGGAAAGATTACCTTCTATTTCAAGACTGTTTTGTGGTGTCATTTTGGAAGAATTTGCGCTGGAGCCGGAACGATGCGCTCGTCGGCTAATTTAATAATAACAAATCGGAATGGAAAAAGTTAAGTAAAATTTACTATTCGAGCAGAAAAATTTACGATAAAAAAATGCTTCACGATTTTAATCTGGCTGGAAAAAGAATGCGACTCTGGCAACGGACAGGCGAAAGTTACGAACATATTTTGATGAAAGCCTTAGGTTTTGCAATGTTTGTGGGCGAATTTCCCGAACTTGAAATTGAAACCAAACTCGGCTTGCGCTATACGCCTGATTTAATCGCATTTTCCCCAAAAAACGATTACGCCTTCTGGGGCGAATGCGGGCAAAATTCGATTCGTAAAACGCACTGGATTCTCAAACATACACGCACCGAAAAAATGGTTCTGTTCAAAATCGGTTTCAACGCGGATTCTCTAATCAGACAAATTCAAACAGAAATCCCGCCGAAATATCGTGAAAAAGGCAGATTACGGTTGATAAATTTCTGTAACAATATCGTAAAATTGACAGAATCGAAACAAATTGAGAAAGTTTCAAAAGATTGGTTTGAAGAATTTGAGATTTGAAGAAAGATTTATCCGCGAAAAACCCGAAAAAACGCGAAAATAATCGGAAGCTATCTCAAAAAGAATACCAATCGTTCGGAGTGCAAGGTTTATTTTGAACTCTGAACAATTGGAAAATTTTTGAGATAGCTTTTATTTTAAGGTTTTTTGCGGTTTTTTCGTGTGATTTGAGCTTGAAGAATAAATGAAACCCGAAATAATTTTGCGCGAATGCCTGACGATTGAAGAACTTGCTGAATGTGTCCAACTTCAGCGGGAAGTTTTTGCATTGCCGGAAATCGAGATTTCGCCCGTTCGTCATTTTATCGTAACGAAAAATGCAGGCGGTTTTACTCTCGGGGCATTTTCGGGCGGCGAAATGATTGGTTTTGTCTTATCCGTTCCGGCTTTTTTGCGCGGCGAAAAAGCATTTTATTCACATATGACCGCCGTGAAAAAAGAATTTCAATCTTTCGGCATCGGCACGAAATTAAAATGGGCGCAAAGAGAGAAGTCTTTAGAAAAAGGCGTGAAATTTATCAAATGGACGTTTCAGCCTGTCCAAGCCCGAAACGCATTTTTCAATCTCGAAAAACTCGGCGCAACCATTAGGCATTATGCGCCCAATTTTTACGGCACGGATTATTTGACTTCGCACGAACAAAGCGGAAATCTCGGACTCGACAGCGACCGACTTTTTGCCGAATGGCATCTGACAAGCGAAAAAGTTACGGCTTTGGCAAACGGCGAAAAATATACAGAAACCGGCGAAATAATAAGAAAAATTGAAGTTACGAACGATTGGAATTCATTGGTTAAAAATGATATTCAAAAGGCAATTGCCGAACAAAAGCGAATCAAAAAAGATTTTGAAAAGGCTTTCGCCGAAGGTTTAATTGCAAGAAGTTTCGAACGAAGTGAAACAAATCCTAAATATTTGCTATACAAAAATTTATTACTCAATGAAGAAGAGAATAAGTAAATTTGCTGTCGTGATTTTTCGTTAAATCGGACTGAGATTTTCATTGCACTAATATTTGTGTAGATGGCTGAAAAATACAGACAAAAAATTAACAAAAAAAGGCGACAAAAGCCGCCTTTTTTTATAACTATTTTTAGAAATCACCTGATATAAACGGTCATTGTGTATCTTATTGCCGAATTTGTCGGGTTGTAAATTCCGAATTCGTTGTCGCCCGAATCGGTATCAAAACTTGTTCCGCCCGATTCGCCTTTAGGTGTTCCCGAAGCAAAAACCTGCAAACGATTAGTATTGAGCGTAACAGAAGCATATTGACCGCTCCGTGCGCCAACGACGAAATAGCGATTTGATTTCGCCGGAATTGTTCCCGAAATCGTTGCTGAACTTCGTCCGCGGGCAAACCGAATCCGTGTTTGCGCGAACATTTCGACGTTCAGCATTAATGAAACTGTGGTTAATAAGACGAATTGAATAAATAATTTTTTTAACATAAAATTTCTCCTCTAACTTTTAGTAACAAGCGAAAATGCCGCTCGCTTATCTAATGCGTAGAAATCTCAAAAAAACGGACAAATTTTTACGAAAGTTTTGAATTCATTGGAAAATGCTCTAAAATCCGAACTAATAAGCCCAAGCCATTCAGACATATATGAGCGAAAAAGCAACTTCTGAAATTACGCAAATTTTGCAAAATTGGAACGACGGTGAAATAGACGCAAAAGAACGGCTGATGCCTTTTGTTTATGAAGAACTAAAACGCCAAGCCCGAATTTTGATGTCGCGTGAAAGGTCTAATCACACGCTTCAACCGACTGCGCTGGTTCACGAAGCGTTTATGAAACTCGCGGAGCAATCCGGCATTGATTGGCAAAATCGAAGTCATTTTTTCGGCATTGCTTCGCGTCTGATGCGGCAGATTTTGGTTGACCACGCAAGGCTTCACGCAGCAGAAAAACGCGGCAGTAATCCGATTCACTTTTCAATCGAAGACGTGCAAATCCCCGTCGAACAACGTGCCGATTCAATTCTGATTATTAATGAAGTTTTGGACAGATTAGCCGAATTTGATGAGCAACAAGCCAAAATCGTCGAAATGCGTTTTTTCGGCGGAATGAACAATGCGGAAATCGCCGAAGCTCTTGAAATCTCGGAAAGAACTGTCGGACGCGAATGGCAATCGGCAAAACTATGGCTTTTCAGAGAGATGAATCGGAAATAATTTTGGCAGACTTTTTCGACTTTTTACGCATTTTAAGATTGAGGATTTTTATCTTAAAAATAACAATATGCAAGCGGAAAATTGGAAAATAATAAAACAGGTTTTGAATGATGCTTTAGAACTTGAAACTTCTGAACGAAAGAACTTTTTGAATAAATTTGATGATGAAATTCGCTCCGAAGTTGAATCTCTGCTTGCATTTGAAGAAGAATCTGAAGATTCGATGCGTTTGGCGGCGGTCGAATTTTCAAAAGAATTTTTTGATGAAGATGCGGAAAACTTGCTCATCGGTCAACAAATCGGCAATTACAAAATTGTCCGCGAACTCGGACAAGGCGGAATGGGCGCGGTTTATCTCGCCGAACGCGCCGACGGGAAATTTGAACAAAAAGTTGCGCTCAAACTTCTCAAACGCGAAATGAATACGTCCGCGCTTCGCCGCAGATTTCAGCAAGAACAAGAAATTCTCGCATCTTTGGAACATCCGAATATCGCACGGCTTTTGGACGCGGGAACAACCGACGACAAAGTTCCGTTTTTAGCGATGGAATATGTCGAAGGTTTGCCGATTGATGTTTTTTGCAATAAACACAACTTGGATTTGAATCAACGTCTCGATTTGTTTCGCAAAGTTTGCGCGGCAGTAAATTTCGCGCATCGAAATTTGATTGTTCACCGCGATTTGAAGCCGTCGAATATTTTGGTTAATGAGGAAAGCCTTCCGAAATTGCTCGATTTCGGTATCTCGAAAATTCTTTCCACTGAATTTGAACAAATAAATTCCGCGACCGTAACAAAACTTGGCGTAATGACACCGAGTTACGCTTCGCCCGAACAATTGCAATCGAAAAGCGTTACGACGGCAACCGATATTTATTCGCTCGGCGTGATTTTATATGAACTTTTGAGCGGACATCGTCCGTTTGAAACAAAAGAAGATAATTTAAAAGAAATCTACAAAGCCGTTCTCGAAAACGAACCGCCTGCGCCTTCGGCGGTGATTTCGGATTTCGGATTTCGGATTTCGGATTCCAAAAGCGAAACAATTCCGCTTCCGCAATACACGAAAAAGCAAAAAATCCAGACAAATCCGCAATTCCAAATTCCAAATTCCAAATCGCTAAGCGGCGATTTGGACAATATTGTTCTTAAAGCGTTGCGAAAAGAACCCGAAAGACGTTATTCGTCGGCGGAAAATCTGGCGGAAGACATTCATCGGCATCAGCGTGGTTTGCCGGTTTTGGCGCGTCCGAATACGCTTGCTTATCGCGCCGAAAAATTTTTCAAACGTAACAGTTTTTCGGTAATTGCCGGAGCCTTGATTGTGTTGGCAATATTCGGCGGCGTATTGGCGACGCTTTGGCAAGCGCGTGTCGCACAAGCCGAACGCGCCAAAGCCGAAAAGCGTTTTGCCGATGTTCGCAAACTCGCAAACTCTTATATTTTCGACGTTTATCCCGAAATCGAAAACCTCGAAGGTTCACTCAAAGCGCGTGAAAAAATTTTGACAAATGCGCTTCAATACCTCGACAGTTTATCGAACGAAGCCGCCGGAGATTTGGAATTGCAGAGCGAACTTGCAACCGCTTATGAAAAAATTGGCGACGTTCAAGGCGCATTGACGAATTCGAGTTTGGGAAATATTCAGGCAGGTTTGGACAGTTACGCCAAAGCGCGAAAATTGCGCGAAGCCGTGTTTGCGGCAAATCCGTTAAACACGGAAGCGAAAGAAAAACTTGCAAATAATTATTACACAACGGCGCGGACGCTTTGGAACAACAGCCAAACTGCCGAAGCCGAAGACCTGTTTGAAAAAGGCTTGAAACTGCGCCGCGAATTGGTTACAGAAAATAAAGATTCGGTTGAATTTCAAAATCGTTTGGCAATTTTGCTGATTGATTACGGTGCGATTCCGGTTTTTAATTCGCAAACCGATAAAGCCATTATTTTGTTTGAAGAAGCCTTGAAAATCGTCGAAAATTTACGGCAAAAAGAACCTGAAAACGGAGATTTCAAAAAAACACAAACGCGCCTTTTGCGAATTATGAGCAAGGCAAAAGGTTCAATCGGCGATTATGAGGGCGGAATTCGCGGCTTTCAGCAAGCCATCGAAATTAACAAAGATTTAGCGCGGGCGTTTCCGTCAGATTTTCGTGTTCAGCGAAGTGTTTGGCTGACAAATTCGATGTTATGCGAACTTTATATTGACAAAAATGACGGACAAAAAGCGGTCGAAACGTGCCAACCGACAATCGAGTTTCCGAAAAATGCGCTCGAAAAAGAACCCGAAAACGGCGTTGTGGTTTATGATTTGGCAATTTCGCATTTTAATCTGGCGCGGGCATTTCGTCTTTCCGAAAAATATCCGCAGACGATTGAGCAAGCCGAAAAAGCGATTGCGGTAATGTCGAAATTGAGCGCAAAAACGCCGGATAATCTTGAATACAAACGAAATTTGGCAGTTTATGAAACCGAAAAATCACGCGCAGAAATAAAACTCAAACAGCCGGAAAAAGCTCTGATTTCTCTACAAAAAGTTGTCGAAATTATGATTCCGATTGCCGAAGCCGACAAAAAAACAACGACTTATCAATATGATGTAGCAGTAGCTTACAGACTTTCTGCCGAAGCACATTTTCAAAAAGGCGACAAAGCAAAAGCCTTTGAGTTTATCAATAAAGCAATTCCGATTATTCAAAAATTAAAAGACGAAAATGCTTTGCGCGATGCGGATAAAAATCTTTTGAGTGAATTGGAGCAGGAAAAATCGCTTTACGCAAAATGATTTTTTTTGACGAATTGCGGCGAAAGTTTTCGTAAATTTTCAACGGCTTTCGGCAAGATTTCGAGCAGATATTCAACATCTTCCGCCGAATTTTCCTTGCCAAAACTGAAACGAATTGCGCCGCGTGCCAATTCATCGTTTTTTCCCAAAGCGCGAATTACGGGCGATGGTTCGAGCGAACCCGACGAACACGCCGAACCTGTAGAAACCGCAATTCCTTGCATATCAAGATTTATCAGCAAGCCTTCACCTTCGATTTGGCGAAACGAAATGTTTGAAATATTTGGCAGACGATTTTCGCGCTCACCGTTGAAAATCAAATCTTCGACTTTTTCGGCGATTTCCGATTCAAATTTGTCGCGCAATGAGCGTAGATTTTCTGCAGATTCTTTTAGATTTTTCTTTGCGAGTTCGCAAGCCTTTCCAAAAGCCGCAATAAAGGCAACATTTTCCGTGCCGCCGCGCCGTTCGCGTTCTTGATGTCCACCGATATTTTGTTTGTGAAGCCGCACGCCGCGCCGAACATAAAGTGCGCCAACGCCTTTCGGCGCGTAGATTTTATGCGCTGAAAGAGAAAGCAAATCGCAACCGATCTCTTCGACATCAACTGCAATTTTTCCAATCGCTTGCACTGCGTCCGTGTGAAACCAAATCTTTTTGCCGTTTTCGCGCAATTCGCGGACAAATTTGCCGATTTCTTCGACCGGCTGAATTGTCCCGATTTCGTTGTTCGCAGTCATAATCGAAACTAAAATCGTATCTTCGCGCACCGCATTTTTTACGTCTTCGATTTTGACGATTCCGTTTTCATAAACCGGCAAATATGTAACTTCAAATCCGCGTTTTGCTAAATCTTCACAAACTTCTTTGACCGCCGAATGTTCGATTTCAGACGTGATAATGTGCTTTCCGTATTTGTCGTTGGCTTCCATTAAGCCACGAATTGCAAGATTGTTTGCTTCCGTTCCGCCCGAAGTAAAAACGATTTCATTCGGACGCGAATTGATCAAATCGGCAACTTGATGACGCGCTTTATCAATCGCGCCGCGTGCTTCTTGTCCGAAAAAATGAATGCTCGAAGCATTGCCGAATTTCTCGGTCAAAAACGGCAACATCGTTTCGACAACTTCTTTATCAATCGGTGTCGTAGCTGAATTGTCTAAATAAACTCTGCGAAACATAATTTAATTTTAACTCAAACCGCGAATTATTACATTCAAATTACACATAAAACGTAAGCAGGTTGAAAAGTCAGACGGAACGAATTTGACCTATCATCACTTATCACTTATTTCGGAGGCAACAGCATACACTTTTCGGAATAAGTGATAGGTGATAGGTGAAAAGTGATAGATAAAATTTATCTCATCTGACTTTGTAACAACTCTACATAAAACACTTGTATTTACAAACTTATCTTGCTGAAAAACCGTTAGATAAGATAAAATAAAACTTTGTATTTTGTTTCGGCATCAAAGTTCGGAACACTCTACGAAGAGGAAAATATAAGATGGATTTTGCAACAAAAGAGATTTTTAAACGATATGCGAGTATTTTGGTCGGCAGACCCATTTCGCCGGTTTTCTTAAATATTTTAGTTACGAGCGTCTGCGATATGCGCTGCACGCATTGTTTTTTTACCGAAGAACTCGATGATCGTCCGCGCAAGAAATTGCAGATGAAAGCCGACGAAATTCATAAAATTTCCGAAACTCTCGGCGGCAATCTCGGCGTTTTGGTGCTGGCGGGCGGCGAACCGTTCACGCGCAAAGATTTGCCGGAAATCGTTCGCAGTTTTTACGAAAATAACAAACTCGATTCGGTTTATTTGATGTCGAACGGGCAGATTCATCCGCGAATTTTTCCTGATGTTACGCGCATTATGGAAGAATGTCCGAATTTGAACGTAACGGTCGCGCTTGGCATTGACGGCGTGAAAGAACCGCACGAAAAAATTCGTCAAAAAGAGGGAAGTTGGGACAAAGCGATTCATACGGCGCGGACTTTGCAACAGATGAAACGCGAACAATTTCCGAAACTCGACATTCAAACTTGCACTTGCGTAATGAATTCCAATCAAGACACGATTTTTGAATGGTATGATTTTCTCAAATACGATTTGAAACCCGATAAAATCAACATCAATTACATTCGTCCGCCGTCAAAAGATCCGAATGAATTGAATTTTGATCATAAAATGTATCAAAAACTTTCGCATCAGATTTTGGAAGATACGAAAAATGCCGTTTTGAAAAATAATTACGGCGGAAAATCGGGATTTTTCAAAGCCGCCGTGGATATTTATATGCACGACATTATTGCGAAAACTAAAGAAGAAAACAAAGCGCAATTAAAATGCTACGCCGGAAGCGCGGGCGCGGTAATTTATGATAACGGCGTGCTTTCATCGTGCGAAAATAAAGCTGATGTTTTGAATTTGCGCGATTACGATTGGGATTTTCAAGCCGCTTGGAAATCGGATTTGATGAAAGACCGTCGCAAAGAAGTCGCCAATGGCTGTCATTGCACACACGAATCAAACTGTTTTTATCCGAGTTTGCCGCTTAATCCGACGCATTTGGTAAAAATCAAACGGCTCGAAAGCCAAATGAAAAAAGCCGCAAAAAATATGGGAACAATTTCCCCGAACGGCGAAAATATTGCGGTAAAAGTTTGATAAAAGCTGAGAAATGGCAAAATAAATGTTCTTTAGCGTCAAAACTAAGAATTCAATTTTTTATCGCTAAATTGCAAAGGAATAAATTTAAATGAAAAAATATTTTTTTATAGCTTTGGGAACTTTTATTTTGGGCTTTCTGATTTCGATGCTTTTTAATTTGCCACAAAAGTTTTTTTCGGACAAAAAAACGACTGAAGTTAAAAAACAATGCGAATATCAAAAAGATAGCGAAACTTTTTCAAAGAAATTTTATTTTTCAAAAGAAGAAGCTGACGCACTTTTAGGTAAAAAAGTTCAAAATTTGAAATGCGGAAAAATCAAATGTCCGGTTCGTTCAAATGATTGTTTGAACGTCGAAATCGGTGAAATCGGGAAAGTTACAAGTATCAAACCGCGACAAGGTTTTTCCGATTACACGATAATTATAGAATGGAACGAGCCGCGAAATAAAAAGGACACTTTTGCCGAACAAGGATTGGACGGTTACGTCAGCTATGTCGGAAAAGACGATTCTTATAAAATAGACGAATAATAATTGTGCAAATTTCTTTAGAACAAGCCTTACAAATGCCAGACGTAGCAATTTTCGCGCAGAAGTTGGAGTCTGCACTCAAAGCAGAACAAAAAAAGCGTCGGCATTTTTACGAGATTGTCGAAGAAAATAAAAAGATGGAATTTATTAACGGCGAAATAATTTTTCATTCCCCTGTAAAATTACAACATAACCGTGCAACTACATTACTTGCGAAATTGCTTGATACCTTTGTGATTAAGCATAAACTTGGTTTGGTTGGTGTAGAAAAATTGTTAATTTCGCTAACGCGCAATGATTATGAACCCGATATTTGTTACTTTGGAAACAAAAAAGCAATATCACTCAAACGAAGACAAATGCAATTTCCCGCGCTGGATTTTGTTGTTGAAGTTTTGTCTGATTCGACGGAAAAAAACGACCGTGAAACGAAATTTCAGGACTATGCGGCGCACGGCGTTGAAGAGTATTGGATTGTTGACGCGGAAAAAGAAACAATAGAGCAATATTTTTTGCAAAACGAACGATACGAACTTTTGCTAAAATCAAACAGTGGCGAGATTACAAGCGTGGTTTTGACTGAATTTAAAATTCCGATTCGCTCTGTTTTCGATGAATCGGAAAACTTAACAACCTTAGAAAAACTTTTAGCGAAATAAATCACAAATGGCAAACATCCCGAAAATTCTCATAATTTCATCCGATACCGGCGGCGGACACCGTTCGGCGGCACAGGCTTTGACGGACGGATTGCATAAATTTTGGCACGGAAAATCATTTGCCGTGCGAACGATAAAAGCTGTTGAAGAATCACATCACATTACCGAAAAATTGGTCAAAGTTTATAATTGGGTTTTGCAAAATCGTCAGCATTGGATGAAATATCTCTATTGGGTGATGAACAAGATTCGCCCCGAAACACGCGAGTTTTTTCATCGGCGATGTATCGGATATGTCCGCGATATTTTTGAAAAATGGTGTCCTCACGTCATCGTTTCGGTGCATCCTTTGACGCAACATATTTTTGCGCGGATTTTGAAAGAATTAAATCTTGCCGAACAAATTCCGCTCGTAACAGTCGTAACTGATCCGTGTTACGGTTTTTGGAAAGGCTGGGCGTGTGATGATGTTTCGCTTTATTTAGTGGCGAACGAAGATGCCCGAAAACAGCTTATTGATTACGGCATTTCGCCCGAAAAAATCAAGATTTCGGGAATGCCTGTGCATCCGAAATTTCACGAAATTGATGAACGAGCCGCGCAAAAAGCACGCACGGCATTCGGTTTAACGCCTGATAAATTTACGGTTTTTGTTAATGCGGGCTGGATTGGAGGCGGAAATATTCCGCAGATTTTCCGCGAACTTGTGCGTGGTGATTTAGATGTTCAAGCGATTTTTCTCGCCGGAAAAAACGACGAATTAAAACGCGAAGCCGAGGAACTCGCCAAAACAGCAAAGTTTCCTATAAAAGTTATCGGTTATTCAGACGAAATTGAAAAATTGATGCAGTCGGCAAACGTAATGGTCAGCAAACTTGGAGGTTTGACGACGTTTGAAGCTCTCGCTTGCCGTCTGCCGATAATCGCCGATGCGACCACGCCGCCGATGCCGCAAGAAGCAGGAACGGTTAATTTAATTCACCAAAACGGCGCAGGAATTCTGCTTCAAAAATCTTCTGACATCGTGCCGACAATTCAAAATTTGCTCACCGATAAGCATAAATACAAACAAATGAAAGCCGCCGCCGGAAGTCTTTCAATTCCGAATTCAACACGCAATATTATCGAAGAAATTGCCGCACTTCTACCATCTGAAAGAAAAACCGTGAGTGTTTAATTATTTGATTCTTCGCCCAAACTTATTCCTTCGTCAGAAATATCACCGAGCGGTTTGCCGCTTGAATTGATGATGATTACGTTTGAAAGTCTTGTTTTTGTCGGATGATTTCGCAGGTTTTGTAAATTTGTTTGCTTTTCATCATCAGACAGCATTTCCCAAGTATTTTTCGCACTCACGAAAAGCGTCGAACCTTGCCGGTGAGCAATTTCCAGATGTTCGCCCAAGGGCAATTCAGTGACACTGATTTCTTCAACATCCAACGGCAAGGGAATTGCGCCGTTTAATTGCGAAGCAAAGAAATAAAATCCTCCACAGAAGAAAGCGACGAAAATTGTGGCGGCGATAAGCCAACGATTTACCTTTGGTGTTGATTTCGCCGCAGAATTTTCTGTTACGGGCGTAAGGGTTACGATTTGAGTTTCCTTGACGCGACCAAGATTTCGATTGCTGAAACGAACGATGTTTCTTTCGAGTTTGAGTCGTGTTTCGAGTAGTTTGTTTGAAACAGTGAGAAGGCGATTTTGCAATTGATGGTCGGAAATCTCGACTAAATTTTCCATCTGTTCGCCAAAGTCTTGGGCTTTTTGCACAAGACTGAAGACTTCGTTTTTTGTTGTTTTGGAAAGTTCTTTGCGCTGATTTAATTCGTGTTCGCAAAGCTCGTCCGCAAGCAAAATAACACTTAACACTTCGCGGCAAAGTCGGTCGAAATATTCTTCAGAATTAGCGATGAAATCAGTCAAATCCAACATTTTCAGCGAGTTTGACTTTTGCATATAATCGCGTAAAAGTTTCAAGTCGGGCTGAGATTCCGTGAGTGTTGATAGAATCGGGGCAAGCCGTTCTTGCGCGGTCGGCAAAATTACTTCGGCTGTTTCTTCTGTTTCAACCTTGGTTTCGGCTCGATTGACACCTTCGCCGAATTCGAGTAGTTCCAAAATATGTGTTAATTCATTGGTTGGCGAATCTTGCTTTTCGACATTTTCATCACCGGAAAATTCGCGTAAAATTTCGGAAATCCGTGTTTGTTCGTTTGGAGAAATGTCTTGAAAAGCACTCGCAAAATCATATTTCGCCGTCAAACGTGCGCTCAGATTTTCGTTGGCTTTTGCCATTAAATCGTTGAAAACATTGCCCACAGCAAGATTACATTCAACGGCGGCGGCGGCAATCGCCGGTTCAAAAAATTGTTTGCCGAGTTTTGATTTGTAAATCCGCAAGCGTTCAAAAAGGTCGCTTTGACTCAATTCTTCAAAACTTTTGATAAATTCGGCTTCTTTAATAAATTCTTCAAGTTTGAGAACGGCAGTCAAGGTTTCGTCGGAAAATTGATTGGTATATGTTTCTTCGCCGTCCCATTCATTAAAAATATCGCGCAAATAAGCGGTCATTTCGCGGCGGTTAAGACGCACTTCACGCTGGATTTGCCCTCTGCCGCGAGCAAAAATTCTGGTAACAACGAGGTCGAATTTGCTTAAGTTTGAAATATTTCTGTAAAATTGCGCCAAAGCTACGAAAAATGCCGCATCGAGTGGTTCTTCCGTAAAATCGAAAAATCTTCGCAGATGAAATGTTTCGATTTTCTCGTCGCGTTCTTCCAAAACACCGCGCCAAAGCCGAATTTTTTGTTTAATTTGAAATTCGGCATTTAAGAATTCTTCATTTTTTGCGCTATTCGAAAAACTTTTCAGATTTTTTAGTGCAATTTTTACAGATTCGATTTCAAAAGGTAAAGGCGAAACTTTGAGGAGTCGGCTTTCAACTTCGGAAAGAATTTTTTCCGTTACGCGCAAATTTACCGCTTCATTGCTGATTCGTTTAAAATCTTTATGAATTTGCAAGGCTTTTTCATTTTCGTTTTGATTCGTATTTTTCGCTAGCATATTTTATTTTCTCCTTATAATAGTGAAAAAAATTACGGCACAAGTCCGTCAATTACACCGTCTTCGTCAATCGAAAATGTCGGGATAAATAAACCGCCCGAATTTCGGTAAGCGATAACGCGGTATCGAGTTCGCAAAGATGTCAAAGATGGATTGGTCGGCGACATTGAAAACATATAATTGCCGCGATTAATACGATTGCCGGAGGTTGTTCCGATTGAGTTTTGAAAATAGGAGTTAAGCTCTCGCAGACGCGCATACCGCCCATTTTCTGAAAGATAAATTGTTTGATGGCTGTGCAATGTGCGAAGCACACCGATAATTACGCCTTTTTCTGCCGCCTCACGCGATTTTGAAAGCGATGGTATGCCGATTGTAGCTAAAATTCCAACAATTACGACAACCATTAAAAGTTCAATCAGGGAAAAACCTGATTGGTTTTGACGTTTGGACATTTTTGTCTCCTGAAATTGGGAAAATTTTTAATAACGACAAGTCGGTAGGCTACATTTTTTGTCAGATGAAATGACAAAACTTAGCACTTTTTCAAGTTGGTTGATTGCCGATTTGCCAAAAAATGGCTAAAAATGCGGTTGTTCAAGAGAAGAACCATTTTACCGAAAAGTGATTGGGGCAATAATCGTGCCAGATGTTTCTCACATCGGCAACTTGTCAGTTTTCCGCAATTTCATTAACCTTTTTATTTGATTTTAAATTTTGGAGTGAAAATATTTTGAGTCTTTTATTGGAAGGAAAACGTGCTTTTGTTTCGGGTGGCACACGCGGAATCGGCGCGGCGGTTTGTGAAGTTTTTGCGCGGGAAGGTGCAGATGTCGCTTTTAATTATCATTCGTCCGAAGATTTAGCAGAACAGGTTAGAGAGAAAATCGAAGCTCACGGGCGAAAAGCGTTGTCATTCAAAGTTTCTGTAACCGACCGTCAAGGAATGAAGCAAATTGCTCGTGAAATTAAAGAAAATTGGGGAGCGATAAATGTTTTGGTGAATAACGCGGCGGTCAATAAACCTGATAATTTTGCGACGACAACCGACAAATCTTGGGATTGGGTTGTTGATACAAACGTCAATAGTTTGTTTGCTGTAACAAAACCTTTCTACAAACAGATGATTCGTGAACGATCCGGTTCGATTTTGAATATCACGAGCGTCGGCGCGATTCGTTCACTTCCGACATCGGTTCATTATGCAACTTCAAAAGCGGCAATGATCGGATTTACGAAATGTCTTTCCCGCGAAGCCGCCAATTTTGGCATTACTGTCAATGCCATTGCCGCCGGAATTTTCGACACGGATTTAGGACAAACTCTGCCTGAAAGGCTTCTGCAAATGCACGATTTTTGGGTTTCCAAAGGTCGTTTGGGAAGACCTCAGGAACTTGCCGAATTTGCCGCGTTTATGACGAGCGACCGCAACAGTTTTATGAACGGCGAAATCGTAATTGTTGACGGCGGCGCGGTAACTTAAAGGTTTGGAAGTTAAAAACTCCTAAAATTTTCCACAATTTTTAACTGAAGTTGAAAGTGAATTTCAATTCTAAGTTGTTATAAATCAATGAGTTAGATTGACTTTCAGTTTTTTGTTTTGTAATCTTTCAAAAGCGAAAACTTTCGCTTGAAAGGTAAAAAAATGGGAAGAGCAGAATTAGTCGAAAATTTAAATAAAGCATTGAGTTACGAACTTGCAGGAGTGATTCAATATTCGCAACACAGCTATTTGGTAACCGGAAATGACCGCGAAATTTTTAAAGGTTTTTTTCGTGGCAACGCTCAAGAAGCACAAACACACGCTGAAGTTTTAGGCGACAAAATTGTTGCACTCGGCGGCGTTCCGACAGTTGAGCCGGCAATGATTCGTCAATCAACCGAAGTTTCGGAAATGCTCAAACAAGATTTGGAATTGGAACGTGAAGCAATGGCAGTATATATGGCGGCTTGGGCGGCTTGCGATGACAATGATTTGCCACAAAAATTCTGGCTCGAAGGACAAATTTCCGATGAGCAAATGCATATTGAAGAACTCGAAAAATTAACCAACGAACTTAAATCGCGCATCAATTCGGAAAGAATTATTCTGCGCGAAGTTAGCTGAAAATTTATTTCATCTTACACAAAAAAGGCAAGCAAGTTATCAAAACTTGCTTGCCTTTTTTGTGTAAGATGAAAAGAAAAACTATGAAAAACTAGGAAATTGTAAAATGTTACTTGAAGCAATTTCCGATTGGTTTTCAACCTGCTCACGTTTCAATTTCAAACGTGCCGCCGAAATAACACTATGAAGTTCGTCGAGCATTTCTGTGTCCAAAGACATTGTTTTTTGCCCACACCAACCCAAATCTTCAACCCAAGTCGAAAGTTTTATGACGGCTTGATTATCCTTCAAAGCGACTTCTACTTTTTTTTCGTCCGAAAAAATCGGTAAAAAATTTACTGCGGCATTCGATTGCATATTTTAACCTGAGCAGAAATTGAAAATCAATTTCAATAAGAATTATGTCGAAAAAAAATGCTTTCGTCAAGTTTCTTAAAAGAAAAATCACGACGAAAGCAAAATTTATTTCAAGTAATGTTATTTCTTTTTGTTTTTCCATTCCGCCAGAACAGCTTCAAAAGCTGTGGTGTTCGCGGGCGGAGTTGCGGCTTTGCCGACTGTAACAGCTTTTTCGCCGACTGAAATTGCGTCCTGATATTTCCCCATTTCAGCTAAAATACGCGCTTTTGTTTGCAGATTTCCGAAGGTTTCGCGCCCTTTTATTGATTCGTCGAGCCAACCGATAGCTTCTTCGTAGTTTTCCTTCATTCGTTGAGAAAAGACAAAGCCTGCGCCTTGGTTGAGCGGAGCAAAATCGGTTGGTTTGCGATTCTTAATAGCTTCGCGGATGGCATTTAAAGTTCTGCCGCGCACATCGCCGACATCAAAGGTAAAAGGCACAGCGAGTTTTGTCCATCGGAGAACGATTTGCCCGGTTGTCGCGCTCATATTTTCAAAATTATATAAAAGAGTTTCCTGATTTTCGGCTTTCATCGGCTTAACTTTCACGCGCAGAGCATCTTTTTTCTCGTCGTAAGTAAAACTCCCCCATTGGTCGTTGGCTTTGCTGAAAATCAGCGTCCATTCAGACTTGTTCGGAATAGCGTGAAAACCGTATTTTCCCGCCGCCAATTTCTGACCGTTAATCATCACATCGCGCGAAAATTCGATAGTCGTATTTTCGTTCGCGCCCGTGCGCCAAACCTGTCCATAAGGCACGAGACACGGATAAGTTACGCCGCCTTTAGGAACGACATCGGTTGACGTGCAACCCCAAATCTTGCGTCCTTTCGAGTTCGGACGATGATAAACAATCGTAACTTTTGCATCGCCGACGGTTTGCGCGATTTCCTGCCGTTGCGATTCACGCGGAATAACCACCTGCGCGAAAACGCCTGTTGTTAAGACAAAAATTGCCGTAATTAAAAGATAAAATTTTTTCATACAATCATTTTCGTTCTGAGTCCCGACTTTAGACGGCTTTCCTGCCGTGCTTAGGTGGCGGTTGCCGCCTAAAGACGGGACTCAGAACTTATTTCTCCAATTTATTTTTAGCTTTCTGAACAAAAGTTTTAATCATTTCGCCGATACGACGGCTCATTTCGCGGCTGATCATCGTTTCGCCGGCAACTCCGGCAAGCAGATGTAGTTCGCGGGCGGAATTTCGCCTTAATTCGACGATTTGCGAAAACTGCACAAGCGTAGAATTTGAATCTTTTTCTAAAAAATCCGCCGCATAGCGCAATAAATTTTTAGTTTCACCGGCGACGGGCGACCATTCGATGCGCTCGATGGAATTTTCGACAAGCTGAACTAAGAATTTCTCCGAAAAAGTTCCGACGAGCGGGACTTCAGCGTAGATTTTCCAATGTGTAACGCCTTTCAAATCTGTGTGAATACTCTCGATACCGGGCATTAATTCGATAAAATTTCGTATATCAGAAAAAAAATCTCTCGCCACCTCGATGCTCGATTTAATCTCAACCGTATCGCTGTAATTTGCACGAATTGTGAACATAAATTTGTTGGTAGTTCTTTGTCTTTTGTTCGTTAGTAAGTTAATTTTCCACATTTACGCGCAAAAAAACAACTGACAAAAGACGAAGGATAAAATCTAAAAAGTTCCGTTAAAGAGAATCGAATTAAAAAACTGCCGCGTTGTTGAGCGGAAGATTCCTCTGAAAAACGGTTCTTCGGCGAATAAAATTGTGTGTCCTGCGCCGGTTGGTTCATCAATCAAATATGCGGTGCCTTTTAATAATCTTTCGGTGTTATTTTCCCAGACGAAGCCGGAGATTGTCAGCGGTTTTTTCGGTTTTTGCTCGAAGATTAGGGCGTTTGAGCCTTCTTTTGAGATGCGGAAAAACGCGCCGGAAGCCAGCAGGACGGGGATTTCGTCCGAGTTCACACCGTAGTTTAGATAAATTGTTCTATCAACCGTTGCCCACATAATCGCGCCGGGAACGCCTTCGGGGACTTTGCCGAAATTTGATGACGGCGAAACGATTGCGGGCAGAGTTTCGGACTTCCAATCTTGCTTGTCGGTCAAAGGTTCGGTGTTTGGTGTCGGCGTTGGTGTTGGCGTTGGTTTTGCCTCTTCCGATTCGGTCGGTTTGTCGCGGTCTTCGTCCGCCGCGCTTCCGACTGTTACCGATGAAGTTAGTCCGACATCTTTCAATGTCGGGAAAATTGACGCGCCGCGCACGGTAATTAATGTTCCGCCGCCGGCAACCCAAGTTTTTAAGGTTTCGATTCCGCCTTTGCCCAAATCGGCGGAATATCTTCCCGCCGAACCGTTGGGCATAATCAAGATGTTGTAATTTCGGAGTGCGCCGCCTCTGACAGATGAAATCGTCATTGCCGTCGAATCAATTCCGTAACGCGAAAGCGTCCACCAAATTGAGCCGAAAGATGTCTGGTCAACGCCTTCGTCCGCCAAAATTGCGATGCGCGGAGCTTGCAGGGAAACAACATATTCGCTGCCGACATTCGTATCGCCTTCGTCCGTGTAGCCCGTGTTGACGGCGACGACATTTGCGCCGAGTTCGTTTGAAAGCCGATTGATTGCTTGGTGTATTGAATCATCGTTGCGCGAGATTCGGACAACGAAAGTTCCGCGATTATAATTTCTTCCGCCTGCGTTCATTGGTTTTGTCGCAACGGCGACGCGGTAGCCTTCTTTTAACAAACGAATCGCCATCACGCCCGCGCCGTCCGATTCGTAGGGAATAATGTAAGCGATTGAGGCGCGTCCCGAAACTGTTCCGCGTTTTTGATTGTTTATAAATTCGTCCGAAACAACCGATGAATTTACATTTGCGGCATCTTCCGTCCAAAAAGCGTCAACCCCGAAAGCCAACGGCAAGCTCCAAGCCGTGATGTCGTAAAATCCGTAATCTTCCTTCGGCTGACTCGCGCCACGCATTTCGTTGCGTTTGAATTTCGCCAGATTTTCCTTAACAAACGCTTCGTCCTGCGGCGTGTCTTGTTCGAGCAAGGCTTTGATTAAGCGTTTTTGCGGTTGGTTAAGGTCAATAAAAAATGTTCCGGCGGGAAATGTTTTTGAAATTCGCGGCGCATTTTTTTCCATATAGCTGTGCGCCATTGTTGTCGAAAATGATTGATTTGCAACTTTGATTTCAATCTTGGCGCGTTGCAGAATTTCGAGCAATTCGGCGGTTTTCGCTTTGTCTTTGTCAGGCGAAATTATGATTCGCTGGAGTTTGTCGTTTTTCGATTCAATCGCCGAACGGCGGAAATCGTAAAAATCTTGAAGACGCGAAGATTTGTTATCTGCCAAAGTTTCGAGCGTCGTCATCGAAGCGACGTAATGTTTGGCAATCGCCGAACGCAAAGTTACAATCGTGCCGTCGTCGCGTGTCCAGCGCAAACCTTTGAAGCCGCCGCCGTCGGTTTCGTAAGTCATTCCGATTGCGCCGTTTAGACTCGGATAAGAATCCCAATAACCCGGATAAAAAAGGTCGAAAATATCGCGGACGTAATAATCCCAACGGTTTTCGTCAAAGGCTTTCGCGTTCGCTCTGCCGAAAATATCCATCCATTTATTCGTTACGGGTTGCGGCAAATTCGGGTTTATCGGAAGCGCGGCGGGCGGGAAAAAATATTGCGAAGGCTGTCCGTGATGGTCAACAAAAACTTGCGGATTCCATTCAAAAAATGCACGTTGCATATTTTGCGTTTCGCGCTGTGTCGCGGCGATATTATCGCGGTTTAAGTCGAATCGAAAATGATTAAATCTGCCCCAAATTGACCAAGGTTCGCGGTGTTCAATCGCAGCGCGGTCGGCGTTTCCCGTAGCGACGGAATTATACCAAGTTACAAAACGCTCGTGTCCGTCGGGATTTTCGCCTGTCAAAATCAGCGTTACGGTGTTGTTCAAAACATTCAAAGTCTTCGGTTCGTTCGACGCGGCGAGTTGATAAATAACCTGCATCATCGCTTCAAACGAAGCCGATTCGTTGCCGTGAATCGTGTAAGCCATCCAAGCAATCGCCGGATTATTTTGCGCGATTCGCGTTGCTTCAGCCGTCGAAGTCGTGTTTGGATTAAACAATTTCGTGTTGTCGGTTTTGATGCGTTCGAGATTTTGAATATTTTCGGGCGAAGAAATTGCAACCAGATGTTGCATCCGATATTCATTCGTCAAACCGATGTCGAACACGCGAACGCGGTCGGGCGCGGTGCGTTGGATTTCTTCGAGATATTTCTCCATCTGCGCGTAAGTCGTGTGAAAATCGCCGACATCATAACGCAAAACTTTCTGCGGCGTGGGAACTTCCGCACGATACGCGCCGCGTGTGTAAAAATTAAAGCGTTCTTCGGTTTGCGGAACAACGATTTGAACAAAAAGCAGACAAAAAATGACGGAGAATAAAATATTTTTCGGTTTCATTAGTTTTATTTTTAACGCAAAGGTGCAAAGACGCAAAGGCGCAAAGGGAATTATAAAAACTTTGCGCCTTTGCGCCTTCGCGTCTTTGCGTTAGAATCTTCTTCTGAAATGCTTAAACGCAAAAAGACAATGAAAGGTTTTGAACACGAAAACGCCTGCCCGAAATGCGGCGCGGCGAAAATGACAACTTGGGACGAACTCGATTTTGAGCAAAAAATCGTCGCCGAACGATTGCCTGCAAGCGTAGAATTTACGCGCCGCGAGAGAAAACGGCATCGTTTTTGCCTAAAATGCTGGTTTGAAGAAACCGAAAGAAAAGATTACTTAGTTTGAGAATTATTCAAAATCTCGCTTTGCGCGACAGCCGAAATTTAAAACTCCAATAAAAAGTAGAACAGGCTGTTAGCGTCGCGCTTCGCTGACGGCGAGGCAAACTGACAGTCTGCCTTACATTCAATCTGTAACCGCTTCTAAAAGTAAAACCAAAGATAATTTGAGAATTTTCATATACTTACGTCCTTGAATAAAAATCGAATTTTTCTAAATAATCAGACAAAAAGCTACAATAAATTTAAAATTTATATCACTAAATTTTAAATTTATAATGCTCGAAATCATTTCGAGCATTATAAAAATCATTTCGAGCATTATAAAAATCATTTCGAGCATTATAAAAATCATTTTTATAACAATATTTATTGTAAAAATAACTATAAATTTTATAATTATTAATATAAAAACAGAATTAAGTAATATAAAAACCATTTTTAGGGTAATAATTATCTAATTAATTCGTTTGCTGACCTTTTCGTCGTTTGGAATTAAAAGTTTGACTTCAAGTTTGAAAGGGTAAATTTTTTGAAAGAAATAATCCGGCGGATTGTTACAATTTTTGAATCATCACAATAGAACATTTTCAAAAGCCGCCCGAATGTTGAGCCGATGAACGGTGAGATTTTCAAGCAATTCGTTGATTGAAGCGAGCTTCATTCGTTCGGAAATTATCCGCAAAGCGCGTTCGTTGGCAAGCGGCAAACGAGTTGAACGCCCGACGACGAGGCGCAAATTATGGTCGAGTTCGGCTAAGAATCTATAGCCTTCGGCGAAATTTTTGAAATCTTTTGCCGCGAGAGATTTGTTTTCAAAAAGTTTCTGCAAAACAAAAAGCGTCGAACGATTTTCGTCTGCGTCGGGCAAATTATCACGAAGTTGCAGAAACCGCACGGCGAAATAAATATCGAGCATTCCGCCGTCGCCGAATTTGATGTCAATTTCGTTTTTGCGCTTTGATTTTTCCGTCTTTAATCTTTCGCGGATGCGCCGCGTTTCGTCCTTTAACTCTTTTTTATCAACATTTTGCGCCAAATCGTGGATGATTTTTCGCGCCTCGTTTTCAACCGCTTTCGCCAAATCCGAATCGCCGCCAACGCCGCGAAGTTTGACGTAAGCGAGCCATTCCCAAATCGCCGCACGATTTTCCAAATAATTCAAAAACGCCGATTTTTCGCTTGATGTCGCGCCGTTTTTGCCATCGGGACGAAGCCGCAAATCTACGCGGTAAAGATTTCCTTCGCGTGTGAAACCCGAAAGCGCATTCGTGAAAATCTCGACGGCTTTCGCGTAGAACTGAGAAGAGGAGATTTTAAACTCCGAACCAATCTCCTCTTCTTCAAAAATAAGAATCAAATCCAAATCCGATTCATAATCAAGACCGCCGCCGCCGAGTTTTCCGAGAGCTAAAACGGCAAAAGGGAAGTGTTCGATTTTTACGGAAAAACGCTTTTCGAGTTCGCCTTTGGTAATAAAAATCGCACTTTCAATGCTTGCTTCGGCAAGATTTGTTTGCGCTTTTTTGGCTTGCGAAATAGAAATTTTGCCGAAAATGTCAAAAGCGACAATTTCAAGCAAAAGCCGCGACCAAGTTTTTCGCAAAGTAGCCAAACGATGCGAAAATTCATTTTCTTCTTCAATGGCGAATCGCAAAATTTGTCCGTAATCTTTTTCCCAAAATTCCTTTTCAACATCGGGCAAACTAACAATTAAAGCCGGATTTGCCGCAAGTTTTTCGCTGAAATAAGGACAAATTTCAATGAATTTTTCAACCGTTTTTATTTCTCTTTCCGACAAATCAAATTTGAGATTTGATTTTTCAAGCGATTGCAGAATCACCTGAATCTTTTCTGGTTTCAATTCAAGTTCGCCGGTTTCGGGTCTCAAATCCAAAGTTTTAACTTCATTTTGGGCTTTGAAATTTGAAATTTGTGATTGTGGCAATTTAGTTTCCGAAGCAAAAATTCGCGCAAAGATTTGGCGGACATTTTCGGTGTGAAATTTCAATTCACGCTCGAATGCCGGTAAATCAGCGTAACCCATTCGCTTCGCTACGAGCAGTTTTTTTGTTTCATTTTCGGGGACGAGATGCGTTTGCAATCCATTTTCCATCTGTAAGCGATGTTCGAGTTTTCTGAGAAATTTATAAGCCTCAATGAGTTGTGTTAAATCGTTTGCTTGTAATGTTTTACGATCTGCCAATCGGGCAAGGCTGATAAGCGTATGTGAGGCGCGAAGCCATTTGTCGTGTCCGCCGTGAGCAAGTTGCAAAGCCTGTGCGATAAATTCAATTTCGCGGATTCCGCCTGTTCCCAATTTTACATCAAAACCTTTGTCGGAAAGTTTTTCAAAATTGATTTTGTCCTTTGAAAGCCGCACATTTTCGAGCGCATTTTCAACCGTCAAATCTTTTGAAAAAACGAAATCTTCAATTGATTCGAAAAATCTCTGAAAAATTTCCGCGTCGCCCGCGCACGAACGCGAACGAATCAAAACTTGCCGTTCCCAATCTCGCGCCGATTTTTTGTAATAAGAAACCGCTTCCGCCAAAGAAATCGCCAACGCCCCGACGCGCCCGTTTGGACGAAGCCGCAAATCAACCCGATAAGCCGCACCTTCGCCCGATGTTGAACCGACGATTTTGGTAATAAATTCCGCTAATTTTACAAAATATTCTCGATTTGAAACCTTTCCGCGTGCGCCTTGTCCCGAAGTCGTGCCTTCCGCCGAATAGAGAAAAAGCAGGTCAATATCCGAAGAATAATTCAACTCTTTCGAGCCGAGTTTGCCGAGCGCGACAATACAAAATTTCGCTTGTTTGGCACGACCTTTTTCATCAATTTCGAGCGGATTTCCGTAGCGGTTATTTAATTCCTGACGCGCAATTCTGAGCGCATATTCGAGAATTGCGTCTGCGAGATTTGAAATTTCTTCCGTAATTTCGGCAATCGTGTCAAGATTGCGAATATCTTGCAGATAAATTCTAAGCATTTCGCGCCGCCGAAAACGAGCCAGTAAAACATTGGTTTCGAGCTGTGAATTGGTCAAAGCAAAACGCTCCAAAGATTCGAGCAATTCCTCTTTGCCGCGCACTTTTGCGGATTTTCTTTGATTTGCAAGCCAAGACAAATATTCGGGATGCTGCAAAATCGTCGTTGAAAGAAGCGGACTGAATGCGGCAATCGTCAAAATATCGGACAATAAACCTTCGTTTTTC
>CAZJQP010000050.1:0-36437 GCA_964548225.1 uncultured Blastocatellaceae bacterium | reverse complement strand
TTAACACGCCATAACTACAATTTAACAATAAACACCCCGCCGTGACCGGACGTGGCAAATGGCCGCGAAACGCGGAAAGCCTCGTGAACGAGGCTAAAAACTTTTTACTTTTCATCTTTCCCCTGTAAATCTCTACGAATAAATTTTACCATTTTTTGAATTTCTTCTTCGGTTAATTGGTCTTTGAAGGCGGGCATCGGGAGTTTGCCGTTTTTTATTTGGTCGTAGATTTCTTGTTCGGTCTTTTTTTCTGCTTCGCCGTATCTTAAACTTGGGATTATTTTGCCGTCAATTTCTTTGCCGTTGGCTTCTTGTCCGTGACAGATGGCGCAGTTTTGGCGAAAGAGCGAGGCTTCGTAGGTTTTGCTGTCGGCGATGACGTAGCTTTTATTGCGCGAACCTTTGCCGTTCTCGCAAGCGAGAACGGCAAAGGCGACAAAGGATAAAATCGTAAAGGTTTTCAAAAACTTCGACATTCTGATTTTATACAAACGATTGCACGACACACACGAGCAAAAGATTTTTACACACACGCGGTTGACTCACACACACGAACGGTTTATCGTTACACACTCCCGACTTTCTTTGACACACGAGCAGTTGACTCGCACACACTTGCGGTTGAACGCTACACACTCGCGGTTGACTCACACACAGACGCAGTTGAACAACACACACTCACGGTTGACTCGTCTGCACGAACCGTTGAACGACGCACACGGACAGTTTCTTTGTCTTCACTTTCCACTTTCCACTTTCCGTTTTCCACTTATTTTATCGCACCTTCGATTGGGCTTGATGCAGACGCATATAAACGCTTCGGCATTCGTCCCGAAAGATACGCAAGCCTTCCCGCTTGGACGGCAAAATTCATTGCGGTTGCCATTTGCGCGGCATCTTTGGCTTCAGCGATGGCAGTGTTCATCAAAATCGCGTCCGCGCCGAGTTCCATTGCAATCGCGGCATCTGACGGAACACCGACACCGGCATCAACAATTATCGTCGCGTCGGGTAATTGTTCGCGCATAATGCGTAAGTTTGAAGGATTTTGCACGCCCATTCCCGAACCAATCGGTGCGGCAAGCGGCATCACGGCAGGGCAACCTGCGTCCAACAATTTTTTCGCCATAATCAAATCGTCGGTGAAATACGGCAGAACAATAAAACCTTCTTTGACAAGAACTTTCGCCGCTTCCAGAGTTTGTTCATTATCGGGAAGAAGCGTTACGGTGTCGCCGATAACTTCGAGTTTTATCCAATCGGTTTCGAGTGCTTCACGCGCCAGACGTGCGGTGCGAATCGCGTGTTCGGCATCATAACAGCCCGCAGTATTCGGCAAAATCTGCATTTCGGGCGCAAGATAATCGAGAAAAGATTCGGTTTTTCTGTCCAAAGGCACACGATTGACCGCAACCGTAACCATTTCCGCGCCGGACGCTTTGTGCGCCGCTTTCATTTCTTCAAACGAACGATATTTTCCCGTGCCGATAATCAGGCGCGAATTAAAAGTTTTCCCTGCTAAATTAAATGAATCAGACATCTTGAAAGTAAAAAGTAAAAAGTAAAAAGTAAAAAATTCTATGTTCTTAATTTTAACAGATAATCATAGAAAAAAAATGCGGACTAAATTAAAAAACTTAATCTGCACTTTTGAATTTTTACTTTTTACTTTTTACTTTTTCAGCCGCCGCCGACGAAATGGACGATTTCTATTTTGTCTGCGTCTTTTATAAAAATGTTTTCCCAATCTTTTTTTCGCACGACCTCGCGGTTTAATTCAACGGCGATGCGCTCGTTTGGCAAAGCGAGAGTTTCAAGCAATCTTGCAAGATTTAATTCGTTTGCGATTTCTTTAGTTTCGCCGTTGATAATAATTCTCATACCGCTTTTGATTATAATTGTTTCTCCAACACAGCGCAAAAAAGATTTTATTGCGCGAAAATTTAAGATAAATTTAACAAGCCTGTGGTAAATTGTTAGAGATGATTTCTTACGGTCAACACGAATTTCCCGGAAAATTATTTATTGTTGAAGGCACGGACGGAAGCGGAAAATCTACACAGCTTCAGCTTTTGCATCAATGGCTGAAGGCGGAAGGTTATCCGGTTTTTTTCTCTGAGTGGAACTCGTCGCCGCTTGTCAAAAAAACGACGAAACGCGCCAAAAAACAGCAGAGTTTTACGCCGACGACATTTTCGCTTTTGCACGCAACGGATTTTGCGGACAGAACCGAACGCGATATTATTCCGCCGCTCAAAGCGGGCGCGGTGGTTCTCGCGGATCGTTACATTTACACGGCTTTTGCGCGAGATGTCGCCCGCGGTTGTGCGCCCGATTGGGTTCGGCGCGTGTATAACTTTGCTGTCAAACCGACAGTTGCTTTTTTCTTTCGTGCGCCGCTCGAAGTAGCAATTGACCGCATTCTTTCCGGTCGTCCGTCGCTCAAATATTACGAAGCCGGTCTTGATATGGATTGGACGGACGACGCGGAAGAAAGTTTTAAGATTTTTCAAGGAAAAATCCTAAATGAATACGACAAAATGGTGAACGAATACGGTTTGACGAAAATTGATGCAACGAAAAGCATTCAGGCACAGCAAAGCGAAATGCGAAAAATCGTTGCGCCGTTTCTTAAAGATTTGAAAAGATGAAACTTAATTTTTACGGCACGGCTTTGCCCGGTGTCGAGATGGAAAATTACGCGGGCAGATTAATTGTGATCGAAGGCACGGATAGTGTTGGGCGTTCAACGCAAATCGAGATGTTGCGAAACTGGCTCGAAGCCAGCGGTTATGCGGTTCTCGACACAGGAATGACGCGCTCGAACCTTGCCGGACACGGAATTCGTGCGGCAAAAGAAGGTCATACGCTCGGACGTTTGACGATGCAATTATTTTACGCAACGGATTTTGCCGACAGATTGGAAAACGAAATTTTGCCCGCGCTTCGTGCCGGATTTATCGTTTTGACCGACCGTTATGTTTATTCGTCAATCGCTCGCGCCGTTGTGCGCGGTTGCGACGAAAATTGGATTCGGAGCATTTACGAAATCGCGCTTGTGCCGGACGCGGTTTTTTATCTGCGGATTGATTCGCCCGAAGAATTGGTTTCGCGTGTTTTGGCTTCGGAAAGCGGTTTCGATTTTTGGGAATCGGGAATGGATTTGCATCTCGGCGATGATTTATACGACAGTTTTATCGTTTATCAAAAAATGCTTTTGGAAGAATTCGACAAAATGAGCAAGCGTTATAACTTTAAAGTCATAAACGCCTCGCGTTCGGTCAATCGCGTTTCGGGCGCACTTCGCCGCGCCGTTGCGGGCGTGATAAATTCATCGGGATAAAGATTTTCTTTAAAAGGGCAGAAACACGACTGTTAAGGAGTGTGTCAAAATTTAAAAGGGCAGAAACACGACTGTTAAGGAGTGTGTCAAAATGCTCAAGCATCAACACACTCCTTAACAGTCGTGTTTCTGCCCTTGTTTTCTAAAACCTAAAGCACAAAAGCAGGCTACCAAAGCACAAAAGCAAGCTACCAAAGCACAACCGCAAGCTACCAAAGCACAAAAGCAGGCTACCAAAGCACAAAAGCAGGCTACCAAAGCACAAAAGCAGGCTACCAAAGCACAAAAGCAGACTACCAAAGCACAAAAGCAAGCTACCAAAGCACAAAAGCAGACTGCCAAAGCACAAAAGCAGACTGCCAAAGCACAAAAGCAAGCTACCAAAGCACAAAAGCAAGCTACCAAAGCACAAAAGCAGGCTGCCAAAGCACAAAAGCAGACTACCAAAACCCTTAAAAGCTGTTCTAAAGCGGATAATACGGCGTTTGTTCACCTAAGACTTCCGAGTAATGCGAGTCTTTTTCGCGCCCTGCGCTCATTGCAAGCGGGGACGCTTGCGCTCCAGTCCTTATTCCGAACTGACGTTAATTAATAATGCCGTGTTTTGTTTCCTAATTATATTTGAGTTTTACAGTAATGAGAAAACACAAGATTTTTAGTTCTTCTAATGTTTTCTATGGTTCTATGTGGTAAATTTTTGTTAATGAAACTCGCCGCCATTGATATTGGCTCAAATTCAATAAAAACCATCGTCGTTGATGCTGTTTCCGCCGAATCTTTTACGGTTTTGGCGCGTGATAAAGAATCCGTCCGGCTCGGACACGGAACGCTTGCCAATCATCAACTTTCACCCGAAGCAATTGAAAGGGCGGTGGACACAATTCGCCGTTTTCGTCAATTAGCCGAATCCCGCGGTGCGGAAAAAGTTTATGCAGTAGCGACGGCAACCGTTCGCGCTTCGGACAATGCAAATGAATTTATCGAAACCGTCGAACGCGAAACGGGTGTGCATATCGAAATTATTTCCGGCATTGAAGAAGCACGAATTATCGGACTTGCCGCCGCGTATTCGATAAAAAGCAATTCGCTAATCAATATTGACATCGGCGGCGGTTCGACCGAACTTTCCGTAATGCAAAACGGCTTGCCCGTCAAACTTTTTTCGATGAAGCTCGGCGCAGTCGGTTTGAGCGATAAATTTATTGCCAACGATCCGCCGAAATTGCGTGAGATAAAAGATTTGCAAGCCGAAATTGCGCTTGCGCTCGAACGTCCGACACGCGAACTCGGCGAAGTTCAATGGCGCGAAGCCAGCGGCACAAGCGGCACGATTCTTTCGCTCGGCGTAATTTTGGAAAATAGTAACGGCGCAGAAAAAATCGAAAGAGGCGGACAAATCATCGAACTTTCCGCACTCGAAAAATTAAACGAAAAACTCGCTTTGATGAATGTCGAGCAAAGAATAGAATTGCCCGGCGTAAGCAAGCAACGCGCCGAAATCGTTATCGCCGGCGGACAAATTCTGGCGGGAGTGATGCGGGCTTTGAAAATCAAAAAATTGACAACGTGCGCTTTCGCCTTGCGCGAAGGCGTAGTCATTGACCGTCTGCAAAAACTCGAAATCGCGCTACATCCGCCGATTTCGGATTTGAAAGACCCGCGACTCTTAGGCGTTCTCGCGCTTGGCAAACGATTTGGCTACGAAAAAGAACACTCTCTGCAAATTGCGCGACTTTCCGAAACTATTTTTGACGAACTTGCGCCGAAATATAATCTTTCAAAACATTGGCGCGTGCTTCTTTCCGCCGCCGCGATTTTGCACGACATCGGCTATTATATCTCGCACGAATCGCACCATAAACATTCGCAATATCTCATTAAACACTCGGAACTCACAGGGTTTTCCGAGGAAGGACGCGACATTATCGGCAATTTAACGCGCTATCATCGCGGTTCTCTGCCAAAAGAAAAACATCTCGAATTTGCCGCGCTTTCGCCTTCAACTCAAGAAATAATCTGGAAACTCGGCGGCATTTTGCGTCTTGCGGACGCGCTCGACCGAAGCTATGACAGCCGCGTTAAAAACGTAAAATGTAAATTGGAAAACGGAAAATTTATTATAAAATTGGAAAGCGAAAAATCGTGTGAAAGAGAAGTGCTTGCCGCCACACAGAAAAGCGATATGTTTGAAACAGCTTTCGATTGTAAGTTGGAGATAAGTTTTGAGTCCCGCCTTTAGGCGGCAAAGCGAGCGGAGCGATGCTTTTTCAGCGCGGCACAGCAAAAATGTCGGCAGTTTGCGGCTTGCGCTTCGCTTGCCGCGCCGCCTAAAGGCGGGACTCGGAACAATTTTCAGCCTTGCGAAACAACTCGTCTGAGTTCGGCTTCCTCGCCACCACTCATTGCTTTGACTAATACAGCGGCGCGTCCGGCGCGGAAATGCGGCAGTTGGAGATGAACAATCGCCACGCCGTTGCTGTCGGTTTTGGCGTGAAAAATAAGCGGACGGAAGCTCGAACCGATGACTTTGACAACAACCTGTGCGCCGACCAACCCCTTTTCCTGATTGCCGCGCCGCAAAAGAATCGTAATGGTTTTGCGTTCACCGCCTTTAAATGTGGTTTCATTCATCAGTTCGATTTTCAAACTGTTATCTGTAGGATGTTCAGTCTTAGCAAAATCAGTAACGATTTCAACCGCTTCGGCAGGCAAAATCATTTCCTCTTCAACGATTTGCACGCCATCAACAATAAATTCTTCGATAACATCAATCGGAATATCCCAAATTAATTCTTCGGTCGGGCGCGGAATTTCGGTTTCTGTCTTATTTTCGATAATCGGTGCAAATTTCGATTCGCGCACGGCTTCTTTGAAAAACGGTGGCGTTGGAATGGTCTCAGGTTTCTTTTCGGTGGGTTGTTTGACTTCTTTTTGGGCAACAAGTCCCTGACGTTTGAGCGCAGATTCTTTGAGCGTCATCCGCTTTAAATCTTCGATTCGTCCGGCGCGAACTGCCGCACACATCAACTTATGTTGCTTTTGTAAACGGTCGGCAAGAATTTTTTCATTAAATCCGTCTTTCACCAAATCTTCGTAAGGCGAACGCTTACTCGCCAAAATAGTGCCGCGGTCATAAACCAACGACAAAATCAGCGGCGTGTCCACACCTTTATCTTCGGTTTGGACGTGATATGTTACGCCCTGGAATTCGATGTCTGTATTGAATCCGGTAATCACAATTTTTAGGTAAGAAAAAGACGGCAGTTTTCGGCAATTTGCACCTTTTAAAAACTACCACAGCGAGTTATGGACGGTCAATAAATAAATGAATGGAGAGCGAAAAGGCAAGAGGCAAGAATCAAACGAAAAGAATAAATCTGAAAGATTTTTCTCCACTCTCCACTCTCCACTTTCCACTCTTGACTCTCTCTGTGGCTTAACTTACGATTAAACTTGTGCCATAATTCTCAAACTTTTATTTAATGAAAAAGAGAGTTTCGGCTGTTTTGCTTTTCTGATCTGCTCAAATAAGGATTTTAAGAAAGATTTATGTCCGAATTTAATTTATTCGACTACGCGCCGATTGGCATAATGTTTTTAGTGGCTATGGGATTTGCCGTAAGCCAGCTTTTAGTTACCCAATTAATCGGTCCGCGCAAGCGCACGGCAACAAAACTAATGCCCTACGAATGCGGCAAAGACCCGGTTGGTTCGGCACGCGACAGATTTTCAATCAAATTTTACACCGTCGCGGTGATTTTTCTGCTGTTCGACATCGAAGTTTTATTTATGATACCGTTCGCCGTAGCTTTTAAATACCTTTTAGATCAGGAAAAAATTAGCGGCGTGATGTTCGGCACGATTGCGCTGATTGAAATTTTAGTTTTTATTTCAACATTGATTGTCGGATACATCTACGTTTGGAAAAAAGGCACGTTCGATTGGGGTTTGCAATCCCGCGCCGAAGCTCGCGCCGAAGCCAAAGCAATGGCGAAAATGAACCGCGAAAATGTCATCGAACTGAAAAAAGCCGCTTAGGAGGAGTTTTGAGAGTTTAGCGAGTGAAAACCTTCAAAACTCGCTAAACTCTCAAAACTCGCTAAACTAAAAAATATGGGATTAGAAAATAATATTTGGGAGTCTTTGCCCGATGTCGTAACGGTCAAACTTGATGCCGTGATAAATTGGGCGCGGAAATCTTCGATCTGGCCAGCCACGTTCGGCTTGGCTTGTTGTGCGATTGAAATGATGAATTCCGTGTCGGCGCGAAACGATTTGTCGCGTTTCGGCGCGGAAACTTTTCGTGCTTCGCCGAGACAAGCGGACGTGATGATTGTTTCAGGTCGCGTGTCGCGTAAAATGGCTCCGGTTTTGCGGCGGATTTACGACCAGATGCCTGAACCGAAATGGGTTATCTCGATGGGCGCGTGTGCTACTTCGGGCGGAGTTTTCGATAATTACGCGATTGTGCAAGGCGTTGACAAGATTGTGCCGGTTGACATTTATATTCCGGGCTGTCCGCCGCGTCCCGAAATGTTGGTTCACGCGATTATGATGTTGCAGGACAAGATTATGAAGGAATCCGTGAAAGACCGACGCGACACATTTGAAGAAGAATCGCGGGTTTCGATTGTTCCGGGAACTTTGCCCGTAACCGAAGGCACAGCACTTGAAAAAGAAACCGAAATCGAAGTCGCGCAAAACAAAGTTTCGCGTCCTTACACGATTCCTTCGCGGCACGAGCGTCGGAAATCTTCGTAAGTTTTTTTTAGCGGTAAAATATTGCCGCCTTTTCATTAGAATATGGCTGATACAGCAGTTTTACACGAATATATCGAAAAATTGAAAGCGGAAAACGCCGCTTGGGTTGAAGATTTTAAAGATGCGCGGGGCGAAGTTACAATTACTGTTCCGCGTGAATCAATTACTGAAATTTGCACTTTTTTGAAGTTTAGAGAAGGTTTCGATATGCTCGCCGATTTGTGCGGTTCGGACAGAGGTCCCGAAGAAGACCCGCGTTTTGAAGTCAATTATCATCTTCTCGGAACGAAACATCATCATCGTTTGCGCTTGAAAGTTTTATTGAGCGAAGATGCGCCGAATGTCGAAACGGTTTCAAACATCTGGAAAACCGCAAATTGGCACGAGCGCGAAACTTATGATTTGGTCGGCGTGATTTTTGATAATCATCCCGATTTGCGCCGAATTTTGTTACCGTCCGATTTTGACGGACACGCATTAAGAAAGGATTACCCGTTGCGCGGTTACGAGCCGTATAGCTTAAGCTAAACGAATAGTGAAAAATGAATAACTAAAACTATTCACTATTCACTATTCACTATTCACTATTTTATGAGCGTTGCAGTAGAAAATTTACCGAGCGAAGTTGAAGTTTTGGACCAACCTTTGGAATCGCAAATGACGCTTTCGATGGGACCGCAGCACCCTTCGACACACGGCGTTTTGCGGCTCGATTTGAGATTGGACGGCGAACTCGTCGTCAAAGCCATTCCCGACATCGGCTATTTGCATACGGGAATGGAAAAGCTGTTTGAATACAAAAAATATCAGCAAGGCATCGTCATCACCGACCGAATGGATTACTTAAATCCGCTCGGAAACAATTTGGCGTATGTGATGGCGGCGGAGAAATTACTTGATTTGGAAATTCCCGAACGGGCGCAAGTGATTCGCGTTTTGATGTGCGAACTGCAACGAATCGCCTCGCATATGGTTTGGCTCGGCACACACGCACTCGACATTGGCGCAATGTCGGTTTTCTTTTATTGCTTCCGTCAGCGCGAAAAAATTCTGAATATGATTGAATCGGCTTCGGGCGGACGAATGACTCCGAGTTATTTTCGCATTGGCGGTTTGATGATGGATTTGCCGGCGGGATTTGAACGTCGTTGCAAACAATTTCTCGAAGGTTTTCCCGAAGCGATGAATACGTTTGAAACGCTGGTTACGGGAAATACTTTGTGGCAATCAAGAACACAAGGAATCGGCGTAATTTCGGGCGAAGACGCGATTGATTGGGGTTTGACCGGACCGTGTTTGCGCGGAAGCGGTGTAGATTTGGATTTACGGAGAGATAATCCTTATACGGGTTATGAAACTTACGATTTTGAAGTTCCGATTGAAACCGACGGCGACGTTTGGGCGCGTTTCCGCGTTCGGATGCGTGAATGTTACGAATCTTACAAAATCGTCCGTCAAGCGTTGGAACGATTAAAACCGGGACCGACAAAGGCAGACGCGCCGAAAGTCGTTCTGCCCGACCGCGACGATATGCGGAAACATATGGATTCGCTGATTCACCATTTCTTAATCGTCGCCGAAGGCTTCAACGTCCCCGAAGGCGAAGTTTATCACGCCATCGAAGCCTCAAAAGGCGAACTCGGCGTGTATATGAAATCAAACGGCGGACCGAAACCCGAAAGAGTTCATTTTCGCGGTCCAAGTTTTGTTAATTTATCTGCTTTACCTGTAATGAGCGAAGGCGAAATGGTCGCTGACGTAGTAGCAATTATCGGTTCTTTGGACATTGTTCTTGGAGAGATTGATAGGTAAAACTATGACGGAAAATCAAGAAAAAGAACTATTTACAACGCTTGCTTCTTTGGTTACGGGCGTTAATAAAATTCAAATTGATGTTCAAGATTTGAAATCTGATTTTCAAGGTTTGAAATCTGATGTTCAAGGTTTGAAATCCGATGTTCAAGATTTGAAGACTGATGTTCAAGATTTGAAAACTGATGTCCGAGAAATCAAAGAAACATTGAATGAACATTCTCAGATTTTAGAAAGATTGGATGCAAAAACCGACAGTATTGCGGAAACGGTGATGAATCACGAAGTTCGTTTAACCAAAGCAGAGAAAGATATTGAAGATTTACGAGGCTCAGTTCATTAAATTTAATAGAAAAAATTAAGGTTACTTATAATGGCATCAGCAGTTGCAACGGATTTTACAAATCAAATTGTTTATACGGACGAAGTAGCGGAATTTTCGCCCGAAGTGGTCGCGGAAATGGAGTCACATTTGACGAAATATCCGCCGGAAAGAAAGCGTTCCGCGCTTATTCCTTTGCTTTTTGTGATTCAGCGTGAACGCGGTTATGTTGATAATGCGGGCGTGAATTTTTTGGCGCGTTTTTTGGATTTGGAAGTTACGGACGTTTGGGAAACGGCGACGTTTTATTCGATGTTCAATCTTCGCAAAGTCGGCAAATATCACATACAGGTTTGCAAAACTCTGTCGTGCCGAATTATGGGCGAGCCGGAAATTACCGGACACATTTGCGAAAAATTGGGCATTCACGTCGGCGAAACGACCGAAGACGAAAAATTTACTGTGTCGCGTGTCGAATGTTTGGGCAGTTGCGGAACTGCACCGATGATGCAGATTAATTTTGATTATCACGAAGATTTGACGAACGAAAAGGTTGACGAAATTCTGGCTTCGTTAGATTAAGTTTGAAAATTTAAGACGCTTTTTAATTAAATTTTTATCAATAAAGCCACTTTTGCGCGAATGAGCGCATCAGATTTGGAAAAGCAGTTCAAAAAAAGCCGTAAACTCTTCCTGCGGCGGAAAATCCAAATCAAAAAAAAGAGGTAAATGTATGAAAAAAGCGTTTTTAATGTTAGTTTTATTGTTCTTTGTCAATGCGATTTGTTTCGCGCAAGAAAGCGGAAACCGGATTTATGGTTATACGCAAAATAAACGAACGCCGACGGTTGGCGACGGAGTTTTAATGTCGAGCGGAAATGGCAATTTTCAGATTGAAGCAAGCGTCTTGCTTAATCTGAAACCGGATTCGTTCGTCGCGGTTTTCGGTGTCGCGCAGGAAGCCAAAGATGCCGAAGAAAGCAACAATAAAGTTAATGCTCAGATTGATAATTTCGTTAAAAATCTGAGCGGCTTAGGAATTACCAAAACCGATATTTATATAGATTTTATTGTTCAAAATAAAATCTATGACTATCAGATAAAAGGCGATGTCGCCGAGCAGTATTTATCGGGTTTTGAAACTAAAAAGACAGTTGCCGTGAAATATAAAAGCCGTGAATCGTTTGAGAAAATTCTGGCGGCGGCGGCAAAAGTGCAAATTTTCGATTTGATAAAGGTTGATTACATTGTCAGTAATTTCGACACGGTTAAAGACCAACTTTTTGAAGAAGCGACGAAAATTATTAAGCAAAAAGAAGTGCGGTATAAAAACTCTTTCGAGATGTTGATGAAGCCAATTGGTTTAGCGATTGAAAAATATGACGCATTTTATCCGGCAGAAAGATATCAAGGCTATCAAGCGTCTGAATCGGCGGCGGCAATGTCAAACGATTATCGAAATGTCAGAACGACGCTGACACTTCGCAAAAGCACGACATTTTTTTACGAACCGCTTGACGGAAACAAATTTGACAAAGTTATAAATCCAATCGGCATTGAGCCGACCGTTCAATTTACGCTGTATTTGCAAGTGCAATACAGATTACTTTGAACGAACAAAATTAGTTTATGGAAATCAAAGCAATCGGGTGCGAGCCTTTACAGCTTAAACGAGTTCATCTGAAAGACTCGCACACGCTCAAGGTTTATCAGGAAAACGGCGGTTATGCTTCGCTGAAAAAGGCGATGGGAATGTCGTCGGACGATATTATTGCGGAAGTCAAAGCGTCTGCTTTGCGCGGGCGCGGCGGCGCGGGTTTTCCGACCGGAATGAAATGGTCATTCGTGCCGCGTGATTCGCCGAAACCGAAATATATTGTTTGCAACGCCGACGAAAGCGAGCCGGGAACTTTCAAAGACAGATATTTGCTCGAACTCGACCCGCACGCTTTGATTGAAGGAATGCTGATTGCGGCTTTCGCGCTTGGGAGCGAGGCTTGCTACATTTATTATCGCGGCGAATATCGTTATTTGATTGACATTATGGACGCGGCGATTGAAGAAGCGCGGGCGGCGAATCTGGTCGGCAAAAATATTTTAGGCTCGAAATTTAATTGCGAATTTTACACGCACACGGGCGCGGGCGCATATATTTGCGGCGAAGAAACCGCGCTTTTATCGAGCCTCGAAGGTTATCGCGGACATCCGCGAATGAAACCGCCGTTTCCGGCAATCGAAGGACTTTATGCGTGTCCGACGGTTGTCAACAACGTCGAAACTTTGACCGCCGTGCCGCAAATTATCGAAATGGGCGGTGAAGCGTGGCGCAATTTGGGGACGGAAAAATCGGGCGGAACGAAACTTTGGTCAGTTTCGGGACACGTCAAAAAACCGGGCGTTTATGAGCTTCCGATGGGCTATATGGATATGGAAAAGTTCATTATGGAAGACTGCGGCGGCATCCGCGACGGACACGAACTCAAGGCTTGTATTCCGGGCGGTTCGAGCGTTTACGCGATGCGGGCTGACCAGATTATCGGCAAAAAAGTTCGGCTTGATTATGAAGGTTTGGTCGAAGCCGGTTCGCTCGTCGGTTCGGGTGGTTTTATCGTGATGGACGAAACGGTTGATATTGTTGATTCGACCAAAAACCTAACCGAATTTTACAAACACGAATCGTGCGGCTGGTGCACACCTTGCCGCGAAGGAACGGATTGGCTGACGAAAATCTTCACGCGCATCGCCGACGGCGGCGGGCGACCGGAAGACGCACAGTTAATTTTAGATTTGGTTGATAATATTGAAGGAAAATCCTTCTGTGCTTTAGGCGACGCGGCGGCGTGGGCGATTCAAGGAGCAGTTAAGCGTTTTCCAGAGGATTTTAAGAAACATTTACTGCCGAACGGCAACTAATTAAATTTTAAGGAGTTAAATTATTATGGGAAAAGGTGATAAAAGAACACGGCGCGGAAAAATTTTCGCAGGCTCATTCGGCAAAACTCGTCCGAAAGGCAAAAAGAAATCCGCGACGACACAAAAAAACACAACAAAATCGGAAGAATAAATTTTAATTTTTGAAAATGTCAGAACTTATCAAAGTTACAATTAACGGACAGGAATTCGAGGTCGAAAAAGGCTCGCGGCTAATTGATGCTTGCAACGAACGCGGGTTTGGCGTGCCTTCGTTTTGCTATTACAAAGACCTTGAATTGCAGGCGAGTTGTCGGATGTGTCTGGTTCGGATTGAGAAAATGCCGAAACTTCAGGCTTCCTGCACGATTACCTGCACGGACGGGATGAATGTTACGACGCAATCGGACGAAATCGAAAAGGCGCAACGCTCGATGGGCGAATTTTTGCTGGCGAATCATCCGCTCGATTGTCCGGTTTGCGACCGCGGCGGCGAATGCGAACTTCAAGAAATGATTTTCGATTGGGGCGATGTCGAAGAACGCTTTACCGAAAAGAAAAACGCCACGCCGGAGAAATTTCTGTCGCCGATTGTCGCCAACGACCCGCAACGCTGTATCGTTTGCAAACGATGCACGCGGGTTTGCGACGAATGGATGGGCGAAGATGCAATTGAAGCTGGGAATCGCGGCGTGAACACGGTTATCGGAACTTACGGCGGCTGGCTAAATTGTTCGCAATGCGGAAACTGTATCGAAGTTTGTCCGACGGGAACGCTTCTCGACGGCGTTTATCGGCACGAAACTCGTCCTTGGGAACTCGAACAGACGATTTCAACCGATGTCTACGGCTCGGACGGAATGCAACTTTCAATCGGTTCACGGGGCGGAAAAGTTCATCGAATTGTTGCCAGAGATAGATATGTTGATGGTTTGAACGGCGAATTTTTGGATGTGAAAGCGCGTTTTGGACACGAATTTATCAATCACGCCGACAGAATCAAAACGCCTTTGATTCGTTATAAAAAAGGCGGAAAATTGATTCCGGCAACTTGGGACGATGCGATTGCTTTTGTTGCTAATAAGTTTAACGAAAGTGGCAAAAATGTCGGCGTGATTGCAAGTTCGCGCCTGACGAATGAATCAATTTTCACGCTCAAACGATTTGCGAAAGAGGTTGTCAAATCAAACAATTACGCGGTTTCCGACGCTTACGATTTAGCTCCGTTTTTTGAAAATTTGTCCGCGCCGTTGGCAACTCATAAAGAAATTCGCCACGCGAAAACGATTATTTTAATCGGCGGCGAACCCGAAGAAGAGCAAAGTTTTACAGCGAAACAAATCCGCCAAGCGGTCAGAAACGGCGGCGCGAAATTGATTGTCGTCAACGACACACCGATTCGTCTGACTGCAAATGCAACGCAATTTATACACATCAATCCGAATTCTTACGACGCTTTTGCGCTGTCATTTGCCGATGATTCAAACGCGGCGAAGTTGGGCATCGAAGAAAGCGAATTTGAAACGCTCGAAAAAATCATTGAAGAAACCAACGGTGATTTGGTGATTATGTTCGGCGGCGATTTATCTGCCGAAGCGCAAGCGGTTTTGGCAAACACGGCGGCTGATTTAAGTTCGGATTCGCGCCGCGTTTTGCTTCATCCGTTGCCGCTTTACAATAATTCGGTCGGCGCAAATGATATGATGGCGGGCAAAAAATCGCTCGGCGAAGTTTTGAAAAATTCAAAATCGCTTTTAATCGGCGGAAGTTTATCGGAAGAAAATGCAAAACTGCTTGCAAATAAAGACTTTGTCGTTGTCCAAGAACTTTTTGAAACGGCGACAACCGACCACGCGGACGTTGTTTTACCAGCCGCGAGCTTTGCGGAAATTGACGGAACTTACACGAACAATACGGGTTTTGTGCAACGTGTTCGTCAAGCGATCGAGCCGGTTCATCAGGCAAAATCCGATTGGATGATTACGAGTTTGATTGCCCGCGAAATGGGCGTAGATTTCGGTTATAACTTTTCGGCGACGATGGTTTTCAAGGCGATTGCCGATGAAATAAATGCTTACGAAGGCTTGCGTTATCCGCATTTGAAAGACGAATCGCGTCCTGTGCAAGTGAAACACGCGATTTCGGAAAAGAAAGATTTATCGAAAGAATTGGACGCTTTAAAGTCACGGGTCGAAAAACTTTCGGACGAATCTGAAAAGATTACGGAAACCCCGCGAGTCGGTCATAAATTGCATCGTTTGACGACTTTGACAAGCAAAACGGCACAATTCCACTTGCTTGCACACGGCAATCCGAAGCCCGAAAACTTGCTCGTTTCGCCGCTCGTGCAATTTAATTTGGATGGAACGCCTTTGAAATCAGAAGCGGCAACCGTTGGCGAAAGTTAATATTTTTTTAAGTTCGATATGGAACAAATTGTAAAAACTGCATTTCCATTTATTGTTATCAGCGTGGCAATTTTGCTTGCGTTTCAAGGCGTTTTGATGATTGTCGCCTACACGGTTTTGGCGGAACGCAAGGTTTTGGGTTGGATTCAAGGGCGCATCGGACCGAATCGCGTCGGACCTTGGGGCGTGCTTCAGCCGTTTGCCGATTTGCTGAAATTTATTTTCAAAGAAGACCTCGTTCCCGATAAATCAACGAAATTTATTTATTTTCTCGCACCAATGGTTGCGCTTGTGTGTGCGCTCTTGCCGATTGTGGTTTATCCGTTCGGTCCGGCAATTACGACGGTTGATTGGAGTTTTTTGCCTTACGGATTGGGCGAAAATGTCAAACAACTTCCGCTGACGATTGCGAGTATTGATGTTGGGGTTTTGTTTGTTTTGGGAATAACTTCGGTCGGCGTTTATGGAATTGCATTGGCGGGTTGGTCATCGAACAATAAATATTCTCTGATGGGCGGACTTCGTTCGTCGGCGCAGATGATTTCTTACGAATTGGCGATGGGTGCATCAGTAATTGGCGTTGTGATGCTTTCGGGTTCACTCAATCTCGGCGGCATTATTCAAGCGCAAACGCAATCGCCGTTTCGTTGGTATATCATTCCGCAGTTTATTGGTTTTGTCGTCTTTTTGATTGCCGCGTTTGCCGAAACAAACCGCGTTCCGTTCGATTTGCCCGAAGCCGAAACCGAACTCGTTGCGGGATTTCACACGGAATATTCCGCCCTGAAATTCGCACTATTTTTTATGGCAGAATACGTCAATATGTTCACCGTTTCGGTGATGATGACGGTTTTGTTTCTGGGCGGTTGGTATGTGCCGGGTTTGTCGCATATTTTCGAGGTTGGCTCAATTCCCTACGCGCTCGTCAGCCACGTCGCGTTTATCGGTAAAATTTGCGCGTTTCTGTTTTTATACATCTGGATTCGCGGAACTTTGCCGCGTTTTCGCTTTGACCAACTGATGAATTTCGGATGGAAATTCCTCTTGCCGCTCGCGTTGGCAAACGTAATTTTGACGATAATCGTCGTTTATTTTTTGAATCGTTGATTTGACAGGGACAAGAGACAAGAGACAAGGGACAAGATAAAATCCCTTATCCCTCGTCCCTCGTCCCTTGTCCCTAAAAAAATGGCTACCACAGTTTTATTTTTTCTTTTCGCCGGACTTGCAATCGGCTGTGCGCTTTCGATGGTTTATCATCGCAATCCGCTTTACAGTGCGGTGTCGTTGGTCGGCGTGTTTATTGCGCTGTCGTGCATTTATGTTACGCTTGCCGCGCCGTTTATCGCCGCTGTGCAGATTTTGATTTATGCCGGAGCGATTATGGTTTTGGTCGTTTTCGTGATTATGCTTTTGAATTTGGACGAAGAAAAACCGCTCAATCGGCTCAGGTATCTGTATTCAATCGGCGGATTTTTGGGCGCGATTCTGTTGGCGCAGACGTTTTTCGTTTTCATTGCTGTCAGCAAAGCCCCGAAAAAAGCAGTTGAAGCGGACGAAACCGTCGGCAAAACTTTGAGCATCGGCGCAAATATGTTCACGGAATATCTTTTGCCCGTCGAAATCGTCGGAATTTTACTGCTGATGGCAATCATCGGCGGCGTGATTTTAGCCAGAAGATTTAATCAGCCCGAACTAAGATTAGTCGTCAACAACGAATTGGACAAACGCAACGAATCGGAAGAAAAAGACGATTACAGAATAGCTTTGTAGATGTTAGATGTTAGATGTTAGATGTCAGTTCGGCTCTAACATCTAACATCTGACATCTGACATCTAAATTTATGGAACCGAGTTTAGCAACATATTTAGCACTTTCAGGAATTTTATTTACCATCGGCGCAGTCGGCGTAATTTTCAAGCGCAACGCGATTGGAATGTTTATGTGTATCGAACTGATGCTCAACGCCGTAAATCTCACGTTTGTCGCCTTTTCGCGCCATTATGCCGATGTAACAGGACAGCTTTTCGTGTTTATGGTAATGTCGGTCGCGGCGGCGGAAGCGGCTGTCGGGCTTGGAATTATCATCGCGTTTTTCCGCAATCGTGTTTCGGTTGACGTTGACGACGCAAGCATCTTGAAAAACTAAAAATTCAATCCTGAATTTTTAGTTTTTAATTTTAATTGAAAGAAATGGCTTTGGAAATGCGTAAAATCTGCGAAAAGTGTGAAAGTCTGTTAGAAGATAACGGCACAGCTTTTATCTGTTCCTATGAATGCACTTTTTGCGCCGAATGCACGGATAAAATGAATTTAATTTGCCCGAATTGTGGTGGCGAACTCGTTCGCCGTCCGAAACGTGAGCCTTAAAAATGCTGAATGCAGATGTTTTGACATTTAGGGAATTTGTGATGCACGAACCGTTGCCGCTTTCAAAAATTCATCAAACGGTGCTTGAATTTCTGCAAGGGCGCGAAGATGTCGTGTTGTTCGGCGCACAAGCCGTCAATGCTTACGTCAGCGAACCACGAATGACGCAAGACGTTGATTTGCTTTCGGTTAGAGCCGAAGAATTTGCCGAAGAATTACGGACGCATTTGAGCGAAACTTTTCACATCGCCGTTCGCGTTCGTGAAATTAAAGATAAAGGCTTTCGGCTTTATCAAGTGCGGAAAGAAGGAAATCGTCATCTGGCGGATGTCAGAATCACGGCAGATTTTCCCGAAACGCAAACGATTGAAAACATTCGGGTTTTGTCGCCGCTGGAATTGATTGTCAGCAAAATCATCTCCTATCATTCGCGGCGCGGGAAGCCGAAAGCGGGAACGGATTGGCGCGATTTGGGATTTTTGCTTTTGCGGTTTCCCGAATTGAAGGAAAAAGTTTTGCCGAATTTGTTGAAGAAAAATGTCGGCGCAGAAGTTTTGGAAACTTGGGCGGAAATTGAAAGTCAGGATTTTGAGTTTGAAGACGAGGACGAAGATTTAATTTTTGATGAATAAATTTAATTACAATTTAGCTTTTCTCATAATTTTACTTGCGGTTCAAATAGCTTGTGGACAGAACACACCTGTAACTGAAAACAAAGACTTAAGAGTTGCCAACTTAAAAAATCAAGCTGACCAATTAATTGATGCTTGGAATAAAAATGAGTTTGAAAAATTTGCCGACTTGACACATCCGCAAGTTATCGAAAAGGTCGGCGGAAAGGAAAAACTTGTCTTAATGATGAAAAGTGTTTCCGAACAAAGTCCTAAAATTTTTGAGTCATTTTCTGTATCAGTTGAAAACCCAAATAGTTTGGTTGAATTAGAAGGAAAACTATTTGGAGTAGTTCCAATTAAAATTGAAGGTGTTACTCATCAAAAGAATAAGGTAGTTACAAATGATTGTTTTGTCGGGGTTTCAAGCGATAACGGAACAACTTGGAAATTTGTAAGCGGGGACAAGTTTGACGAAATATTTCCATCTGCAAAAGGCAAATTACAAATTATCAGACAAAGGACTTTTGTAAATGGAAAAGAACAATACAATTTATAAAAATGACTGAAAACAATTTTTTAAGTCTAATAATTTTCGCGCCTTTGGTTGGTGCAGTCATAAATTGGCTGATTGGCGGGCGTTTGAAGAATGAATTTTTTAGTGGCGTGGTCGCTTGTTCGGCGGTGGGCGTTTCGTGCGTCGTGGCGTTTATGGTCGCGTTCGGACACGATGGCGCACTTCACGCTGAAAAACCGATTCTCGATCATCTTTGGACGTGGATTCAAGTTGGAAATTTCCGTGCCGATTTCGGTTTGGGAATGGACAGACTTTCGGGCATTTACGCTTGTTTTATCACGTTTGTCGGGCTTTTGATTCACGTTTTTGCGACGGGTTATATGAAAGGCGATGACGGATTTTACCGCTTTTTCGCTTACTTGAATCTGTTTATGTTCTCGATGCTGACGCTCGTTTTGGCGGATAATTATCTGCTGATGTTTGTCGGTTGGGAAGGCGTGGGATTGTGTTCTTATCTTTTGATTGGTTATTACATCAAAAAAGACGAAGCGCGAAAGGCGGCGAAAAAAGCGTTTGTGATGAACCGCATCGGCGATTGGGGCGTTTTGATGGGTATCTTTTTGATGTTTTCGCTTACAGGCTCGATTTCGTTCTTTGATAAAACGGTTGACGGAACGCAAGTTCAGAGCGTTTTTAGTTGGGTTGCAAACAATGTCGCTGTCGCCGAGCCATTTACTTGGGGCGCGATTTTTGCGGGCGGTTTGACATCAATCGGCGTTCTGCTTTTCATCGGCGCGTGTGGAAAATCGGCGCAGATTCCGCTCTTTACTTGGTTGCCGGACGCGATGGCTGGTCCGACTCCGGTTTCCGCGCTGATTCACGCGGCGACGATGGTTACGGCGGGCGTTTATTTGGTCGTGCGTTCAAACGCGATTTACCAACTTTCGCCGACGGCGATGTGGATTATTGCAGTCATCGGCGCGGCAACGGCGATTTTTGCCGCGACAATCGGCTTGGCGCAAAACGACATCAAAAAAGTTCTCGCTTATTCGACCGTTTCGCAGCTTGGTTATATGTTTCTCGCCTGTGGTGTCGGCGCGTTCACGGTGGCGATTTTCCACGTTATGACACACGCATTTTTCAAAGCCTTGCTGTTCTTGGGTTCGGGTTCGGTGATTCACGGAATGCACCACGAACAAGATATGCGGAAAATGGGCAACCTGAAAAAATATATGCCGATAACGTGGATTACGATGACCATCGGCACATTGGCAATCGCGGGAATTCCAATATTTGCGGGCTTTTTCTCAAAAGACGAAATTTTGTATAAAACCTTTGCCGCCGACAAATATTTTCCCACAGGAGCATTTTCGGGCGAAGAAATTTTATACGGCATCGGCATTGTTACCGCCGTTTTGACGGCGATTTATATGACGCGAATGATGGTTATGACGTTCTGGGGCAAGGAGAGATTTCACGATGAAGACGCGGACGTTCACGCCTATATGGAACACGGACACGATGATAAACACGGACACGATTCGCACGGAGACGATGACAATGACGAACATCATCACGCTTTGCCGCACGATTTCAAACCGCACGAATCGCCTTGGACAATGACCGTGCCGCTGATTGTTTTGGCGTTTCTCTCAACGGTTGGCGGACTTGTCGGCGTTCCATATGCTTTGAGTTCGTTGGTTGGAATTAAAGACGCGAACAGTTTTGAACACACGCTCGAACCTGTAATTGCAAAACGCGAAATCAAAACTTCGGAAGGGAAAGTTATTCCCGTCAAAGAAGAAGACCATTCGGCGGAAGTCGTCCAAAAAGAAAGACTTCTCGCAGGTTTATCGGTTGTTTTGGCGGTCGTCGGCATCGGCATCGGTTGGACTGTTTTCCGTAAAAATCCGCTCAAGAAAATGCCGAAAATCTTGGAAGACAAATGGCGCGTGGACGAATTTTACAACGGCTACATCGTCAATCCGATTACGAATTTTTCAATCAGAGGTTTATGGAAAGGCTTCGACATCGGAGTAATTGACGGCATCGTCAACGGCATCGGCGCATTTGTAAGCGCGCTCGGCGGACTAGCGCGTCAAATCCAAGTCGGTTTCGTCCGAAGCTACGCGGCTGTCATTTTATTCGGCGCGTTGATTGTCATTGGATATTTTCTTTATTACGGTTTGAAGTTGATTCGATAGAACGGTTTTTGGTTTTTAGTCTTCGATTTTTTGAAGTCAAAAACCAAAAACCAAAAAATAAAAATGGATTTTATAACAGAAAATCTCTTAACAATTTTGATATTTCTTCCGGCTTTCGGTGCAATGGCAGTGCTTGGGCATCAGATGTTTTGGAAGCAGGAAAGCCATCTGAAATGGGTTACGCTCGGTTTTACGTTGGTAACTTTTCTCGTATCGTTGCTTTTGTTGGCAAACAGCGCAAAAGTTTCGGTGAACGGATTTTATTTCGAGAAAAATATTCCTTGGATAAAGGCGATAAATACGAATTATCACGTTGGCGTTGACGGTCTTTCGTTGTGGCTCGTGCTTTTGACGACGTTTATAATGCCGATTGCGGTTATTTCGACGTGGCACGCCGTCGAGAAAAGACACACAGCTTTTTATGTTTTCCTTTTGCTTTTGCAGAGCGCGATGACCGGCGTTTTCGTGTCTTTGGATTTGCTTGTCTTTTATTTGTTTTTCGAGGCTTCGCTTGTGCCGATGTTTTTTCTTATCGGGATTTGGGGCGGCGAAAACCGAATTTATGCGGCGGTTAAGTTCTTTATTTTTACGGCAGTCGGAAGTTTGCTGATGCTCGTGGCGATTATCGCACTTTATTATCTTCACGCAAACGCAACAGGTATTGGAACATTCGATTACGTCGTTTTACTGAACTCGCTGAAAGCCGGAAACTTAATTTTTAGCGTAAATACAGGTGCGGTTTTGTTTTTCGCTTTTGCGCTGGCGTTTTCAATTAAAGTTCCGCTTTTTCCGTTTCACACTTGGCTGCCTGACGCACACACCGAAGCACCGACAGCAGGTTCGGTAATTTTGGCGGCGGTTTTGCTGAAAATGGGAACTTACGGCATTATGCGTTTTTGCTTCAATCTGTTTCCCGACGCATCACGCGAATATGCTTACATTTTTATAATTTTGGCGATTATCGGCATCATTTACGGCGCACTTGTCGCAATGGTTCAGCCCGATATTAAACGTCTGGTCGCATATTCGTCGGTCGCGCATATGGGTTTTGTTATTTTGGGAATGTTTTCATTTACCGAGATGGGAATGCAAGGCGCACTTTACATTATGCTCGCGCACGGCATCACAACGGGCGCACTGTTCTTGCTCGTTGGATTTATTTACGAAAGACGGCATACGCGAATGATTACCGAATACGGCGGAATTTCCAGCATTATGCCGATTTATGCGACGCTTTTCGTGATAACAACGATGGCTTCAATCGGTCTGCCGTTTTTGAACGGATTTGTCGGCGAATTTTTGGCAATGGTCGGAATGTGGAAATCAACTGCCGTCGCGTATCCGCGTCTGGCAACGATGCTTGCGGGAACTGGCGTGATTTTTGCGGCGGTTTATTTGCTTTGGATGGTTCAGCGCGTGTTTTTCGGAAAATTAACGAACGCCAAAAATAAAAATTTGCAGGATTTATCGTGGCGCGAAATCGGTTTGATGATTCCGCTTTTAATTTTGATGGTTTATATGGGCGTTTATCCCGCACCGGTTTTGAATCGTTCGAAAGATTCTATTGTTGCAATCGAAGAACGGGTGAAGAAACAAGCCGGCGGAAGTTTTGAAAAAGCTGAAAAATGAGATTGACCGAAGTGCAATCAAGCCGATTGCGCTTCGCTCCGCTTATGAAATTTTTGATTCTGACAATTTTAATTTTGCTGTCGTTTGCACTTGTCGCAGAGGCACAGGAAGAAAGTTATTACGGCACACCGGACGTAAAATTTTTCCGTGAGCAACGCGATAAAGAATTTCGTGGCGATAGTTCGCCGCTACTTTATGAGGATTATAAAAAATTTCAAGGTTTGAATTATTACGATGTGAACGAAGATTTTCGTGTCAAAGCAAAATTCACGAAAACACCTGATGAAAAATATTTTATGATGCCGACATCTTCGGGCATTGCGGCGAAATATAAAAAAGTCGGTATTTTGATATTCAAAATCGGCGAAAATGAGTTGACGCTTGCCGCATATCAAGACAGCCGCGTCGAAACCGATGAATGGTGGCGCAAAAAATACGGTGGCGCGTATTTCGTGCCGTTCAAAGATTTGACCAATGGCAAAGAAACTTACGGCGGCGGCAGATATTTATACTTAAAAATTCCCGAAAAAGACGAAACGATTTTAGATTTTAATTTGACATTCAATCCATCGTGCGCTTACGGAAACGACCGCTACAGTTGCCCGATTCCGCCGAAGGAAAATTTTTTACAAGCAGAAATAAAAGCCGGAGAAAAGAGTTTTGAGTATTCCGGCAAAACGCAAAAATGAATACGATTTTACTAGCAGAGTTAATCAAACCCGATACCAATCTCGCGGCAGTAATGCCGGAAATGATTGTTGCCGTTGCTGGAATTTTAGCGATGCTTTATGACAGTTTTTTCCCGAAACAACGCTATGTTACGGGCGCGATTTCGCTCATCGGTTTGGCGGTTTCAGCCGTTTTTCTATATTCAATGTGGGGTGATTTGCCCGAAACATCTTGGAACGGAATGATTGCCAACGATAATTTACGGATGAGTTTTTCGTTTGTCGCACTGTTCGTTTCGGCGATGACGATTTTGGTTTCGTCCATCTGGATTGACCGCGAAAAAGTTCCGGCGGGAGAATATCACGCGCTTTTGATGTTTGCCACTTTCGGGATGATGTTTATGGCTTCGGGAAACGATTTGGTAATTATGTTTCTCGGACTCGAAACGCTTTCGATTGCGACCTACGTTATGGCGGGCTTGCGAAAATCAGACTTGAAATCGAACGAATCGGCGATGAAATATTTTATTCTCGGCTCGTTTGCTTCCGCGTTTTTGCTTTACGGAATGGCTCTGATTTACGGCGCAACGGGCGCGACGAATATCACCGACATTGCCGCAAAAATCGCCAGCCCGAACTTCCCTGCTCTGCTTCTCGTCGGCGGTGCAATGCTGATTGTCGGATTCGGTTTTAAGGTTGCGACTGTGCCGTTTCACGTTTGGACACCCGACGTTTATGAAGGTGCGCCTTCGCCCGTTACGGCGTTTATGATGGCTGGACCGAAAGCCGCCGCGTTTGCTTCGTTTGTGCGAATTTTTGTTCTCGGTTTCCCGCTTGTCGCATCAGTTCCGGCGGCGGTTTTTCTGCACGAATCGTGGATTACGGCTTTGACGGTAATGGCGATTTTGACAATGACAATCGGCAATATTGCGGCGATTGTTCAAAACAACGTCAAGCGAATGTTAGCGTATTCGTCAATCGCTCACGCCGGATATACTTTGGTTGGATTTATCGGCGCGGGAATGGCGAAAACGCCCGAAGCGCGTGATGCGGCGATTGCTTCCGTTGCGTTTTATATGCTCACCTACGCTGTTACGAATCTTGGCGCAATGGCGATTGTTACGCTTTTGGGACAGAAAAACGACCGACGAACCGAATTTGAAGATTACAACGGCATCGGCTTTAAATCTCCGGTTTTGGCGTTTTCCTTGTCGCTCTTTATGCTTTCGCTTTTGGGATTGCCGTTGACCGCCGGATTTATGGGCAAGGTTTTGGTTTTCCGTCCCGCGCTCGAAGCCGGAAATGTGATGCTTCTCGTTTTGGTTGTCGTTGCGGTAATAAATACAGCGATTTCGGCTTATTATTATTTGCGTCTGATTGTCGTGATGTTCTTCCGCGAACGCACAACCGATTGGACTGCACCGAAAATTCCGCTTGCAGTCGGTGCGGCTTTGGTAATTGCAATTGCGGGCGTATTTTATTTTGGAATTTTCAGCGATGGCGTGATTGAAAAGTTTTCAAAATCCGCGCCCGTCCAATCGGCGCAAGTTAAATAATTCATTGCAGAGAAGCAGAAATGAAATTCGTTGACATTGAAAATTGGAATCGAAAACCGACTTTCGAGTTTTTCAAAGATTACGAAGACCCATTTTTCAATATGACGGCGCATTTGGACGCGACGCGGCTTTATCGTTTTTGCAAAAAAAATAATCTTTCTTTCGCGCTGACGAATCTTTTTTATTCCCTGCAAACGGCGAATGAAATCAGAGAATTTCGCTTTCGTTTGATGAATGAAAAAGTCATCGAATTTGAAAAAATTCACGCCACGCAGACGCTTTTGAATGATGACGAGACGTTTTCGTTTTGCTATTTTGAAAATGAGGAAACGGTTTTCGAATTTAATAAAGCCGGAAAAATTTCACTCGAAGAATATAAAAAACTGAAAACCTTCGATGTCGAGAGCGAACGACTCGATTTGATTTATTATTCGGTGATTCCGTGGATTTCGTTCACGAGTTTCAAACACGCGACGCGCATTGACAATCGGCAAACCGTGCCGCGAATGGTTTTCGGCAAATTGTTTAACGACGGCGAAAAAAAGAAATTGCCACATTCGGTCGAAGTTCATCACGCGCTTTGCGATGGATTGCACGTCGGCAAATATTTCAACGCTTTGCAAGAAAAGTTTGATAATCCGGTTTGATTTAATATGGAAATTGCGACGGAAATTCGTGAAAAACTCGGTGATGAATGGCTTGCCGCGATTTACCGTGAAAAAGTTCGCACCCAACGCACACGCTCATATCATTTGGATGTGCCGCCGAAGGAAAATCGCGCCGTGATTCAACACACTTTGCTCGGCATTGAACTAAAAGTCGGGAATAATCGCTTTTCTTGCCCTGATTTATCAACTGCGCGGTATTTGCAAATTTTCGCAAGAATCGGCTGTTCGGAAGTTGCCGTGCCATATGATATTACGAAAATTTCGACTTTGGCGGACGAATTGGAATCTTCGCGGCACAAAATAATTTTGCTTTTTGAAGAATCGGTAAAAGATAAAATTGCCTCGGCAAAAGGCAGAATGCGCTCGGCTTTGATAAAGGAAATTCGTGCCGAAATCGAAGAAATCGGCGCAGGTTCGTTGATGCCCGAATTTAAGCAATCTACCAAACAGCGCAAAAACTGAGACGATGTATTTTGATGACAACGGAAATCAGATTGACATTAAAAATATTCCGATGCCTAAATTGTGTCTGAGTTGCGAAAAAAAAGATGATAAATCGGAAGAAATTTTATGCAATTTGAACAGATTTGACCAGCGCGACGATGAGGAATTTGTCTGTTATGCTTACAAAAGTAGTTATGGAGTCCTTGTTGATGATATAATCAGTTGATTAGCCAAAATTAAGTTTGGCTTTTTATTTGTTAAGAAGAAATTATGCTAGACGCAACACCGATAAAACACGAAGTCCAGACGCTTCCGTTCCCATACAGCAAACAACCTTTTTGCCGCTATGAACCGATTGAGAAGAAAATTTCTCACGCGAAAGTTTTAATCGTCAATGATCTTTTACGCTATGAATCGGATATGTCCGACACCGCGCGAAAAGAACTCAACGGCGACACGAAAAAACGTCTGCGGTTTGAAAATATGGTTTCCGGCTTTGCTTGCGATAATATCGCACAAAATGTTTTGCGTCTGGTTCAAAACCCGAAGGTTTTAACCGTCCATCTTTCTGAAATTGCCGAAGCCGCCGAAGCATTTAATCCCGATGCTATCGTGATGAGCGGAACTTTTTCCGATTTCGATTATTACAATCCCGCACATATCGAAAAAGCTACGCGCTTTTTGGCAAAAACGAAAATTCCGGTCTTGGCGATTTGCGGAGCGCATCAGCTTGTGGCAATGTGCTTCGGCGGAACACTGAAAACGCTCGACCATTTCACGCCGCAGGAAAAACGCAATGGGCGCGTGGTTGAATATCAGTATCGCTTTATCAAAATCACCGACACAAACGACCCGATTTTTGTGGGCATTGCTAAAAATGATAACAGCAAAGAAAGCCGCGTTTGGCAAGATTACACTTTGCAAGACGACATTTTGCGTGTTTGGCAAAATCACGGTCTCCAAGTTGAAGGCGTTCCCGAAGGATTTAAATTATTGGCGACATCTTATCTCTGCAAAAATCAAATGATGGTCAGAAATAATAACGGACAGCTAATCTACTGTGTTCAATTTCATCTCGAAAAATCGTTTGAAGACTGGTCAAAAAACCCGACTCGGTGGCAACATCAAAACGAATCCCGCGACGGACGCATTTTGTTTGAGAATTTTTTGAAACTTGCGCTCGAACATCAGAAATAATAAATCAAAACAGGCTTACAAAAAAGTAAAAAGTTCGGATGTAATCTGCTTCCGAACTTTTTACTTTTTATTTTTTACTTTTTAATCGTTCACACGCTCGAATCCGGTGAAACTAATGAAATAAACGAATGGAGTTGCCGGCGGAAGACGGCGAACATCCGTGAATGAAGATTCAAATGTCCAGTCGCGGATCGGGGCTTGATAAACAGTCGTGCAACATTTGAAACGACCATTATTATTGTAAGAATTGAAGAGATTAATCATCGAACCCGAATAATTTAATCGGACATTTGCCCAAGACTCATTAAAACGTATTAAGTTGTTAAGTCCGCCGTTGTATCCTTCAAATGACATTGTCGGATTCGGTGCCGAGGCGGCTAACGAATCACCTGAAATCATCGCAAACCGCATAAAAGTGTTTGTTGCCACGCGGCTTGACGGAGCATTCGGAAACGCGAAACTGTTTGCATCGTTCCAACTGTTTGAAAGAGCCGTTACCGAATCGCCTGTAACTGAAGCCGGAATGTGCAAGGCAGAATTGTAAGGCGAATAGGCACTCGACAGTGTTACGTTTGGACTTGTTGCTAAAGTCGCGCCAGTTGCATTGAAATTTCCTTCGACATAAATTCCGTTTTCCGAAGCAAAGGTAAATCCTTTAGTGTTTGCCGGAGTCGTTATATCATAGTTTCCTGGCACTGTGGTGCCGTTAATCAGTCGAACAGCACGACGATAATATTTATGATCGGTTACTGCTGACATTCCGGCTTCCGAGTTAGAATCCGCCGCTGGAGCTTCATTGATGGTATCCATATCAATCGTGCCGTCATTATCTACATCTTCCTCAACCGCGGAATTCGAATTCGGATTAACGTCTTCCATTTTATATTTGCCGTCAAAATCATAATCGCCGCGACGGTCAGAAACATAAACCACCCAACCACGAATCTGCGGAACATCTGTGCTTCTCAAACCAACGCCGCCTTTAGATAAAGCAAAAGGTGTGTTCGTCGGAAATTTGCCGTCCCAAGTCCCATTCAAAAAACTCCGCAAATTAGCAACATCAATGTCTATCACGCTCATTACACCGTTTCGATAAACATAGTTGCTTGGCAAATTTGAAGTGTTGTCATAACGATTGCCTTCGCGGGTATCAAAAAGCTGAATTGGGAATGGAACGATAGCAACTCTTGTTGCCCAACTATCAAAAGAAGCTAATTTAAGATGTTGATTTTCATTGCTTGAAGGAGTTGATGCACCGAGAGGCACGGCAAATGCATCGTCCGCTGTGCCGGTTGAAAGACATGTAATAAGAACACAAGTGCTGGGGATATTTTTATATCTGACAACAAAATTGTATGGTTTCGAGCTTATTGTCTGATTTGTAACATACTGAGTTGAAGGATTGGGAATTGCACTGCCCTCAATGGCAAAACGCTGTAATTTAATTATCGAACGCGAATCATTAGTTGTAGTATAAACATCGGAAGTGCTAAATGCTTTGGCAATTTTAAGACTCGACGGCGTTGAAGAATTAATAATCGGTTCGGTTACGCCCAAACTCAAAATATCCGCTGTTACATCTTTCGTAATCGGTTGTCCATTGTCGTAATCGAAATTAACGAGTTCAACCTTTATCCAAACCTCGCGTCCGCTGACTGCCAAACGGTTTCCGTTGAGGGCAGTTGCCTGATAAGCATCGGTCATTGCCAACGGCTGATAGCCGAGCGATGTGCCTAAGGTTCCGTCAAGTCTAACTCCGCAAGCAGTTGTAACGGTCGCACATTGCGGCAATTTATCTTTTGAATCTGCCAAACTAATGCGGATTCCTTCGCGGTTGGCATAGCGTTCGCGCGATTTCGTATAATTATCTTGAGTAGTTGTGGTAATATTCGTCAAAGTTCCGCCGATATTATCCTTATCGCCGACGTTTCTGCCCCGCTTGATGATGTCAACTAACGGATTTATCGGCAAAGTAAGTTGTTTGGCTTTAACCACGACGTTCCCTTCAAAATTTGGAGCAAAAGATGCCCAACCCGAATTTGGATTGCAATTCGGATATGGAAAGTTCCTCCCGCTGTTATCACGCAAAACTCCGCCGCCGATAGTCGAACCACAAGTTACACTCCCTTTGCTATAAGGAATTTGTGTATCGGTATTTAAAGTATTTTGAGCATAGACATTGTCGCCTTGCTCCGTCGAGGCATATGGCGCACCTGTTTTTGGACGATCGCGGACAAGTTCGCCCCCAATAGTTACCTTTGATTTAAAACGAACATCACGAGTGGAATTGTTCTGATGAGTGTTCAAAAACATATTTCCGTTACTGTGAACTCGTCCATTCATAAAAAACGTCGCGCCCGGACTCCATAATTCGAGGTCATCTTGATAAAATGCGCCAAACTGAAAAATCGGAATCCGGTCGTTGAAAAATCTTCGTCTGACTTGCGTCTGAACGCCCGTTGCCGTATCGGTAGCCGTTACATCTATCTGCCATTCGTCACGCAAACTCACTAAACCTTGATATTGCCCCTTAGTTTGCGTAATTATTTGGTCTGTGCCGACTTGTGTAATTACTTTTGCAAATTGATAACCATTAGCTTCAAAATACGGTATGGGTGTGCCTATAATCGCATTAACATCTGCTTGTGTCGGAACTAATTTGTTCTCGACAACCGTGGCAAAATCTCTGGTTGTGGACTCAAGTGCCGCCTCTGCCGCATTGAAAGTGCGGCTTTCCGCCGTGTCATTGTTGGCAATCGCGTTTTCTGCCACCGTTCTCGAAAGAACAAAAGCGACAAACCCCATCAACAAAGTCATTATCAATAAAGAAATGACCAGCGATGCTCCTGACTCGTTATTTTTTTTCGACATTTTTTTCATGCTTCTTACAAACATCTTTCTTAATTTTTTTAACTTGATTCGTAACGCAGATTTTTGGTGCTGATAAACTCCTTAATCGTAATCGGAGTCGAAACACGCGGCATTCCGTCAGCTTCCGCCGCCAAGGTTACGGAAATCTGAACCTGAACGACATTATTCATTTTTAACTGATTAGTTCTGCCATTGTTGCCGTTTGACGGATCATCTACGGTTGTTCCGTCTTCCATATAATATTTAATCTGAAAGTCGCTCACGCCATAGACGAGTTCGCGGGTTTCGATTTGTTCGGTAGCTAACATTCCGGTTCGATTTCCAAAGCGTTTTCTCACCAAAACTCCGGCACTTGTTACGCTGTAACTGACCATATTAATTCTTTTAATCGTGCCGCCGCCGGCAGTCGTAATCAGCAAACTTTGTGCTTGACCTGTGCCGTTTGCTAACTGGTTTACACCGAATGGATCATCTGCATTGCGAGAAAGCTGAATCGTGTTGTTGTCAATTTTTGAAGTTACCATTCCGACAACTTGCGTTGTTCCGCTTTGTGATTCAAACATATATAGATCGTATTTATTACAGTTCACCGCGCCGTTGGTTACGGTGGATACATTTACCGCCGCACCGCTGGCTGTTGCTCCGGTGTAATTTACCAAAGCTCCATTATTAAATGAGGTGTCGCGGCTCAGCAATGCAATGGCATCCGTCTGTCCGCCGAAATTCAAAGAATTCGAGTTGATATTATTTCCTCCCATAATCGAGGTTATAAGATCCCTTTCCGTGTCGGTATCCGAAGGCAAATTAAAAAGTCCGTTACCGACGTTGTCTTGCGAATTGCCGCCCGTGCGATGATACCCGAAACCGGCATTAAGTGTGTCGCGACGAATATATTCCAAAGCAATTCGCACACTTCTTAATTGATCGGTTCGTGTGCTAACCGTGTTTCGCTGAATCGTGGCAAATTGCTGCAGACTATAAACCGCCGCTACTCCAATCAGAAAAACAGCCATTGAAACAACCATTTCCAACAAACTGAAACCTTTTTCGTTTTTATTCTTTTGCCCTATTTTTTCCGAAAACATAATTTAATTTACCGGCAAATTTGCCACAATTGTTGATTCGACAGATTCTTTAAGCAAACTGCCGACAAAATATCTCACACGAACGTCAATTCTTCTTTTTCGAACTACACCGTTTTCCGTAATGTCGAAAATTTCGATTTTGCGCTCGTATCCCTTAACAATCGGACTCGTATTTGTGTAAGTTCCGACAACGCATTGAGCATTTGCCGCACAGGCATCATCTGCTGTTCCGAAAATGCCGTCATCACCCGGATTTTCGCGCACCGGATTCCAGCCGCTCAAAAAAATCCCGCCGTTTGTGCCGCTCAAAACTTGAATCGCGTTCCAGTTATAAGTTTCACCGACTTGCGGGTCAAACGCCTGAAGGTCGCGGATTGAAAAAATTGTTTCCATTGTTGACCTCGCAATTTCTTTGGCAAATCCGCGTTTTTCCATCTCTTGAACATACAACATCCCGAATGAAAGCCCTTGCAAAGTTGCCAAAATGCCGACCAACAAAATGACCAACGCAACCATTGTTTCAATCAATGAAAATCCTTTTTCTTTTTTGCTTTGTTTCATAAACCGTTTGAAAAAAACTATCGCTTCCATCCTTCACAAATTGATCCGTTAGATTGGCACTTAAATATTGAAGTATCACCCGATGTTCCCAGAACCGTTATCGCCCGCACAACATCAGGTCTTACCCCCGAAGCTGTTTTCGGATAAACGTAAATTGTCATTCCGTTAACTACGCTTCCGGTGCCGATAGCATCAGTTCCGGCATCAACAACTTGTCCGTTCCGCCGGAAGCGAAGCGTGATTTTTTCGTCGCCTGAACTCAATGGATAAGTGCTTGGGCTATATACCCCGACCGGCACAGGTGAAGTTTGTGTTGGTCCTGTTGTAACATTTGTCGGCTTTGGACCAATAATTACTTGTGTTGAAAGCGGAATTGATTTTACTTCGACATCATCAGCCGCTGTTGTTGCCGTTTTTTCGTCAATCAACCTTAAACGATTTCGAGTTTTATTGATTTCCACTCTAAAAGTCTTTCGCTGATTCAAAGCCTTCTGACGCGCTTCATCCATAATGTCCGTAATCAAACGTGCCTGCTCATCCGCCGAATGTTTACGACTGCTTGAATATGCTACGAACGCCATTGTTGTTAAAATTGTCACTACCGCCAGGACAACAACAAGTTCAAGTAATGAAAAACCGTTTTGCTTTGACATCTTTTTTTCGTTTTGCAAGATAAAGTTTGCCTTGATTTTCTTTTGATATAAGGAAAATTTCGGTTGATTTCCGAAGACAGGGCATATTTGAATGCACTATTTCTTCAATTATATTTTTATCATATACTTAAAAAAGTGTCAACATTTTTTATAAATGTTTAACGCTTGTGGGCAAAGAAATCGGGTTGCTCAATTTCTGAGCAACCCGATTTGGGAAAGACGAAGTTGACCGATTGGATTATTGGTCAAAACATTTTTCCGGCACATTTTCGAGCGTATTTTTAAGAAGCATATCAACAACAGCGTGAAAATCGCCGCTGGTTTCTTCAAAAACACGAAGCTGTTCATCGGCTGATGTGCCACGTTCAAGAATCGTGTGAATATGTTCGATTTCCTTGCGCGAACCGAGAATATCAACGACATCATCAACAAAATCAAGCAATTCACGAATCAAATCACGGGCGGGAACTTCTTTTTGTTTGCCAAGGTCGAGCAATTTTCCGTCCAAACCGTAACGAATCGCCCGCCATTTGTTTTCCTGAATATACATTCGGCGATATTCCCGAAAACCCCAATTTTTATCAATCATCGAATGGAGTTTGGCGACAATCGCCTGAAACAGTGCGGCGATGGCAACCGTGTCATCAACACGAGTCGGAATATCGCAAATACGAAACTCCAAAGTCGGAAAAAACGGATGCGGGCGCAAATCCCAATAGATTTTTTTCGCGTTGTCAATGCAATTCATTTCAATTAAAAGATTGACGTAGCGTTCGTAGGAAGCGTAAGAATCAAAATGGTCGGGAATATCGGTGCGCGGAAATTTTTTGAAAACTTCCGAGCGATAAGATTTCAGCCCCGTCTGATGTCCGAGCCAGAAAGGGCTGGAAGTCGTCAAAGCAAGAACGTGCGGCAGAAAATAACGCGCCGCGTTCATAATTTGAATTCGGCGTTCGGGACTTTCGATGCCGACGTGAACGTGCAAACCGAAAATCAGGAGCGAACGCGCCACCATTTGCAATTCTTCGACAATAAATTCATAGCGTTCATCATCGAAAATCTCTTGGTCAGCCCATTTTGAAAACGGATGCGTCGAAGCCGCAATAATTGCCATTCCTTTCTGCCGTGCCAAACCGGAAATAATACAGCGCAATTTTGAAATATCTTCCCGTGCCTCCTCGACGTTATGACAAATTCCCGTGCCGACCTCAATCATTGATTGAATCATTTCGGGTTTAATTTTTTCGCCGAGAAGCAATTTTCCTTCTTCCAAAATCTCCGAAACGTGCGATTTCAATTCGCGTGTTTCGGGGTCAACAATCTGAAATTCCTCTTCAATTCCAAGCGTAAATTGTTCAAACATATATTTTTAGTGAATAGCGAGTAGCAAATAGTGAGAAGCGAGAAGTAAATGATTTTAATTTTTCACTTTTCACTTTCAGTTTTCCACTTTTATAAATCCAATTCTTTTGCCAGCAAATCCCTGATTTCCGCATCGAGATTTTGAAAACGAATGCCGACACCTTGACCGGCATCACAATAAGCGACCACACCATCGAATGTAATTTCATCACCGCCGATAAAAAGCCGTAAAGCAAGCGGCATTCCCGATTCGAGTTTGGCGTTCGTTGTCATATACAATCCGCCAATGCCGATGTCGCGTGTATTGGCAATGCCTGTCGCATCGCCGCCTTCAAATTTAACGTCAACAATCAATTTCTTGCGGTCAGTCCGCCGCCTTTCCGAAGGCGAAAGAGCTTCATTTGGTTCAATCGGTAACATTTTTCCTCGTTGTAATTGTTTATTTTTGACTGCAAATCTGCGCGAAGCAAACTTGCTTCACATTCTAACCTATTTTCGATAGATAAAAAAATTATATTGGTAATTATCCGAAATTTGACAAGTTTTCATTTAACGAAAGTTCTTCGCGCACTAATTTTCCGTCTGTCAAAGTAAATTGCAAAACCTGCGCCGGAGTTTCGTTTTCGGTAAAGATTTTTGTTATCTGCCCGAAAACTTCCGATAATTCTTCCGCATTGCAAGAACCAAGAAAAGTCCGCAAAATCGAAGGATCGTAAAACCGAAAATAAACCGTTTCGCCGCGTTCGTCTTGCACAAAAAGAAACTTGCGAAAATGTTTGCGAAGCAACGCAAACGGCGCATCACTCGTAAAAAACGAACACCAACGCTTTCCCCAACCGTTTCGCAAAAGTTTTTCGAGAAAAACGGAATCTTTCCGAAATTCAATCAAATAAGGCGCAACGTGCGATAGTTGGCGTTGCGATTCGCCCTGATAAAGCGACATAAATTTAACATTCGAGACGTGCAAAAGCGGCAAAATCTTCTCATCCCGCGCCGCATCCAAAAGACAAAACAAATCGCCTTCCTGCACTCGCAAAAATTTCACCAATCTTTTAATCGGCGTATCAAAATTATCGCCGGAAAAATCTTCATCAAACAAAACGGCAAACTCCGTTTCGCCCGCCTTTATCCAGCAATTTTCTTCAATCTCCGCCGCCAAAACCTGTTCACCATCCAAAAAAGTCCCGCCGCCCGAAACTGAGATGGTTCAATAAAAGTGAAGAGAAAACTGTCTTTGGTAGAATACTAAAGATATGTGGAAAAAATACGATGAAGAATTTAAGCACAATGATTTGGAAAAGGTGTTTGACGGGCAATCGGTCATATCTGTGGCTGAGGAATTAGGGGTTAATGAAAGTCTGATTCACACTGCCGTAGGCAACGAGCCGCTAAAACTAATGGTAACGCAACAGTTTCGGGCAAGGAATTAACGGAACTCGAGGCATTAAAGAAACGCAATCGTGAATTAGAAATGGAGAACGAAATCCTAAAAAAGGTGGCACTTATCTTCGGCAAAGGAAGTTAAGGCGTTACAAATTTATTTTTGATGAGAAACAAAAGTTTCCGTTAAAAATATTATGCCGTGTGATGGAAGTTTCGGCGAGCGGCTATTATGCGTGGCGGAAACGCTTGAAACGTCCGCCGTGCATTCGCCGCCACACCTTAAAACAACTGGTCAGAAATTGTTATTTTGAAAACAGAAAACGCTACGGAGCCAGACGAATTACGAAATCTTTAACCAAAAACGGAGTCAAAATCGGTCGCAGAAAAGTTCGCTCTCTGATGCGGGAAGAAAACCTGAAAGCGATTCAGGCGCGAGCATTTAAGCCGAAAACGACAGACTCCAAAGGAACACGAGCAGCGCAGAATCTGCTCGCGCACGTCCCGCCGCAAGAATATGTCGCGGGCAGCATAATCATCGGCGATATAACTTATATTCGTCTGCGTGGGGGCAAGTTTTGTTATTTGGCAATGTGGTAGGATAAGCTGACGTGCCGGATAATCCGGTGGAGTTTGGAGATGGAGATGACCGCCAACCTTGTGATTTCAGCTTTGGAAAAAGCTATCCGCAAAGGAAAAATAAAGCTGGGTGCAATCATTCATTCGGATCAAGACAGTCAATATGCGTCAAACGCCTTTCGCGCTTTGTTGGAAAAAAAGATTTGCGGCAAAGTATGAGCGGCAAAGGCAACTGTTACGACAATGCCCAATGCGACACGTTTCTTTTCGAGATTCAAAGCGGAATTAATCGAAAACGGGGGGGGGTGAAAATATCAAACAAGCCCGCGTTAAAATCTTCAGCTATATCGAAGGTTATTACAATCTGAGAAGATTACATTCGAGTTTGGGCTATAAAAGTCCGATAGAATTTGAAGCAGAATTAGAAAATAAAAATGGAGGAATCAAAAGACAGTTTTTTATCCAATAACGAGCCTGTAAAGCAAATTGTGTAACTGCATTTTATAAATAAGGAGTCAGTTGCTC
>CAZJQP010000049.1:8663-37571 GCA_964548225.1 uncultured Blastocatellaceae bacterium | reverse complement strand
TTTTACTTGAAAAAGAGCTTTTCCATCTATTTCTTATCCCGAACTGACGTTAAAATCCAACTCGTCTTGGCTTCGACCGAGTTGCGAAACATCAAATCTTTGAACGTCGGCGACAAACCAATCGCAAAATTTCCGCTCCAAATCATCGCCGCAAACATCAAAACCACGCCGAGCCAACCCGAATCGGTCATCATTGCGAAAGCCAGACAATAAAACGTCGCGTAAGAAATCGCACCGACGACAAACCAAACCGCAATAACCGTAAATCTGTTTTCAAGCCAAATAAACGCGCTTACCGCCAGCGAACCAACCGCCAACAAAAACAAATCCGGCAACCAAAACGCAAGAAGCGTCGTTTCGCTTTCGCCCATCTGAAAATATTTGCGCGAAGACGGCGCAGAAAAAAGCAAAATCCACCACGCCAGCACCGCCACGCCTTGCACGGCGAAATAAATTGTTGCGAAAAGGCGAATTTTTTTCATTGGCAATCTCTGTGAAAGGGTATATTGTATAATGAATTGTCCAAAATCAAAATGTTTCGAGGTAAGGTAAAATTATGAATAAATCAGTATTTTCTATGCTCATAGCTGTTTCTTTATTCGTTTCGTTTGGAACGATTTCGAGTTTCGCCGCTCATAAATTTATCGCGCCAACGTCAACGCCAAAGCCGAAAAAAATAGCTGAAATTGAAAAGATTGAACTCGATAAAACAGAGGTGATAATTCCTTGTCCGCCTATTAAAAGTAATTTTTTGAAAAATCATATTTGTTATAGGGATGAGAGATTAGTTAAGGTTTTTACTTCTGCGAAAAATCCGAAAAATCTTGCGCTTTCATATAATTACACGGTTTCGGGCGGAAAAATTATCGGAGAAGGTGAAAGTGTAATTTGGGATTTAAAAGGCGTAGGTCGCGGGATTTTTACGATTACGGTTTCGATAACCGGCAAAGGAAAAGTCAGTAAAAAAACTGAAACACAGAGATTGAAATTAATAACTTGTCCTCATTGTGAGGTTGACTGTAATCTCTGTCCTAACTTATCAATTTTTGGAGGCGGAAATGTTAAAGCCGGAGAAAATGTGGATTTTACAGTTAATGTTGAGCCTGATTACCCCGAATATAGTTTGTATAAATGGACAGTTTCGGAAGGAGAAATAGTTGAGGGTCAAGGAACTAAAAAAATAACTGTCAAAACAACCCGTGAAATGATAGGAAAAACAATAACGGCAACCGTGTCGGTAGAAAAAATTAAAGACTCAGATACTTGTCCTACTTGCAACTTATCTGAGTCCGCAACCGCCTTTGTTATCGAATAAATAATGACCAAAATAAGAACTCTCAACGAACAAAACTTAACCGAAATTTGCAAAAAATTAGCCAAAACGGACGCGGATTTGCAATTTATTTTTGAAACTTACGGCACACCACCGCTTTGGGCGCGTGAGGCTTCGTTTCAGACGCTGATTCATATAATTTTGGAACAACAAGTTTCGCTTGCGTCCGCGCTTTCGGCGTTTAATCGTTTGCGCGAAAAATTGGGCGAAATTACGCCCGAAAATGTTTTGTGTTTGACCGATGAAGAATTGAAATTGTGCTATTTTTCGCGGCAGAAAAAGGTTTATGCGCGGGAACTCTCGAAAGCGATTGTTCACGGAAATTTAGATTTGAAATCGCTTGAAAATTTATCGGATGAAGCCGTAAAAATCGAACTCAAAAAAATCAAAGGCATCGGCGATTGGACGGCGGACATTTATCTTTTGATGGCTTTGCTTCGGGTGGACGTGATGCCGAAAGGCGATTTGGCTTTGCACGTTGCGTGGAAAAGACTTAAAAACTTAAAAGACGCGCCGAACTCGGACGAATTTCAGCAAATCGCCGAAAAATGGAAACCTTTCCGGGCGGTTGCGGCGCGTCTTTTGTGGCATTTTTATTTGTCCGGCAAATAAAATCTAAACGCCGTCAAATCCGGCATCCGATTTGGCATCTTTGGCGTAATATGGATGCTCGGAAACCGCCGCAATCAGATTATTTTTATCGGTTTGAGAAAGCGGTTTGCCTTCCTGAATACTTGCCGCAATCATCCAAGCCTGCTGAAAAACCGAATCTTTTTTAGCATTTTTGGATGAAAGCCGCTTGCCCGGTCCGGCGTTGGCATAGACGTATTGACATTGGACGATATAGGCGATGGCTTCCGAAACGGCGACGGACATTTTCGTCTTGGCGACATCATAAACCGCGTGGACGCATTCGTGAACGACCAAAGCCGTATTGCTGTAAGTTCCCGCAATTCTGAAACCTACAAAAATCGTATTCGTTTTATAATCATATTCCGCCGAGCCGTCCAGATTCGAATTATATTCGACCTTGATTTGGTCGCGGTCAACAAATCCCGCAAGAAGCGGAAATGTTTTCGCATCAAAACCGATTCCGCTGAAAGAAAAAGATTTAATTTTCTGTGTATCGGAATCATTCAAAATACTTTTTACCATTCTTTTCGCAAGCCACGAAGGTTCGCTCATATTATTTTTTATTCTCCTAAAATTTATAAATTTATCTGAATTTTCAAATCCAAACTTTCAAAGACGACCTTAAGAAAAGGTTTTGCCGAAATTATTTTTTCGGCTCAATAATTCTACGCTTAACAGGCGAAGAAAGCACGATTGAAGTCGTTGTGATGCCATAAGGCGTTAATTTATCAATCAAAGTTTGCAGATGTCCGACATCCGAAACGGCGACTTTCATTATAAACGAATCGCCGCCCGTGCCGCGATGACATTCAAGAACTTCACTTGATTCTTCCGCGACTTCGATGATGTGCGAATAATCAACGCCCGTGATGCTCATTCGCACAAACGCGAGAATCGGCAAACCGACTTTTGCCGCGTCAATTTCCGCCGCGTAACCTGTGATGATTTCTGCGTCTTCCAATTTGCGAATCCGTTCAATCACCGCCGGAGTCGTCAAGCCGACGCGCCGACCGAGTTCGGCGTAAGTCAGACGCGCATCTTTTTGCAGCTCGGTTAAAATTTTCCAACTTATTGAGTCGAGTTCCAAATCTAAAGACATTTCGGCGTTTCTCCTTAAATAATCGGTAGTGAACAAAAAGAAATACTTGCTGATTGTTCGCAGATAAACCTGGATGAACAGGATTTTTATCTTGATTTTATCTGTGTTTATCCTGTTCATCTGTGGATAATAGTTTCTTTTGCCGTGCTTTTTGTTCAATACGAAATAGTCAAGTGATTTTAGCATTTCAACATAAATTTGTCGCCAAATCTGATAATATGTTCTGCGTGCAATTTTGCTTTGCAGTTTTCGTTCTACAATTGTCTTTTAATCGAATATGAAACGCATTTTTATCCAATTAGTTTTCTGTCTGATTTTTTTGCCCGTTTTTTCGGCGACTTTCGGACAGCCGAATTTTGAGCAAAAGCAAATCGAAGCGCAAACAGCATTTGATCAAGCATTACAATTCCGGCAGGAAAATAACTTCAAATCATACAAACTCGCGCTTGAAAAATTTGAAAAAGCGGCAAGAATATTCAAAGAAATCGGCGACAAAGCCAATCAAGGAAAATCTTTGCTGGGTGCGGGATTGATGAAAAACCTTTTGGGCGAAAACGATGAAGCATTGGAAATTTATCTGCAAGCCTTAGAGATTTTTCGCGCCGCCGGAGAGAAAAGTTTGGAAGCGCGGGCGTTGAACAATCTCGGTTCGCTTTATGATGAACTCGGCGACAAGGAAAAAGCTCTGGAATATCATCTGCAAGCGTTACCTTTGCGGAAAATCGTCAATGATAAAAGCGGCGAAGCAAGGACTTTGAATGCTATCGGCGCAATTTATTTAGATTTAGGCGAACGGCAAAAAGCACTCGAACATTTGGAAAAATCTTTGACGATTCGCAAAGGTTTGGGCGAACGGTTGGAACAGGCAATTACGCTCAACAACATCGGGCGCGTTTATGACGATTTGGGCGAAAAGGAAAAGGCGTTTGAATATCTCAGCCAATCGCTCGTATTACGCCGAAGTGTCGGCGATAAAATCGGCGAAGCCAGAACTTTGAATAATCTCGGCTTGACGTTTGACGATACCGAACCGCAAAAATCTATCGAATATTTTCAAAAAGCGATTGAAATTTTTACGGCAAACGGTTTTGAAAGCGAAACGGCGACTATTTTAAATAATATCGGTGCGGCTTATCTCGATTTGAATGAACCGCGAAAAGCTCTCGAATTTAATCGGCAATCATTAATAATTCATAAGAAAAGCGGTGATAAATCGGGCGAAGCAACAACGCTCAACAACATCGGTTTTGCACATTTGCTTTTAGACGAAACGAGTGAATCTTTGAAAAATTTTAATCAAGCCTTAATTTTGGCTCAAGAAATGCAAAACAAAGGACTCGAAGCCATTATTTTGAGCAATTTGATGCGCGGTTTTAAGAAATTGAATAATACGGAAACTGCGATTTTTTATGGAAAACAATGCGTCAATCGCTATCAGGAATTGCGTTCGGCAATCAAAGATTTGGACAAAACGATTCAGAAAACTTATCTGACTACCATTGAAGACGAATATCGTTTTCTCGCCGATTTACTCATCGAACTCGGACGTTTTGCTCAAGCTGAAGAAGTTTTGGCGATGCTCAAAGAAGAAGAATTTTCAAAATTCGTGCGTCGCGATATTGACGAAATAAAATCGCTTTCGCAAAGAGTTGTTTTGACTGAGAAAGAAAAACTTCTTCTTGAAAGATACATAAAATTAGCGGGAAATGTTGCACAAATTGGTCAGAAATTCCAAAAACTCGACGACAAAAAGCGGTTTTTGTCACGTCAAAGTGAAACGCTTTCGGCTGAGGAAGAAAAAGAATACGAAAAACTTTCCGCTGATTTAGCAGACGCAAACGCGGCGTTTAAATTGTTTTTGGAAAAAGATTTAGTTAAGGAAATCGGCAATACAAACGTCCGAAAAATTGAAATTGACCGCAATTTGCAAGATAAACTTCGCAAATGGGGAAACGGCACAATCGCGCTTTCGACCATCATTACAAACGACCGTTACCGCGTCATTGTAACAACTCCGACGGTGCAGATTGACGGCAAAACCGACATCAAACTTGCCGATTTAAACAAAAAAATCTTTGCTTTCCGCGCCGCTTTGCAAGACCGCAAAATTGATCCGCGACCTTTGGGAAAAGAACTTTACGATATTTTAATCAAGCCGATTGAAAAAGTTTTGACGGACGCGCAAGCTAAAACTTTGGTTTGGTCTTTGGACGGAACTTTGCGCTATATTCCGCTTGCCGCTTTGTCGCCGGACGGCGAAAGTTATTTAGTCGAAAAATTTCAAAACGCAATTTTAACGCCGAAAACCCGCGACGATATTTACGATTCAAACTTAGAAGGGAAAGCACTCGGAATGGGCGTTTCGGTTGAGCAGAGTATTTTTTATCCCGACTTTCCCAACGAAAAAATCACGACTCCGGCACTTCCGGCGGTTGATGACGAACTCAAAGGAATTATCCGCGAAACCGAATCTGAAAAAGGTATTTTGCTTGGCAAACGGTTTTTGAACCAAGATTTTACGCTTAAAAATCTGACCGATTCACTTGCTAAAGAAACCGCCAACGGCAGAAAAGAATTTACGGTCGTGCATTTCGCCAGCCATTTTCGGCTTGCATCGAATTGGGCAGATTCATTTTTGCTTTTGGGAAATTCGCAGATTTTGACGCTCGAAGAGATGAGCAATTCACCGCAAATTTCGTTTGGCGATGTCGAATTGGTAACGCTTTCTGCTTGTGATACAGCAGCCGGCGACGATACAAACGGTGGCGAAGTTGACAGTCTTGCCGAATTGATTCAGACAAAAAGCGGCAAATCTGTTTTGGCAACACTTTGGGCGGTCGGAGACGAAAGCACGTCGAAATTTATGAGCAATTTTTACCGTCTGCGAAAGGAAAACCCATTGATGACGAAAGCCGAAGCAATGCAAACCGCACAGAAAATTTTGCTCTACGGTGATGTGTCGGCAAATTCAACTGCCAAACGCTCAACGGCGAAGACGGAAAACACGAAATTTGAATTCGACAAAACGCGCCCGTTTGCCCATCCGTATTTTTGGTCGCCGTTTGTTTTAATTGGAAACTGGCGATAAGTTCAGAGTATTGCCAGAAAGCGATACTCTGGACGAGAAACTTTAAATAATTAAGCAATACGTCAAAAATTCCTAACAATCTAAATTTAACTCCTTCAAAAAACACAGAATCGCCATTCAAATTTCTTATCGTCTGCATTACAATAAATTGTTACGGATAACTTTTTAATTTTCCCATTCATCATAAAATCGTTGGAGAAAAAACTATGCTGACCGAAACTGCAACCACGACCGCCGAAGCCGATTTTTCGATTTCAAATTACAAGATTAAGGACGAAGATTTACCCGAATTTCGGGATATGAAGTTTGAAAATATCAACGAACTTCATCTCGACCATCCGGGCGCGAACGATGCGGAATATCGCAAAAGGCGCGATTATATCGCATCTTTAGCGAAAAATTTTCGTGAAACGGGCGAAATTACGGACGTTGATTACAGCCCGCGCGAACAGAGAGTTTGGCGTTATGTCGCGGAAGAATTGGAAGAATTACAGCAAAAATACGCTTCGCCGTTTTATCTTCGGGCGAAAAAAGATTTGGGAATTACAACCGAAAAAATTCCGCAACTTACGGAAATGAATCGCCGTTTGCAGGAATTAACAGGATTTCGGCTCGCACCGATTGAAGGCTTGGTTGAAACACGCGGATTTTTGTCTTGGCTGTCGTATCGCGTTATGCTTTCGACGCAATACATCCGCCATCATTCGCAACCCGCATACACGCCCGAACCCGACATCGTTCACGAAGCCATCGGACATATTCCGATGTTCACAAATCCGAATTTCGCAGACTTTTCGCAATTCATCGGACACGGCGCACGAATCGCAACCGACAAACAGCTAGAAGAATTGGGCAGACTTTACTGGTTCACGGTCGAATTCGGAATGGTCGAACACGAAGGCGAAATCAAGGCTTACGGTGCAGGTTTATTGTCTTCGTTTGGAGAATTGGAACACGCTTTTTCCGACAATGTTGACCGCCGGAAATTCGATTTGGAAGAAGTTATCAATCAAGATTACAGCTATTCCGATATGCAGAAGATTTTATACGTCATTCCGAGTTACGCAGAACTCAAAGAACAGACGCGCAAATATATCGAAAGTTTCGGAAAAAAGTAGTATTTTAGATTTATGGAAATGGTAAAAGTTACAAAAACTTTGGCGAAAAGAGTTGAAAAAACCGCGAAACAAATGCAGGTTTCGAGTGAAAAAATAGTTTCCTTGGCGTTGGAAGATTTTCTCGAACGCAAGAAAAATAACGATTTGCTCAAAGCCATCAACGAAGCCTACAAAGATGAACCAACGGCGGAAGAGTTGGAAGAAATTCGTCTGATGCAGAATAAATCTTTCGAGGTTTTGGACGAATGGAAATAAGACAAGGCGATATATTTTGGGTTGATGTGAAAGAACCGCAAGCCTCCGAACCCGGATTTACGCGCCCGTTTGTCGTCGTGCAGAATAATTTGTTCAATCGCGGCAAGATAAATACGGTTTTGGTTTGCGCTTTGACAACCAATCTTTCCCGCGCCGAAGTTCCGGGAAACGTGCGGCTCTACAAAACGGAGGCGAATCTGCCGAAACCGAGCGTCGTTGTCGTTTCGCAAATGCTGACATTAGATAAATCCAAACTGCGCGAAAAAATCGGCACACTTTCAAAACGCCGCATCGAAGAAATTTTTGACGGCATCAAAATTTTAACCGAACCGCGTGAGGCTGACGAGGAGATTGGATAGAAATTTATGCAACACATTCAGCGTTCAATTTTGCTTTTGATTTGTCTGACGGTTTTGTTTGCGTCTTTTGTCGGGGCGCAGGAGAAAATTTCCGTTTTTAACCCGAATCGAACGGTAACAGTTTCTTTATCAAAAAGTGAAAAGAAATTATTCGGTTTGGTTATGAAAGAGAATGATTTCGCCGAAATTAATTGGCTCTCAAACGAAAGTTTATCCTTAACATTCAGCATCTACGATTCGTCTAATAAAATATGGTTGGAAGCAAACTCTGCCGATGACGAATCTATTGTATTTGTTGCACCTAAAGATGGAGAATATACTTTATCCGTAAAGTTTGACGCATCTTCGGAGGTTTCTGGCACACAAAATATAACTCTTCAATATAACAATAAATTTAAGTTACCTACAGGAACAAAATTAAAAGATGTAAGAAAAATAAACGGCTATGACGTTAAAATTATGTCTGCGCCCGAAGTGGAATATGGAGGCGAGGATTCATTTGTTTTAATCAATAAAGGAGCAATACTTAAGAAAGTTTTAAAAGCAGGCAGTGGTAGATTTTCTTTTCCTGATGATATAAGAGAAGCATACTCGGCACAAGCAAAAAAAGCTATTTCTTTGGTAAAAAACACACCTGATAAAACAGGAGACGGCATTTCGGATATAATGATTAACCATTTTTCCGGCGGCGCACATTGTTGCTTTGCTACTCATTTCATCAATTTGGGAGAAATCGTTGAAACCGTCGAAATTGCTTATACGGGTAATGCGGAATTGAACGCTTACGGCAAAAATCCAAAGGGCGGGTTGATCTTTGAAACTCATGAAAATGGCTTTACCTATTGGTTGACATCATTTGCTCAATCACCATTGCCAAGGGTTGTTTTAGAATTTAGAAACGGGAAACTCCGCCCGAATTTTGAGTTGATGAAAAAGCCTGCTCCAACATTAAACACTTTGAAAAGAATGGCTCAAGTTGCTCGAAATGAGTTAAGTCTTGAGGCTTATAGAGGCGAAGATAATGAGAATTCAGTTTTGTATAGAGAAGACATTTTTCCCAAAACTGTTTTTTGGGGAACGATGTTAGACCTTATCTATACGGGAAATGAAGATTTAGCGTGGCAGTTTTTAGATTTGGTTTGGGATACACGGAAACAAGGAAAACAATTATTCATTAGAGATTTTAAGAAGCAACTAGCGGAAAGCGAATATTGGAAAATGATTGAAGAAGGCAAAGGTTTGAATAAATAAATTTTATCAAGAGGCAATTATGACAGACAAAAAAAATCCATTAGGTTTGAAAAAGATACATCACGTCGAGTTTTACGTTGGGAACGCGAAGCAGGCGGAGTTTTATTATCGCAAGGCGTTCGGGTTTTCGCGGGCGGCGTATTCGGGACTTGAGACGGGCAACCGCGAAACGACGAGTTATGTTTTGCGGCAGAATCGCGTTAATTTTGTTTTGACCACGCCGCTGAATCCCGAACATCCGGCGGCGGAACATATCAAACAGCACGGCGACGGCGTGCGCGATATTGCGTTTTTGGTTGAAGATGCGGATTTAGCATTTAACGAAGCGGTCAAACGCGGCGCAAAACCACATCAAGAACCGCACGATTGGAAAGATGAATTCGGCAATGTTCGCAAAGCCGCGATTCATACTTACGGCGATACGATTCATTCGTTTATTTCGTATAACAACAATAACGGACACAATTACAGCGGCGTTTTTCTGCCCGGTTTTGTCGCGCAGGAAGTCGAAGGCGAAGATGTCGGCATCGTTTTGGTTGATCATATTGTTGGCAATGTCGAACTCGGCAAGATGAATTTTTGGTGCGATTTTTACCGCGATGTGATGGGCTTTGAGCGTTACATCACGTTTGACGACAAGGACATTTCGACCGAATATTCCGCGCTGATGTCAATCGTGATGTCGGACGGCGGACACAACATCAAATTCCCCATCAACGAACCGGCGGAGGGCAAGGGCGGCAAATCACAGATTCAGGAATACATTGATTTTTACCGCTCGGCAGGCGCACAGCACGTCGCGCTTTTGTGCAAAGACGTGCGCGAAACCGTTGCGAAATTACAGGCAAACGGCGTTGAGTTTTTGCGCGTTCCCGACACATATTACGAAGAATTAAAAGACCGCGTCGGCGAAATTGACGAAGACATCGAAGATTTGAAACGGCTCGGAATCCTCGTTGACCGCGACGACGAAGGCTATCTGTTGCAAATCTTCACCAAACCCGTCGAAGATCGTCCGACAGTTTTCTACGAAATCTTGCAAAGAAAAGGCTGCAAAGGCTTCGGCAAAGGCAATTTCAAAGCGTTGTTCGTTTCGATTGAGGAAGAACAGCGGCGTAGAGGAAATTTGTAATGAAAGTAATTTCGTTAATTTTATTGATTTTCTTGTCTTGTGTGGTTTTAAACGCGCAAGACAAGAAAATAATATTTGATGATAGAACAGTTATTGATTTATCCGAAAGTCAAGATGAAGACCCCGATTGCGGAGAGTCTGACAGTTTTACAATCAGACGAGGCAAAGCTATCAAAATAATCAACGGGAATTCGTTTATTTTCGCAGTTGACAATGAATTTGAAAAAGAAACCTATAAAGTAATTCTTGCCGGAATTGACATAAGTTCGAATTCTTCCGAGTTGAAAAAACTGTTAAAAAAAATGTTGATTGAAAATCTCTTGAATCGAAATATTATGATTGTCGGCAATGAAAGTAAAAGCGGAAATAAGAAAATCTTTGGAATAGTTTATCCAATAGATGAAAATAAGATCTTCACCCCGAATCGTTATTTTCTGAAAAGTGGATTAGCAAAATACATTGAGCCGCCAAGAAAAACTGTTCCAAATTATACTCTTTGCGAATATCGAAAATTCGCTAAACAGGCAAAAGAAGCAAAATTAGGAATTTGGGCAAAATAAAATATGCAAACCGAAACACTCGAAAAAACAGACGCGCAAGTTACGCCAATCAATGAAACGGCGGAATTGATTGACCGTGAGATTCATCGGAAAACGCTCGAACAAATCAATGTTTTGGCGCGTGAGTATGAAATCCGTAATCCGTCGGAAGTGGCGGAATTTTTGAGCGAGAATAAATATTTGATTGATTTGCTCGAAGAAATTCCGGCGCAGATTCGGGAAGTTTTCGGCGATGAGCAGAATTTGACTTTAGAATTTTTTCTCGACCCCGAAGATTCGACTTGGCATCGGCTTTTTGTGCGGATTCCGACAAAATTTGTCCCGAAAGAAAGTAATAATTTGCTTGATAAATTTAAAGAAAATTGGTGGTTTGATAACGAATCGCGTTCAAACTCGAAAATTTCCGTTAATCTGAGGTTTATCAAATGATTTTCGATTGGAACGATTTTCACACATTAGCCGAAGAACTGTGGAAAAGAGAAGATGAAGCCGCGAAAAGAACGGCGATTAGTCGGCTTTATTATGCGATTTATTGGCGGGCGCGAAATCCTTTAGAAGACGAAGGTTTCGTCTATCGCCGAAGTGAGCAATCGCATCAGCAAATTTGGCAAGAATTCAAATTTCGCGGTAGAACGCATCGCGTAATTGGATTTTTAGGAATTGATTTAAAAGACAATCGCGTCGAAGCCGATTATTTTTCGGAAATTGAGGACATTCAATCATTAACCGATTCGTCATTTGAAATTGCCGAAAAAATAAGCGTTTATCTCGAACAAATCGAAAAGAAAACACAAAACTAATGACACCGACGACTAGCGAAGAAACATTGAAATACAACAGCGGATTCGGCAATGAGTTTGCGACCGAAGCGGTAAAAGGCGCACTGCCGATTGGACAAAATTCACCGCAGAAAGCACCGCTCGGACTTTATGCCGAACAGTTTTCGGGAACGGCTTTTACTGTTCCGCGCAGTTCCAATAAACGGACTTGGACGTATCGGATTCGTCCGTCGGTTTTGCATAAACCTTTTGTGCAGATTGATAACGGCGGTTGGCAAAGTTCGTTTGCGGAATTGCCCGTAACGCCGAATCAACTGCGTTGGAATCCTTTGCCGATGCCGCAAACGGAAACCGATTTTATCAGCGGAATAACGACGATTGCAGGCAACGGCGACCTTTTCGCGCAAAGCGGCATTGCGATTCATATTTTTGCGTGCAACAAAGATATGACCGAACGATTTTTCTACAACGCAGACGGCGAAATGTGCGTTGTTGCGGAGAAAAATCGCGTTCGTTTTCTCACGGAATTGGGCATAATCGAAATCGGTTCGGGTGAGATTTGTGTTATTCCGAGAGGTTTGAAATTCCGTGTAGAATTGCCCGACGGCGAGGCTCGCGGATATATTTGCGAGAATTACGGAGCGCAGTTTCGTCTGCCGGATTTAGGTCCGATTGGCGCGAACGGACTAGCAAATCCGCGTGATTTTGAAACGCCGGTCGCGTGGTTTGAAGATAGAGAAGGCGAATTTGAATTAACAGCAAAATTCGGCGGAAATCTTTGGAAATGTGCGATTGAACATTCGCCGTGTGATGTCGTCGGTTGGCACGGAAATTACGCGCCTTACAAATATGATTTGCGAAGATTTAACACAATCGGAAGCATTTCTTTCGACCATCCAGACCCAAGTATTTTTACAGTTCTCACAAGCCCAAGCGGTGAAACAGGCGTGGCAAATTGCGATTTTGTAATCTTTCCAGACCGTTGGCTCGTGGCGGAAAATACGTTTCGTCCGCCGTGGTATCATCGCAACGTGATGTCGGAATATATGGGTTTGTGTTACGGGCAATACGACGCGAAAGAAGAAGGTTTCGTCGCGGGCGGCGGCTCGCTTCATAACTGTATGTCGGCGCACGGACCTGATTTGGATGCGTTTGAAAAGGCTTCAAATTCAGACCTTAAACCGCAAAAACTTTCGGGAACGATGGCGTTTATGTTCGAGTCGCGCTACATCATTCGCCCGACAAAATTTGCGATGGAAACTTCGCAATTACAGCCTGAATATTTTGAGGTTTGGCAAAAACTCAAAAAGAATTTTAAGATGTAAGTTCAGAGTATTGCCTTGAGGCGATTAGTTTTCGCCTTGCAAAAACTTCACGCATAAATATGTAACTCTGAACAAAATCAAAATGAGTGAAACCCCGAAAGAATCAATTCGTGTTTTGTTGACTGAAATCATTGACTACGCCGGACTTTTTCCGCCTTCGGAAGTCTCGATGGCAGAAGCCGTTCTCAACTACGCGACTTATCGAAACAGTAATTTTAATTGGATGCTCGGACGCTTTGTCGTTCCCGTGGCGCGGCTCGAAGAGTTTTGGGACGCGGCAGGCGATTTTGTTTCGCGTGATAAAAACGGCTGGCGGCTTAGTGTTTTGGCGGGCGAAGATATTTATGACACGATTCGCAAAACCGATGATTTTAACGCGCAACATTCGCCGTTTGTGTTTTGCGATACGCTCGAAGTTCGTGCCACGACGGAATCGAAAATCGAAAACACGGTCGAGGCTTTGCCCGAATATCTGACCGCATATTTTGAAGTTCCGAACAACGAACGGCTCGGCGATTTGGTGGCGACGCTGGCGTTTTTGCACCAACGCGCCAAAATCCGCACGGGCGGCGTAACGGCTGATGCTTTTCCGCGTCCAAACGAAATTATCCGTTTCGTCCGCACCTGTCTTGCCGCAAACGTCCCGTTCAAATGCACCGCCGGATTACATCATCCGCTCCGCTGTTTCAAACCTTTGACCTACGCGCCAAATGCGCCGCAAGGCACGATGCACGGATTTTTGAATATGTTTCTGACCGTCGGATTTGCCCGCGAAGGTTGTGAGCCGTTGATTTTGGAAGAGATTCTCGAAGACGAATTTGAAGAAGGTTTTGAGTTTGACGATGAAGGCGTAACGTGGCGCAACGATTATTTTCTCGATGTTGCCAAACTCGTCCGTCTGCGCCGCGAAAACATCATTTCCTTCGGAAGCTGTTCGTTCGACGAACCGATTGCCGATTTACAGCAAATAGGACTTTTATAGTTTAAATTGATTATGGCGCAAACATTCGTCAAATTATACGTTCATATAATTTTTTCAACGAAAAACCGTGCCGATTTGATTCGACCTGAAATCGAGGAAGAACTGTTTTCATACATCGGCGGCAGTACAAACAATAATAAATCGAAATTATTATCAGCCGGCGGGACGGAAAACCATATTCATCTACTCGTTTCAATGAGCAAAAATATCGAACGCAGCAAACTTGTCGGCGACATCAAACGCGACAGTTCAAAATGGATAAAGACGAAAGGTAAAGACTTTAATCTGTTTCAATGGCAAGATGGCTACGGCGCATTTTCGGTCGGACACACGCAGATTGCCGATGTGAAAAAATACATCGCCAAACAAAAAGAGCATCACGCAAGCGATAGTTTTGAAGACGAGTTCAGATATTTTTTGAACAAATATGAAATGGATTATGATGAACGATATGTTTGGGATTAAATGCAATTTACCGGTTGTTTTTTATCAAAAAGCCGAATTAGATTTGTCCCTGAAAAAGACGCATTCAATAGTGGCGAGTAAAACTCGACGTAGAATCAGCCGATTCAATAGCGTTGGGAGAATCCCGATATAAAATCAGCCGATTTGTCCCTGAAAGGGACGTATTTAATAGCGTTGGGAGAATCCCGACGTAGAATCAGCGGATTGAACCGTCCCTGAAAGGGACGAATTTATTTGTTGAATTTTAATTGCGCCGAGTTTAATTCGTCCCTTTCAGGGACGGCATCATTATCACATTTGTCGTCGGGATTCTCCCGACGCTATTGGATTTGTCCCTTTCAGGGACGTTTGCGACAATAATTTTTATGACATACGAAATCAACGAAACACACGATGTTAATTTAAAAAGCTGGATCGAATCAGCCAACGCGCCCGACACGGATTTTCCGATTCAAAATTTGCCTTTTTGTTATTTCTACGAGAAGTCTGATGAGGGAAAATATCAATGTCTTGGATTCGCAATCGGAGATTACATAATTGATTTTGAAGGCTGCTATGAGAAAGGACTGTTCGGCGAAAAAGGTTCTGATTCATACAATGAGTTGGCAGGCTTAATTTATCGTTACTCACTTACGCCTGGAATTAAAGATTTGAATTCTGAAATTCTCTCTCAAATTCGCAGACGTTTAATTGAATTTGTAAGTGAAACCGCCGATGAGAAAACACGGGAAATTATAAAGGAAAATTTATTTTCAATTTCGGATGTTGAATTTGTTGTTCCCTTTGAAATCGGCGATTACACTGATTTTTACTGCTCGATATTTCACGCGACGAATGTTGGTGCGATGTTTCGTCCCGATAATCCGTTGTTGCCGAATTACAAATATATTCCCATCGGCTATCACGGACGCGCTTCGTCAATCGTCGTTTCGGGAACTGATATTAAGCGTCCGAAAGGTCAGAATCGTGCAGACGCAGACGCGCCGCCCGTGTTTATTCCCGCGAAAAATCTCGATTACGAAATGGAAGTCGGCTTTTTTGTCGGCAAGGGAAATCAGATGGGCGAATCAATCCCGATTGAAAACGCGGAAGAACATATTTTCGGTTTATGTTTAGTAAATGATTGGTCGGCGCGAGATATTCAAGCGTGGGAATATCAGCCGCTCGGACCTTTTCTAGCAAAGAATTTTGCGACGACAATTTCGCCGTTTGTTGTTACGATGGAAGCTCTCGCGCCGTTTCGCGTTCCGGCGTTTGAACGCGATGAAAACGATCCGCAGCCGTTAGATTATCTGAACGGCGAAGCGAATCAAAAATTCGGCGGCTTTGACATCAAACTTGAAGTTTATCTGCAAACCGCGAAAATGCGCGATGAAAACACCGAACCGTTTTTGCTTTCGCGTTCAAATATGAAGGATTTATATTGGACAATCGCGCAAATGCTGACGCATCACGCCTCAAACGGTTGCAACCTGCAAACCGGCGATTTGATGGCGACCGGAACAGTTTCGGGACGCGAAAAACACGAACGCGGCTGTCTTTTAGAATTAACTTGGCGCGGTAAAGAACCGATTGAATTGCCCAATGGCGAAACGCGAAGATTTTTAGAAGACGGCGACGAAATCATTATGAAAGGCTTCTGCGAACGCGAAGGTTTCCGCCGAATCGGCTTCGGCGAATGCCGCGGACGCATTCTGCCTGCCGACTAAGATTTTCAACGCAAAGACGCAAAGATGCGAAGACGCAAAGAAAAACAATAAAACTCTTTGCGCCTTTGCGTCTTCGCGTCTTTGCGTTAAAAAAAATCTATGAACAAATACGCCAAACAAGACCGCGGAAATTTGTCGGAATACGAAGAATATTTCGCGGGAATGGACGCTTCGATGCAGCAGAAAATCGCGCTCACGACGGCGCATTTTCCTTCTCGCGGAACGATTGCCGATATGGGCAGCGGTTCGGGCAGCGGCACTTTCGATTTAGCGCGTTTGTATAGAGATTTACAGCTTGTCGGCGTTGACATCAATCCCGTAACAATCGAATATTCCCGCAAACATTACAAAGCCGAAAATCTTTCTTTTAGCGTCGGCGACATTGCCGAAAATGTTTTTGAAAATGAATCTTTAGACGGCATTTTGGATTCGTCCGTTCTGCATCATGTTACGAGTTTTAACGGTTTCGACGCACGACAAATCACGAAAACTTTACAGAATCAAGTCGCGCAATTACGCACGGGCGGCGTTTTGATTATCCGCGATTTTGTCATTCCTGATAACGCGGAAAGAGAAGTTTTTCTCGATTTGCCAACTGATGACGGTTTGCCAAACGGTGAAATTGCCGAGCTTTCAACCGCGGCGCTGTTTGAAGTTTTTGCGCGTGATTTTCGTTCGAGTTTAAATTTCGATGCGCCCGTTTTTTATCGAAAACATTCATCGCCACACCCAAATTTTTCGCGTTTTGAAATCACCTTAAAAACCGTCGCCGAGTTTGTTTTGCGGAAAGATTACCGCGACCATTGGAAGCCTGAACTTTTGGAAGAATACTGCTATTTTTCGCAAAAAGATTTTGAGCGCGGATTCAGAAAAGAAAATTTAAGAATCGTCGTTTCGATGCCGCTCTGGAATCCGTGGATTGTCGAAAATCGTTTTGAAGGAAAATTTTATCTGTCGGATTTACAAGGCAATCCGCTGAAATTTCCGCCGACGAATTATTTAATCGTCGGCGAAAAAGTTTCGTCGGGCGAAGGTGTGCGTTTGTCAGAACAGGAAGCGGTAGCGACTGTTTTAACTCCGAGCGAAAAATCATTTCTCAAGCTCAAAGCCTATCGCCACAAACAAACGAATCAAATCTACGAACTCGCCGAGCGTCCGAATCAGACGATTGACCTTTTGCCTTGGTTTGAAAGCGAAAACGGACAGATTTTCGTGCTTGCCAAAAAAGATTTTCCGCGCCCGATTGTCAACGCTCAGAGCAAAAGAAAAAATCTAAATCGCGCCAATTATTCGGGTTATTTGACCGAGCCGATTTCGGCAATTACAAATCACAAATTGCAAATTACAGATTTACAAAGACCAAAAACCAAAGACCAAAAACCGATTTTCGAGATTTTAGGGAAAAGAGCAAATCTTTCCGAAGATAAAATTTTAGAAATCGGCGAACCGCAGTTTTATTTTACTTCGGCAGGCGGAATTGATGAGCGCGTTGAATCTTTTTTGGTCAAAATCACAAAATTTGAAAATCCGCCGCAAGCGATTGAAAACTACACGAAATTCAAAAGCGCGGGATTTGTGCGCGAACTCGATGCTTTGCAAGTTCTTCGCGCATCGCACGTTGGCGGAATGTTTGATGCGCGTTTGGAAATCAATATTTACAGGCTTTTGAGAAAACTAAATCGTTCGGCAAGCGCGTGGATTGGTGCGGCAATTTTGCCGACGACGCAAGATTTTTCGGGCAAAATCGAAAGCGATTTTGAGATTAAACAAAACGAAGTTTTTGAAGAAATCGAACTCGCAGAAAACAATTTCTTAAAGCTCTGCAAAAGCGAATTTGTCGAAACAGATTCGGCGAAGAACGAAATTTCACGAGCAACTTTTGAATACGTCGTGCCGAAAAATTTCAGCAAAAACACGGTCGCGGCGATTCCGTTTATCAAAACTGAAAGCGAGATTTTAGTCGGCATCGAGTTTCGAGATTTACCCGCGCCGCAGAGATTTTCGGGAAATTCAAATCTTGCTTGTGTTCCCGCGTGGCGGCTTCCGTTTGCGGTTGAACATAAATTCGATTTAGAGCCTTTTTTGCGCGAAAAATTCCCGAAAGATTTTAACGCTTCATTCAAAAACGCTTGGGAACTCGGCGGCTCGTTTTTTACATCTGCTGGAATTACACCCGAAATTGTTTATCCGTTAGCGGTTGAATTGGACGCAGAAAATTTGGCGGAAACAGATTTGAAATTTTTTCATCTGGCGGATTGGCTCGCTCATTCCGAACAAATCCAAGACGCGCATCTTTTGATTTTGCTCAATCGTTTGGCGCATAGTTTGGGAAAAATTCAAACAGGATAGACAGGATATGCAGGATTTTGGCTTTATCTTGCTCATCTTGTCTATCCTGTTTGAGTTATTTTTGGCAAAATAGAAATGATGGATTTGATTCTCGACAAATTTCACGAAGAATGCGGTATTTTTGGTGTTTTCGGTCATTCGGAAGCCTCGACTTTGACACAACTTGGACTTTTTGCGCTTCAGCATCGCGGACAAGAGGCTTGCGGAATTGTCTCAAGCGACGGCGAAGACTTGCATCAGTTTCGTTCGCAAGGACTTGTTGCCGATGTTTTGGTTGAAGATGAATTAAAGAAACTGACGGGAAGCGCGGCAATCGGACATACGCGATATTCGACTGCGGGAAAAAATACGATTAAGGAAGTTCAGCCATTTTCCGTAACTTGTCAACACGGGCAAATTGCGGTTTGTCATAACGGAAATCTGCCGTTTGCGGCGCAAAAACGCGACGAATTAGAAAAAGCCGGAGCGATTTTTTCTTCGACTTCGGATACGGAAACGATTCTTCATTCGGTTGCGCGAACCGGCGCGAAAGACGTGAACGAAGCGATTTCAAAAGTTTTGCAAAAGATTGAAGGCGCGTTTTCTTTGCTGTTTTTAACGCCAAAATGCTTGATTGCCGTGCGCGACCCACGAGGTTTTCGTCCGCTTGTTTTGGGCAAATTGAAAGATGCTTGGTGTGTTGCGTCGGAAACTTGCGCCTTTGACTTGATTGATGCCGAATATGTGCGCGAAATCAAGGCGGGCGAAATGTTGGTGATTGATGAAAACGGACTTCGTTCAATGTTTCCGTTTGAAGCGAAACCGCTTTCGGTTTGCGCGTTTGAGCATGTCTATTTTTCGCGTCCCGATTCGATAATTTTCGGGCGTTCGGTAAATCAATCGCGGCATTTGATGGGCAGACAACTTGCTATCGAGCATCCGATTGAGAACGCGCAAGATGATACTTTGGTTGTTCCCGTTCCTGATTCGGGCGTAGCGGCGGCAGTCGGTTTTGCACGCGAATCGGGCATCAATTTTCGCCACGCGATTATTCGCAATCATTACGTTGGGCGAACTTTTATCGAACCTTCGCAAAGCATTCGTTCGTTTGGCGTGCGGCTTAAACTCAATCCGATAAAGGATTTAATCAAAGACAGACGAATTGTTTTGGTTGACGATTCGATTGTGCGCGGCACAACGAGCAAGAAAATCGTGCAAATGGTGCGTGAAGCCGGAGCGAAAGAAGTTCATCTGCGGATTTCGTGTCCGCCGACGATTTCGCCTTGCTATTACGGCGTTGACACGCCGCGCAAAGCCGAATTGATTGCCGCGCAAATGTCGGTTGAAGAGGTTTGCAGTTATATCGAAGCCGATTCACTCGGTTATCTTTCGATTGAAGGAATGCGGGCGGCAATCGGTATTGAAGAAAGTTCGTCTTGCACGGCTTGTTGGAGCGAAAAATATCCGACCTTGATTGTCAAAAATAAGTTGGCAGTCAGCAGTTAGCATTCAGCCTTCAGCATTCAGCAGTAAATAAAAACTGAATATCCGATAACTGCTAACTGCTGATTGCTGATCGCTAACTGCTTTCCCGTCTTGCGTCTTTTCGGTTTGCGGTGTAAATTAACGCAAGTTAAACTAAAAAAACTACTTTCCCTTTTTTCGTTTCAAAAAAAACTTGGAGGTTTTGACTTTCCGTTATGGCTAATAAAAATCCTTTTTTGGAGAACTTTCGTTCCTACATACCCGACCGCACGAGTTTGCGTGAACTTTCGATTTTTCCGCTTTTCGTCGGCACTTTGTTGGGAATCGTTTTCGGTGCGTCGTCGCTTTATCTGGTTTTGAAAACGGGTTTAACCGTTTCGGCTTCGATTCCGGTTGCTGTGATTGCGATTACCTTGTTTCGTCTGCTTTCAAAATTCGGGGCGCGTGATGCCACGATTCTTGAAGGAAACATAATGCAAACTGCCGGAAGCGCAGGCGAATCAATCGCTTTTGGCGTGGGTGTTACGATGCCCGCGATTATGATTCTCGGCTTTGATTTGAATTTAATGCAATCAACTTTGGTTGCAGTTTTCGGCGGACTTTTGGGAATTTTATTAATGATTCCGCTGCGTCGCGCTTTAATCAAGGAACAGCACGGCTACTTAAAATATCCCGAAGGCACGGCTTGCGCGGAAGTTTTGAAGGCGGGCGCATCGAAAGAATCGCGTGAGGCTTCACAGCTTGTTGATACGAACGCGGATGACAGCGCGGCTCTGCAAGGCGGAAAAATTATCGGTGTCGGTTTCGGGTTGGGTTTTCTTTACAATGTGCTGATGCAGGTTTTCAGTCTATGGAATCCCGAACCGCACAAAAATCTGCCTGACAATACAATTAAAGGCGGCTCGGTCGCGCTCGAAAATAATCCGGCTTTGCTTGGGGTCGGCTACATCATCGGACCAAAAGTTTCGGGCATTATGCTTGGCGGCGGCGTTTTGTCGTATTTGGTTTTAATTCCGCTGATTAAATTTTTCGGCGACTCGGCAACCGCGCCGATTGCGCCCGAACTCAGCAAACCGATTTCCGAAATGTCCGCCGGCGCAATTCGCGGTGCATACATTCTCTACATCGGTGCAGGCGCAGTTGCGGCGGCGGGAATTATCTCGCTTGCCAGAAGTTTGCCGACGATTTGGAGCGGTTTGAAATCCGGCTTGGCAGATTTAACGGGCGGCTCACACGCAGAAGGCACAAATTTGCCGCGCACCGATCAGGATATTTCGATGAAATGGGTTATCGTCGGAATTATTGCGCTTATTGCGGGAATTTTATTGATTCCGCAACTTGGTTTGAGCATTTTTACCGATTGGAAAGTTTCGATTGTCGGCGCGGTTCTGATTTTGGTTTTAGGATTTTTGTTCGTTACGGTTTCATCGCGTTTGACGGGTGAAATCGGTTCTTCGTCAAATCCGATTTCGGGAATGACGGTTGCAACTTTGCTCATTACTTGTCTGGTTTTCTTAACTTTAGGTTGGACGGCGGCTGATCCGTATTTTGTTACGGCATTATCGGTCGGCGGCATCGTCTGCATTGCCGCATCAAACGGCGGCACGACTTCGCAAGATTTGAAAACGGGGTTTTGGGTTGGCGGAACGCCGCGCAATCAGCAAATCGCCATTCTTTTCGGCGCGTTGGCTTCGGCTCTCGTTTTGGGCTGGTTACTTGTTACCTTAAACGACACGAAAACTTATTATCACAAAGTTGATCAAAAAGAATTCGCTTCTGAATTTCGCGTCAAAGAATCGCAACTTTTCAAACAAGGCGGAACTTTCAAAGATGAAAAAGTCATCAACGGACCGTATAAAACGACTGATACGAATACTTACAAAGTTTGGCAAAATACCGATCCGAAATCAGGTCCGGTCGGGAAATATCTTGTTGACCAGCAAGGAAAACCTGTTTATTTGGTTGATCCGGGCATTAACGGACAAATCAAAAAAGATGAAACAGGTCAACCGCTTGAACGCTATGATGCGCCGAAAGCAACTTTGATGAGTTACATTATCAAAGGAATTTTGAATCAAGAACTGCCTTGGGGATTGGTTTTAATTGGTGCGATGATTGCGATTATGCTCGAACTTGCAGGAATTTCCGCGCTTGCCTTTGCCGTCGGTTTATATTTGCCGATTGCAACTTCAACACCGATTTTCGTCGGCGGAGTTGTGCGTTGGGCAGTTGATTTGTATCTGCGCCGCAAACTTGCGCGGCAAAACTTAACTGCCGAGCAAATCGAAGCCGAAACCGACAAATCAAACGGTGTTCTGATGGCTTCCGGCTACATTGCCGGTGGTGCAATCGCCGGAATTATGGTTGCTTTGTTCAGTCTTGATTACGGTTTCTTGAATTATCTCAAGGAAATAAAAGACGGCTGGGCAAAATGGGCGGAAACCGGAAATCCGTTTTTCGCCGGACCAAACGCCGATTGGCTCGGAATGATTCCGTTTTGGATTTTGGCGATTATTCTTTATTACGTCGGACGCGAATTGATTCTCGCCGGACGGAAGAAATAATCGGTAATTTGTCCGAAAAAAATAATTGATTCGGGTTGTTTTGTGATAATATCGCAGAACATCCCGAATTTTTTTTGGAGGAATTTCAATAAATGCTGTTAAAAAACTCAAATTTCTTTCGATTTTTATTTTTACTCGCGTTGCTTTTTCTTAATGTCGGCTTTGTTCTTGCCCAAGACAACGACGAAGATGAAGAACCCAGAATTGTTGTAGCAACCAAAGAACAAGTCAGCTTAACGAGGGAAGATGATGATGAACAAATCACGGGCGCGACGGTGCGCGGAAAGGTTGTTTATGACGATACGGGACGACCGGCGCGGTATGTGATGATTGCTTTGGCGGAAGACAAAAAAGATTCGTCTTCGAGATATTCTTTGAAATATGCGAAAACGGACGAAAACGGCGATTTTGTTTTGAAAAATATCAAAGCCGGAACTTACGTTCCATATATCAAAAGCGACGGCGTTTTGAATTTGGATTCGTTTAATTTCAGTTTCAGCGACCGAGCAACGAGTCCTGTTCCGGCTGATTTTTTTCAGAAAATCACGGTTGGCGGTTTGGGCGAATTTTTGGTTGAAGTTCGGGCGAAACGCGGCGGCGCGGTCAGTGGCAGAATTTCTTACGCGGACGGCGAAGCGGCGGTTGGCGTAAGAGTTGAAGTTTTAAGAAAAAGCGGTGAACGCTATGAAAACACTTCAACGCTTTACGGCGGTCAAGCCAACGGCACGGTAACAACCGATGACCGCGGAGTTTATCGTTTGGCGATGTTGCCTGCCGGAACTTATATTGTCCGCGTCATCGAACCTGTTTCGCATAGTCAAAATACTTCGCAGTATGATAACAGCCGAATGAATCAAAGTTCGACTTTACAGACATATTTTCCCGAGGGCGAAGATATGAAAAAAGCAAAGGAAATTGAAATCACTTATGCCCAAGAGCAGACGGCGATTGACATTACGCTTCCCGAACGCCAGCTTTTTGATATTTCGGGCATCGTAATTCAAAAAGGAAACAAACAACCGATTGAAAAAGCCGACATCAAATTTTTCAGAACCAACGAAGATAATCAGTCCAACATTGTATATTCCGGCGGAAGCGGCACGGTTTCCGCTAAATCGGGAAATTGGACGCTACAAAATTTGCCGAAAGGAAAATATCGCATTCAAGTTTCGCAAGGTTACATTTATCAATCGAACAATCAAACAAATCAGCCGCAACAGGAGTTTTCGAGCGTTACGAAGGAAATCGAAATTACTGATAAAAATCTCGAAAATCTTGTTTTTGAATTGCCTTTGGGCGCGTCAATCGAAGGCACAATTAGGATTGAGGGCGATAAACCCGTGCCGCAATATTTACAGCTTTGGGCGGTGAATGAAGAAACGGGCGAAGGTGCATTTCTGGATTATAATTATTCCCAATCCCGCGACCAAAATTCGCAACAAACAAAACAAAAGCCGTTTCGCTTCGCAAAATTGAAGGAAGGGAAATATCGCATAACTTCGCTTGGCAGAGGTTTTTATATCAAATCAATTTCGGGCAGCGGCGGCGACGGTTTGATTGAAGTGAAGGAGGGCGAAAAATTAAACGGTGTTCAGATTGTTCTGTCAACCGATTTAGGCACGGTCAAAGGCAAAGTTACGGATTTTGACGGACAACAACAAGCCTTTATCGTTTTGATGAAAGCGGGCGCAAGCGTCGAACAAGTCAATTCGCAAGCGGTTTCCGATATAATTAAACCGAACGGCGAATTTGAAATAAAAGCCGCGCCGGGCGAATATTCGATTTTTGTGGTTTCGATGAAAAATCGTCCGAACACCGAAGCGGAATTTAAAGAATGGTTGAAAAAAATTCTGGAAGACGCTCCGAAAGTAACTGTCAAGGCGAATGAGGCGACAAATATTACTTTGAGTATGCCAAAATAATGTAGTGTCCGAATTGCGTGATGCCAATATTTTTTTAACCACGAATCAACACAAAAAACCACGAATTTATTGACTCCTTTCGTGTTGTTTCGTGTGATTTTGTGGGTTGATTCTTAAAACCACAAAATTAGAGCAGATTTTGAATGAGCGTATCGCAAAAATAGCAGAAACACGACTGTTAAGGGCAGAAACACGACTGTTAAGGAGTGTGTCGAAACACTCAACTATCAACACACTCCTTAACAGTCGTGTTTCTGCCCTTGATTTCTAACCCTACACTCAACTCAAATCTGCTCTGGGACAGTATCAAAAATAAAAAACATTTTACCTTTTTAATCGAAACGCGCTATAATCTTTATAGCGCGTTTTTCTATGCGCTTCCTGCGAAAAATTTTCTACATTTCATTTCTTAAAACAAACCGAATGTTCAATAAAATCTTAATCATTTTTACAGCCGCAATCTTTAGCGCATCGTGCGCGGTCGAAGCATCGAAAACCGAAACGGCGGAAAATCCGCAACAATCAACGCAATCAACGCAACAAACTTCGCAAGCCGTAACACAAAATTCACAGCGCGTGAATACAATCGAAATCAAGCCCGATTCGCCTGCCGATACGGTTCGCGCTTTTTATACGAAATTGCGTGAGAAAAAATATCGTGAAGCATTTTTCCTGACGAATCTGCGTCCGGCGATTGAAGGCTTGACCGATGCGGAACTTGCCGAGTTGAATGTTGATTTTGAAAATTTATCGAATCAAGTTCCGGCTGAATTAGAGATAAACGGCGAGATAGTTACGGGTGAAAAAGCGACTGTTACAGCAAATTTGCCCGATGGAATTGGCAAAGCGAAAAAGATTCAGCCTGTAAATCTGCGGCGTGAAAACGGCGTTTGGGTTATTTTGACGTTAGACGAAAAAGCCGCGCAAACCGTTAAAAAAGAAGGCAACAAATATTTCTTTGCTTTGCGAAACGACACTTATCAAGACGAAGCGCAAAACACGCTCGAAAAAATTATGAAGGCACAAGCACTTTTTTCGATGCAGAATAATAAGATTTACGGCAATTTGCCCGCGCTGATCGAAAAAGGTTTAGTTTCGACGGACGTGCAAAATTCAAAATTGTCGGGTTATCGTTTCAGCGTTGAAGTTAGTTTCGACGGAAAAAATTATATTGCCACGGCAGAGCCTGTGGAATACGGCAAAACCGGCAAATTATCGTTTCGCGCCGAAACCGTAAATGGCGAAAATCCGGTGCTTTTACGCAAAGATACAGGTGGAAAACCGCTAAAAAATTAAAAAATTTGTTTTTGGTTACAAATTTGTTGAAATTTTTGAAAAAAAGCGGTATAAGTTGTTTTATTATTTGATTTTGTCAAACAATCCCCGACGACCAATAAAAACAAAATGATACGAGAGCTGATTTCAAAGTTGAACAAATCGCTAAATAGTAGTGTCGTTTCGGCGAGGCATAATTACGAAGTTCCGATTAAAGTTTCGCTCGAACCTAATAGGAATACGGGAAAACTGGAAATGCCCGTGTAGCATCTTTCAATTTCCGGTGAAACTAAAGATTTAAGTAAAACAGGCATTGCTTTTATTGTTTCTTCAATTCGTTTGCGCGAATATTATCTGGTCGGCGAACAGCGAACGCTCAACGCCGAACTCGATTTGCCGAACGGAAAAATAACGATGCAAATCGTCGGGCAAAGATATGAACAAGTCGGGCAACATTTGTCGGAATCGAGATTCCTAATCGGCGCAACGATTATTAAAATCTCGGACGATGCCCGCGACGCTTACGAACATTTCCTAAGCCACGGCAAAAAACGCGGCAAAGAAATCTTTGCTTTAGGAATTGATAAAGGGTAGAGATTGGCGATTTACAATTTTTGGGAGCGCGAGGATTTTTTCTTTGCGCTTTTTTTGTGGTTTAATTTATCCACAGATGAACACAGATAGACACAGATAAAAAATCGGATAAAAAAAATCTGTGTCTAAGTTGATGGATAGATTTTTCCATAAAATAAATCTGTCTGGTTACTTATCTGTGTTCATCTATGGATGAAACAAAAATATGAAGAAAATCGGTATCGGATTTATCGGAACGGGATTTGCGCGAACGGTGCAGATTCCGGCATTTAGATTGTGCGAAGGCGCGGAACTCGTTTCCGTCGCCAGCGCGAGCCTTGCGAATGCGGAAGGCACTGCAAAAGAATTTAAAATTCCGCATTTCACGGATAATTGGCGCGAAACGATTGATAACGAAAAGGTTGACCTTGTTTGCATCACGACTCCGCCCGATTTGCATTGCGAACAGACGCTTTACGCACTCGAAAAAAACAAGCACGTTTTGTGTGAAAAACCGATGGCGATGAACGTCGCCGAAGCCGAAAAGATGACGCAATTTGCCAAAGGTAAAAATCTTCTGGCATTAATTGACCACGAACTTCGGTTTCAAAACGGCAGACAGAAAGCCTTTGAAATGTTAAGAAACGGCGAAATCGGCAAAATCCGGCATATCAAATATGTTTTCCGCAACGCCTCACGCGGCAACCCCGAACTTGCTTGGAATTGGTGGTCTGATTTAAATGCAGGCGGCGGAACGCTCGGCGCAATCGGTTCACACGCGATTGACACTTTGCATTGGTTTTTGGGAACGGAAATCTCGCAAATCTTCTGCCAACTTCAAACTCACGTCAAGCAAAGAAAAGATAAATACGGCGAAATCAAACAAGTTACAACCGACGACGAAACGCAAATGCTTCTGCGTTTTGCCGACAGCGATTTAACTTTGGACGCGACGGCAAACGTCTCACTTTCGCTAATCGAAACGCCCGATTTTCAACATTCAATCAAATTCGTCGGCACAAAAGGCGCAATGAAAGTCTTATATTTAGGCGAAATCTTACTGGCAAAAACAGGCGAAACCGAATGGACAGAAATTCCCGTCGAACTCGAACAATCGGTTGACGGCATTTTCAATTCCGGCTTCCCAAGCGGCTTCGTCGCCTTCGCAAAAAGAATTGTTGACGCTCTCACGCAAGGCAAAACCGGCATCGAACAAGCCGCAACCTTTGCCGACGGCTTACAAATTCAAAAAGTCCTAGACGCGGCGCGTGAATCAAATGCCGAAGGTCGCTTGATAAAAATAAATGCAGAAATGCCGACGAAGTAAGCGTGTATCTCATCTTATACGGAAATAATTTTGTTCTGTGTTTTCGTTTCGTGATTTTTCGTGTTGCTTCGTGGTTTATTTTTATTGAACCACGAAGCGGCACGAAACTACACGAATCAAATCAAAAACTCTAAAACTGACCTACCATTTCTATTTCTGTATTACTCCGTGTGCGTTTCTGCAAACATCTACTCTAATTCAATCGCGTCAATTTCCTTCATCAACCTGTCTGTTTCCGTGAGCGCAACGATTATTTTTTGGTAATGGAAGATGTCTTCATAGTCGAGCGTTCTTTCTTTTCGGTCTTTGAGCCATTTTTGCGCGGGTTGATAACCGCCGATGTAAAAGTTCCAAGCGGTTTCGGGAACATTGTCGAAATACTGCGTTTCGTTTATCCGAACTTTGCCGTTTTCATAGCTGACTTTGCCGACCGTGTTTGTGCCGTCAATCGGGTATTGCGTGATATATTCCGAAACCTTTGCGCTTTCCAACAGATGTATTTTTCTGATTTCCTTTCCTAACTCAACTAACTTCCAAAAGGTTTCGGCATCTTTCGGAAACGGCACACGCGGAAAATCTATCTTCAAAAACTCTTTGTATTTCTCGCGGTAAGACGGCGAATGAAGCACGGCGTAAATGTAATCGAGAATATCTATCGGCGCAAAAGTTTCATGCAAAAATTCCTCTCCTTTCAAAGGAGAGGTGTCCGCGCTTCGCGGACGGGGCGGTTCTGCTTCAACATTCCATCCAAAATTGCTTTTAATTACATCGAGCATCCATTCCAATTCTTCAAACACCAATTTATTTTCAAAACGCAAAACTTTGATTCCGTAATGTTCTAAAAACAATTTGCGTTCATAGTCATACTCTCGTGCGGCATCGTTAAAATGAACTTGCCCGTCCAGTTCGATTGCAAGTTTTTCCGATGGGCAATAAAAATCTAAAATGTAATTGCCGACACTATGTTGTCGTCTGAATTTTCTACCTTCAAATTGTTTGTTTTGCACAATCTTCCAAAATCTTGCTTCTGCCGGAGTCAGATTATTTCTTAACTCTTTGCGGAATGTTTTTAGGTATGGAAGATTATTTATTTGAGAATTACCACCCCGTCCGCGAAGCGCGTCCACCCCTCCTTCCAAAGGAGGGGAGTTTTGTTGCGTGTTTTCAATCTTTTCAGGTGTAAATGTTAAGCCGATTTTGTCTGCAAATTGTTTAACGATTTCCGCGTCCAGATTCGGAATTCTCTTAATCTCCCCTCCTTCCAAAGGAGGGGTGGCAGCCGCTTCAGCTGACGGGGTGGTTGCAAACATCTCACCTTGCTCGCCTGTTTCGGGAGAAAGGTAAAG
>CAZJQP010000049.1:0-8653 GCA_964548225.1 uncultured Blastocatellaceae bacterium | reverse complement strand
AGGAAACAGGTCCGCCACGACGAAATAAATTTGTATCTGTCAATTCTTTCGTTATAAACAAACAGTCAAAATAATTTAAGTTTGCTGCTTGCGGTTGTAAAACCAAAATTAAGCCGAGATTTTCCTTTTGCAAATGATGAATAGTTCGCTCTCTACCAAAATCAATTAAATTTGAATCATAATAAATTGGACGATTATCAAATGGACGATATGTGACTGATTGAATTTTGTCTTTTTCAAACGAACCTTTGTTTCTTGCGTTATGCAAATTCCAATCTCGATTGCTTTTCAAATCTAATTCGATTGCAATTGATTCGTCCGAATAGGTTTTGTCATAAAACTTTGAAATTCTATTGGCAAGTTGGTTACTGTCAAAATCAATTACGAAATGGTCACGGTGAGTTTTTATTCCGCTACTCAATAAAGTGAAAAGTTCATCAACCTTGAAACCTTTTTCATACAAACTAAACACACCAAAATCTTTCTTCACAAAAAAGAGATTCGGTTCTTTCAAATCAAGTTCGTTCCATTCGATTGAATCAAGCGAATTATTATTGAGAAATTCGTATTTTGCTTCACGTTTGCCGTAAAGGTCGTAATGTGTAACTTTACCTAAATCTTTTTGCTGTTTGGTTTTCACAAAGATATTTATCGAAACGCCTTGCATAATGTCGAAAACATTTTGGTCGGGCGAACCGTCAGCGCAGACTTCTTTTTTCTTGGCGTTTCCGTGTAAATCAAGAATGTAAATCTTATCAAAACTTTCGAGCAGATGTTTCCGCATTTGGCGGTGAATAATGCCGTCAATAAAACTATTGTTTGAAATATAGGCTAAAATTCCTTCTCCGTTTTTATCAATAAAATGCTGTCCGAAACGTATAAACTTGATGTAATCATCTGAAAGCGGTTGAATGTTTCGTTCGTTCAAATCCTTTTTATAATCAGCCGTTAAACTTTCAATCCATTTGCTTTTATTGCTCGAACTCACCGAATACGGCGGATTTCCGATGACGCACATTACGGGCGTATCGCGTTTGATGTGGTTGGCTTCGTTGGCTTCCGCGCTGAGCCAGCTTGCCCAGAGCGTTCCGGTGTCGGGATGATGTTCTTCCAAAGTGTTCGTCAGATAGATATGCAGTCTTTGACTACGGCTCGGCTTAAAACCCGTTTCGCTCAACAGCAAATCCAATTTCAAATGCGCCATTGCATAACTCGCCATCAGCAATTCAAAACCGTGCAGACGCGGAATCAGTTCGTTTTCGACATAACCGCTCCAGATGCCTTGCTGTCCGCCGAATTTGGCATAGACGTTTTTGATAACTTCCGCCAAAAATGTTCCCGTTCCCGTCGCGGGGTCGAGTATCTGAACTTTGTGGACTTCCTTTTCAATCTTTTTGCCCTGCACGTCAATCTTGATTTTCGTCTTTGAAGTATTCGCCAAACCATTCGGCAAATTAAATTCGCTTTGCAAAATGTCATCAACGGCGCGAACGATAAAATTAACGACAGGTTCGGGCGTGAACCAAACGCCACGCGCTTTGCGGAGCTTCGGGTCGTATTCGCTCAGGAAAGTTTCGTAAAAATGGATTATCGGGTCTTGTGTCTGCGTCGCTTTCCCGAAATCTTTCAAGAGTTTCCCGACATCCGTAGCGCGAAAGATATTTGCCAACGCATCAACAATCCATTTAATTCGGTCGTCAATGTCGGGTCCGGCGATATAACCGAAAAGTTTTCGCAAAAAAGGATTCGATTTCGGAATCAGTTCGGCGGCTTCCTGTCGCGTAAAACTATCCAAACTCGTATCGTGAAGCCGCGCCGCAAACATTCCGTAAGCAATCGTTTGAGCATAAACGTCCGCAAACTCTTTCTCCGTAATGTCGTGAATCAGAATGTCTTTGAAGGCATTGAGTTGGTCTTTGAGCGTGCTGTTTTCTTCGTTTTCCTCGTCGCTGTTTAGCGATTTTTCAATCACGTCCGACAAAATCCGTGCCTTGCCCGCCATCATTTCGGCTAACTTCCGGCTTGATGTAATCGTCTGACCTGTGCGTTCGGCAAAGTCTTTTATCAGATTGGTAAAGGCGGTGAAATTTTCTTCCAAAGCCGAAATCGCGCCGTTTCTAATCTCGCCGATTCGCACCGAAACGGTAAATTGCCCGTCAATATAAAGCCGAAAATCGAGATAATCGGTAAAAATCAGATTGTTCAGCGATGATTTATAACGGTCAAACTGTTCCTTATATTTTTTATCCGTCAAATCCGCGCCGATGTCTTTCGCTTCGATAAACCCGACGGGAATTTCCGCTTTTTGAAGGACATAATCCGGCGCACCGCAAGCAATTCGCTTCGGCTCATTAGTTACCGAAACATCCGGCACCAGCGTTTTTATAAGTTGCTGTAAATCGCCGCGAAAAGTATGCTCGGTCGCATTGCCCAAAGCATAACTTTTAGAAATACTTTCGATATATTCATTGAGAGTCATAAAGTTTTTAATAGAAAAGTTTGAGCTATGGTAAATCTTTTGCGTTCAGAGTTCAAATTTTAACTGATGTTTCGCAGTTTTGGTTTTTATCGCTGAAAGCGACAAAAGCCGCAAATTCAAACTTTGCGTAACATCAGTAAGTTAGATAAAAACCAACACTAATCTTGAACTTTGCCGTGCATACAACCTTTCTCAAATCTCCGAACATCTATATTCTTGGAGAGCGAAAGCTCTTACATTAAACAAGATTTTGGAGTTAAATTTATGGCAAATGAGACAGGAGATATGAAGATTACGGGTAATTTCCGTAGGTTGATTGATTTGGTGATACCGGATGTTTTGTATGATCCGCCCAATTTGATGTTGGAGATTGCGAAACTTGAACAGAAACTTGCGGCGGGAATTGCGGGCGTTGAAGATATTGGCGTGAAGATTGCACCGAATAAGTTTGCGATTAATGCGCGGCAGACGGCTTACGAAGAAGCTATTTCGCTTATCAGAGGTTCGCGTAATATTCTTAAAGCCAGCGGCGCATCTGAGCAGACGCTTGCCGATGCCGACACTTTTGCCCGCAAGGTTTTCGGTGTGCGTAAATCCAAAAAGAAAGAGGACGACCCGAACACGCCCGGCAATGAAGCCGCGCAAAATCATTCGGCATCACAGCAAAGTTATGATGCGATGTTGGGCAATATCCGCAGTTATATTCAGATTGTCAGCAACGAACCGCTTTACGCGCCGAATGAAGCGAAATTTACGGTTGCCAATCTGACGACGGTTGCCGATGACCTCGAAGCCAAAAACAACGCCGTCAGCACAACCTTTGTGCCGCTCAATACGGCGCGGATTGTCCGCGATGATTTGCTTTACACGGGCGAACTTTGTTTGTGCAATCTGGCGGCTTTGGTTAAGGCTTATGTCAAAGCCGTTCACGGTCCGAAAAGCCAATTCTACAAAACCGTCAACGCCCTTTCATTCCGAAGAACGCTGAGATAATTTGTCGAATGCGTCTGTTGGGAATTGCACAAAAATTACCAATAACCACAAAGAAACACGAAACATCACGAAAAGATTTGATGATTTCGTGTTTTTTTGTGTCTTTTCGTGGTTTCAATCGAATAATTCGCGCAAACTACTTCTTTCCTTTAACAAGTTAAGACTTACTTCGAGCAGGTTAAGACTTACTTCGAGCAGGTTAAGACTTACTTCGAGCAGGTTGACACTTACTTCGAGCAGGTTAGCACTTGCATCGAACAAGTTAAGACTTGCATCGAGCAGGTTGGCACTTGCATCGAGCAGGTTGGCACTTGCATCGTGCAGGTTGGCACTTGCATCGAGCAGGTTAGGACTTGCATCGAGCAGGTTAGGACTTGCATCGAGCAGGTTGGCACTTGCTTCGGGTTTTCTTTTACTTGCTCATCAAAGAGGATTTGCCGTAAAGTCAAGATTGCTGACGTTTGCTTGCGGCGTAACCATCTGCGTCGGTTGGGCAAATGTGTATTGCTTGCTTGAAATTGTTACGGTGTATGTTGCTCCTGATTGCAGGTCTTGGATATTGTAATAGCCGAAACTGCTTGTTTTCGTTCTAATCGGTGCGGGAAGATTGCCGCCCGAAATGGTTACGGTAACATTGCGGATGCCGATGCCGTTTGATGTTAAAATCCGTCCGCCGACCGAAACTTGCGATACGGGAATCATTGCGTAAGCACGAACTTGACCATTGAAAACTCCTGTGCCGACAATGACGTTGTTATCGCTGATGCCGAGTGCCGATGATGATGTATTCATTGATAAATCCCAACCTGTTCCTGCCGGAATGAGGTCAGCAAGACGATATGTTGCCGTGCCGTCATAAAGAAAGGGAATAGCAAACGCCGATGAAGCCGTGCCGACTGCCCAACCGTTTGTATTAACTGCCCGCGCCGAACCTTGAGTCGTGTCGGTCGGCAGAGGAATCGCCGTCATTCCTCCGGCTTGCGTCCAGATGAACGGCAAGCCTGAACCTTGATTCATCATACTCGAACCGACGACGTGACCGCCGTTGCCGATGCCGAAAGCGAGTGCGCCGTTTGCGCCCGGAAGTGCGCCGACTTCGGTTGCCGCACCTGCGCCGATGTCAAAAACCATTCCGACATTGCGGGCGGCATTGTTCGGGTCAATGCCTGTTCCAATGACGCGCCCCGAATCGTTAATGCCGAATGCCGTCGTGAAAAAACAGCCGATTGAAGTCGTTTGTGTAATAACCGTGGCGTTTGCGCCGTTATAAACAACCGCTCTTTGCAGACTTCCGCCATTTACCGAACCGACGGCAATGCCTGCACTGTTCACATCATTCGCATCGCCGAGCGTTTCACCCGCCGGCAGCGGAAGCTGAGAAACCGCACCGCCTTGCCAAATAACCGGCAGACGGCTTGAACCGAACAACGTCGTGGCACAAGTTCCGACGACAACGCCGGTATTATTCGCCGCGTTTGAAACGCAAAACGGACGCGCTGCCAGATTCGTCAATCCGACAATTCCGCCGCCCGATGTCCAAGAAAATGCTTGCGCTCCGCCCGTTCTGACGCTTCGCCCGACGGCAATTCCGTTTGTTGAAGCCCCGAAACCCTGCGATGCGGAATCACCCATCTGCACTACGCCAATATCAAAAATCTGATACTGTGGCGGAACAATTACCGATTGGGAAACGGCAATTTGGGAAAGTGTCAAAACGATTATCGCAATCACGATAAGCCTTACCGGAAAAATACGTCGGCGCGTGTAGTATGCAGTTTTTTTCATATTGATATTTGAACAAACTCACTTTAAGACGATTTATATGCAATGTCAATTTTAACCGATACCGAAGTTTCTGAATTTGAATCATTTCATATATTTGTCAAGAAAATCGGCAACCAAAGGATATAATTCCAGACGATTCTTGAGTTTTGAAATGCCGTGACCTTCGTCGTCGTAGAGTTTATATTCAACCGTTGCGCCTCTGTCTTTTAAGGCTTTGACGACTTGTTCGGCTTCGGTGTAGGGAACTCGCGGATCGTTTTTACCGTGAATCACAAAGAGCGGAGTTTTTATCTTATCAACCTTTGCCAGCGGTGAAATGGCGCGTAAGAATTCCAAATCTTTATCGAGAAAACCATACTCGACTTCACGCTGTCGTCGGCGATAGCCACTCGTATTTTTTAAGAAAGTTTCCCAATTTACGATGCCGACCGTATTAACCGCCGCCGCAAACAAATCGGGATAAAGCGTAATTGCCGCCATCGTCATATAACCGCCGTAGCTTCCGCCCATCACAGCGAAGACTTTTTGATCTCCGAAAGCATTTTTCTTTGCCCATTCAACGGCGAAAGCCAAATCTTTTACGGAATCTTCACGTTTGCGAACATCATCGAGATGTGTAAAAGTTTTTCCATAACCTGTCGAGCCTCTGACATTCGTTGCAAGAATAGAGTAACCACGCGAAAGATAGTATTGATAAAGCGGATTAAACCCCGGACGCTCTTGCCCTTCAGGTCCACCGTGAACGCTGACGATGATTTTAGAAATATTTACGCCGTCAAGTGTAAAAGTTCGCTTTGGTTCATAGAACCAAGCCGGAATTTCGCGTCCGTCAAAACTTTTGTATTTAATAAGTTTCGGCTCGACAAACGAATCTTGCGGAATGCCGCTTCGGGAACTTTTGGTAACTTGCGTCAGACTTTTCTTTTCCAAATCATAAACCCAAACATCGCCATTATGCTTCGCGCTCGAAAATGAAAAGGCGAGTTTTTTGCCGTCATCGGAAAACGTCAAACCTCCGATAATTCCGTTTGCGGGAAGTTTTACCGCTTCGCTTTTCTCAGTAAAAATCGTAATCAAAGGTTTGCCTCCTGTTTCGTATTTACGCAAATAAAGCTCGGAAAAACCTTCGCGGTTAATGGTGTAGGCGAGCGTGTTACCGTAAGTTTGCATTTCAATATCGTCAACATCCCAATTCGTTTCGTCCAAAATTTTAACTTCACGATTTGCATCCGACCAATCATCGCCGCTGGCGTTTTTCTGACGCATTTGAGCGAGCGAGTAAAACTCGCGTTTATCATTGTGCGCGAAAACAATGCCGTCCGCCGTGAAATTTACGCTTCCGAATTGCGCCGAACCTTCGTGTTTCGTAAGCAAGATTTCCTTTTTGCTTTCAACATCAATCAAATACAAATTATTATCCAAACTCAATTCCGTGCTGCTTCTCGAAACGACAATCTTTTTGCCGAAAGCATCAACCGCCGCGACCGAATTTGAGCCGTCTTGCTGATATAAAAGCTCTTCCTTGCCATTCGCTAAGTTCATTGAATAAACATCGAAATAATTTGCGTTTCGTTTGTTCGACGAATAATAAATCTTCGTGCCTTCATCGTTAATTGTGCCGAAATTGTGGCGAACCTTCGGGGCATTTGTCAGTTGTTTAATGTCCGCACCGTCCGAAGACATCCAAAAAAACTGAGTATTTTCATCACCTCCCGACGCTTTGCCGAAAATCAAACCTTTTTCCGACCAACGCACAAATGAAACATTGTCCGCAAAAGCCGTCATCTGTTCGGGATAACCGCCGTTTGCGTCAACAAACCATATTTGCGAAGTTCCGGTAATATTCGTCAGAAAAGCAATGCGCTTTCCATCAGGCGAAAAGTTTGGTGAACCTGCCGAACGAATGTTCAAATATCGCTCGATTGAATAGTTTTGAGCCGAAACCGAAAAACAAAAGGCAAAAAAAGCGAAGAGAAGCAAGAATTTTTTCATAATGTAAAGATTATAGGATAAAAATGCAGAAACGCGCACGAAGTAAGTGTGTTATTCCAAAAAGGCACGCCTACTTCGTGCGCGTTTCTGCAAAAAAAATGTGTCCGAATGATAGTTTTTCACGGAATTTTCCGCATTCATTTATAACAGGGCTGAAATCAGCCGATAGATTATCAGAGAAAAAAGGGAAGTTTATGAAAAACACGACGGCAATCTTTAGTTTTATTTTATTGGTTATTTTGACAAATGTTTCAATTTTGCAGGCGCAATATATTTGCCAACCGGCGGCAAATCCGGTCGAGATTCAAGGTTCGATAAACGCGGGCGACGTTCAGCAAGCCGGACGCTTAACACGCGACGGCAGAGTTTCGACTTGTGGAGTTCTCGGTAGCGGCAGTTTGGAAAACAACGCCGCCGTTCGCCGCGACGCACATAATTTTGCAAATCCGTTTAACGAAGCGGTTTGTGTGAAAGTCGAGTTGGATTTTACGGGTTGCGGCGGAAATCAAACGCAGTCGGCGGCATATTCAAACTACAATCCGGCAAATCCGGCGGCAAACGTCATTGGCGATTCGGGTTACAGCACTATCAATAAAGGTTCTTATCTTTTCTCGGTCGGACCGAACGCAAATTTTACCGTGGTTGTTCACGAAGTCGCGGCAAATACAGGTTGTCCGCTTTACGGTTTGAAAGTTTCTTACCTTAGAAACTGCCGTCAGCCCGGTTTTGATAAAACGAACGACGGCAAGGCGGATTTGGCAATTTACCGCACGAGTGCAGTTTCGCAATGGTGGACGATTGATTCGGAAACCAATCAACCTTCGGTTACGAATTTCGGCACAGTCGGCGACATTGTTACAGGCGGAAGCGATTACACGGGCGACGGCAGAACGGATTTGAGTATTTATCGGACAAGCACGAACACTTGGTATTTCGGCACTGACCAAAACAATCCGGGCGCGAATTTCTCGGCGACGCAATGGGGAACTGCCGGAGATCGTCCTGCACCGGGCGATTATGATGGCGATGGCAAATCGGATGTTGCCGTCTGGCGTAATTCGGACGGAAATTTCTATGTCTTCCGCAGTAGTGACCAAACTTTATTGGCGTATCATTGGGGCGCAAACAACGACCGTCTGGCAGTCGGCGATTTTGACGGCGACACGGTTTCGGATTTCGTCGTCGTGCGTCCGTCCGCCGGCGGCTTGGTTTGGTATATCCAAAAAAGCAATTACGGCTACGGTTTTAATCAAATCTTTGGCTGGGGACTTGCGGCGGGCGACAAGATTGTTCCGGCGGATTACGACGGCGATTCGATAACGGACGCGGCTGTCTGGCGCGAATCGGAAGGTAATTTCTACGTTCGCCGCTCGTCTGATTTGACAATGCAGGTTTTCCGTTGGG
>CAZJQP010000048.1:0-37673 GCA_964548225.1 uncultured Blastocatellaceae bacterium | reverse complement strand
GACTGGAGCGCAAGCGGCTCGCTTACCTGAACGCGAAAGCGCGAAAAAGCATTTAGGATGAAATCAAGTTGAATGTATGCAAACGTCGTTACGCCGCTGAAAAGCGCGGCGTTGCAAGCGAGCCGCTTGCGCTCCAGTCCTAATTTTTTAGACGTTCGGCAATCAATTTATAAACTTGAAAATTATAGACCAAGCCGATGTGCGTGCCGGTAACTTCAAAATTGTTTTCTTCAAACACCGAGCGGCAGTTTTGCCAGTCAACGATGCCGTCGCTCTTTGTGAAAATCGCGGTGCGGCGGACTTTTTGCGGCAGGACGGTTTGCAATGCGCTGACGGTTTTGCAGTGGCAGAATCCGGTGTAGCAGTTTGGAAATTCGGATTTATCGGTTTGTGCGAAAATTCTGGCGCGGATTTTTTTTGCCATTTTGACGACGTTCGGATGCGAACGCACGCCGCGAAAAGGCGACGCAAGTGTGATAACCGATTCGATAATTTCAAAGTTTTGAACCGCCGCCGAACGCGATAAAACTCCGCCAAGGCTGTGTCCGATTAAATTAACTTTTTTGCCCGTTTCTTTATGTGCGCGGTGAATTGTTTCGATAAGTTTTTCGGAAAGCGTGTGCAAACAATCGGCGTTCCAACCGATGCTCGAAAAATACGGACGATAGCCGATTCTATTCAGCCATAAATAAAGTTCGTAAAGATAAAAATCAGAACCCAAAAAACCCGGAACAATAACGACCGGCGAACCGTCGCCTTGCGGCACGCCAAAGCCGTAATAGACAGGCGAAAGATGTAGCAAAGTCCAATCAATTCCAACCAAAGATTCAAACCAAATCGGCAGCGCGTGTTCGCGCATTTCTTTGTCGAAGCCCGTAAATGCTTCAAGTTCGCCTTCTAAAATGTCCATAAAATAAATGTAAAACGGAAAATGGAAAGTGGAAAATTTGAATCTGATTTAATTTTCCATTTTCCACTTTTCATTTTCCGTTTTCAAGCGTTTGCGCTTGAAGTTTGATGTTCTAATGTTTCGACTGTTTGCAGTAAATCGGCGAAAACTTCGTCCAAAATTTCTTTGAATTTTTCGACATCGGGCATTGCTTGTGCGTCTGATGACAAACCAAAGTAGAGATATTGATTATAACTCAAAATCGCGCAACCCAAACCCAAACCGTAGCCGATTGGCACATACGGGTATTGAATTAACATTTTCCGTCCGGCAAGATAAAGCGGAACTTGCGGACCCGGAACATTCGTCGCCACCATATTAAACGGCGGAAACGGCAAATCGGCGATTTGCCCCAAAATTGATTGCAGAGGCGCGGGAATTACTCCGTAAATTGCGCCGAACAACATCAAACCTTCCGCCATTTTTGATTCTTTCATCAAAGCGGTTTTTTGATTGACGTATTTGAAACGCTCCGGCAAAGTTGCAATATCGAGCGGAATTTCAACCGGCAAAATGGAAATCAAATTTCCCAACGCACCGCGTTGATCTTTCTGACGCAAACTGACCGGCACCATAAAACGCATCTGTTTGCCTTTGATTTTTTCTTTATGAAAAGTCGTGTAACGCGCTACGGATTCGCTCAAAACCGTTAGCACGACATCGTTGACTGTTCCGCCCAAGACGTTTCTTACCTTTCTCGCATCCGTGAAAGAAAATTCGCTCCAAGCAAGTCGCCTTTCGCCCGAACATTTTCCGTTAAAAGGAAGCATCGGGGGCGGCGTGGTTACGGCGGGCAAAACCTCTGCAACTTGCGGAAGATTTTCGACGGTTTCAGCTTTTGCCAGATTTGAAGCCATATAAAGCAAACCGCCTTGCATTTCCATAAGGCGCGAAGTGGTTTCCTGCAATCCGCCCATTACTGATTCGAGAAGTTTCTGAATCGGTTCTTTTTTCGGTGTTTCAATTTTAACAATTTCAGGTTTCGGCGGCGCAGTCGAATCGGGCGAAATGTCGAAAATAATCTTTATTAAATCAACACCCGAAATGCCGTCAACCATACAATGATGAACTTTTGCAATCAATGCCGAGCGTCCGCCTTCCAATCTTTCAACGACATATAATTCCCAAAGCGGTTTATTTCTGTCCATCACGGATGAGAGAGTTTCGCCCGCGACTTTGACAAGTTCCGTTTCGGTCATCGCGCCTTTTTGCTTGATTTTGAAAATGTGATTTTGAATGTCGAAATCTTCGGCATCTTCCCACGTTGGATGCCCGATATTGAAAGTGTCAGGCACAACCTTTTGCACATAACGTGGCAGCAGATGCAGACGGTCTTCGAGATGTTTGACCAAATTTTTATGTGTGAGATTGCCTTCAAAAATACTCGTCGAGCCAATGTGCATCGGGCATTCCTTCTTCTCAAGATAAAGAAACGCCGCATCAATCGAAGTCAATCGGTGATTTAGTTTTGTTTGGCTCATATTTTTTTGATTGGAGCGCAAACGGCTCGCTGGCAAGATTGCAGAGCATTTCGCGTAGCAATCTAACGGCGTTTGCCTCCATTCAACTTGATTTTTATTTAGACGCTTTTTCGCGCTTCGCGCTCAGGCAAGCAAGCCTCTTGCGCTCCAGTCTTTACTCTTCGTTAAATCCGGTCAAATCATACGACATTGCAATCAAATCGTGTGTTCGATTTTTACGGTCAATGACGTAATCTGCCAAGAGTGCTTCGGCGGTAAAGCCAAGTTTTTCAAAGACTTGAATCGCGCCTTTTTGATCTGCCGCCATCCGTGCAACGACTTTCATCAAGCCTAATTCTTCGGCTTTCGAGAAAATTTCGCCCGCTAAAATATTTCCTAATCCCTTGCCGCGAGTTTCGGGAGCGAGAAGCAGAACTATTTCTCCCAAGTGCCGTGACCAGATTTGCTCCGTCCGCATAAGACTTCCGTGTCCGACCAATTTTCCGCCGATCTCGACTAAAATCGTGTGCCAATTTCCCTTCTCTACGCGCTTTATCCAGGTTTCGACAAACTCTTCACTCGTAATATCGAACGAAAGGAAAAGCAAATCGTCTTCCGGCAAAGTCCGCCCGAATTTGAGAAGTGCGTTTTTATCGTCTGCCGTCATCAAACGCAAAGTTACGTTCGTGCCGTCAATATTTGTCGTCCAAGGATAATTTCGTTTTTTCGCAGATTGTTTCGCCATATTTTAATTGTCCACAGATGAACACAGATAAACACAGATAAGAATTAATTTAACTCAATTCATTATCTTGCATAAAATCATCTGTGTCTATCTGTGTTCATCTGTGGGTAAATTACTTCTTATCTTTCGCACCGAAAATCGGCAGTTGTGTTGCCATATCGAGCCAGCGTTTTTGGATTTCAACGTAGCTATTCATCGTGTTTTCGGCGAAATCGGCAATGGTATTAATCGGCGAACCTTCCGGCTGATTCAAACCTTGTTTGACGGTTTTCATCATTTGCGCGTTTTGCTGTTTCGCAAAATCAAGCCAGGCTGAACGCAGTTGAACCAGTGTTTCCAGACCTTTTCCAGCGGTTTCCTGCAAAGTTCCAAGCACATTCGGATTTGAAAAATCCGCACCCGATTGAACGGCTTGCATTAAATCCGCGCTTTGTTTCAGAGCGATTTCCGCAAACTGTTTTTGCGCCGCAATAAAACTTTCCGCGCCTTGTTTCGCCCAATTCGATAACGCTTCGGTCGGCGCATTGTTCGACATTCCCATCACGTCTGAAACGGTTTTGAAAACTAACGCAGTTTGTTGCGTTGTGATTTCGAGCCACATTCTTTGCGCTTCAATCAGTTGATTTACAATCATCTGCGCGAAATCCGCAGGCATCTGCGTCGCGCTCATTGCCGGAGCAGATGTTTGTTTCGTTTCTGTCTTCGGTGCAGATTGTTTGCTTTCAGCTTTCGGCGCGGCTTTCGGCTTTGGCGCAGATTTCGGTTTCGGCGCGGTCTTTGGTTTTGCCTCCGCTTTCGGCGTTTCGACTTTCGCTTTTATTTCAGATTGCGGCGTTTCCGCTTTTGCTTTCGGTGCTTTTTTTACTTCTGCCATAATTTTTACCTTTAATTTTATTTGTTTGGTTTCTTAAATATAAAAAAAGTCTGCGGTTTTTGACAACCGCAGACTATTCGAGGAGGGAAAATTGCTTACTTCGTCGCTGTTTTAGCTTGTGCGGTCAAGTTTCCGACCGTTTTTTCGACGTTGTTTGCAACATTTTTGACAACTTCGCTGACTTCTTTCTGAAGCGGAAGTTCCATATTGCTTGCGGCTTTGATAAAGTTTTCGCCCGTTGCCGCAAAAAGTTTAATCCAATCTTGACGAATCGCGCTCGTTGCATCCCAATAGTTTTTTGCAACTTTCAGTGCTTCGTAGTTCGCATCGTAACCGGCTTTGTAAAGTCCTTGCACGAAATGTTCGGTAACTTCAGCAGTTTGAACCGCACCTTTCAAAGCGACATTTGCCGATTTTTGTGTTAATTCCATTACGTTATCCATTGTTTCGTTTGCCATTGATTTTTTCATTGTTTTATATTTTCTCCGTTTATAGTTTCTTCGGCTTTACCGCCTGACAATTTGAATAATACAAAACTAAAAAAGCATTGTCAAGTAAAAATCTCGCATTTGCGAAATAAAATTACAAGATAATGGCTAAGTCTAATATTTGCAAGAAATAAAATTTTCGCATAAGTGATAAATTGTGCTATTTTTAGTCGGTTTTAGCTGTTTATTCGTTTGCGCTTGCGAGATTTTATTATTTGCGCTATTTCAACACTTACACAAATTTCATAGAATATTGCATCGCATTTATGATAAAATTTCGGCATTATGCCGCGAAAGAAAAAAACTCAAGAATCAAACGAATCAGACCAAATAATTATCAAACGCCACGGCAACCGCCGTCTTTATAACACAAAATCAAAAACTTACATTACAACTGAAGATTTGGCAAAACTCGTGCGCGATGGAAATGACATCAAAGTTATTGATTCAACAACCAAAGAAGACGTTACCAAAGCGGTTTTGATTCAAGTTATTTTGGAAGAAGAAAAAGCCAACAAAACGATTTTGCCGACTGAGTTTTTGTTCCAAATTCTTCGCACCCGCGAAGAATCCGTGCAAGATTTTTTCAAAAACCATCTTTCGGCGAGTTTCAACGCTTATCTAAAAACTAAAGAAGAATTCGACAATCGTTTCCGCTCAATGCTCGAAATGGCGACGCAAGCTCCGCAAATGTGGGAAAAACTCATTCCGGGCGCGGAAGTTATGCGCGAAATTCTCACCGGAAAAAAGAAAGAAGACGAAGAATAATCAGTGTAATGAGTGTCTTGATAATTCGAGGGTTGACTGCATCTGCGGCGTGTCTGCGATCGCTTACTATACTGATTTTGTTTTGTTCGTTAGACTTTAATTATGTCGGAGAAAAAAAATAAACCGAAAAAATCGGGTATCTATCAAGAAATTTTGCGTGATGAAAAAACTTTGATTTTCAGTCTTTTTACGACTCTTTTATTCGTTTTCTTCGGCAAAAGCTGGTTAGCTGATTTGAGCAATTCGTTGTGGTTCGGGTTTATCACGCTTTGGCTTTTTACGGTGATTTTGCTTTCGGCGTTTGCGATTGTGCGCCACGCAGAAAGCCTTGCCGAGCTTTTGGGTGAACCTTTGGGAACGCTGATTTTGACGCTTTCAGTTATCGGAATCGAGGTTGCAATGATTTCGGCGGTAATGCTCACGGGCGAAGATAAACCGACGCTTGCCCGCGATACGATGTTTGCAGTTGTGATGATTGTTCTCAACGGAATGGTTGGCGTATCGCTGCTCGTCGGTGGTTGGCGGCATTACGAACAAGATTACAATATCAAAGGCGCAAATGCTTTTATTGCGTTGATTGTGCCGCTTTCGGTTCTCGGTTTGATATTGCCGTCCTTTACGAAAACCACCGCCGCGCCGACATTTTCGCCGTTTCAAGCGATTTTTGTTTCGATAATGTCAATCGGTCTTTACGTCATTTTTCTATTTATTCAAAATCGCCGACACCGTGAATTTTTTATCTCAACGGACGCAGGCGACGGACATCAGCATCACGATTTTAAGATTCGCACCGTGCCGTATCACGCCGCATTTCTTTTGGCGTTTCTTTTGCCGCTCGTATTTTTGGCAAAACAGCTTGCCGTTCCGGTTGATTACGGCACAGAAAAATTCGGCGCACCACTCGCGCTCGGCGGATTTCTGATTGCTGTTTTAATTCTTTCGCCCGAAGCGATGAGTGCCGTCAAAGCTGCGAAAAAAGATGATTTACAGCGTTCGATAAACATTTCGCTCGGCTCGGTTTTAGCAACAATCGGTTTGACGATTCCGGCGGTTTTGACCATAGGATTGCTAACCGGAAAAACCGTTGTTCTCGGCTTAAATCCGGCAGACGGCATAATGCTGATTTTGTCGTTGGTTTTGAGTATGATTACATTCAGCCACGAACGCACCAACATTTTGCTCGGTGCGGTTCATCTGCTGTTGTTTTTGGCGTATTTAATGCTGATTTTTGAAGGATAAAATATTTCTCAAACCAATTTCTTCAGAGTCTTCAAAATCTGCTCGACATCGTATTTATGACGTGATGAAGCCATTCCGAAAATCTTGAACATATTTGTAACGACTTCGGCATTTTCTTTTTTGATAATGTATTTCAGCGTGTTTCCTTTGACCGATTTTTTGCCGTCCAATTCTTTCCAATTTGCAAAAGATTTAAACGGAATATCAAAATAAATCATTGGTTGCACACCCGAAGCGTATTGCTGTTTTTGGATAGAAATTTCGATGTTTGTATTGTCGGATTGCGGCATAAAAAGCGTCGGCAATTTGATGGCGGTTTCTTTGAAAGGAATTCCGTTAATCAAAATGCTTGAGTAAGTTTCCATCAAGATTTCTTTTTCATCGAAAAATTTATTGTAAGCCGTGATTTCGGTTTGTAATTTGTCTAAATCTTTCGTTGAAACGAGTCCGCATTTCACTGATTCGTAAAGAATTTCGGAAAGTTCAAAAAGATATTTTTCCTTGCCATTGCTTCCCGTAAATGTTGCCTGTGTTAGTTTTGTCTGTTTTTTTCCGGCTTTAACATCATCAACCGCCGCATCGTAACCGATTTGCCATTCGAGATAGACTTTTTCATTAAAAGCCTTCTGGCGCGTGGCAAAAATTTTGCCGAAACCTTCATTTTTTTCACGAGTTTTGAAGCGAAACTTCCCATCGTTGGCGGCTGAAAAGGTAAGTTCAATTGTGCCGTTGACGCAAGTATAGTTTTGTTGCGCGAAAGCCGAAAGCGAAAAAAGCAAAATGACGAAGAAAATTGTTAAGGTTTTCATAAATTTATCTGTCAAATGGGCGATAATTCCGACCGATTTCGTTGTAACCAATTCTGTTCGGGATAGATAGCTTTGCCGTCAATCGTATGAATGGCGTAAGCGTGTCGAGATTTGCCGCTGACGTTTGGTTTGCTGTAATGCGGAAGCAAGCCGTCAAGCACGATGCACGCACCTTTTTTTACTTCGAGCGGAATCATTTCATCTAATTCAAACGGCGAATTATCAAACGTCTGAAATTCCGTGCCTTTGTCGTTTCGGTGAAACCAAGAACGCAAAGTCGTTCGATGTCCGCCCGGTTTTGCCCACATACAACCGTTTTCAATCGTGGCATCTTCCAATGCAAACCAAAATCCGACGCAAGTTTGCGGCTCGGTGTAAAGAAACGTCGAATCTTGGTGAACATCAACCACGCCGCCGATTCGGGCGTGTTTGAAAATATACATACTTTGGATAACCAAAGCCTCGGACAAATCGAGTTCCGCCGCGAGTTTTTTCATCTGCGGCGAACGCGAAAATTGTTTGAAAACAGGATCAATATCGTGCAAAGCGTGTCCGATTTTGTTGAGCGAATGATGAATGTCGTTTTTTAATTTACCATTTTCGTCAAAAGCATCTTTTTCAAAAAAGAACGAAATATTTCCGCCGGAATTTAGAAAATACTCATCACTGGTGCGCGTTTGTTCCGAAGTTTGAAAAACCGACGGATGACCTTTGTAATCAAAATTTGCGGTTAAGTCGGCGGCTCTTTGCATTAATTCATCGCATTCTTGCTCGGAATTAAAACCTTCGATTATCAAAAAGCCGTCGCGTTGAAATTGTTCGAGTCGTTGGCTCATTTTTTACCTGTTTCGTCCGTATTTTTCGTGCGATGAAACCCAATCGCTCGAAGAAATCGCCGATGCGAGAGAAATTTCGCCTGCGAGGACAACACCAGCAATGATTTCGGCTAATTTATTCACGCCGTCGCGTCCGTAACAGCCTAAGATTTCCAGACATTCTTTTTGTGTTGCCAAACCTGTGCCGCCACCGTAAGTGGCGACAATTAAAGACGGAATCGTGATGGAAATATACAAATCTTTTTCGGGCGTAAGTTCCGTATAAACCACACCTGCCGAAGATTCGGAAACATTTGCCACGTCTTGACCTGTCGCAATAAAAATCGCGGTTATACCATTGGCAGAATGTGCGCCGTTGTTGTTTGCGCCCGAAAGAAACGAGCCGACGTTTGCCACGCCCCAATGATAGGCGAGCGATTCGGGTTCGACGCGCATATTTTCGATTAAAACTTGACGCGGAATTGTCGCTTCCGCCGTAACGCGCTTGCCGCGAGTTCGCATAATGTTGACTTGTGAAGCCTTTTTGTCGGTCGCAAAGTTTGATTCGAGATAGAAATGTTTGATTTTTTCTTTTTCGTAAACGTCAATTATCCAACCGCAAGCCGCAAACGTGGCGCGTCCGACCATATTTTGCCCTGCCGCGTCGCCCGTCGTGTAATTGAACCGCAGATAGACGAATTTGTTTGCGGTGTAATGGTCAATGTCTTTCAATTTTGCAACGGACGAAGTTTTTTCGGCTTCTTCCTTAATTTTTGCGAAATTTTCCAAAACCCAAGACACAAATTTCCGACCTTCGCGGGCATCTTCAAAGACAAAAACCGGAGCGCGTTGCATCGCGTCCGCAACGACCGTAGTTTTCACACCGCCGGAAAGATTTAAGACTTTCATTCCGCGATTGTATGAAGCGACAAGCGTTCCTTCCGTTGTTGCCATTGGCACGACAAATTCGCCGTTGGCAAACTCGCCGTTGACTTTCACAGGTCCGGCAAAACCAATCGGGATTTGCGCCGCGCCGGTGAAATGTTCGATGTTGCCCGACAAAATATGCGGGTCAAACGAATAGTTTTTGATGTGATTGAGCTTCGCGCCCGTGAAATCTTCGACAAATTTTTGCCGCGTTTGGATTGCCGATTCACCATAATCGTCCGCTTCATCACGCGGAATGCGAACTTCCAAAGTTTTTTCGGCAATCGAATCTTCGACTTCAAATTTCAGCGAACCGAAGCCTTTCGCTTTTGCGCCGATTTCAATTTTGTGCTTACCGTTTGTGAGAGGCGGAATCTCGGCGGTAATCGAAACGCTTTTGCGAAGCGGAAATGGAATCGGATTCGTTTCGGAAACATCCGTTGCTTTTAGAAAAACGCCGTCGCCCGAATCAATCGTCAATTTGTCGAGCGGAATTTCCGCGCCGTTGATTTTGATAAAGTTTATGCCAGAAAATTCAACGTCCGTCAGACGATTTTTTATCGCAAACTGCACGCCGCCGGAAACATTTTTCAAACTGCCATTTGTATAGAGTTGCCGCAAAAGCATACTCGGAATCGGAAAGAAAGCCATAATTTTAATTGTCCTTTTTGATTTTGGAAATGCGTTAGCGTGAATTTTACTTTTCTTGCGGGATAAATTCAAATTTTGTCTGCGAATAAAGTTAGTCTAAACTGATATTTATGAAAAATTTCGGCTTAATATTTCTAACTTTTATGTTTTTTGCGACAGCAAACGCACAATGGACAAAGCAAACGATTGACACGAAAGCGAGTTTTCGAGGGCTTTCGGTGGTGAATGAAAAAATCATCTGGGCAAGCGGCACGGGCGGAACGGTTTTGAAAACGACGGACGGCGGAAAAAATTGGTCTGTCATAAAAGTTCCTGATGCCGACAAATTGGATTTCCGTGACATCGAAGCGTTCGATGCTAACACGGCGTATATTTTGAGCATCGGCGACGGCGAAAATTCCAGAATTTATAAAACGACGGATGGTGGAAAAACTTGGAAACTGCAATTTAAAAATACGAATCCGAAGGCGTTTTTTGATGCGTTGGCTTTTTGGGATAAAAATAACGGAATTGCAATGAGCGATCCGGTTGATGGCAAATTTCTTTTGATTGAAACAAAAGACGGCGAAACTTGGAATCCGATTGTCAGTGAAACCCCTTTTAAAGTAGCAGGAGTTGAAATTAGTAGTGCAAAAGTTCAAGGAAGTAATGACGTTTATTCATTTTATCCTTTTGCCGAACCGGGCGAAGCGGCTTTTGCGGCAAGCGGAACTTGTCTAATAACCAAAGGAAAAAACAATGTGTTTATAGTTTCAGGAGGAAATAATGCACGGGTTTTTCTTTCAAATAATCGTGGATTGAATTGGTATTATTCTGATGCAGAAACGTCGTTTGTTAAAGGCACGGCGGGAAGCGGCATTTTTTCGATTGCGATGTATGATGCGAAACGCGGCGTTATTGTCGGCGGAAATTATGAAAAGCCGAATGACATCACAAATAATCTCGCTTTTACGACGGACGGCGGAAAGACTTGGAATTTATCAAAAGGCTTGAACGGTTATCGTTCGGGCGTGGCGTATATTGATAAAAAAACGATTGTTGCAGTCGGTTCGAGCGGTTCTGATTTGACAACGGACGGCGGAAAAACTTGGAAAAATTTGGATAAGGAAAATTACAATGCCGTCGCCGCAAAAGGCAAAAAAGCGGTTTGGGCAATCGGCGCGAACGGGTTGGTTAGCAAATTTGATTTGCGGAAAAATTAAACCACTAAAGAACACGAAACGAAACGAAAAATTCAAACTAAATTCGTGGTTTTTTCGTGTCGTTTCGTGGTTTGAAAAATTATTTGTGATAATCTTTTTATTATGTCAGAAGCAACAGCAACGAATAAAAATACGAGAATTGAGACTGATTCGATGGGCGAAATCGCGGTCGAATCGGATAAATATTGGGGAGCGCAGACTGAAAGAAGTTTGCATCATTTTAACATCGGTTTTGATACGATGCCGCGTGAGATGATTCGCGCTTTGGGCATTTTGAAGAAAGCCGCCGCGATTACAAATCACGAGTTAAAATCAAATCTTTTAACTAAAGAAAAGTTAGATTTGATTGTGCAAGCGGCGGATGAAGTCATCGAAGGAAAATTGGACGCGCATTTTCCGCTTCGAGTTTGGCAGACGGGAAGCGGAACGCAGACGAATATGAACGCCAACGAGGTGATTTCAAACCGCGCTATTGAAATCGCAGGCGGCGAAATGGGTTCTAAAAAGCCTGTGCATCCGAACGATGATGTGAATATGTCGCAGTCTTCAAACGACACTTTTCCGACGGCGATGTATATTGCGGCGGCGGAAAGATTGAATGCGCTGATTCCGACAGTTCAAATCGTTGCTGACGCAATTAACGCCAAAGCCGAAGAATTTAAAGATGTCGTAAAAATCGGCAGAACGCACTTGCAAGACGCAACGCCGATTACGGTCGGGCAAGAATTCGGCGGCTGGGCGGCGTTGATTGAAAGAGATATTGAAAGATTGAAACAAGTTCTCGACGGATTATTTGACCTTGCAATCGGTGGCACGGCGGTTGGAACGGGTTTGAACGCACATCCCGAATTTGCCGACAAAGCCGCCGCCGAGATTGCAAAATTAACCGATTTGCCTTTCCGCGCACACCCGAACAAATTCGCCGCGCTTTCGGCTCACGACGAAGTTGTTTTCGCTTCGGGCGCATTGAAAACGCTTGCTTGCTCATTGATGAAAATTGCTAACGATGTGCGTTGGCTTGCGTCAGGACCGCGATGCGGCATCGGCGAAATCACGATTCCCGAAAACGAACCGGGAAGTTCGATAATGCCCGGCAAAGTAAATCCGACGCAGAGCGAAGCAATCACAATGGTCGCCGCGCAAGTTATGGGCAATGATGCCGCGATTGGATTTGCAGGTTCGCAAGGGAATTTTGAACTCAATGTTTTCAAACCCGTGATGATTCACAATTTTCTGCATTCGGTCAGATTATTAAATGACGCTTGCAAAGGTTTTGTCGAATTTTGTGTTTCCGGCATCGAATTAAACCGCGAAAAAATTGATGAATACCTCAACGATTCACTGATGCTCGTTACCGCTTTAAATCAACACATCGGCTACGACAACGCCGCGAAGATTGCCAAGAACGGACATAAAAAAGGCATCAGCTTAAAAGAGTCCGCCATTGAATTAGGCTTAGTAACCAGCGAACAATTCGATGAATGGGTGATTCCGGTTGATATGACACACCCTTAAATAGTGAATAGTTGATAGTGAATAGTTGATAGTGAATAGTGAATAGTGAAAGAAAAAAACTATTCACTATTCACTATTCACTATCAACTATTTTTCAGTTCATTGACGAGATTTTCGATTTGCGAGAGTTTTTCGACGGGCAAATCGTGGAGCAGTTCGCGGATATTTTTTATCTTTTCGGTGCGTTCGAGTGCGCGTAGCGGATGATTTTCGGCGAGATTCGTCTTTGCGTCGGGCTTCCAATCGAACAAATCGTTCGGTGTGCAGTTCATCGTTACGCAAATCATCTCGACATACGAGATTTTGAACATCGAACTCTGCGCTTTCATAAACTTTATCGCGGTTGACGGCGCAATCCCTTGCCGTGCGAGAAAAGCAGACGGCTTTTCGACTCCACGCAGTGCAAAAATTCTTCTCGGATTAAAGACCAACATAATAATTCCTCCAATTTTTACCGATTATTTTACGACAGTTTTCCAACAAATTGCAATATCTTTCAAGTGGCTTTCGACATTTTTCTTTGCAGGTTCGAGTAGCATCCAAACTGTTTTGACATCTTTCTCCACAGGTTTGAGTGTAATTTTTGCGGATTTGAGTGTGTTCCAAATTGTTTCGAATAGCATTTTGGAAAGTTTGAGTTTGTTCTAAACTGTTTCGAGTAGTATTTTTACCATTTCGAGAGTATTCTAAATTCTTTTGAGTGTGTTCCAAACTCTTTCGAGATTCATACAAATTTGTTCGAGTCTTTGCAACAAATCTTTAATTTTTTAACTTCTAAACATTAGCCGGAATTGACGTTGGGAAAGATAAAAAGAGGCGACTGTTTTGGCAGTCGCCCTAAAAATTTGAATGATTTTATCCGCCGATAATGACGGTTGGACAGCCCATTGCGATAGTGTTCGGCGGTCCGATGGCTTCGGTGATGGTGTCGCCTTGTCGGGCGGCGGGCATATTGGCAACCATCACGGTTGTCGAAGGCGTGGTAACTACGCCGGGACCGTGCGGCGGGACGGGCGAAGGCGTGGCGCAAACGTGAATATCTGTGCCGGAACTCGAAATCATACTCGACATCGAAGCCAACGCGGTGGCTTTCGCCGTTTGTTCGGCGGTGTAAGCCGCCGGTGCGCCGGGTGTTCCGGCGGCGGCTAAGGTTGCGGCTTCGGCAACTTGAATCGTTTGCATCGCGGTTTGATTCGCCGATTGAATCGCGGCGGCGGCGGCTCCGCCAATCCCGCGCCAAGCGGGTAATCCGCCGATAATCACGGTTATCGCGGTCGGTCCGCCCGTCAAAACAGGTGGCAACGGATGAACAACGGGGTCTGTAATTCTTGCGGCTGGCGGCATAATTTTTAGTTCTCCTTAAATCTTCCCAAAGTATTTTTCGACTAATTTTCTTAAAGTTTGGTCGTTGCCCGAAGTCTTTTTGACTTCCGCTTCGGACATTGAAATTTTATACGTTTTGCTGTTGATTGAAACAAATCCGGCGGTCATCTGACACGGCATATTCGGAGTCGGAATCGGCAGAGATAAAACAATTTTTGCCTTGTCCGATTTATGTTCCAAAATCGTGCGGCAAGATTCGACTCCGCCGCCGTTGACTTTCAGCGCGACAGGCGACTCGAAACCTTCCAGATTTAACTCCAAAGCATTCCCGTTTTGTCGGACGGCAACTGATTTACTTGTTTCATTTGTTAAACCGACGCGATATAAAACTTTGCTTTTCAACATTTTTCCTTCCGCCGGAAGCCAGCATAAAAGCGCAATCAAAAAAAGTGCGGCGATAATTTTGCGGTGTCTGTATTTCATCACTTTTTTTTGATGCGCCTCGTTCATCTTACGGCAGTAAAAATCCTTCGTTTGCCAAAATATCGGCTTGCTTGCCTTTGAATTGTGCGAGGAAAATTTCTTCCTGCTCGGAAATTTTGCCTTCAAAAAATTTGATGGCGCGTAAAACTTGCACTTTTGCGGCTTCTTTGTCTTCATCGTCCGCCAAATCAGGCATTTCGCCCAGCTTTCCGTAAGATTCTTGCAAGGCTTTGGCGACATCTGCTCGTAATTGCGGTCGCACAATTCGCGTTATTTGTTCAGACGGTTCGGCTGCCCAAGTTTCGCGCCGCAGACGTGCCGCCGCCCACGGTTGCAGATATTCCAAGAAGCCGTAATCAACGCCGAGATACATCTTGATTTCTTCTTCCAGACGCTTTTTGCGGTCGGACATTTGCAAGATTTGTTCTTTAATCGGTGCGGCTTTTTCGACGCGCTCCAACTCTTTTTCGACTTTGTTTTGAAACTCGTAATATTCGGTTTCGGCTTCTTCGTCCGCGTCAATTCTGCCTTCCAGAGGTTTCATTTTGCTCTGAATTTTTGTCCGCAAAACCTCTGACTTTTTACCTAAACGCAAAACATCGTGAAGCAAAATGATGTCTTTATATTCGGGAAGCGTTTCGACTTTTGAAACGAGATGCGGATAATATTGTTTCGCCGATTCCGCATCTTCCGGCTTGCCGACACCGCCGACAATCCGCGCAATGACAATCGAACGCCGCACGCCGTCTTCGCCCGCTTCGCTTTTGTTCAGGAAGGTTTTAAATTTTTCGGCAACTTCCGTCGTGTCGTAAAAATTCGCCGCCTTTTCAACTTGTAACCAATGTTTCAACTCGGTTTCAGCGTTGATTTTCTCAATCAGAAATTTGGCGACATCCGCCGCGTTCAGCTTTCGCGGCACAACCTCACGGTTAAAAACGTCCGAATTAAAGATAAATTTTTCCATCTCCGGCAACGAAACCGGCTCGGACGAAGGATTATTTTTTATCGGGTCATCGTTCATAATTTTTCGTGGCTGAATCTGACAGCCAATCAATAATAACAAAACGGCGAAAAAATAAAATCGGCGAATTTTCATCATTTTCGCTCTTGTTCAGAGTTCCAAAAGTAGAACAGGCTGTTAGCCTGTTCAGACAGGCTAACAGCCTGTCTTACGTTGAACTTACCACCTTTCAAGAAGTGCTGCGCCCTGCGTTCGCATTCGTCTGACAAGATTATGATTTCCGGCGATGTTTCCGCCGTCATATGTTGCCGCACCGTCGCGGATTCGTTTGGCGATTCCGACGGCATTGTTTTGGTCAGCCGTCGGGTGCATCACTTGCGCCGGATGATTGACCGTGTGCATCACTTCGCCGACGGAGTGCATTGCCTCGTGCGGAATGACAATCGGAAATTGGTCTGAACTGTCCGATGAGCGTCGGTCAACGAAACACGACCATTTTATTTTACTTCGCGCCGGACGGTCAGGATCAACAATATGACCGGACATCATTGCCGCGCCCAAAAGCGTCGGCGAAACAAATCGCTGAATGACGAAAAGTTCAAAACGGTCGTCGCCCGTGTCGTAATTTCTCAAAACCGAGCGTTGTTCGATTGTGCCGACAAGCCAATTATTGCCGTCCCATTCTTGAAAAAGAGTTGTAACGGGTCTGCCGACGGCGATTGTTTGCCGCGCATCGTTGCTGTTTTCCTGCGTGATTCTCACCCGCACGCCGGTTTCTTCCGTAATCACGATGTCTGCCGAGCGACGAGTTTTCGGGTCATTAAAACGCGCCGCGTTTTCAGCCGCCACTGCTTTATAAGGCGCGGTAACTTTCGCCGCCAATGCCCGCGCCGTTTTTAGCGGCGTATCATTGCGGCTGGTCGTTACGCTGACGGTTTGCGACGGCTTTCCTGTGGCGTTGATTTTAAAGCTAATCACGCCATCGTTGCCCGCAATCGGACCGCGAGCCTTTAAACCGCTGTCGTTTGAAATCGAAACCATATTTCGCGGCGGGTCAACTTCGCGGATTGGAATAACAAGTTTCGGCGCGATTGAAATTTGGGCGTAATTTCGCCGAAGCCAAGTCAAAATACGCTTTTCCATATCGGCAATCGAAACCACCGGCGCACCGCCCGCCGAAGTCCGCAAAATGTGAACTGCCATTCGCAAACGCCGACGGTCTTCGCCAATCGGCAAAATCACGGTTGATTTGCATTTCGGATTCATCGGACATTTCGGCAAAGTGTAAGACGCTTTGACCTTTTGGTCTAAAATTTCGACTTGTTTCGCCGCCGCGTCCGCCGCGTCATACATATCCGAAGCGAGCAAAGTTTGGTCGTTGGCGGCGGCTTTGTCTGCCGCGTCTGTTACCAATCTCAGATAACAAGTGCGAAAACGCTTGGTCGAACCTTGTTTGGAAGCCGTCGCCGTCAAAAGCCGCGAGGCGCGAATCGCCGCCGGAAAGCGTTCGTGTTTTGTAACTTTTCCCGCCGCATCATAAACCGGTTTAAGAACTTCCAATTCGACGGTCAAATCGGCAGTTGCATCAATATCAAAAACTTCGATTTTGAAAACGTCCTGATCTTTGTCGGCATCGGCGTTAAAATTTCTGATACCCGAATTCGGAAAAGCCGAAACACCGTCCGGGTTTCCTGCCTGATTCGTGATGTAATTGCTGACGTTCAAAAAAGTTAGCGTTCGGTCGTTTTTTATTGTCGTGGTGTTCGAGCCGTGAACAAAACGCAAAATCGCCATATTATCGCGTTTGACGAATTTATGTTTCTTCTCCGTCGCTTTGCTTTCGTGATGCTCGATAAAATCCGGCACGGTTACGACATCGCCCGGCAGAAGCTGTCCGGGGTCGTCCGTCCGATTAACGATGTAGGCATTTGCCGGCTCTTCACGAAGCGGCTTGCAGTCGCCAAAACCGTTTTGAAATGCGATATTGCAAAGACAATCGCCAACTTTTGCTTTTACCTGTCGCGGCATTTATTTAATCTTTCTCCTTAATTCTTAATAACTTACGCATTTTTCCAAGCGCGTCCGTCAATGTTCGGGAATGTAACTTTACAAGTTCCCGGGTCAATGTGGTCAACTCTGGCAAATCCTTTTTCATCCGTCGTGCCTTCGGCAAGTGTCGAACCGTCGGGCAGAGTTATGCGATAGCGTTCTCCTGCCACCGGATCGCCTTCGTCGTCAACCAGATGAATCTCAATCCACGATTTCTTATCTTTATTCTGCGGCGATTTCGGCTTATGCGTCGGTTTGGTGAACGACGGAATTTTCGCCTTCGGAATTTTGCTTCGCTGATTTTTATAAGTCGGAGCTTTGCTTCCGGGATCGGCGTTGTCCGCGATTTCCGCTTCTTCGGGGTCAAGCGGCGGAACAGGCGAACCGGGAATGCACGGCAGAGCCGCGCCGCCACTGTTAATCAGAACCATCGTGCCGTTAATCTGAACTCCGGCGGCATTGACAGTTACAAAATTTCCACCGACTTTAATCGTCAAACCGGTTTCGGCTTCCAAAACGATGGTTTTTGCCTTGACGTTATATTGTCCGGCTTCGATAGCGTAATTTCCACCGACTTTTTCAGATTTACCTTGCCCGATGTCGTGCGAAAACGATTGGTCGGTTTTGAAAGCGATTTTTCCTTCAACGTGGCGATGCAAATCGCGTTCGATTTTGATGATTTCATCGCGCTCAATAATGATATGTTTGTCACGCTCGATTTTTTCGCGTTTATCGCGTTTGACGATTAAATGTCGGTCATTGCCAATCAATTCGCGGCGCGTGTTGCGAATGCGAATGTCTTGGTCTTTCTGTCCGTGCAAAAATACCTGCTCCGAGCCTTTTTTGTCTTCAAAACGAATTTCGTTAAAACCGCCGCCACCTTTTGACGAATCGGATTTTATCGCCATTTTCGTCTTATGGTCGGGCAAAGTGTAAGGCGGCATATTTGACGGATTATAAACGCATCCGACGATAATCGGTTGGTCGGGGTCGCCTTCCAAAAACTGCACGATGACTTCCATTCCGACGCGCGGAATAAACATCATTCCCCAACGATTTCCCGCCCAAGATTGCGCGACGCGAAGCCAACAAGAACTGAAAGCATCTCCTTGACCTTCGCGGTCCCAATGAAATTGGACTTTGACGCGCCCGTATTTGTCGGTAAAAATTTCTTCACCCGCCGGACCGCCGACAATTGCTGTCTGCGAACCGTAAATCATCGGTTTCAAAGTTTTTTGGACAGGGCGAAACGGCGGAACGCCCGATCCGTGCGACATACAATTAAACGTATTTCGATACGGCTGGTCGGTGTGTTCGTCCGAAACGTAAGACGGGTTTTGCTCGATTTCGTGAACGATTGACGTAATCACATATTTGCCGTTTTCGCTCGCATTCGGGTGGCGCGACATCGTAAAACGAAATCCGGCAATCATCGAAGAACAATCGGAACTGCCGATGGCGGTTTTGTAACGTCCGTCGAGTGCTTGCATTCGCACATCAGCAGTTTTACGGTTGTCTTCAAAAATCTTTTGCAATTCGTCCGGTTGGTCGCCACCGTCCTTTGAAATACCATCGTATTTTCGTGCATATCCGGCAGGGAAATCGTAAAATTCGAGTTCCTGATTGCCGCCGATATTAAAAAGCGAAGGCTTATCAGCTTCCAGTTTTTTGCCCGGAAGTTGGAAATTATGATCCCAAAGCGTAACTTTTCCGGTTTGCAAATTGTAATCGGTCTGCCACGAAGAAATCGAAGTTACAAAATCTTCCTGCGCCCTTGAAACATCAACGAAAAACGGAATCGTGCTTTTACCGGGACAATCACGATGCGATTGCGGCGTGTTGGCGATAACCATTTTATGTTTGCCGTCATTATGTTCGAAATAATAAAAGATGCCTTCTTCTTCCATCAACCGCGAAGCAAAATCGAAATCGGTTTCGCGGTATTGCACACAGTAATTTCGCGGCTCAAATTTGCCTTGAATTTCATATGAAACATCAAAGCCCGCGAAAATAATCTTCAAAATATCGGGAACACTTTTTTGCTGAAAAATTCGGCTTTGGAAAATTTGCGTGAGAAGCCAGACGTTCGGCACAATTGTCATATAATAAAACGAAAATCGTGCATGGCGCGTGCCTTGCGAAAAACGATTGACCATTCCGGTAAATTGCCTTTTTGTGCCGTCGCGTTGTTCGACTTCAATCGTTACGCCCTGCCCGATAATTTTTTTCGGGTCAACCACCGTCGGCGCAAATCCGCCCGGTTTTTCTTCGTGGAGAACCTCGACCTCGTAAGAATAAAGTTCCGAAAGAGCTTCGCTTGCCGAAACTTTATTGACAAGGAAATAATCTTCTCCCAAAGGCGTATAAATCGCCATTAACCTGTTTGTTTGTGTCGTTTTCGCCATTATTTTACCTTACCAATCCTAATTCCTGAGCCAAATCAATTCTTTGCAATTCTCCGCGCCGATGTCTGTTAATCAAATCGGTTAAATCGTCTTGAAGCGTTTGATTTTGACGGAAATTAGTCATCGCTTGTTGTGTCCAGCGAATGCTCGAAGCAATGCGCGGATATTGTTTTGGGCGTAGATTTTGAACTTCGCCTCTGTGTCTTCCTTGACTTCTTCGCAATGGAACAAACTCAATTGGCGAAAACCATGTTACGTTTCGGCTTTCGTGCCAATCAATATGGATATGATTTTCGTGGTCAGCCGGTCGGTAATTACCGACATACCCCGAAAAATTAATTGAAACGTGCTGATAAAGCATTCCGCGCCATTGCATAATTTGCTTGTGCCGATTAAAAAGCATAAACAAATTTTGTCCGAGCCGGACTTCCGCATCGTTTCGCGGGTCGAGCATAATATCAACTGCCAAACCCGCATGATGACGATTGAATTCGTTCCAATAACCTGAGCGTCCGCCGAGTTTTCGATTCGGAAAAACATCGCCGAACGCACCGAGCAAACCGCGCAATGCAAGCACCGCCGGACAAGGTCGCCACGTCATTCCGTGATTTTCCTGAATTTCCTCGCCCGGATCTGCTCCGAAAACTTCACGGTAAGTTACTGTATCACCCGGCATTTTTCCCTCCCGAACTAGCTGATGTCATAAACAAATTTCTCGCCTTCACCAACCGAAACGTGAACTTTTTTAATGCCTTCGCCCGAAGCCATTCTTGAAAGAACTTCGCCCGACATTTCCGGCAAAAGCGTTCCGGTCAAAATGTTATAGACGTTGCGTGCGCCGCTATCAACATCGGTGCATCTCTTCGCTACGGTATCTATGACGGAATCATCGTAAGAAAATTGCGCTCCGTGATTGTCGGAAATGCGATTTTTTATTTTTCCGAGCTGTAATTTGATGATTAGGCGCAGAATTTCATCCGAAATCGGATAAAACGGAACTGTTACCATACGACCTAAAAGCGCAGGCTTAAAGGCTTTATTCAGTTCGGGTTTGATGGCTTCGACTAATCCGTCCGGTTCGGGTTTCGTGTCGGGATCGGCGCAAAGTTTCATAAAAGTATCCGTGCCGACGTTTGAAGTCAGCAAAATAACACAGTTTTTAAAATCAATTTCGCGCCCCTCGCCGTCTTCCAAAACGCCCTTGTCGAAAACTTGGAAAAACAATTCCATTACGTCCGGGTGCGCTTTTTCGACTTCATCGAGCAAAACAACCGAATAAGGTTTTCTGCGAACAGCTTCCGTCAAAACGCCGCCTTCGCCGTAACCGACATATCCCGGAGGCGAACCTTTGAGCGAAGAAACCGTGTGCGCTTCTTGATATTCGCTCATATTTATCGAAATCAAATTGCGTTCGCCGCCGTAAAGCGAATCGGCAAGCGCGAGTGCGGTCTCAGTTTTACCAACGCCCGAAGTCCCAACCAAAAGGAAAACTCCAATCGGACGTTTCGGATCTGTCAAACCGGCGCGAGCCGTGCGAATTCTCTGCGTAATGGCATCGAGCGCGTGGTCTTGCCCAAGAACTCTTTCGCCGAGCGTTTTGTGCAAATTCAAAACCGCTTGAATTTCGTCCGCAACCATTTTGCCAATCGGAATTCCTGTCCAACCCGAAATAACTTCGGCGACAATCTGACCATTGACGACCGGTGACATCAACGGGTTTTCACCTTGAAGTTCTTTTAATTCAGCATTTAAGCGTTTCAATTCGCCTTTCAAAAATTCCACGTCAACAGGTTTATTTGCTTCCGGCGCAGTTGCCGCCGCAGTTCCATCGCCTGTTGCCGAATCGGTTTCGGCAGTTGCCGTTGCCGCTTCCGTCGAAACTTCTGAAACTTCCTGAATGCTGACTGCTGAATGCTGACTGCTCACTGTATCCAGCCTCGACATTTCGAGTTTCATTCGAATGTTGCGAATCTGATTTGTCAGGTCTTTTTCCTTTTCCCATTGCTCATTTAATTTCGCCAAAACTTCTTCGGTTTCGGCGCGTTTAGCTTTCAAATCGTCCAGACGCTCATCGTGTTCCGCGCCCGTAATTTGTTCGCGTTCAAGCGAATCAATTTCCGAAGTCAGATTTTGAATACGACGAATTGCGTCTTCAACCGCGCCCGGTGTTGCGCCTTGCCCGATGGCAACTTTCGCGCAAGCAGTGTCCAGAACCGAGACGGATTTGTCAGGAAGTTGGCGACCGGTGATGTAGCGATGTGAAAGTTTGACACATTCGACAATCGCTTCATCCAAAATGCGGACGTTGTGATGAGCTTCCATTTTGTCCAAAAGTCCGCGCATCATTCCGATAGCTTTTTCTTCGTCCGGCTCTTCGACTTTGACAACTTGAAAACGTCTCGCCAATGCCGCATCTTTTTCAAAATATTTTTTATATTCCGCCCAAGTTGTTGCCGCAATTGTTCTTAATTCGCCACGCGCAAGCGCAGGTTTCAACAAATTTGCCGCGTCATTTTGTCCGGCTTGCCCGCCCGCGCCAATCATCGTATGCGCTTCGTCAATGAACAAAATAATCGGTTGCGGCGAGGCTTTAACTTCATCAATCACAGACTTTAGGCGATTTTCAAATTCGCCTTTCACGCCCGCGCCTGCTTGCAAAAGTCCCAAATCAAGCGTTCTGACGGCAACATTTCTGAGCGGTTCGGGAACATCACCTTGTGAAATTCTGAGCGCAAAACCTTCAACGACCGCAGTTTTACCAACGCCGGCTTCGCCTGTTAAAATCGGATTGTTTTGTCGTCGGCGCGTCAAAATATCAACAATTTGGCGAATCTCGAAATCGCGCCCCAAAATCGGATCAATTTTTCCAGCCGCCGCTTTCGCCGTTAAATCTTCGGTGTATTGGTCGAGTGCTTTCGTCTTGCCTTTCACACCGCTTGCTACCGGCGCACCATCTGAAACGCCCGATGTTTCGCCGAGCGCAACCGCATCACGAGCCTCTGACGAATCAGCTGTAATTTCTTCTAATTTCTGCGATAAAGATTCGACTGAAATATGCGAGAATTCACGCGAGGTATCACGCGCCAGTCGTGCCGTCCCTTCATTTGAAAGCAAAGCCAAAATCAGATGACCGCTACGGACACGCGCCGCACCAAAATCAACTGAAGCAATGAGCCAAGCATCTTGAAACCAACGCGGCAGACGGTCAGAAAGTCCGGGTGTGCGCGTGTTTCCCGTTTTTAAACGGTCGAGCGAAGTCGAAACGTCTTTCGTCAAACGATCAATATTAACCTCATAATGACGACAGATTTTATGCAAATCCGTATCGTTTTCTTCAAGCAGTTTTGCCAAAATATGCTCAATTTCGACATCATAATTCGTCCGCGACAGACACAAACCAGCCGCGCCTTCGAGCGCACCGCGACAAGTATCGTTCAATCTGCCAACCAAAGATTTTAAGTTCACGTTCATAGTTTTCTCCTTATTCTTGTTAGAACAACCTGTGTCAGCAGGTTGTATAGTGTTACTAATCGAAAGTTTTTGTCAAGAAACTTTCCACAACCCGCTCACATCGGCTGTTCCGACTAATTGATTTGTAAAATAACTTGGTCATCGTCTTTTTTGAATGGTTTTGTTTTCAAAAACGAAGTCCAGCCGAGCATTGGGCGACGCATTGCGCGTGTTGTCAAAATTGTGCTTGGCACTTGTTTAGCTTGCAAAACAAGTTGAACATCGAAATCTAATTCCAGACTGACCATAAATTTAACGATGGATTTCATCGGTTTATTTGCTGTGCCGTTTGGCAAAAAAGACTGAAATTGGTTAAATGTCAACGCACCTAAAACAAGTCGGAATTTTGATTGCTGTTCCCAAACGCGGCTTCCAACGAGCGCGGTTCGTCCTAAATGACTGTTGTGTGCGCCGAGATTTGTAATGCTTTCGGGTTCTAAATCAAGCCATTGCCCGAAAAATTGTTCAATTCTTACATTGATACCGAAATAATCGCTCAAAATTTGCGCCAAAGCACTTGCCGAATGCGGTTTTTGCGCTATCAAACCGCTAAACGGAAGCAAAGATTCATCTTCCAAAGCCATTCGTCCGCGCATTCCGCGAGTGCCGAGTCCGGCGAAATCAAATAAAAATGCCGTAAAATCATCTTTGCCGCGTTCGTAAGATACGGGAAAACGATATTTTTCCCAAGCGCGAAAAAAAAGCGAAACGGCACGGTGCGTGAAAATATCCAAAAACGACCACATTGCCGTGTCGCCGTAGCGGATTCTATCCATCACGAGTTCGGTGTAATGCACGGGCAAAACGCCCGAAACGCCAACTATGCCCATAAAATTGACAAACATTTCGAGCCGTGATTCTTCGGTAAATTCATCAAAAGATTCGGCAAATGAGTGGATTTCGCTTGCCGGAAAATTGAGCGTTACACGCGAACGAAAACGCACGACTTCCGGTTTGATTTTCGCTTCGCGTCCGACCGGCATCCGTTCGGGAAAAATCTTTTCGAGAAGCCTTACCGCTTGGAAAAATTCAAACCGGTAAGGCTCATCGAGAAGTTCCTGATTTAGAGGTTTTTTTGCCATTTCACAAAATTATTGTTCGTCAAAATCCGCCATTGCAAAACTCAGCCTTTGTTTTCATAATCATTCGGCAAGGAATGTGTGGCGATTTCATTCCGTTTTTTTCACATTCGCTGTCTTTCCATTTGTCGTCATTGAGTTGATCCCTTAAATCACTTGGCACATTATCGCAATAATTCGCACTTTTCCGACTTGCTCTCAGACAACTTTTGAAGAAAAATGATGTTTCCAAACTTCCTTTTATGTCCATCTGTCCCATATCTTTGGCAACCGAAACAACTTTTGTTTGACAGCCGAAATTATCAGTTGTTTTTCCAAATTCCGCGCCTTTTTGTTCGTTTTCAACAATCTTCGTATTATCAACAACACGATAGATGAAAAAACCGAAAACACCGAGACAGATTGCCGATAGAACCGCAAGAATTCCGAAAATAATTAAAATTGTCTTCGTATTTTTCGACATTTTTTCAAAGTGAAAAAGGGAAAAAAGTTGGTTGAGAAAGTGATTTATACTTTTTCACAGTTCCCCTTTACAATAAAATCTGTTCGCCCGTGCGCGGCGGAAACCGTCTGACAATTTCTTCCCGCTGTTCGGTGCGTAAAACCAATTCGTTAAACGAGTTAAGCGAAGTATAGACACCCAAAAATCTTTCTAAAACGCAGGCAAAAAGAAACATTCCGCTGCCAACATATTGTTCTTCGTCAAAAATTAGTGTTGTTTCAAGCCCACGCACGAAACCCGCGCCGATGTGTCCGCCGATTTGTCGAACGACTTTACGGCTTTCAATTCCGGTAATTCCTAAAATTTGTTTGCGCGTTGCCGAATCATCGTTAAAATTATAAATCTGCAAAATTTCCTGCAAGGCTTCAGGCGTTCCGGTTTCGTTTTCGGTAAGCGATAAAAAATTAAGATTCAGATGCGAAATTATGCGCCATTGTGCCGAACGACGCTGCGGCGGGCGAATTGTTTCCGAAGGTTTCGTTAAACAATGCACACGCGACAAAAGTGCAGTGCCTTCGACTTCAAAATCACTTTCTTTCCCGCCGAAGGGAAGTCTTGCAGGTAAATCACGATTTGTGCAGGTTGTTCTGAGATTGATGACTTCAGCCGCCGGAACGCGCGGATTGAAATTCATATCAACCAAAGACATATACAATTCTGTGCCTTCGTCGTCGGCGCGTTGCGAAGCGCGGCGCGTGGCATACCAAAAAGTTTTTTCCATTTGTTCGCCGTAAGCGTGTTTCAACGAATAAAACGGCGAAAATTTGCGCGTTGTGTTGGTTTTCGGGTCGGTCGTAACTACTTCGTCAATCGAATAAACCTCGGTTGTCAACTGTCTTTGGACATCGGGGACAACGTGATATTCGTATTTTTGTTGTGAAAGATAAATAGGGTCAGCCAGCCGCGAAAAAAGATTGACAATCGGGGTGCATCCCAACCGAAAAGTTTCTTTTGTAATTGGCGCACGCGGCGGCGTAACGTCTTTTAAGTGAATCAAAATATCGAAATGACTGCCGAATTTCTGAGCAATCGCACGATCAATTCCGTAAATATCGAAAAACAAAAATTTGTGTGGAAAGGCAAAATATTCGGTCAAAAGCCGATAGCCCGAAAACGAGCGTTTGGTGTAGGGCAGAATGTTTTCGTCGTTCTCAAAACCAACTTGTTTGATTGCGTCTGCCGCCGGAATTATCACGGGCGAAGGCAATTTAAATTGAATATTCGTCAGTGTCGGCATCGTCCTGCTACCAATTGGTTTTTCTTTGGCGCGAAATTCGACTGCGCTTGCTTGATTGAAAATAATTTCGTAAAGCCGATAAATAAGTTGCGGGTCGCCGTTTAGAAAAAAACGCAGAAATTTTGGCGGTTCACCCGTGTCGCCCATTGTCATTTCACTCAAATTTGAGTCGCCGAAACAACGCATACTCAAACGAATCGCGCTCTCAACATATTTTCCGCGTCCATCTTTCGGCGCAGGCGATTCGAGTGCGGCGGATTGCAATTCGACAGGCGCGAGTTGGACATCGTAGGAAGTTTGAAAACGGCACGGCGTTCCGTCAACCGGACGCGAATAAAGCCGTGCGCCGCGTTGAAGTTTCTGAACGGTAGTTATTTTATCGTTCGGCGAACCGAAATGAAATTGTGTAATCGCCATCGAAGGAATCGGCGCAAGATAATGCGGATAGATGACGTTTAAAAAAGATTCGGTAATTTCGGGAAGTTCGTCGTCTAGTTTGAGAGAAACTCTGCCCGTCAGAAACGCAAAGGCTTCGACCATTCGCTCAACGTGCGGGTCTTCGATTTTTTCTTCGTCAAGCTGAAGTCGCCGCGCAATCTTCGGATATTTACGCGCAAATTCCGCGCCCATTCGCCGCAGAAAAATCAATTCTCTTTCGTAATACCCTAAAAGCTCATCTCGCATCAGATTATTTTACTTTTTACTTTTTTACTTTTTAACGATTTTCTTTAACTTTGAAATCGCCGCTTCCGAGTTGCAAAACGGTGTCGAATGCAATCGGTTCGGGCGACGGTTCGATATTTAAGTGTGCTTCAATCCGAAATCTGAGCAAACGATCAGTATTGCTTATGGGATCAAGCGTAACTTTTACATCGAGAAAGCGTGTTTCAAAAATTTTTAGCGCGTTTTCTACCGATTTGGTCAAGCGTTTCAGTTCAAGGTGGCTTTTCGCACTAATGCCCGTAAAATCCGGCAACCCGAAAACCGCAACAGATTTATTGACTTCTTCGAGATTTTCGTCAATATAACCCACAAATTGCCGTGAATTCAGAAGCCATTCCAAATCGCGCCGGACAGATTGTTTCAATTCTGCCAGCGAGCGCGAGCGTAATTTTGGCGATTCGGTGGACGATTTCGGTTCAAAGTCCAAAAGACGGTCAAGCACCGACGGCGTTACGCGCGTTTCGTGGTCTTTTCTTGCCATAATTTTATCAGAACGGGCTGTTTTAATCCTCTAGTGCCGGCTGTTTTGAACATTTAAAAAAAGAATTTCCTCGCCAAATTCGGCAAGGTCATATATTTGCAAAATTGAAGATTGATTGTTCCCCGAAAGAAACAATCAATCTTCTCAAACCAACTAAACTTATGCGCCTGCGCCTTCGACTTTCTTGATGTCGTAGCTGACAGTGTTGGTCAATGCAACCGTTCCGTCCGGTTTTTGTTGGAAATATTCCATCGTAATATTCGTAAAGTTGAACGAAATTTGTTCCATCGGAAGAATTGAACTGCCGTTGCTTCCGCCCGTGTGGAACGACGAGATTACGATGTCGCCGAACGTAATTTTCGTATAGGTATAGGGATTGCCGTCGCCACCCGTTTTGCGGCAGCTAAGAATAGCTTGCGGGATGTGGTTGCCCTTGGCGTTTGCCAAGAAAAGTTGCGGCGATGCTTTGCCGTTTTGAACAACAAAGTTAAAGTCTTGAAGACTAACTTTTCCAACACCCAAACCTGTTCCCTGTGCCGATGAACCGCTGTTTGATGCGCCAAACGACCACGATTCGATTTGCATTTGTTTTTCAAAACCGACTGCGTCGGATTCACCTTCGATAGTATCAATTTTCAAGTAATAATCAGCTTGTGCCATATTGTTTTTTATGCTCCTTTCAAAATAATTAACAGTTTTTAGTTTTCCCAATTGATTTGTCCGTTTGACGAATCAATTTTAATTTCCGGCTTTCGCTCGTTTTTCCGCGATGTTTTATCTCGCACAATTTTAATGACGCAACGAAAGCCGGCTTTTGCGTAATTTGCAAATTTTTTTTTCAAAATTTGCAAAATTCAATTATTTGTTAGCCGACGGGGGCAATTCCGCGACCAGACGTAATGAAACAGAAAGCTCGTCGAGTTGGAAATGCGGGCGCAAAAATGCGACAGCACGATAAACTCCCGGCTTGCCCGGAACTTCCGAAACATCAACCCGTGCTTCACGAAGCGGATATTTCGCTTTCTGCGCCGCCGGGGCAACATCGTTCTCGAGAACGTAATTGCTAATCCAACGATTCAGAAATATTTCCGCTTCCTTACGCGACATAAATGATCCGATTTTGTCGCGCACCATTGATTTCAAATAATGTGCGAAACGCGATGTGGCGAAAATATATTGCAGTTGCGTTGAAAGCCGTGCATTGGCATTTGCCGCATCGGTGTCGTATTTTTTCGCTTTTTGACAAGATTGCGTAGCGAAAAATGCTGCGTAATCGGTATTTTTGCAATGCACGAGCGGAATAAATCCGTTGTCGGAAAATTCCTTTTCGCGGCGGTCTGTAATAGCGACCTCCGTCGGACATTTCATCGCAATTTCGCCTTCATCGGTTTGGAATGTATGCGTCGGCAGTTGGTCAACGAGTCCGCCGCCTTCCACACCGCGAATCGCCACACACCAACCGTGCATTGAAAATGCTTCGGTCAAGCGTGTTCCCATTGCATATGCCGCATTGCTCCACAAGTATTTTTTGTGGTCTGTGCCGTCAACATCTTCCTCGAAACTGAACGATTCGGTCGGTTTTGTTGCCGCGCCGTAAGGTTCGCGTCCAAGAACGTGCGGCAGGGTCAGACCAACAAAACGTGAATCTTCCGATTCGCGGAAACTGCGCCATTTCATATATTCAGCACGGTCGAAAATTTTGGAAATATCGCGCACTTCGGTCATTTCGTTGAATGTGTCCCAACCGAACATATCTGCCGAAGCCGCACTGATAAACGGTGCGTGGGCTGCCGCCGCAACTCCCGAAATGCTTGTTAAAAGAGCCATATCTTGCGGATGATTGCCGAATTCGTAATCGCCGATAATCGCGCCAAATGGTGCGCCGCCGAACATTCCGTATTCATCTTCATAGATTTTTTTGAACATCGCCGATTGGTCAAATTCCAGAGCGCGTTCAAAATCTTTCAAAAGGTCTTTTTTCGTCGCACTCATCACACGGATTTTAAGTTGCGTTCCGGTCAAAGAATTTTTGACGAGATGATGCAGTCCGCGCCACGAACCTTCGAGTTTCTGAAAGTCTTCGTGGTGCATAATTTCGTTCATCTGCGCCGACAGAAGACGATCAATTTCGGCGATGCGGGCGTTGATTGCCACATCCATATTTTTGGACAGGGTTAATTCACCGCTCATTACTTGATTGACGAATTCGCCAATCATATCTTTTGCTTGTTCTTTTTGATAATCATCGCGTGCCATTTTTCCCTGCGTCAAAATTTGGTCGAGCAATCCGACTTCTTCGACTTCTTGGGTTTCAACGGCGGCGGCTTCTTGTTTTTTCTCAGCCATAAATTTATTCCTCCTTCTTAGCTTCCAGACCGAGCGCGTCGCTCAGTTCTTTTTGTTTCGCGGCATCAGAAATAACCGATTCGAGCAGACTTTCCAATTTTTCGTTGCCGTCCATTTTTGAACGTAAATCGGAAAGTTTCTGACGTGCTTCGACCAATTTACGAAGCGGTTCGACGTTTTGAGCAACTTGATCCGGCTCAAAATCTTCGATACTGTTAAAGGTCAAATCAACGCCCATTTTGCTTCCGTCATCTTGCAATTTGTTATCAACCGTAAAAGCAACACGCGGCTTCATTCCGGCAAGCACCTGATTGAAATTATCAGGATCAATTTCGATGAACTTACGGTTTTTCAGCGCAGGAAGCGGCTCTTCGGGTTTCCCGACAAAATCGCCCATCACGCCGACAACAAACGGCAATTCCTTCATTTCGATGGCATCTCCCACCTCGACATCGTATGTAATTTGGACACGCGGCGGACGCACACGGTCTATTTTATGTTGCAGACTTTCTCTCGTTGGCATTCTTATCTATCTCCTTTCTTTATTTATTCTAACTTTATTAGTTTAGAAACTGTTAAACTTACGGATTTTCCGAATCTGACGGCAAATTCGTATTGAATCCGAGCGTTTGACGAATGTTGTAAATAACGGTTTCGTCTTTAATCACGTCTTGCAGCCAGCTTTCAAGCGGCATATTGCCCCATTTTACGGCACGTTGAATAAGATATGAAAGCGGGCTGTGCGGTTCGGTTTTTTGAAAAAATTGAGCAATATCGCTCAACCGTTTGAGCGCGTCTGCCCGATTTTGAATCGCGCCGCTTGCCGTAGCTACACCGGCAACTTTAATTATTGCGCCTTCCTCACCTTCCGCGCCTGATTCGCTTTCAACGGTTTCCGTTTCATCCGGCTCTTCCTGACGTTTTTCTTCAAGAAGTTTTTTGACCTGTGTATGGACTTCGTCTAGAGCTTTTTTCAAATGTCCCATTCCGGGAACTTGATTGCGGTCGTATTTTTCTTCATTGACGCGATTTAATTCAGCGTATTCTGCTAAACATTCGTCAATTGTAAAATTTAATTCTTCATAAAAAGCACGCCGCGAAGATGCGATTTCAATACGCCATTTTGTCGCTGTAACGCGGTTTTCCTTTTCGGCTTGGGCTTTTAGCTCTCTGAATCTTGCTTGGTCACTGCTGTCTAAGGTGTCAATATTATCGGGTATATCAAATCTTTTCGAATCTTCCCAATCATTAAAACTATAACCGGACGAGCCGGTGATTGCTGCGCTTTTAATTGCAAAAGCCGTTTGTTTATCCATCACCGAAACGGCGTTGGCACGACCTTCCATATCGCCTTCGTCAATTTCAGGATGCAGGGTTTCCCAAAAAATATTCTGCAATCCCGACATCAATTTCAAACTGTCGCGCAAACCCGCAAAGCCGAATTGTTTGACTAAGGCTTCGGAAAGCCACGCGGCAATTTGCAAATCTTTCGTATCTTTTTCGAGCGTCGGCACCGCCAAATCTATCACTTTGCGCCAATCGGCAACTTTCAGTTGCGTAACCCATTCACCTTGCGCCGCATCATCATCCGCTCGCCGTGCTTCGGCAATTTCATCATAGATACCGGAATAGCGGACACTTTCGCCCGCCGGGCTTTCTTCCGAAATCGGTTGAAGCAATGCTTCGAGATTGATAACTGACGGTTTTGACTCGATATTACTCATCTCTGAAAATTTCCTCGTTTTATCTTCAAACTATCCAAAAACGCCGCCGGATTGTTCAGCGTAAAAAAACAAATATACGTTCTTTTTGTCCGGTTTCCTCATCACATTTTCAGCGTATATTGCGGAACATTTCGGTCAAGACTTGTAACCAGATGATTGATTTCCGCATCCGTCGGACGCATTCCGCGGCTGACCGTTGCGCTCGACAATCCGCCACCGCCGATACTGTGGATGTCCGCAAGCGGCGTTGGTTCAAGTTTATTATGCAGTATTTCGTGAAAAGCGATATTTGCCACAAGGCGCGAATAATTTGCATCACCTTCCATTTCAGAAAGATAAACTTCCGAAATCGTTCCCGCGCCGGTTGTATATGTCGCTCCCGAACCGTGTTTGATTGTTCCGCCCTGCGCCGCTACGATGCTGTCGCTCCGGTTTTGCAGAAAATATACGACCACTTCGTTTGGCTGAACTTGTCCTCCTTTTCCGCTCCACGAAAAATTCGCACTGTCGAAGGTTTTTGATTTTTTACAGGCTTGATTAAAATATTCCTGCAAATACAAGCCGACGGCATACATTGTGCCTTCGCCCCAATAATATTGGCTTCGCGTTCCTTTATCTACTAACCAAAGATTAAATATTCCAGCCACTCTTTACTCCTTTACAAACTCAATCGTCTCTATTTCCAAAATCGGTTTGTCTTGTCCGTCTGCCCAAAACATTTTCATTCCTTCGCCGATAAAAATTTCGCTTCCTGCATCACGCCAATCAGTCATTCTGCCAAGACGAACTTGATCGTTACCACTGCGCCACGAATCGGCGTAAAGCGCAGGTATTATAACCTCGCCGTTCGTGCCGTTGTCGGTTTGAACTTTACCTTGCAGCCAAAAAAGGTCGCGCAAGGATTTCGGTTTAGTAATTTCGATACGCTCGATTTGCTCAAACGGAATCCAAACATAACTGTCTTTGATAATCGCTTCCAAAACACCGAGCGTTAAATCATTATAATCACGAAAGTCTGACGCATCCACGCCATTTATTTTGCAGGAAAAAGCGGGACGTTCTTCTTCGGTTTTATCCAAAATCTCACGGGCTTCTGCGGCGTTACCTTCGCGCAGACGATTGTTTGCCGTCAGCAAACCGTAAATCCAGTTGGGTGGTTCGGCAAGAAATTCGGGCTTTAAACCATCGGAAAAATATCTGGCGCGTTTGCGTTCGGCTTCAAATGCCTGACGATAAATCAAAGTCCCGACCATCGCTTTGGCATCTTGGTGACCGATAACGTCCAATTGACGTTCGGCGCGTTCCCAATCGCCCGAAAAACACGAAAGTTCAAACAAGAAGATTCGTGCAGGTTCATCCGTCGGTTTTGCTTTGACCGTCGCGAGAGCCGCTTCCGTTGCGCCCTTCAAATTTCCTGCGTCGAGTTGTGTTTTGGCTTCATTCATAAAATTCAACAATACAGAATTTCGCATAAAGTAAAGGAGCAATTTCCTGATAAAACACACTTACTTAGTGCGTGTTTCTGCATTTTATTTCAAAATCACCGACGGCACAGCACGAACGGCTTTGAAAACTTCAAAATTCTTTTCAAAAACATCGTTTCCCGCCGGTTTGATAATTATCGTAATCTTTTTATCACCGCGAGTTACGGACATATTATAGCCGTTCGTTTGCAAAGCCGCGTTGTTATCCTTAATCAGACGGAACAATCCCCATTGCGTTTTATATTCAATCGGTGGTGTTCCGGTCGGGCTTTTTGTCGGAGTCGGACTCGACGAAGGCGAACCCGTCGGACTCGGCGCAGGCGTTGGCGTTGCCGCTGTTTCGCTCGTGCCAAAAACGATATTTACACCCGGCTCTCTGCCTTGTCCGGCAGGAAAGACGATGTTTTTTACCTTACCCGATTCAACCGATTCGCCGTCAACCGTTCCCGAAACAGTCAAATCCGTCGGTGCTTGCAATTCAAAAGTGTAGGAATATTTTACCGTTGCACTTGTTTTTCCGAAAAGCCTGTCGCGCAGACGAAAAGCGTTATTCAAAAACACGACAAACTGCGGATCGTATTTTCCTTCGGTTGTCGGCACAAATTGTTCGTTCACATTTTTGAAATCGCCTTTCAGATTTTCGTTAAAGAATTTCATTAAAATGCCATTTTCGCCCGGATTCAAAAACTCTTCCAAATCTTTGAGATTCGCTTCGGTTGCGCCGTCTTCAAACGGAAAACCTTTAAATGCGTTTTGCGCCTTCGGCAAAATCGTTTCCGCCCAAGTTTTCGCAATTTCGTCCTTACCTTTCGAGCCGAGTTGCTGATTTAAAATATCGAGCGGTTGGCGTAGAAAATCGGCAATTACCAATGCCGTCGCCGGTTCGCCGAAAGGTTTCAACTGCGTATCTATTTTTCCGCGAGCATCGCCTAATTCGGTGAAATTATCAAATTTTCGCTTTGCAAATTCGGCTGAAATTTCATTGATTTTGTTTTGGTCGAAACCTGAAAACTTTCTATTTACATTCGTCAATTGACTTTGATAACTGGTAATCGGCGCATCTTTCGCACCTTCTTCGCCAACGAAATTTATCAGCGGACGAAAAGCGGCTTCAATGTCAGAATTTCCGCCTGTTCCTAAACTTTCTTCTTTGCTGAACCAGCCTTTTATGGTTTCGAAAATACTTGAGAAAAATCCGCCGCCTGCCGCCGGTTTTTTGCCGACAAAATTAACATTTCGGGCAAATTCACGAATGATTACGGCAACCGGCGATTTTGTATCGGCAAATTCTTTTATCGCGGCTTGGGCATTTTCTTCTTTGTAAGTAACACGGGCATCTTTGATAAATTCAGTCCAATGTTTTATGTAATCGGTGTAATAAAGTTTTCTGACGGTTTGTGCGCCGTCGCTTTTTTCGACTACGATATTTCCTTCTTCATCGCCCATTACCCAATCTTTTTCACCGAGTTTTGTATCGGCTTCTTCAATTATCGGTTTCATCAGTTTGAAACCTTCAATCGTATATGCACCGGGAATTTGATATTTGCCTTGAACAAATTCGGTGTTTGCATTGCCGCGTGATAAAATTCCGCGAACCGTAACTTCACCCAAACTTTTATCAACCGCTTGGGAAACTTCCGCCGTCTTGTTTTTATAATAACGATTCGGCGCAGGAAAATATTTCAAAATCTTGCGGACTGAAGAAACCAGCGTTTTTGTTTCTTCATCGTATGGAATTCGGGGGAATTCATCGCGGGAAATTTGCTTGACCCAAAAAATCATAATATCTTCCGCCGTGCCTTCCATACCGGCAGTCGTTTTCGATTCTTTTGCCCAATATTTTTTCAAAACATCGGTTAATTCAGCTTCATTGATTTTCGATCTGAATTCGCCTGTAAGCATCAAATAAGCCCGAAGCAAGTTATAATGTTCGCCCAAAACTTTCTCTTCGTCGGCAGTTAATTGTCCCGGATTTACGGGTGGTTTGCTGGCGGCGAATTTTTGGAGATCCTGCTTCATCTTTTCAACCGACGGGTTTTTGAAACGTCGTTCGACAGCGTTGAAGTAAATCGGCAGAAGTTTTTCACGATACATTTTATCGCCCGAATACATTCCCCATCCCAAAATCGGTTTGCTGAACCAAGGCGCAGAGCCACGCTCCCATTGGTCGAGCTTTTCGAGTTCTTTACGGAGATTATTTATCGCTTTGATTTCGGTGTCGGTTTCGTCGGGTTTTTTATTGAGCGGATTGACATTGGCATCGTTCAAAACGATATTCAAAACCTCCTCACCTTTTTTGCTGACATCAGCAAGCATCGCCTTATTATTGAAAAGCGAAATTGTTGCCATCATCAACAAAAAGAAAATGATAAACGCACCGATAGCCGTTAAAAACCAACCTAAAATCGGTGGTTTTTGTTTTTGTTCTTCAAAGGTTCTGACCAAATCCTTGTCGCGCAAAATGACATCGCGGAAAAGTTTTTCGGTAAAAAACGTCTGCCCGACGGTTGCCACGCCGCCTTGTCCGGCTTTGGCAGGAATTGATGCGGTAAAATAAAAACCGCGCAAAAAAGGATTTTCGCTAAACGGATTCGGCTTAAAAAGCGTTGAAACAAACGCGCCTAATTTTCTTCGCGCCGAACCGAAGTGCAATGGAAAATTAAAAATCCGAAGCTGTCGAATCGGCGCAAACGGCGCACTCAGACGCATCAAACGCCGCTTCATCATCGAATTTTGAAGCAATTCAAATTCGCCGTCGAACATTCCTTGTCCGTTATCGGCTTTTTCGAGCGGAATCGTCGCGCCCCAGACAAGGTTTTTGCCTTCTTGTTTTGAAACCGAAAAAGAATCGCTGAAACCTTCAATAGAATCGGCTTTCGTAAAAACCAGATAAATAGGGAAACGAATCTTAAATTTTTGGATGACTTCATCGAGCTTGCCGCGCAGGATTTTTGCTAATTCTTCAGTTTCGCGCTCATCGCCATTTAGAATTTTTTCCGCGCTGACGGTTAAAATAAATCCGTCTAGCGGACGATTTGACCGTGCTTTTTTTATTGTGTCGAGCAACGCCGCCCATTGACTTGCCTCATCCGATTCAGCTTGAAATACACCCGAAGTATCAATAAAAACCGCATCATTTGTAATGCGCCAATCAACGGCTTTGGTCGGGCGAATAATTTTTTGTTCGGATTGGCGTTGGCTCGGCAGATTTTGGAACGTCAAATCAGAACCGATAACGAGCGAAGATTTGCCGCTTCGCGTTGCACCCGCAACGAGATACCAAGGCAAAGAATAGACGGCATTTCCTGCGCCCGCGAGATTTGAATTTTTTAAGAATTGAACAACTTCTTCCGTGCTTTGCTTAAAATCGCTGTTGTCTGTAGTAGTCGGCGCAGATTTTTCGGCAGGTTTTTCAGTTTCGGTTTTTTCGCCCGCTTTGGCTTCCGCCTCGGCTTTGGCTTTTTCTTCTTTTTTCTTGCTACGGCGCGTAGTAACATAGCCGAGAAGCAAGGCAAACGGAATTGTCAGCAACACAAGAGCAATAACAACAACTTTCTGACCGCCGGGAATCGGAATGCCGAGTTTATCGCTAAACAAAATGACTCCCATCACGATACCGTAAAACGACATAAAACCGCCGATGCCGAAGGCAAATTTAAGTTGTTGAACGTGCCAAGAATTCATAATTTAAAGGTAAAATCTAAGTTCAAAGCCAAAAGAACTTATTTCAAATTCAAAGGTTTCATTGCCTCATAGAGAAAATACGACGATGTTACAAACATCGCCAAATAGATAACTATTGACAGACATAGACCGCCGAACACGGAAACTTTTGCCCAAGTCGGCATTCCGCGTTTTTCGGGCGGTTTTGGCTGGTCGTTGGCAAACCAATGCGGAGAAAGTTCGGTCGGTTTGATTTTGCCGACTTTTACAAGTGCATTTGCGGTTTTTTGCATTGTCGCCAAAAGTTTTTCTTTTTCGTAAATCGCATATCTGCCCTTGAAGCCCAAAAGCATACAAATATAATAAATCTCGACCGCGTCTTGTGTTACTTCGATCTGTTTAATCATCGCTTCGAGCTTATCGAAAAACTTGTTTCCGGCAAGCTGTTCGTTAAAATATTCGAGTTGAAGCGCGTTTTTTTCCCATTCGTTTTTCAGATTAAAGTCGTTTGTCAGAACGGTTTCGTCAACAAATGCAGCGAGCGCAAATTTTGAAACTTGAATAATTTTGTGATTAAAGCGGTAGCGTTCGGCGCGGCGTTCAAAATCGGTCAGCATCGAAGCGATTCTCGGACGCAGTTCCATCGAAGGTTGCACAATTCCGGCTTTCAGACGCAGAATCAAATCGAAAACCGGTCCGGCAAAGGCGACTAAATCATTCTTGGTTACTCTTTCGCTCATAATAAAACCTTATACTTTACTAATGCGTAATTTTTGCCGATTTAATACCAAAAAACTTAATTTTTTTATAATAACTCAAATTTGCGAAAAAGTAACGCTAAATATAACAATCTGAGAAGTGCCGCTATGGCATATTCAAAGTAGCTTATTATAGTTGCATAAATTATCAGTTCACGGCTATTTGCTATCAGCTATTGCGAAAAGACAAATATTTCACTTCATAAAACAGATGATAACTGTGAGCGAGTAGTCGAGAACTGCAAATCCGCTCAAAGTTCTTCTACTTAATAACTCATCTTACGCAGTTTTGGGATTTTAGCTTAGTTCACGAGAATTTCTGCGAATTTGTTAATCGAAAATATTTGTTTGCGATGCGTATTTTATTCTTTTTCGTGTTTCTTCTGTAAAATCTCGCCATTATTTGCGGCGTTGTCGGGCGAAAAAGGTCTTAAAACTTGCGAAAGTTCGTCAAATACCGATGTTTATTGAGGTATTTTCAATATTCGGCAGTAAATTAACGC
>CAZJQP010000047.1:0-38056 GCA_964548225.1 uncultured Blastocatellaceae bacterium | reverse complement strand
TTTGAACGCACCTTTGCGGTCTCCGCTGCCCGATTTGATATTTTTCCAAGCCAGAAACAGAGCAACGGCAATGAATCCAAAGAAAATTCCGACAAAAATGAAAACGCCGAGCCAATCGCGTGTAGTGTAGGAATCATGTTCGGCAACATCGGGTTTTGTCCACGGGTAAATCAGTTTGAAAAAGACGATTTTGCCTTGAAAACTCGCGGCTTCAACCCGCAGAGGAATGTCCGCGTGGTCGGGCAGAACGCCTTCCCAAGCCCGCCGTTCATCAAAAGCATTCGGCGGAGTCCAACTTGGCGAAACTTCTTTGAATTTCGTCAAATCGAGTTCGGCTGATTGAAAAGCGATGGAAAAATCCGCTTTGGCGTTTAAGTTCTCGGCAATCTGCGGCGGCACGGCGGAAAATTCGACCAATCGCCCGCGTGTGTCGAGCAAAATCGTCCGTTGTCCGCTTTCCGTTTGCGGTCCGTTTGTCCAAAAACTATTGCCCAACATCATCACATCAAAATTTCGCGGACTTTGACGCACGACAAAAACATAGACCAACGGCTGACCGCTTTCGATTTTTTCCCACTTGTCGGGCGAAGGATTGTCCCTGACATAATTTGCATACGAATCATCAAAATAAAACCGATAAAAACGCTCGGCGGGTTTGTCTGCGTAGCCGAATTTCGCGGCAATTTCGTTGGCTTTTTCGGAAAGAATTTCAGCGGATTTATTAAACGGAACACGATTCTGCGGCGAAACCTTCATCGAAGCGAACATACAAAACGCCAGCATCGCAATTCCGCCGATTAAACAAGACAACGCGATTACGGGCTTCAATGCCCCTTTTTTCGGCGATGCGGCAACCATTTCGGGCGAAGGCGTTTCGCCCGCTTCCAAGGCAATCTGCATCGGATTTCCACCCGGCAAAGCCATCGCAACGTGCAAGGCTGATTGCGGACGGTCATCAGGATTTTTCTCCAAACATTGCCCGATAACGCTCTCCACCAACGGGTCAATTCCTTTGACATATTCCGATGGATTAGTCGGCGTTTCCGTCTGATGTTTGCGGATGAGTTCGGGAATCGAATCGGCGGAGAAAGTCTGTTTGCCGGTAAAAATTTCGTATAAAACAAGTCCGAGTGCATAAATATCACTCTTGACCGAAACATCTTTTCCGCGAATCTGTTCGGGCGACATATAAGCGGGTGTGCCGACACGAAGCGAATCTTTAGAAACTTCTTCCGCAAAACCTGCAATTCCGAAATCGGTAATCCGCGCCTTGCCTTTTGAATCAATAATGACGTTGGCAGGCTTGAAATCGCGGTGCAAAATTTCGGCTTGATGAATCGCCGAAAGTCCGACGCAAAGTTGACGGGCAATTTCGATTCCGCGTTCCGAAGGAAGTCGTCCAATTCTTCTGAGCAGTGAAGATAAATCGTCACCGTCAATAAATTCCATCGAAAGAAAATGCCGTCCGTCAATCTCGCCGATGTCGAAAACGCGGCAGACATTCGGATGCGAAACTTGCCGCGCCGTGCGAACTTCGGCGTGAAATCTTTCGAGTGCAAATCTGTCTTTTTCGAGTTTGTCGGGCAAAAATTTTAATGCGACGGTTTGTGCTAATTTGATGTCTTCCGCCTTATAAACTTCGCCCATTCCACCTTTGCCGAGAAGTCCGATGATGCGATAACGACTCGCTAAAACAGTTCCGGCGACAAAATTTCCGTTGCTAATATCGCCCGTCGTATTTTGAATGGCGATAGTCTTTTTTTCTTCAAACAAACTCACAGCTTCGGCAACCGCCGGATTTTCCAAAAAACTCTCGGAATCTTCAAACGAATTGAGAAGTCTTCTGACTTCACTACGAAGTTCATCATCATCGCCGCAAGCCTTTCGCAAAAATTTTTCACGCTCTTTGCCTGTCAGCGCAGATGCTTTTTCAAACAGACTTTTGACTTTCTGCCAACGCTCCGCTACTTCTTCGGTTTCGGCAAAATGTTTGGTTTCTTCGGTTTCGTTGGAATTATTCATTGCATTTTTGTTGTCATCATAAACCTAAAATTGCTCAGAGTCCAAACTTTAGTATTCGGATGTTCAGAGTTCCAACTTCAGTTGGCGAAACCGCGTGCGAAGCACCGCGGTTTCTCCGCTGATTAAAATTCGAGTTTGCCAGCGTCAGGCAACTGCGCCGCTTCGCTGGCAGTTGCGCCAACTAAAGTTGGAACTCAGAACTTTTTTGACTCCGAACATTTTCTATTTTGCATTGCTCTTTTCTTGCTCGATTTTGGTTAATTGAAACGAAGCGATTTTCCATTCATTTTTTACTTTGGTCAAAACGTAAGATTGGCGCATTGATTGTCCGCCTTGCACACCAAGAAAACTAAATAAAGCCACATCCGCACTCACAAAACGCAAGCTAAAGTCGGAAACTTCCATTTTTGAATTATCTTTGGGCAAAATATTATCAATCACCCATTGAATATGTTTGACGATTGCCACGCGCCCCGTGTGCAAACCGTGCGGGTCAATGTGTGTGCAATCTTCGGTCATAAATTCGCCAAATTTATTCGCATCAAGTGCGTCCCAAGCCTTTCCGACATTGGTCATCAAAGCGATAATTGCTTTTTCGTCGTCCGTTTGTTTGGTCTGCGCGAAAGCGTTTCCGCAGAATAAAAAGATTGCGATTGTCATTCCTAAAATTAAGTTTTTCATTATTTATCTCCTGTATTTTTTAATTTTTTTCGGGCTTTTTATTGCCTCAATTATTAAAGCGACATTTTTTTATGAAAGTGCTAATTTTTTTCGGTCATTGCTTTCACATAAAAAAAATATGCGGGCATTACCAATAACCAAAATCTGAGTTGGTCAACCACAATCCATTTCCGAATTGTGTCGGTCAACAAAACTAAATCCGCTGACGGATTGCCGTCAAAGATGCCCATAATCCTGAGCATCGGATAAACATAAAAAACGGTCAAAACTTCGGCGGCAACGGCGAAACAAACCGCAAAAATCAGCCATTTTCGGCGCGGCGTGTTCCAATTAAAAATCAAAGCCGCGACAAAAAACAAAAAACCAACTGACATCACCGGCGAAGCCCAAAAAGCCTTCGGCAAAATAGTCCCGTGAGCAAATTCAATCATTCCGTTTGGCATATCGCGGCTGAATTCGGGAACAATGACCATCATTTGATAAACCGTTGCGCCAACCAAAATCGAACCGAACAACATTCCCAGCCAAAGCGTTGTTTCACTCAAAAATTTCTTCATAATTTTCTCCTCAGGCATCAAAATAGAAACCTTGAAAAATCACTGCGCAACAAAATCCAAATCCGTTAATTCTTCAGTAACGGAAATAACTCGTGGGGCGAATTGAAACCGCTTCGAGCGGACAGCAATAATATAAGTTTGTCCGACTTCAACTTCATCAAAACGATAGTAACCAAAAGTTCCCGTAACAACCGTTCGACTGTTTCCACTTGCATCGGTCAGCGTTACAAAAGCATTTCGCAAACCGCGTCCGTCAGAAGTTAAAATCTTGCCGGAAATCGAAACATTTGCAGATGTCGGAGCGACGAGAAACAGGTTTCTGATTGCTTCCTGCATTGTTTCCGAGCCGTTGAGTCCGCCGCCTTGATAAAATCCGCGGGCGCGAACCAAAACATTCTGTCCGGCAGGTAAATTCAGTCCGTTTAATGTGTATCCCGAAGATTGCGGCGTAAGCGAAGAAGTATTTTTGCCTAAATCCGCAAGGCTTGATGCGCCTTCGCCGAGCATTGTCCAAGTCGCGCTGTTGTCGGTTGATTGTTCAAATGTAGTGCGTGTAAATTGTGCGCCCGCGCCGTCGCGCGTCCAAGTGATTGAGTTTTGTGTGGCAGTAAAAATTTGCTGAACGGGCGTGTCGTTTGAGAGTCGTGCAAAATAGTTTCGCGTTTGTCCGCCGATGTTTGTAAAACTGCCACCGACTAGAATTTTACCGTCTGTCTGCAAAGCGATTGAGGCAACATCGCTGTTTGCGTTCGGGTCAAATCCATCAGCCGCACCGCTTGCGCCGTCGAGCCGCGCAATGTGATTTCGCAGTTGCCCGCCGATGTTTGTGAACGCGCCGCCGACCAAAACTTTACCGTCGGCTTGCGCCGCGATCGAAAGAACAAAACTGTCGGCATTCGGATCAAATGAATCGGCAGTAGCCAAAGCCTGATTTAGGCGTGCAATGCGGTTGCGGTTTTGTCCGCCGATGTTTGTAAATTCGCCGCCGACAAGAATTTTACCGTCCGTTTGCAAAGCAATCGAATTGACCGCGCCGTTTGCGTTCGGGTTGAAACCGTCGGGCAAACCCGTGATTGAAAATATTCGCGCAATGCGGTTTCTGTTCACCCCGCCGATATTGGTAAATGTTCCGCCAACGAGGATTTTGCCGTCCGGTTGCCTCGCCATCGAGAGAATTTCGCCGTCAGAGTTTGGATTGAACGAATCCGCCGCGCCTGTCGCCGAATCGAGCCTCGCTAAACAATTTCGGTCAACGCCGCCGATATTCGTGAACGCGCCGCCGACCAGGATTTTTCCGTCCGCCAAAACCATTATCGAATTAACTGTGCTGTCGGAGTTTGGGTCGAACGAATCCGCCGCGCCATTTGCATTCAAACGAGCAATACGATTGCGAACCTGTCCGCCGATGCCTGTAAAACCGCCACCGACAAGGATTTTTCCGTCAGATTGAACTGTGATTGTCGAAACGATGCCGTCGGCGTTCGGATCAAAACTCGTATCGAGCGTGCCGTCTGCGTTTAGCCGCGCGACGTAGTTTCTCGCAACGCCCAAAACGCTCGTGAACGCGCCGCCGATGAGGATTTTTCCGTCCGGCTGAACGGCTGTCGCTTGGACTGCGCCATTCATCGCGCCCACATCGAGCGTGCGGTCAACGCTGCCGTCGGTTTCGAGCCGCGCCAGTGCGTTCCGGCTTTGTCCGCCGATGCCGTTCACGCCGATAAATCCACCGCCGACAATGATTTTGTTGTCTGGCTGCACTACCAGCGAATAAACAATATCGTTCGGATTCGGCGCGAGCGAATCGGGCAACGCGGTAACGGAGTCAACCCGCGCAACCCGCGCCCGCGGTTGTCCGCCGATGGTCGCAAATGTTCCGCCGATGAGAATTTTGCCGTCCGGCTGAACGGTAACATTCATGACCGTTTGGTCGGCATTCGGATTCCACCCATCAGCTGCGCCTGTTACCACATCGAGCCGTGCTATGCGGCTTCGTGCCAACGTGCCGACATTTGTAAATTGTCCGCCGACCAAGATTTTTCCGTCCGCCTGAAACGCGATTGATTGGACGGTGGCAATGGTCGAGGTATGCGTGATGTTTGGATTAAACGAATCTGCCAAACCCGTTACACTGTCAAGCCGCGCCATCTTATTGCGAACCTGCCCGCCGATGTTCGTAAATTCGCCGCCTGCTAAAATCCTGCCATCCGTCTGAACGGCAAGCGCGTATGTAAGATGATTCGGATTCGGATTCCATGCAGTATCCAGTGCCGCAGTTACGCCGTCAAGTCGTGCCAGACGATTACGAGGCTGCCCTTGAATGGTCGTAAAAGAGCCGCTGAAAATTATTTTTCCGTCCGGCTGCAAAGCTACCGCATACGCGAATGAGCCGCCGGTGGGTGCGGGATTCCACGAATCAGCCGAACCCGTTACCGGTTCGAGCCGCGCGATGGCGGTGCGGTTCTGTCCGCCAATAACGCTGAATCTCCCGATAACCACGATTTTCCCGTCCGGCTGTAAAACCATGTTTCTAACTCTCTCGTTGGCATTCGGATTAAACAGCGCATCGAGCGTGCCGTCCGCATTCAGCCGTGCGATGCGGTTGCGCGGAACGCCCGCAACAGTCGTAAAATCGCCGCAAATCAGGATTTTTCCGTCCGGCTGAACAATACTCTGAAAAACCAGATTGTTCGGATTCGGCGCAAAACCGTCAAGCGCGGATTGGGCTTGGGTTGATTGGATAAAAACTTGAAAAAATATTCCGATAATAAATGCGTAAAATAAAATTTTGAATAATAGATGTTTCATTTTTTAGCTTCTCTTCTCTTAAAAAAAATCTTTCAATAATTAAAGCGACATTTTCCGTTGAAAACGCTAAATTTTTTTTTTGTGCTATGATTTTTTCGTGCAAATTACGCAGTTATTAAAAGAATGGGGCAACGGAAATCAAGCGGTTTTAGATGAATTGATGCCGCTTGTTTATGAAGAACTGCGCCGACAGGCTTCGCGTTATTTGCGAAAGGAACGCGCCAATCACACTTTGCAAACAACCGCGCTGATTCACGAAGCATATTTGAAACTATGCGGATTAGACCAAATCGAATGGCAAAACCGTAATCATTTTTTTGCGATTGCATCTACGGCAATGCGGCGAATTTTGGTTGATTATGCCCGTGAACGCCATCGTGAGAAACGCGGCGGAATTGCTGAAAATCTTCCGCTCGATGAGGCTTTTCAAATTCATTCCAATGAAAAAAGTGTTGATTTAATTGCGCTCGATGAAGCCTTGAGTCGTTTGGCAAAACTCGATAAACGACAGGCAAAGGTCGTTGAATTAAGATATTTCAGCGGTCTTTCGATTGACGAAACTGCGGAAATTTTGAAGGTTTCAAACGCCACCGTGCGACTTGATTGGAATTTGGCAAAGGCTTGGCTCAAACAAGAGATTGAGAAATAAATATGTGGTTTGAAATTGCCATCATTGCTATATTTTTGCTTCTCGGGCATATCATCTTCGGACATTTCGAGGAAAAAACTCCGCGTTGGCGAAAGTTGATGAAAGCAACTTTGACGATTGCAATTTTCCCGACAATTTCATATTTTTTCGGTATCTTTTGGTTTTGGATTGCTTTAATTATCGCGGCAATTCCACCTTTGATAATTCACGTTTGGTGGCTTCCGAAACAAGGCATTAACGGTTGGACGGGCGAGCCGAAAGACAAATATTATGAACTGCGAGGTTGGAAAAAATGAGTTTATTTAATGAAAAAAAACGTGAGGAAATTGTTTCCCGAATCAATCGGCTAACGCCTGAAAATCAAGCGGCTTGGGGCAAAATGAATGTCAATCAGATGCTTTGCCACGTTACCGACCAATTGCGTGCATCGTTGGGCGAATTGGGGGAGATGAAAGACGAGAGCAATTTTATGACGCGGACTTTGCTCAAGTTTCTGGTTTTGAATGTGATGCCGATTCCGAAAAATGTTCCGACTTCGTCGCGTGTTGACCAAATGAAAGACGGCACGCCACCGACGGATTTTGAAGCCGATAAAAAATCTTTGCTCGATTTTATTGAAAAATTTGTTGCCACGCCCGAAGATTTTAATTGGTCGCCGCATTTCAAATTCGGCGCGTTAGACAAAAAAGAATGGGCAGTTTTAGCAGGAAAACATCTCGACCATCATTTGAAACAATTCGGCGTTTGAAAATGCGGAAATTCGCACGAAATCAGGATGACAAACAATTCATCCTGATTTCGTGCGAATTTCCGCATTCTTTTTACAAACCGCGAAGTTGAACTCTTTCGCCCGTGTAAGGTCCGCCGGCAATATTTGGAATAACCGTGCCGTCAAGTTCGATAAAATCAACTGCCGAGTCAATTCTCAAATTATTTGTTCCGTTAAATCTCGCCGAATTGCGAACGCGAACGCGCCCGACTTGCACACCTTCTTCGGGGTCGAAGGCAAACAATTCAAAAGTATAAACCGCGCCGCAATGCCGCGAAGCCCAAACGCCGTGTGCCGGACCTTCCGTTAAAATTACGAGAAGGCTCGAATTTTCGACAAAAGTTCCGTCCGAACCGAAAGTTTGATAAGCGTAGAAAGTTTCCGCCGGAGTCGCCCCCGGAACGGTCATATACCAAGTTCCGGTGATTCTGCCGAAGCAGAGCGAATTGTCTTTTTCCGTTGATTCTTCTTCCGCGTAAGCCGCTTCGACTCGTGCCAGAGATTCTTTGTCAACATTAACATTTCCGTTTTTCGCGGCTTCGACCGTTTTTACCCAATCCACGCCTTTGAAAAGTTTCTGCGCGTTTGCGCCAATGCTCAATCCTAATCCGATGACCAATAATGCTACTAATTTAAATTTCATTTTTTTGCTCCTTTATTTTCAAATAATTTATGTTATTTTTGCCTGAGCCGTTTTCGTTTTGGCGGCTCATTTATAAAAACGCGACAATTTGTGAAAAATTGGCTCAAAAAAAACGAAAAAAATTTGACTTCTCGGTTTTATCGGCGTAATTTCAATGCGAAAAGCAATTTTTATGGCGGAAGATTCAAACGACATAACCCAACTTTTGCAAGCGTGGAGCGACGGCAGACGCGACGCGCTTGATGCGATTGTGCCGCTTGTTTATGACGAGTTGCGCCGCCAAGCGCATCATTATCTCCGCCGTGAACGCGCCGAACATACTTTGCAAACAACGGCGTTGGTCAATGAAGCATATCTGAAATTAGTCGAGCAAAACCGCGTTGTTTGGCAAAATCGGGCGCATTTTTTCGGCATCGCGGCAAATCTGATGCGGCGCATTTTGGTTGATTATGCACGGGAAAAAAATCGCGCCAAACGCGGCGGAAGCAAGGAAAATCTGCCCCTCGAAGAAGCATTTTATGTCGCCGCAACGGAAGAAAATGAGGTAGATTTACTTGTTTTGGACAAGGTTTTAAACGAACTCGCGGAAATTGACGAACAACAGGCGCGGATTGTCGAATTAAGATATTTCAGCGGTTTGAGCATTGCAGAAACGGCGGAAGTTTTGAAAATTTCAACCGCCACAGTCAAACGCGATTGGAATATGGCAAAGGCTTGGCTGCACCACGAATTAAGCAAGTGAAACGCGAAAATTGGCAAAAAGTAAAGCAGATTTTCAATGATGCGTTGGAAGTTTCGCCATCTGAGCGCGATGCGTTTTTGGCGAAAGTTTGCGCTGATGACCAAGATTTGCGGCGCGATGTCGAGGTTTTGCTCAAGTCTTTTGAAGATGACTTTTTGGAAAAACCTGCTGTCGGGCAAGTCGCTGATGTCATCGCGGAAGACAAAATCTCCTTCAAATCGGGCGATAAAATTGGCGATTATCGAATCATCAAACCGCTCGGCGCAGGTGGGCAAGGCGAAGTATTTTTGGCGAAAGATTTAGGTCTGAAACGCACTGTGGCGATAAAATTTTTGCCGCCCGAAACCCAAGCCGATTCAAATGCAGGAAGACGTTTCCGCCGCGAAGCGCAAGCTGTCGCCGCGCTTTCGCATCCGAATATTTGCGCGATTCATAAGATTGACAAAAGCGAAAACCGCGAATTTATCGTGATGCAATATGCGATGGGCGAGACGCTTTCGGCGCGTTTAAAACGCGGGAAACTGAACTTCCAAATTGCACTCGACATCGCCATTCAAATCGCTGACGCACTCGCCGCAGCACACGCCCACAATGTTATTCACCGCGATATAAAACCTGCAAACATTATCGTTTCGGACAATAATCAAGTTACGATTTTAGATTTCGGTCTAGCGAAAATACAAGAAGAAAAGAAGAAAAGAGAAAGAGATAAAGAGCCGGAAAATACAACATCACCTGATCATCTCATCTCATCTCATCTTCTAACGGAATCCGGCGCAGTGATGGGAACTGTCGCGTATATGTCCCCCGAACAAGCGCGTGGACAAAAAACGGATGGGCGAACGGATATTTGGAGTTTGGGCGTTTGTCTGTATGAAATGACGGCAGGGAAAAATCCGTTTTTCCGTGAGAATTTGGCGGAAACTTTCGCGGCGATTTTGTCTTTCGAGCCGACGTTTGCCGACATTCCGCCGACATTTGCCGAAATTATTAACAAAACTTTGCGGAAAAATGCCGACGAAAGATATAAAACGGCAAAAGATTTACTTGCCGATTTGCGTGAACTTCGGAATGAAATCAGTTTTGAAGAAAATTTACGAAGCCACGATTTGAGTTTTGAAAAATTTGCTCCGAAAAAAAACGGATTCGGTTGGAAACAAATCGCCTTAGCAAGTTTTGTTTTGGCAGTTTTAGCAGTTGGCAGTTGGTTTTTCGTGAAAAACCGCAACATAAATTGGATGCGGGAAAACATCAAAAAAGTTGAAGAATTGGCAAAAGCCGATAAAACTTTCGAGGCTTACGATTTGGCTTTGCAAATAAAAAAATATCTGCCGGCGGACGAAAATTTGACGAAATTGATGCCTCTGATTTCAGATAATTTGTCTGTCAAATCGGACGTTTCGGGCGCAAAAGTTTATCTGCGGAGGTTTCAGGCAGATATAAACGGAAAATTTCCCGAACGCATTTTTTTGGGCGAAACGCCGATTGAAAAACTCGAAATTCCGCGCGGACAATATTTGCTTTACGTTGAAAAAGAAGGTTTTGCACCTTTCGTGCGAAGCATTTCAGGCAGATTGCCGGATTACACGACCGACTTGATTTGGATGCCGCCGCTTGAAATTTCGGCAAAATTAATTGAAGCCGAAAAAGTTCCCGACCGAATGGTTTTTGTTCCGGCTGGCGAATACAAACTCGTTTCTTACACGCGCCCGACCGAAAAAACCGTGCCGCTCGGCGATTTTTTTATTGACAAATTTGAAGTTTCAAATGCAGATTTCAAGGAATTTATCACATCGGGCGGATATTCGAGAAAAGAATTTTGGCAAAATCGCTTTCTGAAAGACGGCAAAGAGATTTCGTTTGAAGAAGCGATGAAAAGTTTCAAAGACCGCACCGAATTGTCGGCACCGCGCTCGTGGACAAATCAAGAATTCCCAGCCGGCAAAGCGAATTTTCCTGTTACGGACATCACTTGGTTTGAGGCAGCGGCTTACGCAAAGTTTCGCGGCAAAGATTTGCCGACAATTTTTCAATGGGAAAAAGCCGCCCGCGACGGCAAATTTGACGAAGGTTTCAACACGATGCCGTGGGGATTGAGCCGAGATGCCGATTCGACTGAATTTTTGGCTAATTTTCGCGGCTCTCAGACAGTTGCGGTTGACAGTTTCGAGTTTGGCGCGAGTCCTTACGGGGCGTTGAATACAGCCGGAAACGCGGCTGAATGGCTTTCAAACAAACGCAACGGAAATGTTTTGGTGAGCGGTGGTGCGTGGGGCGAAAAACCTTATTTGTTTGGCTATTACGCCGATTTTCCGCCTACTTATGCTTCAAACAAAGTCGGGTTTCGGCTGGTCAAAAACCTTTCGGAAAATATGAATGGCGCGGAAGATTTGCCGCCGATTGAAATTCCGGTTTATAAATCATCGAGCGAAACGGATTTCAAAAAATATCTCGTGCATTATGCCTACGACAAAACACCAACGGAAGCCGAAATAATCGAAACTATCGAAACGGATTCGTGGACGCGGGAGAAAATTTCCTTTACGGGCGCAGACCGTGAGCGGGCGATTGCATATCTCTATTTGCCAAAAAATGCGCCGCGTCCCGTTCAGGTTGTGCATTGGATTCCGGCGGCGGATGTGCCACTCGGTTTTTCGTCTTTGCCGCATTCGATTGAAGATTTGTTGTCGCCGGTCATCAAATCGGGACGCGCCGTTTTCGCGGTTGTTTTGAAAGGTTACAACGAGCGTCCGCGTCCGGCAGATTATGAATTTCCAAAAGCCACAAGTGTTGAATATCGCAAAGAAATAGTTAGCCGTGTTACGGATTGGCGGCGCGGCATTGATTATTTGGAAACGCGCAACGACATTAACACAAACAAATTAGCATTTCTCGGTTTGAGCAGCGGCGCAAATCAAGGTTTTATTTTGACCGCAATTGAAAAGCGTTATCGCAGTGTTGCATTTGTTGGTTTCGGTTATCGTCCGGTATGGTCAAATTGGATTGCCGAGGCTAATATTGTAAATTTTGCTCCGCACATTATACATCCGAAACTGCTTTTAAAAGGTCGTTATGACGAAGCGCACCCGTTGAAAACCGAAACCGAACCGATATTTTCGCTTTTCCGCGAACCGAAACACATCCGTATTGTCGAAAGCGGACATGTTCCGCCACCCGAAATTTTTGCGCCGATAATTAATGAATGGTTTGACGAAACACTCGGAAAAGTTTTCAATTAAAGTCGAAATTTGTGTTACAAAAGGTTTTCTAATACAATAAATTCACAATTTAAACGCATTTTAGCAACATCGCAAAATTCACAAACATCGGGTAATTTATGAGCAATCGAGGAAAGAAAATTGTCTTGGCGGCAAGCACTTCCGAATCTTCAGAATATCAAAACAGCACTTGGCGGCAGATGTTGCTTGGCACATTGCCTTCGCGTTATTCACGTTTTCCGTTTTATATGATTGACGTGAATTGGCAAAACGAACTCCGTGAAGACGGGCAAGCCGTTGCCGTGCCGAACGGTTTGCGCGTCGTCGAATCAATTTTGCACGAAAAATTTGCGCCCGAAGACATTGCTGTTTGTCATCCCGACCAATTGGATTTATTTGTCGGCGAAGATACGAAAGTTGTCGGTGTTCACGCCCACAATCCGCTCGGAATCACTTTTGCAACGGACGTTTACGTTCATTTTTACGGCAAAAAGACCGAGCCGATAAACGCGGCTGAATTTCGTCGGCTTATAACTCACGAAGCGATAAAAAAACACAAAGACCACCTGAAAATCATTGTCGGCGGACCGGGTTCGTGGCAGATTGAGAAAAAGAATTTGCAGGACGAATGGGGAATTGACTGCATTGTTGAAGGTGAAGCGGAAGAATTGGTTTTAGACCTTTTTGAACGCGCCGTGCGTGGCGAAAGTTTGCCGCGAAAAATCGAAGGCGGTTCTCCGAAAATGGAGCATATTCCGACGACGAAAAATCGTTCGACATTCGGCGTGGTTGAAATTACACGCGGTTGCGGACGCGGTTGTCAGTTTTGCTCGATTGCGTTGCGACGCGGACGCAGTTTGCCGCTCGAACATATTTTGGAAAACGTCCGCACACAAGTCGCGCAAGGCGCGGAAACGATTACTATTACGACTGAAGATATTTTCCTTTATGAGCAAGGTCCGAAATTTGATACGAATGTTCCGGCTTTGAAGAAAATGCTCAAATCAATCACGGAAGTTCCGGGCGTGAAAAACATAATGCTGACGCATGGCACGATTTCGCCGATTGTCCGCAATCCCGAACTGTTGGAAGAACTTTCGCCTTACGCCGTTGATTGCTCGATTCACACGCATCCGGCTTCGACGCAAATTGATAAAAAATATTGCAGTCTGTTCGTCGGACTCGAAACCGGAAGCACGCGCCTTTTTAATCAATTTATGAAGGGCAAAGCGTATCCGTATAAAGCCGAACAATGGCACGATGTCGTCTTGAAAGGAATGGATTTGATGAACAAACATAATTGGTTTCCGTTTGCGACGTTCATCGTCGGTTTGCCGGGCGAAACCGAAGACGACACGAAAAAATCGCTCGATTTGCTACACGCTTTGAAGGATTCAAAATGGGTTGTCATTCCGACGCTTTTCGTGCCGCTCGAAGATACGCGAATGGAAGCCAAAGAATCGGCAAAACTTGCGAAATTAACTGAACTGCAATGGGAATTTTTCTTTACTTGTTGGCGTTACAACATTGATTTTTATCGAAGCGATCCGACGTTTCAACGCCGTTTCAATATGGGCATTCCGATTTATTACTATATGATGGGCAGACGGCTTTTCGGCAAACAAATGAAATATCCGCTAATGAGATTGGCACATTTTCCCGAAAAAATGCTTCAAAAACGCTTGTATTTGAATCTGGATGAGCAAAGTCCGATGCAAGTTCCCGATTGCGTCGAAATTCCGCAACCGAAAGCGCGTCCGGCGATTCCCGAATTGGTTGATTAAGATTTTCGATGATAAAAAAGGCAAGCAATCGTTAAATTGCTTGCCTTTTTTATCATCGCGCCTCAGAAATTGGAACCTACATTTCCGGTTGCTTCCTTTGAACGCGAATCGGTTATCGCTTCATACACGCCGCTAACGTTTTTTCTTTTAACCGAGTGCTATTTCCATCAAACTGAATTTATTTAATTCAGTTTCGGAATGATCGAAAACCGCGTCCAACTCTTTCTCGACATCACCGATAAACTTATTTGTATTCTTCGCTTTCGGCAAGAATCTTGCGAAATCGTAAAGCTCCGTGTCAAGCAGATGCGAGGTTGCAACATTGCCCGTTGCGCCAAGCATTGAGTTGCGAATGAGTGGAATTTCTTTTTCTAAATCTTCAATCAAACGCTTGATGCGGGCGCGTTTCAAATTCGGTTGCGAACCGCAAAGATTACAAGGAATTATCGGGAATTTCCGTTCTTCGGCATAACGCGCAATATCTTTTTCAAAACAATAAATCATCGGACGAATAACCGTGTTACGCCCGTCGTCGGAACGCAAAATCGGCGGCATTGTTTTTAAGATTCCGGTGTAAAAAAGATTCAAAAGCAGAGTTGAAGAAACATCGTCGGCGTGATGTCCGAGCGCGATTTTCGTGCAACCTGTTTCAACTGCCGTGCCGTAGAGAATTCCGCGCCGCAGACGCGAACAAACCGAACAGTAAGTTTTACCTTCGGGAACAAGGCGCGTAACGGTTGAATATGTATCTTCAACGACGATTTTATACGGAACGCCGATTTTCTCTAAATAATTCGGCAAAACTTCTTCTGGAAAATCGGGCTGTTTTTGATCAAGATTGACGGCGAGAATTTCAAAATTCACGGGCGAACGCTTTTGCACATCGAGCAATAAATCGAGCATCGTGTAGCTGTCTTTGCCGCCCGAAAGACAGACCATAATTTTATCGCCTTCCGAAATCATCGAAAAATCGGCGATTGCTTTGCCCATTTTCTTGAGCAGTTTCGTTTTTGTTTTAGTTTCGACAAACAACTTTCAGTAAAACCTCCAAAACAGTAAAGTTTGACATTTCGCACACGAATTGACAAATGTGGTAGAAAAAAGCTAGACATTAAACAAAAAAATCCTATATCATAAAATTTAACTGAAATTTCAAAACGATTCGACGTTTCAATAAGAAAAATTGTCATTAATTTTTAAGCGGCTGGCGTTTTAAAGGTCTGAGCCGCCAGATTCTATTACTTAAATGCGGAGGCTTTCCAGTAAAAAATTATGATTAGAATGGGCAGAAGTTCTTCAAAAGAACAAACAAATGAGGCAAATAACAATGAGCAATCATCGAGTTATTATCAATATACGAGCGAAACACAGCCGTCTTCGACGCGGGCGATTTCCGAGAGTGAATCAATGGCGCGAGACATCAAAGAAGGTCGCTTGAGCGGTTTTGTCGGTAACGGCACAGTTTTGACGGGCGAAACGAATTTTCAAGCGATGCTGCGCGTTGACGGTCATTTGACAGGCAGAGTTACGAGTGAAAACGGAACTTTGATTATCGGCTCAACAGGTAAAGTTGATGCAAACATTGCCGTTGCGGCGGCACTTGTCAACGGCACGGTCAACGGCGATATTATCGCTACGGAAAAAATCGAATTTGGTCGCACGGCGCGGGTTACGGGAAATATTCAAACACCGCGTTTAGTGATTGAGGACGGTGCGGTTTTAGAAGGCAGTTGTTCGATGACCAAAGCGCGTCAATCGGCGGAAAAACGCCACACGGATTCGCGCCGTGTTGTCGAAGAAACATTCCAAGAACCGATTCTTGATGAAGTTCTCGAAACTGACGACGACGAAACGGCGGAAGCGGCGACGAATTAAACTAAAAATTAAAAGTTAAAAACTAAAAAGTCGGACGGCTGACGGATTTTTTCCGATGGCTCTCCGACTTTTTTTTGAGTGGCACGTCATAGTTTGAGGTGGTCTAATAAAGGTTTTTCCGAGTTTTTGGTGCAAATGGTGAAAAAGTGTGCGTAAAGTTGTAAATTTGTGGGATGCAAGTTTCAACCTTATGAACTGATCCGGAATCTTTTCGGATTTTGTCATCTGTTTCCAATGCAGATTCAATAACTATTGTTGGAAAAAGACAAGTCAATCGGTTGAAGTTTATTAAAAGGCAAATGTTCGGGCGGGTAAAGTTTGATTTACTAAAAGCCAAAGTTCCATATCAATTCTAAAAGAAATACTTTCAACCGAAAAACACAGTAGGAAGTGTGTTTGAAATCCAAAAATTGAACCAAAATGCCGAAAAACCTTCTGACCGATGTTCTGTGCGATCATCTGGATTTGCGGATTTCTTAAATATAAATTGTAAATTCCGGCAAGTTTGCCGACGCTTCTTTTGGGTCGGATTTATGAGAAACTGAAATTGTTATGAAAATTACACTTTTAAATACGAGTATTCTAACGGCTTACGGAACATATAATTTTCAGCAAATTTCTCTTACCGAGGCGCGTGAATTGGTGAAAAACGCAGAAATCTCTTCGGCAATCGGACACGCGGCAACGGCGGAAATCTTATCGGAATTGCTGGGAATAAAAGTTGAAGCTAATCGCATCGAATTTGTGCAAAATGTTGAAGATGTTGCGCTTATCTTCAAGCTAAAAACGCGAATTGAGGAAGGAAAAATTTTAACCCGTGCGGAAATTGAAGAAATCGGTTACGAATTTGGAATTTTACGGAGGTTGAAATAATGTTTGAAGATTTTAAACCAAAAGAATTTGAAACCCACGGCGAAAGTGTCGGCGGAGTTTTAAATTCGATGTTTTCGGTAAAAAATACTGATTGGGCGGCAGTTATAAAATTCATTTTTACACTAGCTCTGTTCGGTTGGACGGTTGATTCATTTTTGCCTGTGATTCACGATTCGGCGTTATGGTTTTTCGCTATGCAACCGGAAACATTCAAACCGAAGGAAGAATTTACGAGACATTTTGTTAAGTTAATTTTTCCAATGACGCTTTTTCTCAGCGTAATTTCTTTTTTTTATTTTTCACGCCGCCGAAATTTGCAACCGAAACTTTATGAAGTTACCGAAGCCGCGCCGCGAAAATGTCTGATTTATATGCTCAGCACATATAACCCGAAAAATGCTTTGTCTTTGGAAGATTTGATGCTAAAAATTAACGATGAAACACTGACGCTTGACGAAGTTTTGAGCAACACGAACTGGGGAAATCTGGCTTTTACGGTCGCATTTCACGCGCCGATTGTAGAAAAATGTCTGATTATCACAACCGTTGACGCGAGCAAACTGTTTGACAAAGCTGAAAAACTCGTCAAATATATCGTTAAAAAACAAGCTAATCGTGCAATCGAATGCGACGAGGTAAAAATCGGCGAGGAAACCCAAGACGCAAACGACATCGGCAAAGTTGCTAACGTAATCAAACGCTGTTATCAAAAATTGGAGTCGGAAAGCTACGAGTTTGTTGATGTTGTCGCCAATATTACGGGCGGCACGTCGGCAATGAGCGGCGGAATGATTTTGGCAACTTTAGCCGAAGATCGAAATATTGAATATATTCGGCAAGACGAAAAATTAACGGAAGATTTATTAAAAAGAGGAAATATTATGTTGTCGCCGAAAACAACTTATAAACTTGCGAAAAAATAAGATGAAACGAAACATTTTGCTTTGCGTGGCGGGAATGTCGCCGCAGATTATTACCGAAACGCTTTTTGTGCTGACTCAGCAACAAAAGCCGAAAGTGCAGATTGACGAGATTCGCGTGATCACGACTTTGGACGGGCGCGACAAGGTTTTGTCAACTTTGCTCGATAAAGAAAAAGGCGTATTTTATCAATTTTGCACAGATTTCGATATTGATGCGGCTTTGGTAAAATTTGACGAAACCTGTATTTCACTTTTTCGGACACGCGACGGGCAGATGCTCGAGGACATCCGCACGCCGGAAGACAATGAGCTTGCAGGCGACCAAATTTGCGAGATTGTCCGCGAACTTTGCAAAAACGAAAAGCAAAGAATTTTCGCATCGGTGGCAGGTGGGCGCAAGACGATGAGCATTTATCTGACGTTGGCAATGTCGCTTTTCGGACGTGCTGACGATTCGTTGTCGCACGTTCTTGTGAGTGAAGGATTTGAGAGCAATCAATTTTTTTATCCACCGCCGACTCCGCAAAACATTACTTATTTCAACCCGCAAACCCGAATTTCGCGTGAAGTTTCAACTGCCGACGCGCGGATTTATCTTGCGCCGATTCCGTTTATTCGTTTGTGTGGCATTAGCACGGAAAACGAAAAGTTTGGCAAAGCCAGAAAATATGGCGAAATGGTTGACGAAGCGCAAAAAACTTTGGACATCCGCGAAAAAGAATACGATTTGCAGATTGACGCGAGAAAACAATCGGCTTTTGTGCGCGGTCAGCGCATCAAGCTCACGCCGCGTGAATTTTTCTTCTATTACATTTTTGCCAAACGCAGATTCGACGGCGAAGACGTAACGAGTTTGAGCGATTTGCAAGCCGCAGACTTTCATTCTGCACTGAGAGAAATTCTGTGGGCAAGTGAAAACGAGGATGTTGATTGGGAAGAAATCGCCCAATTTCCAAAATATAATTTTGCGGAAGTAATGCTCGGACAGCTCGAATTTGCGAGAAACCTCGAAAAAGACAAAACCAAAAGAGAAAAAGAATGGCATCTTTTCAGAAATGCCTTCAGCAAAGTTGTAACTGTAATCGCTAACAAATTTAAAGCCAAAGGCGTGGACAATCGTTATTTTTTGGTTTCCACCGACGACGGCACGGCAAGTTATCAATTAAAAATCACGCCGGAAAAAATTAAATTTATCGAACATCAATAATTCCAGCAACATCGGCGGCTGACGCATCGCTTGTAAATCGAACTGATTTTTTGGGCTTTAGTTTATTTTTTTAGACTTTTAATTCTTCAAGGATTGAAAGTCTTTTTTTATTTAGAGCAGATTTGAGTTGAGTGAAGGGTTAGAAAGCAAGGGCAGAAACACGACTGTCAAGGAGTGTGTTGATGGTTGAGCGTTTTGACACACTCCTTAACAGTCGTGTTTCTGCCATTTTTGCCAGACGCTCATTCAAAATATGCTCTAAGTTCCGGCAAGTTTGCCGAAAATCGTATTGATGATTTTTTCGGGTAGGATTTTCTTTGTTTGGAGGAAATTATGCCAGAAATGTTTGAGAAAATCGTTGAAATCAAATCGTTGTATGCGGCTTGGCGCAAGGTGAAGGCGAATCGCGGGGGCGGCGGGAATTGATAAAGTTTCGTGGTTCGGATTTAATGGAAGAATTTCGCCAACCGATTGCCGATTCATTAGTTTTGCGTCTGATTAATCGTAAGCAGATAAAACTAACGGATTTTTCAAAAATTAATGGCGAAATTCGTTTGCAAGCGGCGGCACAAAAAGTGTTTTTTGCGGAATTTGAAGCAAAAATGGAATCAAAACGGCAGACTGATTTGAACGGCGGACAAAGCCTGAGTTTTTCGTCAATTTTGAAACATCAAGCCTATCATTTTGCAAGAGTTATAAACGGCGAAGAAGCCCTTTACAAACCTTTTGTATTAAAATAAACCTATATGTTAATTGTCGTCAGCTACGATATTTCGGACAACAAACGGCGCGAAAGATTGCGAAAATCATTGTTGATGTTTGGCAATCCGATACAATTTTCGGTATTTGAATGTGATTTGACGCGGCGGCAAATCGAGGCGATGCAACGCACGATTCGTGGTATAATAGCGGCAGGCAAAGACAATGTGCGAATTTACCAAATTTGCGCGATGTGTGCGGAAAATGCCGAAACTTTCGGTGGCAAGGCTTTGGCAAAAACTGAAATTGTTTATGTAGTTTGAAAAAAAATGGAGCGCGTAAGCTATTGTAAAATATAGAATTAACGAAATATTCGAGCAAGTTTTCCGCGAATCTCACGCTGATTTGAGTCAAAATGCCACACATTGCCTTTAAGTTGTTGAATAAATAGATGTTAAATACAATCACCAAAACCGGAAAACCCGAATCGCTCGCACTCGTTGATTCTGTTGGACTTAGGTGTTGTTTTATGCTACAAAAAGAGTGTCCGCCAATGTTAAAACTTGGGGTTCGTAAAAAAGGTAGTTTAAGTTACTGTGTTCGCAAGGGTTATATACTCAGCTATTGGCGGACACTTCGCGCTCAAAGCGGATTGAAACTAGCTTTGAACGCGGCTTGCTTTTTCGATAAATCATTGGCGGACACTTCGCGCTCAAAGCGGATTGAAACTCGCACCGAAATCTCAGTAACGTAGTCCGCCATAAAATTGGCGGACACTTCGCGCTCAAAGCGGATTGAAACGTATTCTGTGCGGTCTTCTTTGTCTTCAAAGACCTATTGGCGGACACTTCGCGCTCAAAGCGGATTGAAACCATGTCGCCGTCATCGTTGCGACGCTCTCCGACGATTGGCGGACACTTCGCGCTCAAAGCGGATTGAAACTTATGCAGTTGTAAATCGCTCAGGCGGTGGATTTAGATTGGCGGACACTTCGCGCTCAAAGCGGATTGAAACGATAATAATCGTCCCACCAAACATTCCACGAATAAACGCCGATTGGCGGACACTTCGCGCTCAAAGCGGATTGAAACCCATAGTCGCGCTTCTACGCCAGTGCCGCCCAGTGTATTGGCGGACACTTCGCGCTCAAAGCGGATTGAAACCTTTTCCTCCTAAGTTTTTTCTATCATATAAGACAAATTGGCGGACACTTCGCGCTCAAAGCGGATTGAAACAATTCCAGCAGGGACATTGCTGTTCCACAACCAGAATTGGCGGACACTTCGCGCTCAAAGCGGATTGAAACCCATCTGTTACCAGAGCAACAGCACCCGAGCCAGTATTGGCGGACACTTCGCGCTCAAAGCGGATTGAAACTAAAGCTTTTGAGCACTGGAAAGCCGCTTGAACCATTGGCGGACACTTCGCGCTCAAAGCGGATTGAAACGTGCGGTTCGCCTGTTGGCAGGTTAGACTTGTTAAATTGGCGGACACTTCGCGCTCAAAGCGGATTGAAACTGAAAGACACCTCGTTGAAGTTGTTTCCGCACAATTAAATTGGCGGACACTTCGCGCTCAAAGCGGATTGAAACCATCCCACACGCTTTCAACGGTTCTGTTTAACACATTGGCGGACACTTCGCGCTCAAAGCGGATTGAAACCGAAATTCTGGGTGGTAGTGAACGATCTTCCATTGGCGGACACTTCGCGCTCAAAGCGGATTGAAACAGTGTTTACGGTTTCCGTGGTCGGTGGCTGAATACATTGGCGGACACTTCGCGCTCAAAGCGGATTGAAACGCTGCGTCTTCGGCTTGGCTCCGTAGCCTTCAAAATTGGCGGACACTTCGCGCTCAAAGCGGATTGAAACTTTCCAAAGCAACAAGAAATGGTGGCGTGGCTTGATAAATTGGCGGACACTTCGCGCTCAAAGCGGATTGAAACTATCCGCGCAAGACGATGCCATCCTGACTTCGCATTGGCGGACACTTCGCGCTCAAAGCGGATTGAAACAACACGACTGGATGAGCTTGCCCTCGTCGGAAAATTGGCGGACACTTCGCGCTCAAAGCGGATTGAAACCGTCTACGACCTTCGCAATAAGTCGTGAAATTGGCGGACACTTCGCGCTCAAAGCGGATTGAAACTGATTTCAAACGGTGCTTTACCTTTTTGAACTAAATTGGCGGACACTTCGCGCTCAAAGCGGATTGAAACACAAATCTCTGTCTGACTCGAAATCGGCTTTAGATTGGCGGACACTTCGCGCTCAAAGCGGATTGAAACAAAATGATTTTGTTAACCTTTGAATCCGTCACTAGATTGGCGGACACTTCGCGCTCAAAGCGGATTGAAACTATAACTGTTTGTTAAGTAGGGGTATGCGCTGTTGAATTGGCGGACACTTCGCGCTCAAAGCGGATTGAAACTATCAAAAAACTTTGATAGTCGGGTGATAACAGTATTGGCGGACACTTCGCGCTCAAAGCGGATTGAAACTGTTAGTCCCGCGACGCTGGAAGAATGAAATAATAATTGGCGGACACTTCGCGCTCAAAGCGGATTGAAACTGATTTATATGCGAGATAAATTTTTCTCTGGCAATAAATTGGCGGACACTTCGCGCTCAAAGCGGATTGAAACGTAAGTCGGTAGAAATCCTTCTGCAAATTTTATCATTGGCGGACACTTCGCGCTCAAAGCGGATTGAAACGATATTTCCCTTCTTTAAATGAAAAACTTGAAGTATTGGCGGACACTTCGCGCTCAAAGCGGATTGAAACCGGACGGAATGCGAGAACAGCAAATCAGTCAAAGAATTGGCGGACACTTCGCGCTCAAAGCGGATTGAAACTAAAAGTTCTGCAACCAGAACCACAATTAACCGCATTGGCGGACACTTCGCGCTCAAAGCGGATTGAAACTCTTTCAGAAACGAATAATTGAGACCGCTCTCTGCATTGGCGGACACTTCGCGCTCAAAGCGGATTGAAACTAAAGCGGTTTTAGCTAAGGCAATGGCATTCTGCCGTTGCATTGGCGGACACTTCGCGCTCAAAGCGGATTGAAACCGTAACAGCTTCGCCCAAATATCGCAACCCAATAGTATTGGCGGACACTTCGCGCTCAAAGCGGATTGAAACGTATTCGCACTTAGTTTATCTTGAAACCAGTCAGAATTGGCGGACACTTCGCGCTCAAAGCGGATTGAAACCTTGACCGGAGCGTTGTTGAACAACGCTCGTTCGCATTGGCGGACACTTCGCGCTCAAAGCGGATTGAAACCGTTCGCCCATCTGAGCCACGAGGGCTCCGATAATGAATTGGCGGACACTTCGCGCTCAAAGCGGATTGAAACAAAAGGGGTGTTGCCGTTTTCGTTGCCGTTGTTGTATTGGCGGACACTTCGCGCTCAAAGCGGATTGAAACTAAATCCACACTTAAACAACTGCCGTCGGTTCTGATTGGCGGACACTTCGCGCTCAAAGCGGATTGAAACTTTTACAGCTTCCATAAATTTTTATCCCCCGTCAATATTGGCGGACACTTCGCGCTCAAAGCGGATTGAAACGTTTAATTTCGTCTGTTTTGCAGATTGCATTACTAAATTGGCGGACACTTCGCGCTCAAAGCGGATTGAAACCAATCGGCGGTCTGATACTGTTTGCGCCATTGTTCATTGGCGGACACTTCGCGCTCAAAGCGGATTGAAACACTCGAATTTTGTAAATTTGTCATTTTGTTTGTGTCCTGATTGGCGGACACTTCGCGCTCAAAGCGGATTGAAACACCCACAGCACAACCGAACCAATAGCGATAGCAAGATTGGCGGACACTTCGCGCTCAAAGCGGATTGAAACCATAAGGGTTGACGGTCTTTCTGGTAGCACAAAATTGGCGGACACTTCGCGCTCAAAGCGGATTGAAACTGATAGACAAACCCGCTTTGTTAAATTATCTGATTGGCGGACACTTCGCGCTCAAAGCGGATTGAAACTTATACTGCCACATCAGCTTTAATAGCATCTTGTATTGGCGGACACTTCGCGCTCAAAGCGGATTGAAGCAAGTTCCCTTTATTGGCAGTTTATTTTTTCCGATTCCCGCGTCGGCGTTCTAAATGATCATCAAATCCAATCACTATTTCATTTCTAATTTGAAAGACTTTGAGCAGCAGTTTTAACAAAATCCGTGAACCGTTCAAACAACTCCACTCAGCGCAATTCAATACTCGATGAAATTGCTGAAAATGTTTTTCCCCGCTCAATCCCATCACTCGCAGAGCGTTGGTAACGGTTCTCGAAGCAGGCAACAGAATTGCTCCGACGAGCAAAACTTTGACTCTTTGAAAAATCGGCACAGGACTTAAGCGAGGCAAATACTATAACAAAATTCATCAGTTCACAAGGCATATAGTTTTCGGATTTCTTGGTCAAAATACTTGAAACTTCCCTGTCTTGTGAACTGTTTTCAAATATCAATTTTGGATAAAGCTGAGCTTACCCACTTATGTTAAATTTTTCGCTTTCTTCAAAACATTCTCGACCGTAAAACCGTATTCGCGGAAAACGTCTTCGGCGGGTGCGCTTGCACCGAATTTGTCAACGGTTAAGGTGTCGCCTTCGAGTCCGACGTATTTTGCCCAGCCTTGCGAAACTCCGGCTTCGATTGCCAGACGCGCTTTCAGACTTTTCGGTAAAACCGATTCTTTGTAGGCTTCGGATTGTTCGTCGAAAAATTCCCAGCAAGGCATCGAAACGACGCGCGTCGGAGTTCCCGAAGCGTTTAGTTTTTCACGCGCTTCCATTGCCAGACCGACTTCCGAACCTGTCGCAATAATCAGCAATTTCGGCACGGCTTTTTTGCCTTTTTTATTTTCGGCTTCGGCTAAAATATACGCGCCTTTGTGCAAACCTTTTGCGTCGGCGAATTTTTTGCGGTCAATCAGCGCGACTTTTTGACGTGAAAAAGCAAACGCGGTCGGCGCATTATTTCGCAAAAGCGCGGCTCGCCACGCTTCGCGGGTTTCGTGCGCGTCGCACGGGCGAATGACGGCGAGATTCGGAATTGCGCGTAGAGCGGCGAGATGTTCGACAGATTGATGCGTCGGACCGTCTTCGCCCAAACCTATTGAATCGTGCGTGAAAACGAAAATTGTTTGAATATGCGACAGCGCGGCAAGGCGAATCGTCGGGCGCATATAATCCGAAAATGTTTGAAAAGTTCCGCCGTAAGGAATCACGCTTCCGTAAAGTGCCATTCCGTTCATCGCCGCGCCCATCGCGTGTTCGCGGATGCCGTAATGCAGATTTCGACCTTCGTATTTGCCGAACTGAAAATCGGTCGAATCCTTAATCATCGTGTTGTTTGACGGCGCAAGATCAGCCGAACCGCCGATCATCTGCGGAATTGCCGCGGCAATCGCGTTGATAATTTCGCCCGAATATGCGCGGGTCGCTTTGGCTTCAACGCCGTCAAATGTCGGCAGAGATTTTTCCCAATCCTTCGGCAATTCGTTTTTTCGCGTATCTTTAAGAGTTTTTCCTAAGTCGGGAAATTCCTTTTCGTATTTTTTGACTAACGCTTCCCAATCTTTTTCGAGTTTTGCACCGTTTTTGACGGCTTCGCGGAAATGCGCGGAAACTTCTTTCGGAATGTAGAAAGTTTTATCTTCGGGCATTCCCAAGTTTCGTTTCGTTTCCTTCACGGCATCTTCGCCCGGCGCGTCCGAATGCGCTTTCGACGTTCCCGCTTTTGGCATTCCGAAGCCGATAATCGTTTTAACGCGAATCAATTTCGGTTTGTCTTTGATTTTTTGCGCTTCTTTGATTGCCTTTTCAATCGCCCTTAAATCATTTCCGTCCGCAACTTCCGAAACGTGCCAGCCGCACGCTTCAAAGCGTTTTGTAACGTCTTCGGTAAAAGCCAAATCGGTCGAGCCGTCAATCGTAATTTTGTTGTCGTCGTAAAGATAAATTAAATTATCGAGTTTCAAATGTCCTGCAAGCGAAGCAGATTCATAACTTACACCTTCCATCAAATCACCGTCCGAACAGATGCAGTAAATAAAATGGTCAATGACATTGAAGCCTTTTCGATTAAACAATGCTTCGAGATGTTTTTGCGCGATTCCCATTCCGACACCGTTCGCAAAACCTTGTCCGAGCGGTCCGGTCGTGATTTCAACGCCCGGAGTTAAAATATTTTCGGGATGTCCGGCAGTTTTTGAATGAAGCTGACGAAAATTTTTGAGTTCGTCGAGCGACAAATCATAACCCGTCAGATGCAAAAGCGAATAGATCAGCATCGAACCGTGTCCGGCGGAAAGCAAAAATCTGTCGCGGTTAAACCACTTCGGATTTTTCGGATTGTGGCGCATAAACTTCGTCCACAAAATATAAGCCGTCGGAGCCATTCCGAGCGGAAGTCCCGGATGCCCCGAATTCGCCTTCTGAATCGCATCGAGCGATAAAGTTCTGATCGTGTTAATACAAAGTTGGTCAATATTTTTTGTCATTTTATTTTGTTTTTATAGTATTTGCTAAAAATTATAAACTATTATTCCTGTTACGATAATCGGCTTGCCATCAATATATGACGGTAAAAAAGTTGATGCTTTGGCAGCTTGTTCACAAGGCTGTCTTAAAAATGGATGCCCCGAAATTGCTTTTGCTTTTGTAACTTTTCCATCTCCTCCAATCGTTACTTCAACTTCTACTTTACCGCTTGCTTTCATCATAAAAGCATCTGACGGATACTCAGGCTTAATTAATTTGGTCGCCATTCCGTTCAAAACACGCTGATTGTCAGAGGTTGTATAAGCTTGTGTCCGATTTTTCATAAACTCGTCCGATTTTTTGCCACCTTCTTTTTCGCCGTAACGATCAATTAGATAAGCGCGGTATTGATTAATTATTGAAAGTTTTTGAATATTTTCCTTGGACGCTGATTTGTCGCTAATAGCTATAGCTTCTAAATAATACAGTTCGGCTTTTTCAAAGTTTTTTCCTCTTCTATAAAAAATCGCCATTCTCAAAAGTTCTTTTGCAACTTCGTAGCTTTCTTTTCCGAAAACATTTACTTTGACTTCGATACTCTTTAAAGCATATTGCTCGAATTTTTCATTGCTAACTTCATCAATCGAAAGTTTTATCAAAAAATCTACATAATTGTTGAAATTAATGTTGTTTTCCCCGTGAACTTCGGCAGCGAGAGCAAGATTTTTGTCATAAATTTTTTGCGCTTCTATTTTTTTTCCGCGTTTGATTTGTATATCCGCAACATTTATCGCCAGCATAAGCCGTTTGTCCTTTGCTTCTATACAATTTGCTTCGGCGATTTCGGACATTTGTTTGGCTAATGGCAAGGCTTCGTCATAATTTTTCTCGTTAAAAAATTTAACTGTGCGTTGATGTAAATCAGTCAACTCTTTCATTACCGATTGACATTTTTCGCCTACTGGAAATTGTTTTTTGGTGTTAGTTTGAGCTTTCGCTCCTACAAAAAACAGCAAAATTGCAATTAGCGGAAATAGTTTTTTCATTATGTTTCCTTCCAAAATTTTAGTCGAATAAACCATTACTTCAATAAAAGATTATAAAACTTCTTGTGTCTCTCCCGCACTTTTCGGTAAATCGCGTTTCGTTTTTTATCGAACTTAAATCCTTGACCTTTCGGCGTTTTCAGATTTTCGATACTTTCTATTTTGCCAATCATTTCGAGAGCAAGCAAAACCGCGCCGCGGGAAGATGCTTCGCGGGTTTCGGGCAAGTTTAGATTTTGCGCTAAAACGTCGGAAATAATTTGCGTCCAGACGGGCGATTCGCGGAGTGCGCCGCCGCTGGCGATGATTTCGCGGATTTTGCAGACTTCGTTTAATCTGTCATAAATTTCGGCGAAACGATATGCAACGGATTCGAGAGCGGCTTGGACAATATCAATCGAATCCGTCGCAGTTTTCAAACCTAAAATCGCGCCGTGTGCTGTTTCGTTGTAACCTGTCGAACGTTCGCCCGCGAGAAACGGCAGAAATGTTAAACCGTGCGAATCGGGCGCGTTTTGCGAAATTTTGTCTTCGATTTCGTCGTCTGTTCCGTTTAATTTCAGATTATCTTTCAACCAACGATAAAGCCCACCGCCGTCCGAAAGTGCGCCGCCGATGATAACTCGTTTGCGGTCAATGCGATAGCACCACAAACCGTGCGGAATTTTTTCGGGAACTTCGCCCGCAAACGCGACACGCATTGCGCCGCTCGTGCCGATCATCAAAGCTGCTTTTTCTTTTTTCACACAGCCCGCGCCGATGTTATTCGCCGCACCGTCGCCGATTGCGAGAAACCATTTTGCAGATTTTAATCTTTCCCAACGCTTTTGATATTTTGCGTTCAATTGAAAAGTTTGCGCGTCTTCAGCAACAATTTCTGGCAGATTTTCAGGTTTGATTGTTAAAAATTTTAACAAATCTACGTCCCAAACATTTGCGCGAATATCGAAAATTCCGGTTGCCGAAGCCATCGAAATCGAAGTTTGCGCTTCGCCGAAAAATTTCAGCGCGAGAAAATCGCTGAACGAAATCCATTTATCGGTTTTTTTGAATATATCGGGAAAATCTTTGCGAAGCCACAAAAGTTTTGCCGTCCAAAAACTCGAATGAAAATGTGCGCCGGTTCGATTGTGAACTTCGGTTTCATCAAAATTTTCGCGTAAAGATTCGACAAAGTCTGCGCTTCGTGTATCCGCCCAACCGAAAATTTTGGTTGTCGGTTTGCCTTTTGCGTCAATTCCGACAAGGCTGTGCCAAAATGACGAAGCCGCGACATATTCGATTTCGCCTTTGAGTTTTTCGGCTCTTCCTAAAACATCGTCAATCGCTTTTTCGATTTGCTTTAAGCCTTCGAGTGCGTCAATCTCCGCACCACCATCGTCTGTGGCAGTTAATTGTCGTTCGTTTTTGACAAAAGTTTCCGGCAAAACATTTCCCGAAAAATCATAAAGCGCGGCGCGAACGCTCGACGTTCCGATGTCTAAAACTAAAATAAGAGGCTCATTTTTCATCCGTAATTCTTTCAAATCAGTTTAATCGAAAACCCTCTGCAAGCGTTAAAGCGAAAAGCAAAAAATCAAATTTTTCAGCCTCCTGATTTCCGTAATTCACAGCTTTTGTGCCTTTTTTTCCTTTTTCCTTTTTCCTTTTTCCTTTTTTTCCTTTTTACTTCTTATTTTTGCCTTTGGAAAAAAGCAAATTTGCGCTATGATAATCGGCAAAACTCTTCACAAATATTTGTCTTATAAAATCAGGAGATAAAAAAGAAAAAATGAAAAAATGTCCAACTTGTAATAATGATAACGCCGATTCGATGCGGTTTTGTTTGCAGTGCGGAACGCCGCTTCCAGATGCGCCGATGGTTGTTGACCTCAGCGGCGGAAGCAGTCTAAGCGGCGGTCAATCGAACTACGGCAACACGATGGAAACACAAGTGAGTAATCGCGGCAATTTCCAGCAAAACTTCCAACAATCGCAACAGCAATCGGGCGGTTTTCAAAATCCGCCGCAGTTTTCAAATCTTCCGCCGTCTGCACCGCAAAAAAGTAAAACTTGGCTTATTGTCGGCGGTGTTGCGGCAGTGCTTTTCTTGATTTTCTCGGCTGGCGCGGCAGTTATCGGATACAATATGTTTGTTAAATCCACTCCGAAACCTACGCCGACCGTTTCGCCTTCGGCTTCGCCGTCTTCATCGGCTTCTACTTCGCCGAGCAAATCGCCGACGAAATCGCCCACGCCCGATAAATCGCCTGATAATACGCCTACACCGAAAACAAATACAAGCGGAATGTCGGGTTCAATTCAGAAAATGTGGATTGATTACAACGTAACCGAAGGAGGCAGAAAAGGAATGAAGATTAACATTAATTATAAAGTTTATGGAATGAAGGGCGTGCCTTCGTATCTTGCGCTTTATTTCGAGAAAAGCAATGGCGACAAACTTTATTCGAACACTACCGGATTTAAGAGTGCGGACGGAACGCTCGCGCTTTACAAAGAAATGGAACCGGCTTACGATCCGGCGGTTTATGACGATACGACGCTCTTTTTGCCCTATGACGAAATTGATTTGCCACGCGGGAAATATAATCTGAATATTTCTGTTGACGTTATTTTCAAAGAAGGCGGATTAATTGATCATTTGAAAGATTATCCGTTCACTTTTGAATATAAATAAACGGTTAAATTTTTAATTTAGCACCTTTATAAACCGCAATCTCGGAGCCTTCGGCAAGAAGCACGGATTGCGGTTTTTCTTTTGTCAGAAAATCAAACTCATTGCCGTAAGTCGCCCCGAAATTAACTTCGATGAGCGGATTTTTTGCTTCAAACAAGTTCCATTTCGGATGCTCGACTTTATATTCGTCCGTTCGATTTTCGCCACGTTTTGTATAGCCCCAATAGTGTTCGATGATAAATTCACCGTGCGATTCCACAGCCGGAACGCCAAGATTTTCGCCTTTTTCAACGCTGATTTTATTGTTCGTTGAGTCTTTGTGCCACGAATAAGCAAAACTTTCGTTGTATGTTTCATCGAGCCGCATTTTCCAAGTTTCGTAAGGCTCACCGTAAAACGTCCGTGCGACCAGCGAAATCGCAAAACGCGGCACGATTTCTTTCACAAAAACCACGCCGCGTCTTAATTCATTATCATTTTCGCGTCGCACATAAAATCGCAAATTGACTTCCAAAAAATTGATGTGAAATGGAACGGGGAAGCCTAAAACCTTTGTATCAAAGAACTTAAAAGCCACAAGACTGACAAAACATTTGCCGTCAAATAAATCAAGCTCAGTTCCCGACGGCACGCGATTTTGCAAAACTTTTGGCTCAACCGCATAGTTCGCCATCACCAAATCCAACCATTTTGCCGTCAGAAATTTTCTCATATTCTTATCCGAAAGTTTTCTTCAACCACCAACGAGTGCCGACGAGCAAAAATCGCCAATCTTTAAAAAATTCGGGAGGCTTGCCTTCAAAATAATGTCCGATAAATTGCAAAATCCAACCGACAACGAAAAGCCCCAAAGAAATACGCCAAAAACCCGCAACAAAAAATGAAATCGGAATCAGCAAAAGTGATAAAACAATCATCGGAATTCCGATTTTATGTGTTAGTTGGTTCATCGGATGCTGATGACTTTCCGAATATTCTTCAATCCATTCGTCCCAACTTTTTCCGCCCATCATAGATTTTTTCTCCTCTATTTATTGCCAAGCATATTTTGATACGCTTGATACATTAATTCGGGTTGTGTCGAATAAAATTCGAGATACCCGCAATTTCCGCAAATCGTAACTCTTACCGGACTTGTAATTCTTTGCTTAAAAATCAAAGCATCAGGACTCTCATCAAACGCAATTTGCATATATCCCGAAGCATACTGCCCGGTGTCCAAAACCTTCGCATTCGGAACAATTTTCTCAGAATTACATTTTTCGCAATTTTTCATAAGATTTAATTTTCAAATTGTCATCCAATTCTTTCGTTTCCGTCAACTCAAATCCGTCCAAAAAATCTTTCGGCATAAAAGCATCAGCGTCTTCAACGGTCAAAGGAATTTCCGTAACAATCCATTTTTCAATAACATCGGTAAAATCACGATAAGTTTTCGCGCCGCCGATGATAAACAAATCGCCTTTCAAAAACTCTGCCAAAGCCAAAACTTCTTCCTTGCTTCGCACAAGCAAAACTCGCGGCTGATTTTCAATCGAATTTGCGCGTGAAAGCACGATATTCAGACGTTTCGGCAAAGGTTTTCCGATAGATTTCCAAGTATGAAAACCCATCACGACCGCATTGCCGCGTGTCGTTTCCTTAAAAAATTTCAAATCTGCCGAATAATGCCACGGCAATTTTCCTTCTTTGCCGATAGCGAAATTTTGCGCGATTGCCACAATGCCGATAATTGCCATAAATTATTTCAAATGACTGTTTCTGACCGCGCTTGCCAAAAAAATTGCGGCGAATATTAGTATAAAATCCGCGACAGTTCCGATTATGACAAACGCCGTTGAAGAAAAAAACACCGAAAGCGCGGCGTTCCAATTTTTCGTTTCAATCAAATACTTAGTCAAAAAAATGCCTGCCACACTCGTTGCCAAAACAACAATGATTGCGCCGGCAACATAAAGATAAATGCCCCATTGTCCGTCGCTTTCGCTGAAACCGTTTAAGGCGAGAAGCAGAAAAAATAAAATAAACACTCCGCCCGTGCCGTTTAGCAAAGCGATGATTAAAAAAGTAATGATTTTAGCCGCCATTTTCTAACCTTGAAAATTGATTTTCGTGTGCGAACCATCGCAAAAAGGCTTGTTCGCCGAAGCTCCGCAACGGCAAAATGCGGTAACTTTGTGCTTTTCGGTTTCGTTTCCGTCCGCGTCTTTAATCTTTAAATTCCCATAAACAAGCAACGGACCGTTTGCCATAACTTCAACAATTCTCTCGCTTTCCACAGATTTTTCTTCGCCGGTTTCGTTGTAAAAATAAGACAACGCGCCCGACGGACATTTATCAACCTGCGCCGCAATTTGCTCAGTTGTCGCGCCTTCCGGTTTTATCCAAGGTCGTTCGCGTGGCGCAAAAACTTCGGGCAAATTTTTCCAACAAAGTTTGGAATGAATGCAAACTTCGGGCTTCCAAACCACCGTAATTTCTCCGTTCGTATAGCGTTTTTCGGTCATATATTTTAATTATTATGCTACAAAATCAGACGTTTATCACCTGCACGGCGCGTGATTTTTTCGCGGTCAAAATATTCGAGAAGCGGAATCGCATATTTGCGGGAAATTCCCGCCAAATCCTTAAAGACGGGAACATCAATCAATCTGTCCGAACTTTTCGCGGCGTGAGTTTTGAGTTTTTCTATCAATTCTTCAATCGCTTCGCGGCGAAAATAAAACTCATCGGAGATTTTCACAATTTCGCCCGAATTCAAAAAAAGCTGAAAGATTTTCCGTGCGTGTGCTTGTGTAAGTTGTGTGTTTGCAACTGCTTGCGCCAAACCATCATCGAGTTTCGGAACTTCCAATTTCGCCGATTTATAAATTTCCGAAAGTCTTTCGCGCAAGATTTTTTCATCATTCGACAATTCCAAATTATGCGAGGCGAGGCGGACGAAATCTTTTTCCGCCGCGATTTTGTTTTCTCCGGAAAGATTTTCCAAAACGGTTTTGAAAATTTCCGGCGCGATGTGTGAAAAGATTTTTTCGCGCAAAGTTTCGCGCCCGATGCCTCGTGCAAGCGGGTCTTTTCGATGAAAATTTTCGACTTCCGCCAAAGTTTTTACCTTCAAATTATCAAACGGCGTTCGTGCAATCAAAAAACTTTCGGCTTCGATAATCGCTTTTTTTTCAATATTTTCTTTAATCGTGCTTTGCAAAATTTCGCGCCGCCAACCTGTTCGCGCCTGTAAATCTGAAAATTTCGCACCGTGTTCGCCTGCGGTTTCAAGATAAAGTTTCACTTGTTTCGATTTGTCCGAATCAATCAAATTTTGCAGATATTTTCTGACATTCAAAATATCTTTGTGTCGATGTTTGACCGCCGAATTATCCAAAACCTTTCCACCCGCAATCGTCATTTGCGGCGAATATGAACGCAAAATAAATCTTTCTTCCGGCACGCAAACCGTCGGAATTTCAAGCCTTAATTGAACAAAATCCTTCTCGCCTTGCGCGATTTCGCTCGTTTCATTCAAAACCTGAATCCGCGCCAGAGCTTCAATCGTGCCGATGTGAACGCGAACTCTTTGGCGCGATTTGATGGATTTTTTCGCCGTCTTTAAAACTTCAATTTCCGCATCGAAAATCTGTGTCGGACGCAAAACTCCGCCTTCGGTCAAAACCATTCCGCGCTCAATTTCGGAATGGTCAATTCCGCCGAGATTGACGGCAGTTCGCTGTCCGGCGTGAGCGGATTTTACGGCTTTTCCGTGAGTTTGCAGACCGCGAACACGCACTTTTTTCGCAATCGGCAAAACTTCCAACTCGTTTGTTTCTGCAATTTCGCCTGAATGAAGCGTTCCCGTAACAACCGCGCCGAAACCTTTGACGGTAAAACTTCTATCAATCGGCAGACGCGCAATCGAATCGTTTTTTCGTGTGGGAATTTGTGCCGAAATTTCTTTCAGAGCGGTTTTCAGTTCATCAATTCCTTCGCCCGTTTTGGCTGAAACAGCCAAAACGGGCGCGTCTTGCAAAAACGAATTTTCAACCAATTCCGCCGTTTCCAAATTCACCAATTCGAGCAACTCCGCATCAACCAAATCCGTCTTCGTCAGCACAATCAAACCCGTTTTTGTCTCCAAAAGACGGCAAATTTCAAAATGCTCACGAGTCTGCGGCATCACACCTTCGTCCGCCGCGATGACGAGCAAAACAACATCAATTCCGCTTGCTCCGGCAAGCATATTTTTGACAAATTTTTCGTGTCCGGGAACGTCAACAAAACCGATGCGAATATCGCCCAAATCCAATTCCGCAAACCCGATGTCAATCGTAATTCCGCGCAATTTTTCTTCGGGAAACCTGTCAGCGTCAACGCCCGTCAAGGCTTTGACAAGCGCAGTTTTGCCGTGGTCAATATGTCCCGCCGTGCCGACAATGATGTCCATATTTCTATTCTTTATTTTTGCAGAAAAACCAGCCTTTGTATTTTTTCCCTGAAAACGTGAAAATTAGTTTTAAATATGAAGCAAATCAACGAAAGAGTCCAACTTTTAAACGACAAATCGGCAAACAATGACGGTAAATATATTCTCTATTGGATGCAGATGTTTAAACGCACGTCGCACAATCACGCGCTTAATTTTGCGATAAGCCAAGCGAACGAACGAAAATTGCCGCTCGTCGTTTATGAAGGCTTGAAATTTTATTACCCTTGGGCAAGCGACCGAATTCATACGTTTATTCTCGAAGGCGTTGAGGAAAAGCGCGAAGAATTTGCGAAACTTGGGATTAAATATATTTTTTATCTGCAAAAAGACGAAAATTCGCCGAAAGATACGGTTGCGCGAATTGCGAAAGACGCGGCTTTGATTGTTACGGACGATTTTCCGTGTTTTATTATCCCGAAACACAACGCGGCAATCGTCAAAAAAGCCGAAATTCCCGTCTTTGCGGTTGATTCAAACGGTGTGATTCCGATGTCGCGGTTTGAAAAGGAAGAATACGCGGCTTACACGATTCGCCCGAAAATTAAACGTATTTTGAGCGATTATCTGAAACCGTTTGAAGAAGAAAAACTCATTGTTCGGGCTAATGATTTGAAGATTGATTGCGCGGAAACGAGAGTCGAAAACATTGCGGATTTGGTGAAACAATGCGCGATTGACCATACTGTAAAACCTTCGTATTTTTATCACGGCGGCACGGCGAACGGCAGAAAACGATTGAAAAAATTCGTTTCGGAAATTCTCAAAGATTACGAAACGGCGCGAAATAAACCCGATAAAGACGGCAGTTCGCGGCTTTCTTCTTATTTGCATTTCGGTTTTTTGTCGTCGTTGGAAATTGCTCTGGTGGTCAAAGACGCGGACGCGCCGCAAGCATCGAAAGACGCATATTTGGAAGAATTAATTGTGCGCCGCGAGCTTTCTTATAACTTTACAAAATTCAATTCAAAATATGATTCGCTCGAATCTTTGCCGCCTTGGGTTCAGCAAACGATGCGGAAACACTCCGAAGACCAACGCGCACCGATTTATTCGCTAGAACAGCTTGAAAATTGCAAAACTTACGATGAGCTTTGGAACGCCGCACAACGCGAAATGGTCGAAACGGGCGAAATGCACAATTACGTCCGAATGCTTTGGGGCAAAAACGTCATCGGTTGGACAAAAACTTATGAAGAAGCCTTTGCGATTTTGGAACATTTGAACAACAAATATTGTCTCGACGGCAGAAACCCAAACTCTTACGCCGGAATTCTTTGGTGTTTTGGCAAACACGACCGCCCGTGGATGGAACGCCCTGTTTTCGGCACGATTCGTTATATGACTTCAAATTCGACGGGCAAAAAGTTCGATTCAAAAAAATATATCGAATGGACGAAAACTTTGGCGCAAGGAAAATTATTCTGAAGTATTTATCGGCGATACTTAAAAATGTCAATCAAACCATACAAAAACCGTAAACGTTCGAGAATCTGTTCGGGTGGACAATTTTGTCCGTGTTGATAGACCACCAGATATTTTCCGCCGGCGATCGTCGTGAAAAGCGGATTTTTTTCGTAAAAATTCAAAACCGACGGCGTAAAAAGACCTCTAATTTGATGTTCGTTTTGCCCGTAAAGCAAATAATGTTGCGAAAAATTCGGGTGCGTCGGAAAATTTATATCAAATCTGTTCACATTCCAATTCAAAAAACCGCCGCTCGCATCGGGTTCAAGACAAAAGAAAGGTAAATTCAAATCAAGAAGCTCGACGGCAAAAAAAGTCTGTGAGATAAGCGATTTATTCTCGTAAGTGCCGGAACGATAGTTTTGGTCAAAAACCGCAAAGTTTCTGCCGTTCATAACACCCCGAATAACATTGACGGAAGTTGCCGTAAGCGGATTTATAAGGTCGAATCCAAGCATATTTTGCTCCGTTTTTCCTGTATATTTGGCAAGTTCTTTCAGAAAAGGAAAAGAAAAGGTCGAATCAAACTGCAATCCGTTATGTTTTGCCAAAAGCATCAATTTTTCAGAGCGCGTTTCGTGTTTTCGCCTTTGTGAAATTATTGACCAAGCCACAATAAAAAGAACTGCGCCGCCGATAACCACACAATAAATTATAAAAATATAATCAGGGCTGTTTGATTGCATACGATTCTTAGTTTTTGAAAAAACACTAGCATATATTTGAGAGAAAAAGAAATTGAGACGCTAAATGAAATTTTTAAGAAAATCAGAATCCGTCTGATACTTTCCTGCGAAAAAATCCGCGTTTGCATTGTGAGGAATAAAAATATTCTTCAAAACAATTATACAAAGGAGCATTTTTAGCAATGATAAATCATATTTCTATCGCAGTTTATAACCCTGAAAAGGTCGCAAATGTTATCGCTGAATTATGGAATGGAATGGTTGTTCCGTTTCCGCCCGCGCCGGATTCGTTTATGGTTTTAGCCAACGACGGCAGAGGTTCGGCAGTCGAAGTTACGCCGATTGATATTGTTCTCGAACCGGGCAAAGGCTTGCCGCCGGAAGATAATTTCAGCACGGGAACACTAACGGAAGAACACGAAGCAAGGTTCGTTAGAACAGACAATGTGCCGCAATATGTCCCGACGCATTTGAATATCAATACTCACTTGAGCATTGAAGAAATCAAAGAAATTGGACGACGCGAAGGCTGGCGCGTTCTGACCTGCAACCGCGACCGAGGTTTGTTTCAACTTGTCGAGCTTTGGATTGAAGACCGTTTTATGCTCGAAGTGATGACACCCGAACAAACAGCACGTTACGTCGAAATCGCAAACCCCGAATTTATCGCCAAAGCATTCGGAGTTACGCTGCCGCAAAACGCAAATGTTGACGCAAATTTATCTTTAATCGGCTGAAAGCAAAAGTGAAACGTGAGAAGTGAGAAATGAGAAGTGAGAGATGAGAGGTGAATTTTTCTCACTTCTCATTTCTCACTTAAATTAAACTTTTCCCAACTTCCCAGCCAATCAAATCTTTCCAGAGCGCGAAAGCGTTTTTTGTAGTCGTAGAACGAATTTCCTTCGTAGGCGTAGCCGTGATAATAAAATTTCTTGCCGTTTTTAATAGCAAAATCAATTTCCAGAAGCATCGTCAAAATACCCAAACTTCTCTCGGTTATTTCGGGCGCGAAAATTCCGTAAATGCTTGAAATCGAATCTTTGCCGACATCGAAAAACGATTTGGCAAGCAGTTTTTCGTCTTGATAAACTGCCATTTCGAACGCTTCGCACGGCACGGTTGCGGGTTCGTAGGACATAAAAGTATAGATCGAATAAGGAATATTTTCTTCAAACCGAAACCGATGCCGTTCAAACATCGAAACGGTTTCGGAGCAAATTTCTATCGGACGAACGACGCTCTGCAAATCGAGATTTTTATTCAAAACGCGCCGTTGAGATTTTGAAAAAGAAAAATCCGCCAGCCGAATCCGCAAAGGAATCACGGCACGAATTTCGTCCCGATACCAATTCAAACTGTAACGATAAAAATGCTCGCCGAAGTGCCGCCAAGCGTTTGCGAGAAGCAAATCCAACTCTTCAGGCGCAATTTGCGAGGCGTAAAATTCTTCGTTAATGTATGGTAATTGCTCCATTTTTTTTTCAATGACAAGCCGAAAAAATATACCAAATCAAATCTCCCAATCAAAATCTGCGCCGTTTGCAATCGCCCGTTTGCGTGGCGCAAAAAGTGGGAAAAGGTTTGAGACGAGGTGAAGTAAAGTGATTCCTAAAGGAAACCTCAGTTCGGGATAAGAAAAACATCTAAACTATTGAAATTTAATGACTTTGCCAAACTTGGCAGTTAACTTTTGAAAATTTTGCCAGAGGGTGTCAAATAAACTGTGTAAATGAATTTTCTCCAAAGCCACTCATCGGCA
>CAZJQP010000046.1:22913-38065 GCA_964548225.1 uncultured Blastocatellaceae bacterium | reverse complement strand
GGCAGAAACACGACTGTTAATGGCAGAAACACGACTGTTAAGGAGTGTGTCAAAATGCTCAACCATCAACACACTCCTTAACAGTCGTGTTTCTGCCCTTGATTTCTAACCCCTTCACTCAACTCAAATCTGCTCTAAAAGAATATTTTAAACACAAAATAACACAAAAACTATTCAAATATTTCGTGAATTTTTGTGTTATTTTGTGGTTTTATCTCATCAATTTGGATTAGTAACTGATGTTACGCGGCAATGGATTTTAGCCCGATTTATCGGGCTTTGAAAAATGAATGCCGTAAAACGCGGCTCTGCCGCCCGATGTGCGGAAGGGCTTTGCCCTTCCGAAAAGTTCCCTGAAGATTAGCGGGCTATGCCCGCCGCGTTCGGGGCATAGCCCCAATTTCTCGGCTTGTCTGCCGGAAGGTCAGAGACCTTCCGCACATCAGCGGGCAAAGCCCGAAATCCGTTTTTTTTTACGGTATTCATTTTTCCAACACCATAAATGGACGCGGCTAAATGCCGCCCTCGGCGGAAAGCCTCGTGAACGAGGCTGAATCGCATAACATCAGTTAGTAGGCTAATTTAATCGAATTCATTCCGCGCAGGATAACTTTTTGTCGCCTGATAACTCGTTTCGGGTTCTTTTTCGGATTAAAAACATTGAGCGGCGAAGGAATCATTGCGGAAAGATAGGCGGCTTCTTGCGGTGTCAAATTTGAAGCGGATTTGTTGAAATAAACTCTCGACGCGGCTTCTGCGCCATAGATGCCGTCGCCCCATTCGATGACGTTGAGATAGATTTCAAGAATCCGTTTTTTGCTCAATTCCCTTTCGAGAAAATATGTGTAAAGTGCTTCACGTCCTTTGCGGAAAAACGAGCGTTCTTCCGATAAATAAAGGTTTTTCGTGAGTTGTTGTGAAATTGTCGAAGCACCGCGTTTGAACGAAGGCATCGGCGGAATCCAATCGTTTTGGTCAAAATCGCCTTCTTCTTTCGCTTGCTTTTCGCCTTCTTTGACGGCTTCGTCCCAAGCCGCTTCAATCGCGTCCCAATCAAAACCGTTATGCTCGAAAAAATGCGAATCTTCGCCCGCCAAAACCGCACGTTGCAGATGCGGCGAGATTTGCTCAATCGGCATCCAAATCATTGATTTGCGAGGCTCGCGGTTTTCCGCCCTTGCTTCCGAAAGCCGAAATTCAATCATCGAAGTCGTTGTCGGATTTTCCGTGCGGAGCTTTGAAATCGAAGGAAACGTGATGAATTCATACAAAACCCAAACGCAAACCGCGCCAACCAAAATTAAAAATAAAACTTTTGTCCAATACCACATAACGATTTTAGATTGCCGATTTTGGATTTTGGATTTCCATAAATCAAAACGTCAGCCTTTGCAATTATGTTCCAATCTCTCCGACAATCCAAAATCTAAAATCTAAAATCCAAAATCAAAGATTTTTCCCAATCATATTTCCGACAATTTTTCCGCTCGAAATTACGCCGGGCATTCCTGCGCCGGGATGCGTTCCCGCGCCGACAAAATATAGATTCGGAATGTCTTGACTTTGATTGTGCGGGCGCAAATATGCCGATTGCGTCAGAATCGGCGCGACGGAAAACGCGCTTCCGAGATAGCTGTTGAGCGTTCCTTCAAAATGAAGCGGGTCAATGTGCGTTTCGCTGATAATGTGTTTTGAAAGTTCGGGCATATAATTTTCTTCCAAAAAATTGATTATCGAATCGCGGTAAGATTTCGCCTTTTCTTTCCAATCAATATTACTGCCGAGATGCGGCACGGGCGAAAGAACATACCAACAATCGCAACCTTCCGGCGCGAGCGATTGGTCGGTTGCCGTCGGACGATGCAGATAAAGCGAGAAATCTTCGGCAAGCGTTTTTTTATCAAAAATATCATCGAGCAAGCCTTTGTAGCGTTTGCCCATAATGATTTCGTGATGCGCCATATTTTCGTATTTGCGGTCTGTGCCGAAATAAATCACAAACAGCGACATCGAATATTCGAGCGATTTTATCTTTTTGTCCGTGTTCTTTTTGCGATATTTACTCGGAATCAAATTCAAATAGGTGAAACCGACATCAGCGTTTGAAACAACTGCGTCGGCTTCTAAAAACTCGCCCGATTTTATTTTTACACCGTTTGCTTTGCCGTCTTTTATCGAGATTTCATCAACTTCCGCATCAAGAAAAATCTCGCCGCCAATGTCCATAAACAAATCGCCAAAGGCTTTGACGAGTGCGCCCGTGCCGCCCATCGCAAACCATACGCCGAATTTCTGTTCGAGTTCGTGAATCATCGCGTAAATCGAGGTTGATGTGAACGGATTTCCCCCGATTAACAAAGGATGAAACGAAAACGCTTCGCGCAAGCGTTCGTCTTTGAAATATTTTGCCGCGAATTTATAAACCGAACGGTCAGAGCGCAGTTTTATCATCTGCGGCACAACCTTCGCCATATCCCAAACCGTCGAAAAAGGTTTGTCAATAAGTTCAAACCCAACGCGGTAAATCTCGTCTAAATCCTTCGCAAATCTTTTGTAATTCGCAATTTCCTTCGGATTAATTTTCGCAATTTGCGCGTAGAGATTTTCCTTGTCGTCGTTGTAATTAAAAACCGTTCCGTCCGACCAACGAATATTGTAAAACGGATTGATTTTTACCAATTTTACATAATCCGCCGTCGCTTTTCCCGCCAGAGTAAAAAGTTCGTCGATTAACCAAGGCGCAGTAATAATCGTTGGACCGCCGTCGAATTTAAAGCCGTCCTGCTCATAAACGTAAGCGCGTCCGCCGAGTTTGTCGCGCTTTTCGACAATCGTTACTTGATGACCTTGCGCTTGCAGACGTATGGCACACGACAACCCGCCGAAACCGCTTCCGATAACTATGATTTTCATTGATTTTTTTTTCGTCCACAGATGAACACAGATGAACACAGATAAAATCAGATTTTTACATCTGTGATTATCCGTGTCCATCTGTGGATAAATACTCTTGCTTTAATTGTAAAATTCAACAAGCGTCGCGCCCCAACTGCCGGAAAATTCATCGGCATTTTTGAAGGTTTTGACAAAATCTTTTTCCGCCAAAACCTGCCGCACAATCTCGCGCTGAACGCCGATTCCTTTGCCGTGAATTATTCGCACAAACCGAAATTTTTTCTTCCGTGCTTCTTCCAGATATGCTTCGACAACCGCTTTGACATCACGCGGTTGAAACGAATGCAAATCAATCGAATCGGTAATTTCAATCTCAACCGGCTCAGGAAACGGATTTTCTACATCTTCCATTTTTTACTTTCTCGGTTCGTCTTTCTTTTCGTAATTTGCAATATCCGCCGGAGGCGTTACCTTCATCCGGTTTTTGTCGGTAACGACAACAAAACGCTTGTCTTCAAGTTGTCCCGTCGCGTTGTTGCGGAGCTTCAAAGTAAAGACTTTATTATCGCCCGTGCCTTCGACTTTCAGCGGCAACAATCCCCAAACACTAAAATCATTCTGCGTTTTATAAACCGTGTAATGCGCTTGGTCGTATTTGTCGAAACCGAGAATAAGAATGCCGTCAAAATCCGGCTCAACGCCGTCAATCTCTTTAATTTTATTGGTGCGCCACAAAATTACCCACGCGCCCGGCTTGGTTGCTTTCACGTCGGCGTTGGCAGTTTTGTCGGTCGTATCGAGGCTGTCGAGTCTTTGCCAGGTTACAAACTTGCGATCGTTATGCTGATAAAAAACAATGTCGCCCGGAACTTGGAGATCAACCTGTCTGCCGAAAATCCATCCCGCGGGCGCAGGCGAAACCGATGGATCAAGCCGGATTTGATACCAAATATCATATTTATCATCAATCTCTTCAGGCTGGTTTGCTTCTTTCGCGGCTTCGATGTCGGCATTTTTCGTTTTACTTTTTGTCTTTTTCTGCTCACCTTTTCGTGCATCGTCAATGTCCAGAGCTTCTTGCGATTTCGGCACGAAACTCCAATCCATAATCTCGAACTTCGAGCCGCTGTCCAGACGCACCAAAATATTATCGTCTTTCATTTCGGGCGTAAGCCGTAAATTTGAAGCCGATTTGATTTGTCCGCTTGCTTGCGGCGGCGAGTCTTTGAATTGTTCTGCGAGTTTTTGCGACTTCTCGATTAAATCGCTGACAATCACGTTTTGCGCTTCAATCCAACCTTCAGTTTGGTCTTCATCATTGGCGCGAACGCGATACCAAACGACCTTTTGCGTTTCGCCGACTTCGTAAATTTCCAAAATATCCAGCGTATCGCCGCGTTTGACTTCCAAAATATCCGCCGCGACAACCGCGTAAGAACTTCGAATCTGCGCCCGAAAAGCAATGACTTTGCCGGTGCTGTTCAAACCGACAAGCCCTGTAACGCTGTTATATAAACTACTGACAACTCCACAACCGCTCATCAAGAACGATGCGAATAAAATTAACGATAAAACAAATATTTTTCTACTTCTCATCTAGTTTATCAAATAAGAAATCTGCTACAATTCACAACTGCTTCTCATTTGGATTTTTGCACGAGTTTTCGCCAATTATTATAACCCAACTCATCTAATAAATCTTTCTGCCGACTGTTTAATTTCGCTTTTACGACTAATTTTGTAAAAGAATTTTCTACTTTGGCTTCGATGCCGAATGATTCCAAATCGGTTTGCCACTCAATATTTTCCGCGCTTTTAATATATTTTTCAACGATTGTTTTCAGTTCGCGCCGTGCTTCCAAAATTTGTAAAATCGCCGTGTTTCCGTCAACTTCTTTATTCGGTTTGCGATGTTTTTGATAAATTTCGCGCAAAACTTCGGTCAAATCGCGTTTGCCTTTGCTTTCTTTCAAAATTGCAATATCGCACAAAAAAGCCGTCAACATTCCACGCGCATAAACTTGCGAATTTCCGCCTGACCAACGATTTTTCGAGGCTTCGATTAAAGAAATTCTCTGCGTTTGAAAACTGTCGAGATTGTATGCGCGGCTCAAAGTGTCGAGAAAATCCTCAAACCGCAAACGATTAACCGCAACGCCTGTCTTTAATGAATGATAAAGCGCGAAACCTTCATAAAACCAATCATAGCTTCCACTTAAAGCCAAATTGTTCGGCATCCAAAAGTGAAAAATTTCGTGTCGGAATTGTTCGTGCAGACGTTGAATTCCTTGCGTTTGAAACGGCATATCGCTCGACAAAATCACGATATTCGCGCCGCGTGTTTCGGCTGCCCAAGTTCCGGTTTGTGTGCCTTTGGGAAATTTCAGTAAAAAAATTTGCTGACTTTCATTCGGCATTGCGCCGAAAAGTTTTTCATATTCTCGAAAAACTTCAAACGCTGCGCTTGCCGCTTCGGTATCGGAAAATTGCCAATCGCCCGAAATCAATAAATTCAACACGCCGAAACTTTTTTCGCGCCAATTTTTCCCAACGTAAAAAACGGTTTTTTCAATATCGGAAACCGTAAAAGAATTGCGCCCCGCATTTAATTCATTTGCTCCAACGCGCCAGCCTTCGGGCAAATCAAAACCGATTATCGCTTTAGTTTCCTTTCCGAATTGCGGCAATAAATCGTCGAGCATCAAAAGCCCTTCTTCGCTTGAGAGCCAAGAAATATGCGCCATTGAAGCGATTTTTTCTTTGCGCCGCAAATCAAGTTTATACGAAAATCCGACTGCCGAATTTTCCGCCAGATATTCGCCCGATTGCAGTTTTTTGACGGCAACCGTTTGACCGTTTTTGTCAATCAAACCAAAGTCCGAAATTTTTTCGCCCAAATCTTCCACACCGGCGATGGAATTTAGAAACGTCCAATTTTTGCCCGTTCTTTCATTTGAAAATTTGCCTTCAACTCGCAAAATCGGCGGTTCGATTGATACAATTTTGACGTTTGCTTCGAGGCTCTGCGCGGCAGAATTGTTAAATAATTGTAAAATCACCGCAAATACGGCGAAACTGAGGAAAAATGAAGGGCGAAGTTTTGACATTAAATTAAAATCGGAACTAAAATAACAGTTTGGTCGTTACCATTTTCGGACTCTTACAGGATAAAAAATTTTATGAGTCTTATCAAAATCGTCATTTATACATTAGCATTTCTGCTGAGTCTTTTATTCTTGGGGCGTTTCTTTTTTTAATGTCAAGACTCAGTAAAATTGTGCTAAAACATTATGCTTCCAGCGTAAGCGGTCTATTTTGACCGCTTTTTTTGTTTTGAGTTTCAACTTCAGTTGGCGCAAATATACACGAAACGAAATATTTACTTTGCGGCGATAAACTCGAATTTTAATCAACGTCAAGACCGCATTGCTTCGCACGCGATTTGCCAACTGAATTTGGAACTCAAAACTTTATATTTATGAATGAATTAAGAAAAATCAAACGCGCACTTATCAGCGTTTCGGACAAAAACGGCATCATTGAATTTGCCGAAGAATTAAAAAAATTCGGTGTTGAAATAATTTCAACCGGCGGCACGGCAAAAACTCTGCGCGAAAACAAAATTGAAGTAACGGAAGTTTCTTCCATTACAAATTTCCCCGAAATGATGGACGGCAGAGTAAAAACTCTGCATCCGAAAATTCACGGCGCATTTCTCGCTTTACGCGATAACGAAAATCACGTTCAATCAATGAGTGAACACAGCATCAAACCGATTGATTTAGTCGTCGTCAATCTTTATCCGTTTGAGCAAACTATTGAAAAAGCAGATGTTACACTATTAGAAGCCGTTGAAAATATAGACATCGGCGGACCGGCGATGATTCGTTCAGCATCAAAAAACTGGCGTGATGTTGCTGTGGTTACGGACGCGAAACTTTATTCAAACATCACCGAAGAATTAAACGCAAACGACGGAAGTTTAAGCCTCGAAACGCGCCAACGTCTGGCAACGCTCGCCTACACGCGCACGGCAAGCTACGATTTGGCGATTTCTTCGTATCTTGCAAAACAACTTTCAAACGCAGATTTGGATTTTCTCGAACCGTTTAACCCTTTGCAAAATTTGATATTTATCGAATCAGAAGAAGATTCGGAAGAAAAAATCGAAACTTCAAAAGAAGATTTTTCCGAACTTCAATTTATCGAACTCGCCAAAGTTGCCGATTTGCGTTACGGCGAAAATCCGCATCAGAAAGCCGCGCTTTACGAAACAAACGAAACGGGCGGAATTGCCCGCGCTGAACAAATTCACGGCAAAGAAATGTCTTTTAATAATTACGTTGATGCCGAAGCCGCGTGGAATTTAGTTTGCGATTTTCAAGAACGCGCCTGTGCGATTATCAAACACACAAATCCTTCAGGCGTTGGCGTTGGTGTGAGCAATGAAGAATCCTATCGCCGCGCACTTTCGACCGACCCGATTTCGGCTTTCGGCGGCATCGTCGCTTTCAATGAAACGGTTGACGCTGAGGTTGCAACCTCTGTCAATGAAGTATTTACCGAAGTCGTCATCGCGCCGGATTTCGAGCCGCAAGCGTTGGAAATTTTCAAAAAGAAGAAAAATCTGCGCGTTCTGCGCGTCGAAAAAACGGCAAATCTTCCGAGTTTGGAATACAGACAAATTTCGGGCGGTTTTCTCGTCCAAGACCGCGATATTTTGCAAATTTCCGTATCGGATTTAAAGATTGTTAGCGAAAAAAAACCGACGCAAGAAGAAATTCGAGCCTTGCTTTTTGCGTGGAAAGTTTGCAAGCACGTTAAGTCAAACGCGATTGTTTTCGCTAATGAAAATCAAACAATCGGAGTCGGCGCAGGTCAGATGAACCGTGTTGATTCCGTGAGAATCGCGGCGGTTCGCGCCGAAAGATTTAATTTGCCTTTGCAAAATTCCGTTCTCGCGTCCGATGCGTTTTTCCCGTTCCGCGACAACATAGACGAAGCCGCCAAATTCGGCATTTCCGCCATAATTCAGCCCGGCGGTTCGGTCAAAGACGCAGAAGTTATCGAAGCCGCAAACGAGCATAATTTGGCGATGGTCTTTACGGGAGCAAGACATTTTAAGCATTAAATTTTGTGGCTGTGGAAAAAAATTATTGACATGTTAAACATAAAGTGTTAAAACTATTGCATTAGGATTGTGTTGGAACGCTCGAAGGTTTGTATTTAATAGCCTTCGGGCTTTTGTATTTTTATGGTAGATATGTTTCGATTTGCAAATTCTTTCCGTCGGTCAAAATTGTAACTGTTCCGCGCTCGCCGGTGGTAAAAATTTCTGCGTTTGTGTTTTTCCATCTCTCCAAAACTTCCGTGTGCGGATGTCCGAAAGGCGAAGTTTTACCAACCGGAATAACGGCGATTTCTGCTCGAACCGTGTTGATAAAATCTTGAGTTGAAGAAGTCCGGCTTCCGTGATGCGCGACCTTTATTATGTCTGATTGCAACATTTGCGGATTTTTTAGCAATTCATTTTCCGTTTCTTTTTCGATGTCGCCGGTGAGCAAAATTTTCCGCTCGCCGTAAATTATCCGCAAAACTATCGAATGATTATTGTCCGAAATTTCGTCCGTATTTTCGGGGTAAAGAACTTCGATTTTGACTTCACCAAACCTTAAAACATCGCCGCGTGAGATTTTTACCGAATTGATTCGGCGTTTTTCCAATATCGAAAAAAGTTCGTTGAAATCTTCGTCGGCAAAAGGTGTGCGCCCGAAAATCGCGTTTTTGACGTAGAAATTTCGGGCAACATCCGAAAGTCCTTGCAGATGGTCGCTGTCGGCGTGAGTCGCCAAAATATAATCAATTTTTGAATAACCACGTTCCCACAAAAACGCCGAAACCACCGATTCGCCGATGCCTTGCGCGTCCGGCTCGAAAAATTCTTCTGCGAAATCGTTTTGCACTTTGATTTTTTCAAAACTTCGCCGTCCGCCGCCGTCAACTAAAAGAGTTTCACCATTCGGAAACGTAATTAACGCCGAATCGCCTTGTCCGACATCAAGAAAATCAACACGCAATCGCCCGTCCGTCTGCGGTGCGCTGAACGGATGAAACAAAATCAAAAACAAAAATCCAAACAGCAAAATGTATGCGAAACGCAGAAGATTTTTTGAAATGCCGGATTTGAAATTTCGAATTAAAGCAAACGGATTCCAGCCGTTCAAAAAAATCGTCAAAATCAAAATCGGCACAAAATACAGAAAATAAACGGCTTTCATCGCACCCGAATAGTGCGGCAGACGAAAACTTGCCCAATAATTTTCGGTCAAAACATTCGGAATCGAAAGCAAAAACCAATTAAAAATTTCCGTGAGTTTTATCAATGGCAAAGCCAACGAATCGCTGACTTGTGCGAAAAACACGGCGATAACCGCCGCAAAACTTTCGAGCGCAATCCAAATGCCAACCCAAATATTCAAAAAAACGCCAAAAATCGGGACACGGTGAAAATATAAAATCGTCAACGGAAGTAGCCAAATCTGCACAATCAGCGAAACTAAAATTGCTTCAAAAAGATAGCTGAAAACGCCTTGCAATCCTCGCGCTTCAAGCCATTTAAGATAAGGCGATTTGAAAATTTTCGCCGTCCAAATCTGCCGCGCCAAATCTCGTTCCCAAACTGCTTCGCGCCAGTAAAGTGTTTCACAAAATCGTTTCAAAAAAGGCGAAACATTCGGCGGAAAAGGCGTTTTCGCCAACGGCGACCAACTGCCGATATTGCGAAGTTTTTCTATCAAAGGAAACGCACACGCAACAATCGCCAAAACGCTCATAATCGTTAGCTGAAACGACGGCGCAAACAAATCGTTTGGTCGCCAAACAAGTAAAATCAAAACGCTTGCTCCGAGCGAATTTAGAAGCGTTCCGCGACGATAAATCACTAACGAAAACAGCAAAATCGTGAACATAATTGCCGCCCGCACAACCGGCACATTTGCGCCGACTGCCAGCGAATATGACCATAAAAATACGGTGGCAATGACGAATTGCCAAAGCCTTTTGCGAGTAAAAAACCGCACAAAAAGAAGCGTCAAACCGCCGATAAAAGTGATGTGCAAACCGGAAATTACGAGAACGTGAAAGGTGCCGCCTTCACGGAAAATCTCCGCCGTGTTTTTGTCCAAAAAGCCGTCGTTGCCAAGTAGCGAAGCAATCAAAACTCCGGCTGTCGAAACGCTGAATTTGCGGTGAAATTCGAGAATTAAATTTTGCCTCTGCTCATAAACCCAGGCGAGCGGCGCAAAAACTTTTTCGTCGCCGATTTTCTCCAAAAGCAAAGGACTTTTCAGCGTCGCCGTTGCGTCAAGCCCCGCATCGTCGAGAATTTTTTTATACGAAATTGCGCCCGGATTTTGGTAATTTTCTTCGCGCCGAAGATTGCAAGCGACACGGATTCGTGAGCCGTAATTTAGATATAACTGCTCATATTCCGCCGCGATTTGCTCATCTGAAACGGGCGCGAAAAGCCTCACTCTGCCGGAAATTTTCATCTCCGCGCCTTTGTAAATCGCTTTTTCGGTTTCAATTTCGAGCGTAAATCCGCCGACGGCAAGTTCCGGTTTGCCGCGCAAAACGCCTTCAATTTCAATCGGATCGCTTGAATTAATTTGATTTTCATCTAAAAGACGTTTCAAACGATTCGGCGAAATCGTTTGATTTTCAATCTGAAAAATCAACGCGCCGACCGATGCAAACGCCAATGAAAGAAAAATTAAAGCGACTTTTTGCCTGAAAGCAGAAAGAATCGAAAATGTCAGACACAGAATCAGCGAAATCTGCCAGCCAAAGGCAAAAAAATTCGCTACCAAAATCCCGAACGCAAAACATACCGACAGCCAAAGCAAAGGATAAGGCGTGAAATCTGCTGAAGATTTTTTCAACGAGGCGTTAATCATTTGATTTTCAACGCAGAATAACACAAAAACCGGAAAAACGCGCAACTTGGTGTATATTTAGACAAAAAATCACCCGCAGATGAACGCGGCTAAATAATTCTTTTTATTACTCAGTTTTGATTAAATCTCTGATTTCACGAAACCGTCGGTCGCTGATTCCGCGCACGAAAAGCAAGTGTTCCGGCTTGCGAAACGCGCCGAATTTTTCCCGATGTTTGATGATTTCCTGCGCTGTTTTCGCGCCGATGTTCGGAAGTTTTTCGAGAGTTTCGCCATTCGCCGTGTTGATGTTTATTGCCGATTCTGAGATTATTTTCGGTGTTTGCGTCAAAAAAACTTGTTTTTTATCATTTTGCCCGCACGAAACGAGCAAACAGCCAAAAATTAACACAGATTTAAGTTTAAGAAACATCGCGCAAATGTTGAAATATTTGGAGTTATAATTTTGACAAATTTTCTTGCATATTCAATGTGCAATTTGCTAAAAGTCGTTTGAAAATAACGATTTAACACTTCTGTAAAGCAGTTTTCCACAAAGTTTTTCACAACTTCTGTGGAAAACTGTGGAAACCTTTGTTTTGAAAGAATTTCCCGCGAAAGCGCAAAGTTCGCAAAGAATTTCAAATCAAAACTCTCCGCCGTTTTCCATCTGTTCAAGAACTTCGTAAGCGGCTTCTAAAATAGGTCTGGCGCGTTTGCTGCCGTCCATTTCGCCGATGTAGCCTTCGCGCACCATTGCGTCTAAAATGGCGGCGGCGCGTCCGTAGCCGATGCGTAGATGTCGTTGCAGAAGCGAGGTTGATGCGCTTTTGTTGCGGACGACGGTTTTGATGGCTTCCCAGAAAAGCGGGTCGCGCTTGCCCGGTAAATCGTCGGAATCGTCAAGTTCTTCGTCGGTTTTCGTAATTGTCGTATCGTATTCGGGATTGCCTTGCGCTTTGATGTGTTCGACGATTTTTGAAATTTCTTTTTCGTCAACAAACGCGCCGTGAACGCGGATAAGATTTGAAGTTCCGGGCGGCAAAAAGAGCATATCGCCTTTGCCCAAAAGACTTTCCGCGCCGTTTGAATCAATAATCGTGCGCGAATCAACTTTCGACGAGACGCGAAAACTAATACGCGACGGAAAATTTGCTTTAATCAAACCCGTGATGACATCAACCGACGGGCGTTGCGTCGCCAAAACGAGATGAATCCCGACGGCTCGCGCCATCTGCGCCAATCTTGTGATTGATTCTTCAACTTCTTTGCCCGCAACCATCATCAAATCTGCGAGTTCGTCAATGATAATTACGAGATACGGCAATTTTTTGTGCGGTTCGCCTTCGTCCGTGAGTTGTCCGGCTTCGTTGCGGCGTTTGACCTCAGAATTATAACCGTCAATGTTGCGAACGCCCCACGCGGCGAGGTCTTTGTAGCGTCTTTCCATCTGCCCGACAGCCCATTTCAGCGCGACGGAAGCACGTTTCGGGTCGGTGATAATTGGCGTGGCAAGATGCGGAATATCAGCATAAACATTGAGTTCGACCTGTTTCGGGTCAACCATAATCAATTTGACTTCATCGGGTTTCGCCTTATACAAAATCGAAACAATCAGTGTATTTACGCCAACCGATTTGCCCGCGCCGGTTGCGCCCGCAATGAGCAAATGCGGCATTTTCGCCAAATCTGCAACGTAATTTAAACCGTCAATAGATTTGCCAAGGGCGACGGACAGAAGCGAATCGGACGCTTGAAATTTTTTCGATTCGATAACTTCGCGCAGTTGAATTGTTTCTCGTTCGCGGTTCGGAACTTCGATGCCGACAAACGCTTTGCCCGGAATACGGTCAATGCGGATTGATTCGGCTTTTAAGGCAAGACATAAATCGTCTGCCAAACCTGTTACGCGAGAATATTTCACGCCCGGGTCAGGTTTGAATTCATAAGTCGTTACGACCGGACCTTGACAGATGTGCATTACTCGTCCGGTTACGTTAAATTCTTTAGTTTTATCAGTTAGCTCTTGCGCGATGCCAAGAAGTTCTTCGTCTTTCTGCTCAATTCGCGCCGCGGCAGGCGTTAAAAAATCTGTCGTCGGCAGAGCGTAATTTTCAAAAGTCTGCGCTTTTTTAGGCGGCGGAATTTCTTTCGGTTCGTCCTTAATTTTGAGAAAATCCGAATCTAAATCGCCTGTTTCCTGAATCGGGGTTATCGGGATTTTTTCGCTTTCGGCGATTAAATCCAACGGTTTTGAAATTCCTAAAATATCTTCTTCGGAAGTAAAAGCCTTCGGCGGCAATTCTTCGGTTTCGCGGTCGAAATCCGACACTTCGCCGTCAATTTCGAGTAAATCTCCGCTCTCTTTCTCTTTGAAATTTTTTGAGAGGTTGAAAATATCGGTAACTTTCTTCGTTACGGTTTCCTTTTTTTCTTCCACAACGACGGGCGCAGAAACCGTGTCGCCAACAGAAATGGTTGGCATTTCTTCCGGCTCAAGCGGTTTTTCCGTCTTTTCGATTTTTTCAGGTTTCGCCGTTTTTTCCGGCTGAACTTCCTGCCGTGATTCGCGGCGTTTTTCGGCACGTTCCTGCGCTCCTTGGTTGTTCGCTTCAATCAATTCCTGACGTTTTCCGCGCCATTCGTCAAAACGTATGCGGAAATTTTCCCAAGCCCAGCCAAAATCACCTAAAAATGACAGAAGCGAAAGATTGGTAATCAAAACAAAAGCGGTTGCCAAAAACGCAAAAAGCAAAATTCCTGTGCCGATTCTGCCTAAGAATCTCGAAAATACTTGCTCAAAAAACGCACCTGTAACTCCGCCGTAAGCTCCGAAAAGTGTGAGCAAACTTGCACCTGAAACGATAAACAGAACATAGCCGATAATGCGGCTAAATGAAAAAGTCAATTTTTCGGCACGGAAAAAACGCCAGGCAACCAAAGCCAGCAAAGCAGGTAAAAAATAAGCCGTCCAACCGACAAACGAAATCAAAAATGCGGCAATATTTGCGCCGACCATTCCAATCCAATTCTGCGTTTTTTGCGATGAAGCAGTAATGATTGATGGATCGTCAGGACTGTATGAAATAAGACACAAAAAAACCAAAATCGCCATCGCCAAAAAGACAATCGCCGCAATTTCATTGCCGAGCGAATCGGTTTTTGAGGGAGTTCGTTTTTTTACTTCTGATGCCATTCTTTAGGTTTCTGGTTTCTCGTTTCTGGTTTCTCGTTTCTGGTTCTTAGCTTTTTAACGAGAAACCAGAAACGAGAAACCAGAAACTAAATTTACGATGCGCTTTTCTTAAACAACAAAAATTCCTTAATAAATTCATCAATCGCGCCATCTAAAACCGCGTCAACGTCCGTAACTTCAAATTTTGTTCGCGTGTCTTTTACCAAACGATACGGATGCAAAACGTAGTTTCTAATCTGCGAACCGAACGAAATATCTTGTTTGTTTGCTTCGAGTTCGGCGGTTTCGGATTTGCGTTTTTCCATCTCAAGTTCATAAAGTTTCGAGCGCAAAACCTGCATGGCGACGGCGCGGTTTTGGAGTTGCGAACGCTGATTTTGGCACGTTACGACAATTCCCGTCGGCAGATGCGTAATTCTGACCGCCGAATCCGTAACATTAACGTGCTGACCGCCCGCGCCCGATGAGCGATAAGTGTCAACGCGCAAATCTTTGTCGTTTATTTCAACTTCGATATTTTCGTCAATTTCCGGCGAAACAAAAAGCGACGCGAACGAAGTTTCACGGCTTCCGCCCGAATTAAACGGCGAAATCCGCACAAGCCGATGAACGCCCGCTTCCGCCGAAAGAAGTCCGTAAGCATATTCGCCCTCAACACGAAAAGTCGCCGATTTTATTCCGGCTTCGCTTCCCGATTGCTCGTCCAAAATTTCGACTTTGAAACCTTTGCGTTCCGCCCAACGCAGATACATCCGCAAAAGCATTTCGGCAAAATCTTGCGCGTCCGTGCCGCCCGCGCCCGATTGAATCGAGCAAATCGCGTTATTCGCGTCCGTTTCGCCCGAAAGCAAACTCTGAGTTTCGGCTTCGGCGACTTCGGTTTCGAGTTTTGCAATCAAATTTTGCAATTCTTGTCCCGAACTTTCGTCCGTTTCAGCAAATTCAAATAACACTTCCGCATCCGAAATCGCGGTTTCAAAATTTTCCTGATGCGTCAAAGCCTTTTCAATTCGACTTCTCTGCTGGACAATTTTCTGCGCGTTCTGCGAATCATTCCAAAAATCCGGCTCGCCGATTTGTGCTTCTAAAATTTCAAGTTCTTTGCGCTTTGAATCTGCGTCAAAGAA